>CANRIT010000001.1 GCA_947630745.1 uncultured Clostridia bacterium
GATAAATACCACAATTAAGACAAAGAAACAAGCAATATGCTATGGAGCGAAAATATTTTCGCTTTTTTCTTTTTGCCTTGTCAATTATGTTACATTCTACGCCCTGAGTAAAGAACCTTTCGCGGCATAAACCGCCACTTTGTTAAAATAAAAAATCTAAATTAAACGCCCTCGGTTCAATTTAGATTTGTAGTGGTGCACCAAAAAATTGAACCTACTATTTTGTAAGGTTCAATTTTTCTTGTAACTTATTTATAAGAGTAGGAATATCATTTTTGTCATACATAACAGGTTGGCCAAATGCACCCACTAAAATTCCACTTGTATATGTTTTGCTGCTTGAAATCAAAACAACTTTTTTAAACCCCTTTGCATACAAAACTCCAAGTTCAAATCCTTGTCCGCATGATGGTCCACTAATTTCTGATATAACAAAGTCTGCCTCGCCAATGTCTTTCATTGCTTTTGCAAATCTTTCTTTTTCGTTATGTGTTTTGCAAAATTCAATTGTATCCAGCGGCGTTTTTACCACATGCCCAAGTCGAGAAAATTTTTCTTTTATAGATTTATAAATTCCAAGATTATCAGCAGAAGTTGCCCCCGTAACATATATTTGCATTTTGTACTCCTTTACTTTAACCGTTCGATTATCAATTCTCTTACAAACAAACTCTTTTTGTCTGTAACATTTTTGTAAATAACTTTTGCAAGCTCGTTTGGATTCATAAACCCATTAGATTTTTCTTTTGGAACATAATGTCTATTTTCTTCCCAAAAGGTTGTATTAATTCCGCCTGGAAAAATGTTTACCAATCTTAATTTAGTGTTTGCTAATTCTTTTTTAAGTGCCTCCATAAAACCGCGTTCGCCCCATTTTGCCGCGCAATATGCAGTTTCGTTAGCATTGCCTTGGGTTGCCGCCGTGCTCATGATTGTTGCGATTGTCCCATTTTCACTCATAACTGGCAAAGCATTTGAGGTCACTAAAATTGTACCTATAAAAGAAGCAAACAAAACATCATCTATTATTTTACGCGAGTTTTCAGTCACTTTGCAAAATCTGCCAACACCAGCATTGTTTATTAGATACTTAATTGAATATTCCTTTTTTGCTAATTCTGCAAAAACACTTTTTACAAATAATTCATCGCTAATATCGCCAGCAAAAGTTAAAATTTGATTTTTTGTTGATTTTAATAAATCTTTTTTAACTTTTTCCAAATCTTTTTTATCTCTTGCTATTAGGCACAAATTAGATTTTTTGCAAAATTCGCCAGCCAATTCCCTACCTAAACCTTTTGATGCGCCAGTTATAACACAAATTTCTTTCATATACACCCTCCACATTACTAAAACAATTATACCACAAATATATAATTTTTGTATGAAAATATTTAGAAAATGGATAAAAATTTTATAATTTCAATAAAAAAGGGAAAGGAAGTGAAAAATATTTGAAATTTTTGTTGGTTTTTGGTATAATTTTTGTAGGAGTTAGTTATGGAATTAAAAGTGAAATATTTTGCTGATATCGACCCTATTGTTAATGTGGAGGGCAAAAGCGATTGGTTTGATTTGCGTGCAGCGGAAGATGTGGTATTAAAGGCGGGTGATTTTAAACTTATCCGCTTGGGCGTTGCAATGCAACTTCCTAAGGGATACGAGGCATACATTTTGCCACGCAGCAGCACTTTTAAAAATTTTGGTATAATTCAAGCAAATAGTGTTGGCGTTGTTGATGAAAGTTTTTGTGGCGACAATGATGAGTGGCGTTATCCAGCCATTGCTTTGCGCGATACAGTTATACACAAAAATGACCGCATTTGCCAATTTAGGATTATGAAACACCAGCCAAAATACAAAATTAAAGTAGTAACAAAACTTGGTGATGTTGACCGTGGCGGAATTGGTTCAACTGGCAAGCAATAAAAAATTTCCACTTTATGTGGAATTTTTTTTGTTGATAAATTATTTTAAAGTTTTTAAAATCGTCTATTTTACTTCTACTTATGAATTTTACAAATCTTTAACTTTTTAATTATTTAATTTTTAATATCATTTTTAACTTATAATTTTAGTCTGTGTACTTTTTTATTATTTTATAAACTTATAATTCTTACAATATCATTTTCTACTTTTTAATAAAAATCATTTATTTTGCATTAACTTTTAACAATTTTATCAAAAAATGCAATACAAAAGGATAATGTTAGTTATAATATTTTTAATTTATTGCTAGACCTTAAAATTTAAAGGCTTTCGCGGTCCAAGTTTGGAGTTTTTCTTTCTGCTTGTTTTGGGCACCAGTATCCAGCCACAATTTCATTTAGTGGGATAACTTTATCGTCCGCGCACAGCGCAGAAATTGAATAATTTTTGCCAAGCACAAACTTGGTGTTTGCGTCCAAACTTTTGACAAATTTTAAAAATTGTGTGTCCCCTTTAAAAAGTTTTTTAACTATATCGCGCGAGATTTGTACGCCAATATAGTACCTTTTTACCATGTCGCCCTTTTTGGCCATTTCGCATACTTTGTCAAACACAACAATTTTGACCGTGTCCGCCGTTATGGGGATGTTTTGCACTTCCTTAACTTTTGAAATAGGTTTATCCATGTAGGTTCCATCATAAAAATACACTCTTGCCGTTAACATTTTACTCATAGCACCTCCACCTACGCACATTATACCACACAAAAAAAATTTGTCAATACCCATCAGCAAGATTTTGTGTTAGCGACCTCGTCAATGCGTTTTGCGTCAAGCAACCAATCGGTTTTGTTTACCAAAAACAGCAAGTTGGAATATTTGGCTTTTAATATGTACTGGTTGTCGCTTTTTTGGTTGAAAAGTTCAAAATATTGCGTTTTTAAATCGTCACTTAACCTGCCCGATTGTGTGTGCAAAAACATGCCCGTTTTGTGATAGTGCACCACTTCGCCAATGTTGATAACCTTTAAATTAAGCTGTTGCGCGTACTGTTTGCCGTCAACTTCAATAAGTTGGGCGCTGTCAAAAACCTTAATTTGGTAGCAGTATGGAGCAAGTTGAAGGTCGGGGTAAATTAAATCTTCCATCTTGCGGCTGTTAAGTTCAACAAATCCGCTGTTAAAATTTTCATCGCCGCGCGCATAACTAAAAATTGCATAATGTTTCATATAATCTCCATAATTATTTATGATATTTAAAAAAATTTAAAAAGACCACGCTATTTTAAATTTCTTTTATATTTTATTGAATTTTTATGCAAAATTTTGTTAAAAGTTTACAAATTTTAAAAAATTTTTTCTTTGCGCACAAAAAAAAGTGGCAATTGCCACTTTATTTTACATCGTTGTAATTTACTTTTATGCTTGGGCCCATTGTGGTTGCAACGTACACAGATTTTAAATATGTGCCTTTTGCTGCGGCTGGTTTTGCCTTGATAATTGCGCCCATGATTGTGGTTAAGTTGTTGTAAAGTTTTTCTGCACCAAAACTTACCTTGCCTATGCGGACATGGATAATGTTTTGTTTATCCAAACGATATTCAACCTTACCAGCTTTAACATCTTTAATTGCTTTGGTAACATCCATGGTTACAGTGCCACTTTTTGGGTTTGGCATCAAGCCTTTTGGTCCCAATATACGCGCACATTTACCAAGCACGCCCATCATGTCTGGTGTGGTGATGCAAACATCAAAATCCAACCAGCTGCCCGACATAATTTTTGCAATTATATCGTCATCGCCAACAATATCTGCGCCTGCTTTTTTGGCCTCTTCCGCCTTATCTCCTTTGGCAATAACCAAAACGCGAACGGTTTTACCTGTGCCTTCTGGCAACACGCACACACCACGAACTTGTTGGTCTGCATTACGGCCATCAACGCCAAGCTTAACATGAAGTTCAACCGTTTCGTCAAACTTTGCTTTGCTTGTGCCAACAACTGCGGTCATAGCCTCTTTTGGTTCATAAGCTTTGCCCTTTTCCAATGTGGAAACGGCTTCTAAATACTTTTTACTTTTGGTCATGATAGCCCTCCACAACAACACCCATACTTCTTGCAGTGCCAGCAACCATACTCATAGCTGCTTCCAAACTTGTGGTGTTTAAGTCTGGCATTTTGGTTTCTGCAATTTTTTTGCATTGTTCTTTGGTAAGTTTACCAACTTTGTTACGGGATTTATCCGTACCCTTTTCAAGCCCCGCTTCCTTTTTAATTAAGTCAGCAACAGGTGGCTTTTTGATGATAAAAGTAAAACTTCTATCTTCATAAATTGTGATTACGCAAGGGATAACATACCCTGCCATGCTTGCGGTTTTATCATTAAACTCTTTAACAAAACCAGCAATGTTTATGCCAAATGGCCCAAGTTTGCTACCAACTGGTGGTGCTGGGGTGGCTTTACCTGCTTGGATTTGAAGGTTTGTAACCGCTTTAATTTTTTTAGCTGCCATAAAATCTCCTTTTTTATTATGGCGTGGTTAATTGGGCTCGACTTGCCCTCCCACGTGTCCGTTAAGGCCGAACATACCCCCTCTCTTTTTGGCGGATGAGTTTCCAAATAAAACTATACAATAAACAAAAATTTTTGTCAAACAAATTGCTGGCTAAACCCTTAATTAAACATTGCTAATTATATCACAAGATTTTGCGGGTGTCAATACCAAAAATTAATTTTTTAGGCGGATTTGGTTAAAGCCAAGTTCAACTTCGCTTTCACGCCCAAACATTTCAATAACAGCAACAACTTTTTGATTTTCTGCATCAACCGATTTAACCACACCAACAAAACTTGATAGGCTACCCTCGATAACTTCAATCATATCGCCAACTTTAACATCAAGTTCAATTTTAACTTCGGTGTGCTGAGGTTTATCCACACCCATGCGGCGGGCTTCTTCATCCGTTATGCAGATTGGTCTACCCTTTGGACCAACAAAACCAGTTATGTACATTGTGCGGGTGATTGCGTGCCAAATATCGTCACCATATTTCATCCTAACAAACATATATCCTGGCATGGTTTTGCGCGGAACAAGCACTTTTTTGCCTTTCTTTTCTTCCAACACATCTTCCATAGGGATGATAATTTCAAAAATGCGGTCTTCAAGCCCATACTTTTCAATGGTGTTTTCCAAATTTTGCTTTGCAACATTTTCGTACCCAGAATAAACGTGAAGCACATACCATTTAGGCTCTTTATCAATATCTACAACTGCCATTAAATTTTTCTCCTTTAAATAAGCGCTGCGTATTTATAACGCAGTGTGAAATGCGAAGGGTAATTATATCCATCTACCCCGCTAAGGCTCGACTTGGATACAATTTTTCTCCTTTTACTGCTTAATACAAATAAGATGTAAGCCAAAAGCACAAGCGGTCAAGCCCAAGCAAAATAAGCGCAAAAACCAAAACCACTACAAGAACAATACCGGTTTGTTTAACCACTTCGCCAAATTTTGGCCAAGTTACTTTTTTAAGTTCAGCGCCCGTGTCTTTAAGGTTTTTTGCAAGTTTGTTTGGCTTTTTAACCTTGTCTTTTTTAACATCTTTTGCCTTAACTTCAACCACTTTCCCATTGCCCTTTTTGTTATCCGCTTTTGGGCTTTGGGTTTGCGTGTTTTGAGTTTGTGCGTTGTCTAACGAAGGCTCAGTTGCCGCTTCAACTTGGTCAACTTCAACTTCTTCGTTTACAACCTTGCTATCAACCGTGCTAGAAACATTTTTAGCCGCTTTTACGCTTTTGTTTTGAGATTTACCCTTTTTTGATTTTTTAGACATACACTCTCCTATTTAGTTTCTTTATGAGGGGTGGTTTTTTTGCAAGTTGGGCAATATTTTTTAAGTTCCATCCTATCTGGATTGTTTGCTTTGTTTTTGGTGGAATTATAGTTCCTATTTTTGCAAACAGTGCATTCTAAAATTATTTTTTCAGTTTTAGTTTTTGCCTTTTTAGCCATAAATTCTCCTTTTTAAAAAAACACCTGTCGGTGCTTTAACTATTTTTATAATAGCACAAATAAAAACGCTTGTCAACACAAATTTAAAATTTTTTTAAATTATTTTGTATTTTCAAATAAAAAAAAACAACATTGGCTGTTGTTTATTCTTCCCCTTCCGCGTTGTGTGCGGGGTTTAATTCTTCTTCGCTTTGTGCTGGGGTTTCTTCTGCTGGCGCAGCATCTTGCTCTTGCTTAGGCATAACAAGGTCTTGATTGTCTGTGCTTGGCTGTTCGACCTGCGCGGTTATATCCATCACATCGTCTTTGTATTTTTGATTTTGTTTAGATTCAAAATTATGATTAGGTTTCGCCTCCAAACTGCCGTTTGCAAACTCTTTGGCTTGCTTAACCTTTTTAACTGGTTTTTGATTGCCAAGCAAAGTTTCTATTACTCCACATTTTAAACCTTTTGCCTCGTAGATTGCGCGGAAAACGATGTAAGCAAAGTAAACAAGCCCAAGCACGCAAAGCACATTTTGATAGATGTTAAACCCGTGCCAGGTGTGATAGTTGCCCAAACCAAATTCAAGCACCAAATACACCACAAATTCAAGCACAGCAAATACGCACGCTAAAATATACAAATCCAAAACGCGGTGGCGAACTTCCTTATTTACAACAACCGTGTAAGTAAGCAAGCCAAGCAGCATAATAATGCCCACAAAAGGCATAGCTACCCCGCTAAATATTGCGTTGCCCGAAATGGTTTGCCAACCAACAACAAAGCAACTAAAAATTAAAAACATAATAAATGGGCGCTTTAAATAGTTAGCCATAAATCCTCCAATTTTTTTTAGTATATCACAATTTATGATTTAACACAAGTTTTTTGTCATGTTTTAGCGGCAAAAAAACAAAAAAATTTTATAATTTAAAGGGAAATTATATTTAAAAGGAGAAAAAATGGAAAAATCTAACAATCTTGATTTGACCAACAAAAAAGTTTTAAATGTGGAAAAGCGAGTGGAAGAATACTATCAGCTTTTGGCATTTGAAAGCGAGTTGGACTTTATTTTAAAAGGTTGTTACATTTTGCAATCCGACATCGACGACATTTTGGAGGGGAACTATGCTTGATAGCCTAGAAAAGTTAAAAGCCGAACTTATTAAGCAGAAATCCGCAATTATTTCTAAGGGAGGCAAAGTGGTTTGCGCGCACTCCAACCCAAGCCCATCGGAAATAACTGCAGCCATAAACACAATTGAACATGCCGATTTATCAAAATCCACTGCCACACCCGAGGATGTTAAGCAAGGCAAAACTTTTTACAGCCAAGACCAAACATTAAAGGTTGGCACGCACACGGATATTGATTACGGCGATGTTACAGCCACGCCCGAGGATGTTAAGATTAACAAGACTTTTTACGACAAAGAGGGGAACTTTGCCACAGGAAGTCACCTTGACCCCGAACTGAATAAAGCGACCGCCACCGCAGAAGATGTTAAAATTGGAAAAACCTTTTTTGCGGGCGACATTGAAATTAAAACTGGCACGCACACCGACCCAGATTATTCGTCCGCCACAGCAACCGACAACGATGTTGCGTGCGGAATGACATATTTTGCGGGCGATGACAAGCTTAAAACTGGCAGTTATGTTAAGCCGGTTTTGGACAATGCGGATGCGGTTGAAATGGATGTTGCGTTTGGCAAGACTTTTTATGCGGGCGACAACCTTATTAAAACGGGCAAATATGTAAAACCAGATTTTTCTGGCACGGCAACCGAGCAAGATGTGGTTATTGGTAAAACGTTTTATGGCGCGGACAATGTAAAGCGCACGGGTACTCACCTTGACCCAGATTTTACCCTTGCCGATGCTACCGAACAAGATGTTGTGGCGGGCAAAACATTTTTTAGTGGGGACAGCAAACTTAAAACTGGCACACATGTTGACACCGACTTTACCATTTCAACCGCAACTGAAGAAGATGTGGTCAAAGGTAAAACTTTTTATAGTAAGGACAATACGCTTAAAACTGGCACGCATACCGAAACCGATTTCACGCTTGCTGACGCCACCGAACAAGATGTTGTGGCGGGCAAAAAATTTTTTAGTCAAAACGACCAAATTAAAACTGGCACGCATGTTGACACAGACTTTACCCTTGCCAACGCAAGCGAAAGCGATGTTGTGGCGGGGAAGACCTTTTATGCGCAAGATGATACACTTAAAACGGGAAGATATGTCGCGCCCGATTTTTCCAGCACAACCGCCACGGTTGAAGATGTTGCACAAGGCAAACAATTTTTTGACAGCACGGGCAAATTGGTAACTGGTAATTCACTTGGTGACACCGACATGCTTTACGCGTTTATAAATCCTGCTCTGCGCGAAGTGCCAAAAAAGCCAATCTATTTTACCTATCCCAGCACAGCAAAAAGCACGGGCAAACACGCGTTTTCTAACATTCAAGTGCCTTTGTTTGTTACGCTTGGTCCAAAAATTGAAAATGTTGACCACTACTCTTTTGACAGCGCGGAAGAGTTCCCTATAACAATAACCGACTATCCAAATTTGCCAAAGCTTAGGGGCGTTTACTACGCTGGGTTTAGAAACACAAAAAATGTGTTTTTGGACGAGCTTCCGCCAAACATTTATGGGATTGAAAATTATGGTTTTTACAACTGCTGCAAAAACAGCACAAAAATTAAAATTCCAAGCACATTTTTTAACGCGCTTAACTACGCTTTTGCAAGTGACAGCCGCTACGAATTGGAAGAGTTTGACCTGTCCGAAAGCACAATGACCGATATGGGTGACTACCTATTAAACTACCTTTCGTTTAGAAAGCCAATTTTAATAAACGAAGGGGTTAAAATTATTGGTGTTGGCTTTAACTACAATGGGGATAGCCCGTATGTTGAAGTGCCAACCACATGCAAAGATGTTTACGATGTTGCGTTTAGTGGATTTTCTAGCCAATCGCTTGATTTAACTCAGCGCAAATATGTATATTTTAAGGGCGAAACCCCACCAAAATTTCAAACCTCGTACACCTTCCACAACAACTATTTAAAAACCGACTTCAAAATTTATGTGCCAGACCAGTCAGTTGAAGCATACAAAGCAATTTCTAATTTGTCCAAATGGGTGGATAGAATTCATCCAATTTCGCAACTGGCGGAATGATGTTAAGCGGGCGTTTGTGAGTGCCACACACCTTAACCGCATTTTGAACTTTAAATTTATCGTATCTTAACAATTTGGTTTCTTTTAAAATGCCATCCACATAGGTTTGACGGTAACTTTTTACCTCCATACCCCGGGTGGCTTTTTTTATGTAATAGTATTCGTCCTCATAATACACCTTGTCCGCATACTCCCCCTGGGTATCCAAAATAACTTGCTCTTGCGGCTCAACAACCGACACAATTTCGTTTACCAGTTTATAGGTTGTGTTGCCCAAATCTTCGCCATAAATGCGTATGCGGGCGCGATTGTTTAATGCTGATGTTATTATTGTTATCCGCTTGGTTGTGTTGTTTTTAAATTTAAGGTCGCTGCTGCCAAAATTTACCATTGCATCAAATCCATATTTTACATAACCTATCTGCTTGCTGTGCTTGTTTGCTTCAACAATTTCCAGCCCTGCTTTAAGCGCGGCATTGTAAAGCGTGGTTGAAACTTGACATACCCCTCCCCCCAATCCGTCAACAAACTGGTCGTTTACAATAATTTTTGCTTGACGATAGCCGTTTTCAAGCGTTCGTCTGCCCACCACTTTGTTAAACGAAAATATCTGCCCGGGCGCAATTTCGTATTTATTAATTGAATTTAGTGCGTTTTTAATGTTGTGTTTCCTATCCGCGCTTGACGAAGAAAAATCGGTTGAAAAATCCGCGCGTAAATTGGTGTATTGCTTAAAATATTCACGCGTAATTTTTGGGGTGGTGGTTATTGTGTTTAAGTTGAATTTTAGTGGCGCGTTTGATAGATAATTTGCACAAATTTGATTTAGCAAATCTTGCTTATCTAGTTCTATGCCAACAACCTCATCGGTTAAGGTAAAAACCCTTTCCGCATTTGAATCAATTTTAATTTTGGCATCGCGCGGGGCAACAAAAATGTTGTTTTGTATGTTGTTTATTGTGGCGGACAAATTTGGGAAAATATATTCAAGCGCAACCGCCTTATCAAACCCCAAATCAAGCATGTGTTTAAGCAAATTTTGGCGTTCTTCCTTGCTTGAAAAGCGGTTGTATTTGTTAATTTGATAGTTTAAATCAAATCGGCTCGATTTTTTGATGTTTTTGTTAAGCGAATAGTTAAACACCCGTCCAGCGTAAAAAAATTCCAGCTGTTCACCTTGCTTAGCATACGCTTTTTTAACCCCGCATGGGAAGGCGAACAAACAGACAACCACACACAAAATTGTTGCAATAACGCCCCAAAATTTTTTCATACGCGTATTATGTGTAAATGTGACAAAAATATCCTTTTTTCGCGCTTTAAATATAAAAAATTGCCTTGCGGCAATTTAATCTTCAATCTGTGGCGGGGTGTCGTCTTGCGGGTCGTCATAATCTATGCCAACCACTTGACTTACATCGCCCAGTTTTTTGGCAATTTTTTGGCTGGATTTTGTGGCTTGTTCAATTGTGGTGTTCGCCTCGCCAAGTTTGGATTGCGTCTTTAACAAAAGTTGAACAAATTTTTCAAACTCTTGCTTAAATGTGGAAAGAATTTGCCACAATTCGCTGCTGCGCTTTTCTATATACAGCGTTTTAAAGCCAAGTTGCAAACTGTTTAAAAGCGCGGTTAAAGTGGTTGGTCCGCAAACCACAACTTTGTATTGATTTTGCAAACAATCCATAAGCTCAACATCGCGCACAACCTCGGCATACAAGCCTTCAATTGGCAAAAACATAACGGCAAAATCGGTGGTGTAAGGCACATTTATGTATTTTTCGTGTATGCTTTTTGCTTCTTCCTTAATGCGTTTTAGCAGATTTTTCTGCGCCTTTTCTATCCGCTCTTTACCCAAGGTTTCGCTTGCTTCAATAAGCTGATTATAACTGTCCAGCGGAAATTTGCTATCGATTGGCAAATACACTTCATGCCCATCTTTGCCCGGCATATTTACAACAAAATCCACGCGTTCTTTGCTGTTTTTGCGCACCAAGACTTGCGCGCTGTACTGATTTGGCGCAAGGATTTGTTCAAGCAAACTGCTTAACATAACTTCACCCCAACCGCCGCGCACTTTAACATTGCTAAGCACCTTTTTTATGTCACCCACTCCGTTTGCAAGTTGGCGCATTTCGCCAATGCCGCTGTTTACGCTTTCCAAACTCTGCTGAATTTTGCTAAAACTCTCGTTAAGGCGTTGCGAAAGCGAATTGTTAAGTTTTTCATCCACTGTTTCGCGCATCTTTTCAATAGCCTTGTCATTCTCTTGCCGCATGTTTGTAAGGCTTGTGGTTACGTCCGCGGTAAGTTTTTCTATGCGCTGTTCGTTGCGCGTAGTAAGTTCATCAACACGCTTTGAAATGCTTTCAAACTCTTGTTTTTGCAAAACATTGAGGTTGTTTAAGTTGTTTTGCATCTGAAGCTGATTGTTGTTTATGGCGTTCATAAGCATTTTGCTTAAAAGTTCGTTCTGCTCTTTGTTGTTTTCCACCATCTGCTGCAATTGCTTATCGTCCGCCGCTCCGCCCACGCTTTTGCGCTTGTATAACACGGCAAACACAATTACGCTAGCCAGCCAAACAAACAAAAATATTCCACCTAAAATATAAATCTCCATTTTTAACTCCAAAAAAATTATATAAAATACAACAAAAAAAGTCAATTGAATAAAATTATTTTTAAAAAATGTTAAAAAATTTAAAAAAATTATTAAAAAATAATAAAAAATGGCGTAAAAATCATAAAAAAATTAAAAAATATCCGTTTTTATTTATTAATTAGGTAAAAATCAAATAAAATCATTTGTAAAATTAAAAAAATATTAAATAAAATCCAAAATTTATAAAAAAATTATAAAAAATTAATCAAAAATGGCAAAAAATTTAATATTTTATTAATTTTTTAAATATTTTTTAAATTTTGCCAATAAAAAATAAAAACACAAAACATTGGTAAATGTTTGCCAATTTTTTATTTTTGGGGTATAATATAGGTATGTTAAATTTAATTGTTGCGCCTCTTAGTGAGTGCGAAAAGGCAGAGCAGTATGCAAAGCGCGTGGTTAGCGTGCTTAAACAAGAAAAGGTTGAATATGCAGTTTATTTTTCCAAGGCGTTGGAAGACATTTTTAACAGCGTGCAGGAAATTTTGACCTTGGAAGAAAATGAATTTGTTATTGTTGGTAACGATGTGGTTATCAACACCTTTTTAAACGCGGTTAAAGAATTAAGCGACATAAGCAAGGTTAGGTTTGGCATTGTTCCAGTTAAAAACAATGATGATTTTGCCCGCTTTTTAGGCATTCCTTTCAACCCAGAAAAGGCAATTAAAGATATTATTGCGCGCAAAATTGATGCGGTTGACTATCTGCTTGTTAACGGCCGCGCGGTTATAAACAACATTACAATTGGCGCAAGTGCGGAAATTTTTGAATTGTTTTTAAAGCGCAAGGTTAAAAACGGGCTTACAAAACGCGTGACTGCGCTGCGCTACGGTGACGCTTTTTCTGGCATTGACCTTAACATAACTTCGCGTGGCGAACAGCCAATTCAAGCAAAGATTTTTGAACTTTCCATTTGCAACGCGGGCGACAGAAGCGGCGACAAACTAAGCCCACTTAGCAATGTGCGTGACGGCTTGTTTAACCTTAATTTCTGCACAGCGGAAGGCGAACAAAAGGGCAAATATTTAAAAAGCATGCAAGACGGCAACCACATTTACAATTCGCAGACCCAACAATTTTGGTGGGATAATTGCAAAATTTCCACACCTGAGGGCAAAATTAAGGTGATTGTGGATGGAAAAATTGAACTTTATGATAATATGTCCATTTCTGTTGTGGCAAACGGGCTTAAAATTTATAGGTGAAAAATGTTTGGCGAGCAAGAACTTAATGAGTTAGAACAAAAATTTAATGGCGGTGACCCCGCTTTTAGGATTAATCTGCACATTGTTTTGCCAGACGATTTAATTAGGCAGGTGCAGGCATTAAACGCGATGTTAAATAAAGATGTGCGCTTTAGTTTGCGGTTTGACGATGATTCGATTATGCAGCCACACATTACACTTTTTATTGGCACTATCAACACAAGAGATTTTGATGAGGTTTGCAACATTTTGCAAGAAGAATTTAAAAATTTGCCCGCGTTAAAAATTGAATTTCAAAATTATGAAATTTCAAAAAACGGGCGTTGGGCATTTGCCTACATAAAGCAAAACAGCGCACTTAATAGTTTTATAAAAAATCTGCACACAAAATTGCGCGATTATGTAAAATTTGACTGGGCGTCCGCCCCACACATCACCCTTGCCCGCGCGGACAACCTGCGCAGCAAGCAACAACTTTTATCCACCCAAAAGCTGCCCACCACCTTTACCGCCACCCAGTTCACCCTTGGCATTTGCGGCACCTTCGGCACCGTCCTAAAACCCCTTGCCAGTTTCCCACTTGCCTAGCTAAACATTATTTTGCACCACATGTTTATTTTATGAAATTTTAATTGACATTTTTGACGATTTTTGTTATTGTTTTTTTAGGTGAATTATGTACGATTATTTAATTGTTGGCGCTGGGTTGTTTGGCTCAGTGTGCGCTTATGAACTTAATAAAAAAGGTAAAACATGTTTGGTGGTGGATAAAAGAAGCCATATTGGCGGAAATATTTACACGCAACAAATTGAGGGAATAAATGTTCACACTTATGGTGCGCATATATTTCACACTTCGGATAAAGAAATTTGGGATTATGTCAACCAATTTGCTGAATTTAACAACTATATAAATTCCCCTGTGGCGCGATATAAAAATGAGTTATACAACCTACCTTTTAACATGAATACATTCACAAAATTATGGAATGATGTATTCACTCCACAAGACGCGCAAAATCGCATTGAACAAGAAAAATCCGCATATAAAATTGAAAATCCGCAAAATTTGGAAGAACAAGCAATAAGTTTGGTAGGCAAAACCATCTTTGAAAAATTGGTTAAAGAATACACGGAAAAACAATGGGGTAAAAAATGTTGCGATTTGCCTGCGTTTATCATTAAACGCTTGCCTGTAAGGTTTACCTTTGACAATAATTATTTTAACGACAGATATCAAGGCATACCAATTGGCGGATACACACAAATTATAGAAAAGATGCTAGAAAAAGCTGATGTAAAACTTAATTGCGACTTTATTGCAAACAAAAACACACTTGCCAAGCTTGCAAAAACCATAATTTATACCGGCGCAATTGACCAGTATTTTGACTACTGCTTTGGCGCGCTTGAATATAGAAGCGTTCGGTTTGAAACCGAGGTTTTAAACACGGACAATTTTCAAGGCAATGCCGTGGTGAACTATACTTCACACGAGCAACCATACACCCGCATAATTGAACATAAACATTTTGAATTTGGCAAACAACCCAAAACGGTTATAAGCAAGGAATATTCTTCCGCTTGGCATGTGGGCGATGAACCATACTATCCAGTTAATGATGACAAAAACAATGCTTTGTATCAAAAATATGCACAGCTTGCAGTAAAAACGCCTAATGTAATTTTTGGCGGACGGCTTGGAAAATACAAATATTATGACATGCACACCGTCATCCGCGAAGCACTAAATTTAGTCAAAACTTTGGAGGATTAAATGGAAATTAATGATACGCTATTAAAAGATATACATAATAAACAATTAAACATTTTGTTAGTCTTTGATAAAATATGTAGAGAGAACGGGTTTAAATACAGTTTATCTAGCGGAACTCTGCTGGGTGCAGTTAGACACAAGGGCTTTATCCCTTGGGATGATGATGTGGATGTTGTTATGCCGCGCGAGGACTATGAGCAATTTATTAGTGTCGCAAATAAAATTTTGCCAGAAGGGTATTTTTTAGAGCATTTTAAAACAAACAAAAATACTTGTGATTTGTACGCAAGATTAATTGATGTTAATACAACTTGGATTAACCCTGGCTTTGAAAAAAATGATAAAATAAATCAAGGGATATTTATCGATATTTTCACCGCTGACAAAGTTGATGACATAAAACAAGTGCCAAAAATTGCAAAAAAGATAAGATTTTATTGGCATTTGGACAACAATTATTATTTAAAAGGTGTTCAAAAGCCATTAATTAAAAAAATTGCGTGTGCTATCTTATATACTCCGTGGGCGAGAATGTTGGGTTTTGAGAAAATCAATACAAAAATGGATAATTTGTTGCAATCTTTAAACAAAACTGGAAATGGAGAGTACTATTTAGCGGATGATTTAAAAGTAAAAAAAGTTTTCCCTAAAAGGATTTTCGAAGAATACACTGAACTACCTTTTGAAGGATATAAGTTTATGGCAACTAAATATTATGATGAATATTTAACCATTCAGTATAATGATTATATGACATTGCCGCCAGTTGAAGAACGGTCGTTCCATCATCCTTATAAGGTTATAGATTGTAATAAACCATTTAAATTTTATATAGATAAATTTAAAAACAACAAAAAATAGTTGGTAAAATTTGCCAACTATTTTTTCTTTTTAAACAATACTTCCTTTGCCATATCAACAAGATATTTAAATTCATCCGTTTTAAAGAAAAACAATACAAAACATCCAGATACTGCAATGAATATTATTGCGACCTTAACTAATAGGAATATAAATTTTGCAGGTATAAAATGATTTAAATATAAAATCAACAAAGTAAGCCCGCAATATGCCGCAAAAAACAATATTTGTTTAATATAATATTTGGCTGGATTGACTTTAAACACATTTTTGTATAAAATCAATGGTTCAATTGATAAGGTTGTAAATAATTTTGAAACGATTGTGGCAAGCAATATCCCAAACATTCCCCACAATTTACCAAACCAAATTGATAGACCAATGTTGATAATGGCCGCACTTATCATTAGCCATTTAACTTCTTTAAACAAGCCATAGTTTTCCCTAAACATGGATATGGAAGACACTGCTGTGTTTATATAAAAGGTTACGGCAATAACAACAACCGTTTTTATATCCAACAAATATTCCGCACCAATCCAAATTGTGATAAAGTCATTAAAGCATGCAATCAGACATAGCGAACAAAACATTGCGATGTAAATAAATGTGGAAGTCATAACATTAAAAATTTTAAGCGATTTTTTTGCATCATTTTCAGTTGCCAAATTGCCTACACTTGCAAAAATTGCCATAACAATAATGTTGATTAACCCGTTTAATGCGTTGATAACCATGTTGTAGTTGGAATAATAACCAACCACCAATGTGCTAACAATTGTAGAGATTAAAATTGCATCTGTATTGTTTAAAATCACATTCCCTATTTTATAAAAAAATGTGTTTACTATATTGCGTTTTATGTTCGATTTTTCTGCCTGCTCTATTGGCTTAAAAGGCTTTTGTTTTATATACGGATATTTGTGATCTGCAATTATATTTATAGTAATATTTTGCAGTAATGTTACGACACAAGAGGTTATTAAATAAACCAAATAACTTTTAAACCAAAACAAAAATGCAATTTGTAGTGTATACAAAAGTGTGTCAAAAATTATACCGCATATTTTAATTATATAATTCTTTTGGTCAGCATTAATCAAACTGCGCTTGTACACAAGTAAATAACTAAAAACGCTGTTTGCTAAAAAAACAATATAATACAAATTTAGATTTTTTAAACTTATTGTTATATCGCTGGATATTAAGTATTTCAAAAAGGGCATAACGCATAGGCCAATAATCAAAACGATTAAAGCAATTGCGTTGTACAACTTTTTGTAATAATGAATTATTTGGTTTACTTTGTCTGTATCATTTTCTGCAAGCGGCTTGTACAAACTGAATAAAAATATGTTTCCTATGCCAAGTTCGGCGATAGATAGAAGCGAAAGAATGTTGCTATACAAGCCATTAATTGCCAAAACTTGTCTACCAAGTTTCCAAATTAAAATTGTCCTGCATATAAAATTCAACAAAAGATACAGCCCTTGTGCAGTAAGCCCAAGGACGACATTTCTTATTGAATTAACCTTTCTTGTTTTTGTCATAATATTTATTGTTTCCGTTCAAATTGGCACATTGCAAAGTTAAGCAATTTAATAAGTTTTTATTAAATTTTATTTTGACAATATTGCTTATAAACTTTATTTTGCTGGAAATTCAATTTGAGGGGCAAATGATTTTAGTGCCTTTAAACCTTTTTTGATGATTGCAAGTTTTTGCTTTTTGTTTACGCATTTGGTGAAAATTATTTTAAATCTATGATACATAACTTTTAAAAAGAAATACAATTTACCCTTAAAGCCAGTTTGCTTATAAAAATAACCTTCGTTGCGGTAAGCGTAAAAATATCTATCCAGCCTATCGGAAGTGTCGCGTGTTATATCCACGCCCATGTTGTTTTTAGACTTATGCGTAACCACACTGTTTGCCACTAAATAGCAATCATAATTTTTGGAAAGCCTATAAGTATATTCCCAATCATCTCCCCAAATAAAGAAATCCTTAATTGGCAAACCTAATTTTTTTACTGCATCCGCTTTTATAAAAAGCGAAACAAACGAAGCCAACATGATTTTTTGATTTTTTGAAAAATCGCTCACTTCGTTTTTTATTGATGTGCGCTGCACATTCATTTTACAAATGCTGCCATCCGTCCATTTTGCCACGCTGGATAGATAGCCAAAATTATTGTTTACAGAATTTGCAAAATCTAGCAGTGCAGTTAAACTATCATTATGGACTATACAGTCATCATCCATAATCCAAACATAATCACAGTTCATTTCAACCGCTTTTTTAACGCCAAAATTAAAGCCACCAGCACCACCTAGGTTGCTGCCAGTGTTTTGATAAAACACCTTTTTATTATCAACAAATTGTGATATATATTCTTGCGTTCCGTCCGTGCTTGAATTGTCAACAATCAAAATTTGCAAATCTTTATAATTTTGATTTATAAGTGCTTCAACGCATTCTTTCAGCAATTCTTTGCGATTGTACGTGACCACAACTGCTATTATTTTTTTATCCATTTTTACCCCAACATTTAAAAACTTTTATCATATTTTTCTTTGGTGAATTTGGCTTTTAAAAAACTGGTTATTTTCTTAAAATAATTCACCTTTTCCATATTTGAAACTTTAACTTCAACATATTTGATGCCATTTTTGTTAAGCCAAACATCAAGCAAAAGTTCACTTACCCTACCAAAGAAACGCGCATGAAAAGCGGAGTATTTGGTTTTATCAATGCGCTTTTCCAATTCAAACAAAATATCAAACAGCCAAGTACAATATTTGTTCAGCAACTCGCGCTTCATAACAAACATGTTAAACATATGCGCGCTGCGGCGCTTTTTTAATTTTTCAAATTCAGAAAAATAATCCGGATATTTTTCTTGTATAATTTTTCCAGTTTCGTCAAGCGGTTCAACAAACATTGTGTGTGCGTAGTGCGAGTATAGCGTTTCTATGTAATAATTGCGCTTTTTTGGCAAAATTACATCAGCTTTATTGAAAAGCGAATTAACTTCTTGCTCACTTAATATTTTTTTGGTTTTGTTGTTTACCAAAAATTTAAGTTTCCCCTTAAAGTGACGGCGATAATGCGCAAGCCCAATTGCGTCCGCATCTAAATTTTTCCATGCCCAATAAAGCCCAGTTAATTCACAAAAATATGGGTTTTTATCTGAGATATTGTCCCCAGTGTTGTCGCCAACAAAGCCTTCCGCCTTATTCATATCAGCACCAACCAACAACGGCAAGTATAGATTATCGTTAGGCATATCATATTTTTTGTGAGTGGCGATTATTATTTTTGTTTTCATAAAACTTCCTTTTAGTTATGCTATTATAACATAAAAAACAAATTAAACAAAACATTTTATATCGCCTTAATAAATTTAGTTTGTCGACATGTTTAGATTGCTTGTGTGACGCGGCTGGACAACGCGGGGGCTTTTGATGCGCCCGAATGGGCGCATCGCGGCGGGAAATTGTCCGCCGCGGCGTTGCCGATTGGCAACGCGAAAAGCCCCCGCTCCCTGCGTGCCATGCGGCACGCAGGGCAAAAGGTGCAAAAGCGCAAATAAAAAACCTTTTATGGTGAATAAAAGGTTTTAAAGGGTTTATGTAATTAAAACAGGTCTTTTTCGTAGCTGATTTTTAAGAAGTGGGTGGTTGCGTCTGTAATCTTGATTTCGTCCGCAATTTCAATATCTGCCACTGCCAAAATTTTGTTATCAACCGCCAAAACTGGGATGCTGTCACGCATGCGTTGCGGTATTTTTTTATCAATAAAATAGTCCTTTAATTTTTTGCTGCCGTTAAGCCCAAGCGGAGCAAACATGTCGCCCTCTTGCCTAAATCTCCACACCGCTTCCACTGGGATATTATCCGCGTCAACCATGTGCTGATGTGCTTTAAGAGTTGGCATTTTTTTGCTGTTTACAACGCGGATAACGCCATAACCTTCAACATGTGTTTTGCCCGTTTTAAAGTTGTAAACTTCGCCAAGGTCTTTCTTTTTAATGTTGCCAATTGTAATGTAATCGTAGTCTTTGCAAACTTTAATTTTGTTTGGCAAGCTGATTATGTTGCCGTTGTTTGCTTCCAACGCGAATTGGCGCACCATTTTAATATGTTTGCTTTCAATATCTTGCTGGCTGAATTTAGAAAAGGCGTACATCAAAACGCGGTTGATAATCGACTGATTTTGATAAAAATATGTAAGCGGAATTTTAACCGTGTCGCTATCCACAATAAGCGTACCAAAATCAATTTGGTTTTGAATGTACTGGTCGTCCGTTGCGCAAATTGAAGCAAAGTTGACAATGTTTCTATCCACTCCCTTAAATTTTTTGCGAAGAGTTGGCATAACTATGTTGCGGATGTAGTTGCGCGAAAAGGTGTTGTCTTTATTAGTTTCATCTTCAACATATTCAAGCCCATTTTCATCCATATACGCCATAATCTCTTCCTTAGGAGTTGCCAAAAAAGGACGAATATAAATGCCATCGCGCATTGGCTCCATACCACGCGCACCATTAAGCCCCGCTCCGCGCAAAATGTTTAAAAGCACGGTTTCTGCTTGGTCTTGCATATGGTGAGCAAGCGCAATTTTGTCCGCCAGCCCGCGCGAAATTAATGTTTCAAACACGCCATAGCGCACCTTGCGTGCGGCTTGCTCCAAAGTCAAGCCTTCTTCTTTGCTGACCTTAACCGCTTCGCCTTTAAACTTGTACGCCCTAATGCCATGATTTTTGCAAAATTGCATAACAAATTCAGTGTCAAGCGCGCTGTTTGCACGGATGCCGTGGTCAACATTAACTGCAACAATTTCACAATCCAGCTCGTTTTTAATGCTGTTTAAATAATGCAACAAACAAATGCTGTCCACCCCGCCCGAGCATGCCACGCCAATAATTTCACCTGGCTTAATTAAATTATTCTTTTTAATGTAGTCTAAAACTTCTTCCATAAATCCTCCAAGTTAAAAAGGAAAACTTCTGCCACCCCTAAACAAAAATAATCGATTTTTAAAACTGAAAAGATTATACCACAAAACCTAAAATTTTGCAATAGGTAAACAAAAAAAATTTAAAATTTTAAAAATAAATCAAAAATTTATCAAAATTTGAACTTTATTTTACATTTTTTGTTAATTTTTTAATATTTTTGTTATTTTTTTATTTTTTAAAAGATATACTTTTGAACAAATTTGTGGTAGAATTGAATTGTAAGGGGGTTTTATATGAAAAATTTAGTGGCTTATTTTAGTGCCAGCGGCACAACAAAAAATGTGGCAGCGCGTTTGGCGGAGGTTTTAGGGGCGGACAAGTTTGAAATTCTGCCAAAAGTTCCATACACGGCTGCCGACTTAAATTGGATGGACAAAAAATCACGCTCCACCCTAGAAATGCAAAACAAAAATTCGCGCCCAGAGATTGTAAACC
The DNA here is from genome assembly GCA_947630745.1 of uncultured Clostridia bacterium. Lineage (GTDB taxonomy): Bacteria > Bacillota > Clostridia > Christensenellales > UBA1242 > Onthoplasma. Next base: position 21,088 of record CANRIT010000001.1, read on the forward strand.
AAAAGTTGGATTGCACAAATTATGACACCATCTTTTTAGGTTTTCCAATTTGGTGGTATGTTGCACCAACAATAATAAACACCTTTTTGGAAAGTTACAATTTCAGCGGCAAAACCATTGTGCTGTTTGCAACTTCTGGCGGCAGCGGCTTTGGCGACACAATTAAATATTTGCAGCCAAGCGCACCAAAATCCAAAATTGTGGCGGGCAAAATTTTAAACGGCAATCCTTCAAAAGAAGAATTGAAATCGTGGGTAGAAAGTTTAAAATTATAGATGCCCACAAGTTTAAAGAATTGTGATAAAGGAGAAAAAATGAAAAAGATAACACAAGATGCGGGGAAAAAACAACTTGGGGATTTTGCCCCTGACTTTGCGCACTTTAATGACGATGTGCTGTTTGGCGAAAATTGGAACAATAAAGATATTTCAGTTAAAACTAGGTGCATTATTACTGTTGTTGCGCTTATGTCGTCTGGAATAACGGATAGTTCGCTTATCTATCATCTGCAAAACGCAAAAAACAATGGGGTTAGCAAAAAGGAAATTGCAGCCATTATCACCCACTGTGCGTTTTATGTTGGCTGGCCAAAGGCATGGGCAGTGTTTAGGTTAGCAAAAGATGTTTGGGGTGAATTAATTGACGCAAAAACAGAAAAAGAAATTTATCAAAACACAATTTTCTTCCCTATTGGCAACCCTAATGACGCCTTTAAAGATTATTTTGTTGGGCAAAGTTATCTTGCACCAATTTGCAAAGAGCAAGGCATATTTAATGTAACTTTTGAGCCAAAATGCAGAAATAATTGGCATATTCATCGTGCAAAAAGCGGCGGCGGACAAATCCTTATTTGTGTTGGTGGCAGAGGATATTATCAAGAGTTTGGCAAAAAAGCCATTGAACTAAAACCTGGCGACTGCGTAAATATTCCAGCAAATGTCAAGCATTGGCACGGCGCAGCAAAAGATAGTTGGTTTTCTCACCTAGCCATTGAAGTGCCAGGAGAAAAAACATCAAATGAATGGTTGGAAAAAGTTGACGATAAGCTTTACAACAAATTGAAATAAAAATTTTTTAGGGGATAAAATTATCAAAAATTTTTTTAAATCAACATTTTTTTAAATTTGTGTTGTTCAGTTTGTGGTTTTGTTTTGCTAAAATTAAGGTGTAATTCATAAGGAGGTAAAATATGAATACGGACAAAATTTATGCAGAACACATTGCAAACGAATATGCAGAAAAAAATACAACAAAGGTTAAGCAGCTTAAAAAACTTGACAACAAGGCAAAACTTCCATCCACAATTTTTGCTTACACATTTGGCATTATCAGCGCACTTGTGTTGGGCGTTGGAATGTGCCTTAGTTTGAAGGTTATTGGTGCGGGTGTTGCCGCATTTGTTGTTGGGATTGTTGTTGGCGTGTTTGGCATTGTTGGTTGTGCGGTAAACTATCCTATCTACAAAAAATTGCGTGCAAATGGCAAAGCAAAATATGGCTCGGACATTATGAAACTTGCAAAAGAAATTAGCGAAGAAGAATAAAAATAGGAGAAGTGCTATGAACAAATCTGAAAGCAAATATTACAACACCTCACTTTTGATGAATCAGGCACTTGTTGAACTGTTAAACAAAAAGGATTATCAGTTTTTAACCATAAAAGAGATTTGCAAAAAGGCGGGGGTCAATCGCTCCACCTTTTATTTGCATTATGACAATATTGACGATTTGCTTTATGAAACAATTGAAAATTTAAACAAAAATTTCGCGGCTTGTTTTGGTGAAGAAAATGCGGATTTCGCAAACAAAATTGTTGGCAAACAAAAACAAGATTTAATTTTGATTACGCCAAAATATTTGCTGCCATATTTAAACCATGTTAAACAGAACAAGGCGGTGTATCAAGTTTCTTTTAAGCACCCAACACTTATGCAAGCAAACGAAAAATACAGCTTTTTGCAAAACAAAATTCTTTACCCAATTTTTGATTGTTTCAACATTGATAAAAACGAACAAAAATACATTTCCGCCTATTATATAAATGGGGTTTATGCGATTGTGGACGAATGGATTAAGGGCGATTGCAAGGATGATGAAAATATGATTTGCAACCTTATTATTAAGTGCGTGCGACCATATGGGGATGAAAATGAGCATAAAAGAGAAAATTAACAAGCTAAACAATTTTAAATACAAAACAATTTGTGTGCTGATTTTTTCGTGCATAATACATCTATCATACATTGCGTACAACACCTTTTTGGGCATTGCGTATTTTGATGCGTTTGCCATTGGCATTGCAATTTACTATTTTGTGTTGTTTGTAATTAAACTTGCCACCCTTGTTGTTGAACAAAAAATTTTTAAAAAGGACGAGCAGTTTAAAATAAAAATTCGTGTTAAAAACTACAAAATTTCTTCCATATTTGTTTTTATAATTGACCTGTGCTTAATTGCCCCTATCATTTTGATGGTCGTAAATCCAAAAGATGTTAAGTTTGGGCTAATTCCCGCAATTGCTGAAGCAACATACTGCGTGTATAAAATTGTGCTTGCAATTGTAAACTACACGCGCAGTAAAAAATCCAAAAACCCCACCAGCATTTTGCTTAAAGAGATAAACATAATTGGCGCAATCGTTTCAGTGCTAACCTTGCAACACACCTTGATTATGGTCAACGGCGAATGAACACACAAATGCACAACCTATCCATGATAACCAGCATAATATTTATTTTGGTAATAATAGCATTTTCAATAATTTCTTACATAAAAAATAAAAAATTGTTTAAAAATCTATAAAAAATCGCGTTTTTTATTAAAATTTTCCACATTTTTGCCGTTTTTATTAAAATGGCAATTTTTTTATTGAAAACGATATTTTTTTAAGCAAAACATTATTTTAGAAAAAAGTCGAAAATAATTCTTTTTTGTTTGAATTTTTACAAAAAAAGTATATACTAACATTAGGAGCAAGTATGAAAAGGATTAAATTATTTGCGCTTTTATTATGCGCGTTTATAATCCCAACCATTATGCTTATGGCTGGGTGTAACAAAACAAAAACAAAACCACAACCAGAGCCAGAACCTCATGTGCATGTGTTTTCCGCTTGGCAACAAAGTGTGCCAGCATCTTGCACGGAAACTGGCTTGATGAGGCGTGATTGTGTGGATTGTGATTATTTTGAAACCAGCACGATTGCCGCGCTTGGTCATAATTTTGAAGATTGGCACGAAACCACTCACCCAACCTGCACAACGGGCGGCGAACAGCAACGCTCTTGTTTGCGCTGTGGTGAGTTGGAAAAAGAGACTTTGCAAAAACTTGGGCATGATTTTAGTGACGGATGGAAATTTTCTAAAACCGAACACTATCACTATTGCATCAGATGCGGGACAAAAGCAGACGACAGCAAGGCTATGCACAATTTCAGCCTAAATGAAGGCAACGAATGCTCAGTTTGCGGATATGATAGGCGCAGCGATGTGCTTACCTTCGCCAAGACCGGGGGGGGGGGACTCCTATTCTGTTAGGTTTGTTGGCAATGTAGCCGACATACCAGAAAAAATTGTCATTCCAGATGAGTATGAAGGCTTGCCAGTAACTGAAATTGCTGACTATGCATTTACCACAAACAATACTGACACTTTCTCAAAACTAAAAACTGTTGTGTTTGGGAAAAATATAAAACGAATTGGCATTTCCGCATTTTGGCATAACACCAATTTAACCGACATCGTTTTGCCAGACAATTTGGAAGTTATTGACAACTATGCTTTCAGCCAATGTGCGTCAATACAAAACATAACATTTAACAACAAGTTGAAATCGATTGGCGAACAAGCGTTTTGGTGGTGCTATGGCTTAAATTCATTAGACTTGCCAACCTCGTTAATTAATGTCAGTGACTATGCTTTTTACTATTGCACCGGTATTAAATCAGTTAATTTTAAAGACGGAATGACCCACATTGGAAGAGAAGCATTTAATAGCTGTACCAGCCTAACCGATTTAAATTTGGGCAATGGCAATTTGGTTATTGACTCGTTTGCATTTTGGAATTGTAGTCAACTAAAAAATGTTACAGTTGGTGAAAATATTTGTGAAGTTGGCGACAACATTTTTGGATACGCAAACAATGTAAATTACAACACAAAAGATGGAGTGGACTATATTGGCAACGAACAGCACAAGTTTATTGTGGCGATAAAATCTAATAGCGATGTAGAAAATTACACATCAGCAGAAGAAACCCGCGTGCTTGCGCCAAGCCTGTTTCAAAACAACACAAGCCTAATTTCCGCCACCCTTGGCGACAATGTAAGTTTTGTTGGGTCGCATGCGTTTGACTATTGCACTAACCTAGCGGAAATAACCATGGGCGCACACGCAAAAACTATTAGATCATACGCATTTTATGAATGCAAAAATTTAAAAACAGTAAATATACCTAATATAAACAGTTGGCTTAGCACTAAATTTGACATTACGGACGATGAAGGTCAACAGCCATATGAAGGATATGTAAACCCACTTCACTATGGCGCAAAGTTGATGTTGGATGGCGAATTGTTTACCGACTTATCTATTGCGGACGGAATAACTGAAATTTCACCTTACGCTTTTGAAGGCTATGGCGAACTTAAAACGGTTAACATTGGCAAAGATGTTGAAACTATTGGTGGATTTGCCTTTTATGATTGCGACAACCTTGTTACAATAACTGTGCAAGCGGGCAACCCCCACTACTACGCAAACGGCAACTGTGTGGTTGAAAGTGATACACAAAAATTGTTGTTTGGTTGCCCAACAAGTGAAATTCCAGACGGAATAAAATCTATTGCAAATTACGCCTTTTACTGCACCACCTTTAAAGGCACAGAAATTGAAATCCCAGACAGTGTGGAAGAAATTGGCAAGCGCGCATTCTATGGCGTATCCACAACCGAAATGGATGAGTCTAACAAACCTAAGATTATAAAACTTGTTATGGGTACCGGTTTAAAGCACATTGGCGAATCCGCATTCTACTGCAAGTTTGATGTGTGGATTAAGGATGTTGAAAGTTGGTGCGCAATTGATTTTGCAGACGAACATGCAAACCCTATTATTTGGGAAGGCAGAACGCGAGTTGGCGGACGATATGTTGATGAACAAGACCCATTAATTATCCCTGAAACTGTAACCGAAATTAAGGCATGGGCATTTGTAAACGCCGGAATTCATAGTTTGGAAATTCCTAAAACCACAATTAAAATTCACCCCACCGCATTTGCAAAAACATGCAATTTGGGTACTTACGGGATTGATAATGTTAAAATCGCCTCAGACAATCCAGTTTACAAAAAGACCGCAAACGGCTTGGGTATAATTGATACAAGCAACAATTCGCTTTTGCTCTGCCTAAGCCACACCAGCAATCCAATTGATTTTAGCAAAGAAACATTTGTTAAAGTGGCAGACTACGCGTTTGCGCATAGATTAACCTACAATGTAATTTTGCCAAACACTTGCAAAGAAATTGGTGATTACGCGTTTGAATCTTGCCGCCTTAAAACAATAAAGTTAGGCACGGGATTGACCACTATTGGTAAAGAGGCATTCAACCATAATTCCGACTTGACCCAAATTGATATCCCAGGCGGAGTGGAAGAAATTAGCTATAAGGCCTTTGAATACTGCGGGCTAACAAATGTAACATTGAATACTGGATTAAAAACCATTGGCGAAAATGCATTCTCTGGTAACAACGGATTAACCACAATAACAATTCCAGCAAGTGTTACCAAAATTGAAGAATATGCGTTTTTGGGAACTGGACTATACAGTGCACACTTTGAAGATGGCGCAAATTGGACTGCAACAAATTGGCAAGAAAGTAAACAAATTGATTTATCCAATAACTACACTGCCGCAAATGAACTGAAAAACAATAGTTCTTGGACCTATACAAAAAATTCAAATAATTAAAAAATTCACCCTTGCTTAAAGCGGGGTGTTTTTTGAAACTTGGGCGGCGTAAATTTATTTGATGTTTTTTGTTTTATAAGTTTTGGCTACAAATCTTTTAAAATTAAACTGACCACACCGGACAAAAAAGTTTACACATCCGAGCTCCTTAACACCGTTGATTTGCTAAAACAACATTTAAAAAACGGGTTCACCCCGTTTTTTTAAAGCGCGGGCAAAAAAATGCCGCACAAACTTTTAGATTTGCGCAGCCCTTTTTGCATAAATTTTTTTTAATTTCAAAATTTTGATTTTGAGTGAGTTTAGTTTTGATTTTTTCTCGCTGGAAAATTAGAATAAATCAAATTTAGTCGCGAATTTTAGTTTAATTATACTGTGTTATCTTACATAATCGAGATTTTCAACTTTCAAACGAAAATCAATTTGCTTTAAACTAGCTTCGTTAGTTAAAATTTCTTTATAAAAATTTGTCAAATTTGCAATCTTTTCCGAGGTTATTTCTGTTTTTCCGTCATAATGTTCAAAAAGTTTAACACCAAGACATATTCTGCAACATCTAATTAAAAAGTTGCTAACATCCTTAAAATATTTATTATATTTTAATAATACAACATATTTTAGCCCGACATTTTCACAAATTTCCTGTGTAATTTCTGCTTTCTTCGCCAACTCTTTTGTGCGTTCAAGTTTTTTTAGCAAATGTTCAAACTCTTTCTTGTAATAGTCCAAAACTTCCTGAACACTCAACAAATTTTGTTTTATGAATTTATTTGCCTGCTTACTATTTGCGACTGCCTCGTTTGAAAGTAAAATCAAATTAAAATAATCATTAGATTTTATATTTTTGTCAATATAAATCAGTGGCACATCTCTGTTTAAAGTGAAATATAAGTGATTTGAATATTTGCAATCTATGTAGAAATCTGGTGCATATTTTTTATTATCCACAACAACAAATTTTTTATTTATTATTGGTTTTTGGCGCTTTAAAAATAGCTTAATGTCTGGCAAAACAATTTCTTTAAAACCATTTACGAACTTGTCAAAATCGTATTTAAAATGTAATTTTTCAAAATATTTTAGCAACATATCATAAACCGTTTCTTTGCCCGAAAAATGATTTATGTTGTTTTCTTCAATTTCGTTAAATAAAATGATATTTTTCATATCTTTAAAAACAACATTATTCCATAATAAATCAAAGTTTTTTAACACTGTCTGCTTTTCATGATTATTAAAGCCAAACTCCTCCATTTCCTTTTTTAAATTGTTTTTGCATGCTTTATAATCTTTTCGATAATAAGCAATGCGGTCATATTTAAAAATATCTTGTTTGTAATAATCCGAGCGCGACGCAAAGCGCGCAAAATATTCAGGTGATTGCAATGCGTAAAAACAGGCAGATTTAATTGAGGATGCCACAAAAAAATTGTTTTCATTATAATCGCGTATGCCAGATTCAAAAATTTTATAAACACCATGTTTTTGATAAATTTTATCAATCGTTTTAACAGGGCCTATGTTTATTCTATTTTCGTTTTTAACATTTTTGTTAGTAAAAAAATGTTTCATGTTCGAAGTTGTTCCGTGAAAAATGTATTTTTTCTTGCCCAAAATTTTGTTTAAATATTTTTCAACTTCCGCTTTATTTTTGCTTGCGTCAACTTTAAGTTTTTCACCAAGTTTTGTTTGTAAATAAGTTTCGGGGTTTAAATATATTTTTTGCAAATCGGATGGCAAAATATCCACAACAAAACTAAACATAATAATGTCTGAAAAAAATTCTATAAATCGGTCAATAACATCTTTGTTTAAACACATTCTGAGATCGTCTTCTTTTGCTATTTTAATCAAAATATTTTTCATCTCATTACAAGCAAATAGATTGTTTATATCATTTGTTATCATACTATCCTTTTAAAAATCTGCAATTTTTAACATGTTGGCAATTAGGTTAAATCTATGTATTTTTTTCTGTGCAGTGTTAGTAAGTTTGTACGAACCTCGAAGGTTCATATGCCCTTTTGCATATTTTAGCGTAATTCCGGGAATCACCCCAGTGCGTACCTGCCCCACAGGGTCGAACCTGCGCGGGTTCGAATTCTGTTCATCTATAAAATAAAACCTATTGCACTTACTTATTTCGCATTCACGATGAAGAGATTATAAAGGGAAACGCGCTTTAATCTTTTAAACACACAAGAAAACTACGGCTTTCGCAGTGTGAGAGGAGCAAACAAACATAGGCTTACAATTAATTTGTCCCACAAATTAATTTAGCAAATGTGCAGTTTGTGACGATGTGTGTCCCTTTATAGCGCGGGCAGCCGCCCAAAAGTGAAATTTTTGCAATCTCTCGCCTTAACTTTTATTTGCAAAAATGATAAATAAGGGCGTGCTGCCCGCGCTTGGCGCAGAGAACAGGGGAATAGCGTCAAGAAATATGCCCTTTGGCATATTTTAGCGTAATTCCGGGGAGCACCTCAGTGCGTACCTGCCCGATAGGGTCGAACCTGCGCGGGTTCGAATTCTGTTAATAAAACGAAATCAAAAGGTTCGTTTTATTTGCGCTTGGCGCAGAGAACAGGATTCGAACCTGCGGAGGCTTGCACCTCACACGATTTCCAATCGCACCTAGAATTATCATATAAGTACATATTAACACAATTTAAATAAGATTACAAATGATTTTTGCATTTTTTGTTGCAAAATGTGTGGTGATTTTTAGGGTAAAAATTCGTCTGCTATTTAGGAATGAACTTATAATTTAAAAGTTCAAGCGCATCTCTCTTATAATCTTCATCAACATGAGTATAAGTATCTAATGTTAATGAAATATTGCTATGACCTAACCAAGATTGAACAACAATAGGCGGTATACCAGATTGAATACACCTAGTTGCAAATGTATGGCGCAATGAGTGAATAGATATTCCACTAAATCCTAAATCATCACATATTTTCTTAAAATGCCTATTTACCATAAATTTATTCCAATCATCAAAAGGTTTTTCTTTTTTAGGGAATAAATTTAAAACACTAGGTTTTACTTGTATAGTTCTAATTGAATTTTTAGTTTTTGTTCCATTTACTGAAATTTCATTTTTTTCAAAATCTAAATCTTTATACTCAACAGATAGCAGCTCATTCCGCCGCATTCCCGTTGACAGATATAAATATATCAAATTTTTAATCTTAGGATTATTTTTTTCTAAATAATCAATAAGTTTATTCTCTTCTTCTAATGTTAATGCTTTTCCTTTAACACTAGTATATTTTTTAATAAAACAAGCATCACATGGATTATATTCAATCAACCTTAGTTTCTTTGCTTGCTCAAAGCAAGATTTTACATACTGAAACATTATATTTGCTTGTCGCGGGATATTTGACATTTTATTTATAAGTTGCTGAACATCAGCACTTGTAATTTGCTTTAATGTTTTTTTGTTAAATTCTGGTAAAACATATTTTCTAAATATGCCGTTCATATTATTTAATGTGTTTGGTTTAACAACACCTTTTTTATATGTAGAGACATAATTATCATACCAGGTTGAAAACAATGTAGATTTAACGCGTTTTACAATTTTATGAGAATTTAACATTTTCCCATATTTTTCCCTACAAATCAAGGCGGTTGTTCCATAAATAGATTTTTGAACACCATTGATGGAATATCTTATTTCATATAAACCATCTTTTCTTTTTCTAACATGAACTTCTCTTTTCGATTTCATAATAACCACCTTTTAAATTTTTAAAAATTTAGGGTAAAAACGAATTGATTTTTTATTTTCGTTGTGCTATAATAAAATTGTTACACGACTTAGGATACATTCCTATATACTTAATACTATTATATAGGATATTTTCCTAAATGTCAACTAAAATTTAGGAAATTTTCCAAAATTTTTTAAATTTTTTTGTGAAAAGGGGGTTATATGGAGTTAAATAATCCAACTGATAAGATCATTTATCTATTTGAAAATAGTAAGAAAAGTTATAATAGCATACTAAAAGAACTGAAATTGTCACCTACGGCATATAATGAGTGGAAAAAAGGAAAATCTAAACCAACTATTAAAGCAATAAACAAAATTGCAGATTATTTTAATGTAAGCACTGATTATATTTTTGGAAGAACAAATAACCAAAAACCAGATTATCCAAAGATAAAAATTGAAAATAACTCATTTGATATGACTTTTTGGACTAATGAAAAACTAAATCTGGCGTTAGAAAATATAAGTAAATTGATTGATTTTCTAAACAGCAACACATTACTTAAAGAAAATTTATCAATTTATGTAAATGCAGTGCTAACAAACTTAATAAAACTACAAGCAATGTTTTGCGGAATAAAAAATAATGACTATTTGAAAGATATTCCACTAATTGAACAAAAAGGATTTATAGGTTATTTAGAATATAAACAAAAACATGGAATTAAAGAAGAAAATATAAATAATTTAATATATGATGAACAAAAAGATAAAAAGGACTAAACACCTATTTCTCATTTTTATTTGTAAATTGACTTTTTAAGTAATCTTTATATTTAATATAACTAATTGTAAAGTTACAATCTAAATCACGATGACTACACCATTTTAAAAAATCATCAATAACTTTTATAATGCCTTCATAAGTATCGAAATTTATTAAGCAAAAATTATCATAATTTTTTTTCAAATCAAAAAATTTTTTTCTATAATAATTATTATTGTTATTATTCTGCCGATGATTAAATCTTTCAAATAACATTTTAATCCTCCAAATCATTAAAAACATCATTTAAAGCGCTATAATCTATTGTTGGTATATCATCTCTAAAATCGACTTTAACCAACCTGGAACTAGCAAAGACGCCCAATATGTAATCAATATAACGATTATACGCGGACAACAATTCTTTATAATCGTCATCTTTCAATGTTGATTTCAACTTGTAAATGATTTTTTCTAAATCACTGCACAAACCACCCTTATACAAATCATAAGAGTTCATAATTTGTTTTAATACACTTAACTTTTTATAAAAAATATCATTCATAGAAAACTCCTTTTGCGACATTAATTTTAATTTTTGCGACACCGTGCGACAATTATAAATCATCAAAAATAATCTATTTTATAGTGGTGCGCGACGATGCGACGCAGTTAAGGGGTAACAATTTTTCTTATATGTTACAGCAATGTTACACTTTTGTACCCCCAAAAAACATCTATAAAATAGTGTCATGTTACAATGTTACGCAGTTAAGGGGTAATACTACACCCTTAACTGCGAAATTGTGTTTTTATATTTTTAAATTACGGTGTACTAGTGCTGACAAGTTGACCACATTACCACATAAATGTGGAAATGCTGGACAACTTTTGGATAAGTGGAAAAGTCAAACAAATAAGCAAAACGACTTTACCACTTAACCACAACACTATGGATAAGTGGATAACCCTAAGGGGAAAAATTAAAGCGGAAGGGTTACCCACTAATCCACACCGGAATAATGTTGGCAATACCAAAAAAATTAAAAACTAGACCAAACCACTTTTAATTGCTGATTTTTATCTTCAAAAGTGCCAATGCTCTCATAAATTTTGACAATCATATCCTTATATGTAGGATTTAACTTACCATTTGGCAAAGTCAATACAAAAAATGCTTCATCAAAACTTTTATGAGCCTCTGGCATAAAAGTGTTTTTAAAAGCAACATAATAAACTTTTTTTACATTGGGTTTAAAATCTTTATTAAATTTAATAACATTACACATAATAACTCCTTATATATTTACTTAAATTTTTGCAAGAACTAGGGTAAAATTTAGGGTAAAATTAAAAATAAGACTAACGAAACTCATTCGCTAATCTTATAAAAACTATGCTAAAAATAGTATGGCGCAGAGAACAGGATTTGAACCTGCGGAGGCTTGCACCTCACACGATTTCCAATCGTGCTCTTTAGACCGCTCAGACATCTCTGCATAATCGCTGACGCTTTATTGTAGCATAAAAATTTTTAAATTGCAACACTTTGCAAAATTTTGTTGGCAATTATTTTATATTTGCATTAAAAATGGTTTTTGGTGTATAATTTTTGTGAGGTGGGTATGATTGCAGTGCAAGACAACGATTACACGCTGATGGATGAATTAAAAAATATGTGCAGCGTTGAAATTTTTGAAAACGGCAACCGCAAAACAATAAACAAAGGCAGCAAAGAATTTTTGTCAATTTACCAAAATTTGAAAGCGGTGTTTTTAAACGGCTACTTAACCCCTGCGCTTGGGGTTAGCATTCACACGGAAACAACGCGCGCAATGAAAGAAGGCGATTGGATAAAACTTAATTTTTCGCCCGCACAGCAAAAAGGCGACCTACCCTTTGACGCGCTGGTTTTTAGATTGGAAAATTGTTACGGTTTCAACCTTATTCGCCAAAACGGCGGTCAACTTAGCGGGCGCTGTTTGTACTTTAATTTAAATAACGAAACCGATTTAAAAGATATAATTAAATTTTAACTTTGTTTTTATGTAACAAAATATTGCGTAATAAATTATTAATCGCAATTTTTTATAAATTATTGTTGAAATTTTTATATAGTTTGTTGCTGGAAAATTCTACAAGTTTTGTTTTGTTGTTTATTAAGTCGGTTTTTGATTGCAAAATATCCAAAAATCTATCTTCATTTTCCGTGCGCAGTTGGGCATAAAAATTTATGCTGCGAGTTGGATTTTTTATTTCAAAACAACACACATCACTGCCCGATTCTGCCCAATATGCGCACCCGCACTTTTTTGCGTGAGCCAAAAAGTTTGAAACATTCTGTCCGCAATTTACATCTTTTACTAATGCCAAATTTAAGATATACTCCTTGTCGTCTGGGCAAAATTTTAGCACAATCTGCTTGCCTTTAAACTGGTGGAACTCAAGGTAAAAATCTTGGTTAAACAGCTTAAAATCCACCAAATCTTTTGTGTATTTTAAGCACGCGGGCGGGATTGATTTGCACATTTTGTTATAGTATTTTAAAAAATCTTGGTTGTTGACGCACAGCAAGTTTGTTAAACTATTAAATTCTTTGTTAAAAATCATCAATAATATTTATGCCAAAACTTAAATTTTGTTTATTTAACAAGTTTGGCGGATTTGGATTATATAAGTTTTAAGGAGAATTTATGCGAAAAACCATCACCATTTGTGACAACAACAATGTTGCAAACAAATTTTTAACTGTTCAAAACTGCCGTGAAGACATCATCGGCGAACTGGATGCAATTATTCAGTACGAAAACCACTATTACGCCACAGACGACCCGTCCGCAAAGGCCACAATTTTGGACATTGTAAACGAAGAAAAACTGCATGTCGGGCAACTTTTTGGGCTGCTTTTTAAACTTGACCCAACCAGCCAAACCCAGTTTGAAGCCGGCCTTAACGAATTCTACAAAAACGACCAGCGCCCAAACTAAAACATAAAATAAATAAAAATAATTCAAAAAATCAATAAAAAATATAAAAATATTGGTAAATTTAATTAAAAAACATAAAAAATTTAATAAAAAATAAATATAAAGTAATTTTCTTTTATTTAAAATAGGCTTTAAAATAGATTTTTTGATGATTTATTAAAAATTATTAGTTTTTTCGTGCAAATTTTAATAAAAATAAAAAAATTTATTAAAAATTATATAAAAACCAATAAAAAATGCCACAAAAATGGCAAAATTTAATTATTTTTTATTATTTTTTAATTTACAAACTTAAACTTGGGTTAGGTTGTAAGGTCATGTCGGCAAGTGGGATGCCACCAATATATGAATAATAGGCTGCCGAACCAATCATCGCGGCGTTATCTGTGCAGTAACTAAGGTTTGGCAGATAGCATTCAATGTTTTGTGCCTTGGCCGTGGATGAAAGTTGTTCGCGCAACTGCTGATTTGCGCTTACTCCGCCCGCGAGCACAATTTTGTTTATTCCATATTGTTTGCATGCCTTAATGGATTTTTCCACAAGCTCATCCACCACCAATTTTTCAAAACTTGCGCAAATGTCGGCAGTTGGGATTTGCTCGCCGCGCTGTTCAAGTGTGTGAATGTAGTTAATAATTGCAGTTTTTTTGCCGCTGAAGCTGAAATTATAGCCCAAATTGTCATTTTGCTTATAAAAAGTTAAATTATCCTTGCCAATTTTTGCAAGTTTATCAACCTTTGGTCCACCCGGGTAGCCAAGCCCAAGCACGCGCGCAACCTTATCAAAACTTTCACCCACCGCATCGTCAAGTGTGGTGCCAATAATTTGGTGGTGATTGTAGTCGTTAACCTTAATAATTGCCGTATGCCCGCCGCTGACCAGCAAGCAAATGAAAGGTGGTTTTAAATCGGGATAGGTAAGGTAGTTGCTTGCAATATGCCCATAAATGTGATTTACCGCAATAAGTGGCTTTTGTGTAGCATAGGCGAGCGCTTTGCAATAGCTTACCCCGACCAGCAGCGAACCAATCAGCCCCGCGCCGTATGTAACCGCAATGGCATCAATATCGTCAAGCGTTAAATTTGCCACTTGCAACGCCTGCTTAACCACATTGTCAATTGCAGTGATATGGTTTCTGCTTGCTACTTCGGGCACAACCCCGCCAAACCGAGTGTGGATATCAATTTGGCTTGAAACAATATTGGATAGACAAACTCTGCCGTCAACCACAACGGCACAACTTGTTTCGTCACAACTGCTTTCCACAGCCAAAATTTTAAATCCGCTTTTAACTTCCATACTGCACCATTATATATCATTTCAAACAAAAAGGCAAATATATTCGTTTTAATTTTTATTAAGATATTTTTCGCCTCTTCCATCTACATTATGATAAAAACAGGCAAATTGCCCGCGCTGGTGTGCCCAAAGGGGGAATAGCGTTAAGAAACAACAACTGCTTGTTGTTTTAGCGTAATTCCGGGAGCGCTTTAGCGCGGTCCGCCCGACAGATGGTTGAACCCCGGGGTTCAAATCGCTTGGTGTGCCCAAAGGGATTTGAACCCCCAACCTTTGGCTCCGGAAACCAACGCTCTATCCAGTTGAGCTATGAGCACATACAATCTAATTATATCCATTAAATAAAAAATTGTCAATAACAAGTGGTGGCAAATTTAAAAAATCGCACAATAGCGATTTATATCTGTTTTATTTATTAATTTTTATATAAATTAATTATTTGTTTGTGTTTTTGTTTGGCATATTTGTATGCCAACGCTGTGCCGCTTTTTGGTTGATAAAAAACAGCATCGTGTTTACTAAACTTGCGCATTGGCGGAAGATAGTTTTTGTTATAGTAAAACACGCAAACATCGCAAAAATCAATCATTGCTTGGTTGCGTTCAACATAACTTGCTCTACCCGCACAATATTTATTCTTAAACTCATTCTCTTGCTCGAACGCCTGCAAAGAAATGTCTTTTTTGAAAACTTTACGGAATGTTTCTTCCGTTTTTTCTTTTTCACTTTCCAAGCAAAATCCTTCATATGCGCAAGTAAAATTCACCCGCACAATTTTTGTATATTTTTCTTTCAACTCGGACACAATCTCATAACACAAATCATTAAAATCACTTTTGCTACCAAACGCAAAAACATCAACCCCACTAATGATTAATTTTTCAATCGTATCTCTTAACCTTTCCTTAACCGCATCCAACCCATCAATCTTTCTATGTCCAATAAAACAACATTTTTTCATAAACGCTCCACAACCACCCATTTCTGGGATATATCCTTTATTATACTCGTATGAAAACAAAAGTCAAGGATATATCCCCGAGAATTTAAATGACACAATGATAAAATTCATATAAAGGATATATCGTATGAAAGTTGTAAGTGTAATAACAAAAAGAATTTTAGAATTGTGTAACGAACGCGGAATCACTCCAAACAAATTGGGTACAATTTCTGGTGTTGAGCCAAGCACAATTACCAGTATATTTTATGGCAAAAGTAAAAATCCTGGGATTGTAACAATTAAGGCGTTGTGCGATGGACTAGGCATCTCGCTTTATGAATTTTTCAACACGCCAGAATTTAAAATGATGCTAGAAGATTAATTGATTAAATAAAACTTTTGCTTTGCTTTTGTTTATTTTTATCTAAAACGAGAATAAATTTTAAAAAAATAGGCAATAAATTAAATATTGCTTATTTTTTTATGATTTTTTTAGTATTTTTACATGTTTTTTATTAATTTTTACAAATTATTTATTATTTTATGATTTTATTAATTAAACACAATACAATTTTTGTAAAGATAATTGAAACTAGCAAATAGGTATTAGTTTTCTAACCCTATTAGATAATCGGATGAAACTTTAAAATAGAGCGCGATATTGTAAAGTTGGTCGATGGTTGGGGTCATTTTGCCGTTTTCCCAGCGTGAAATTGTTGCATGCGTAACTTTTAATATTTCAGCCAATTTTGTTGTGGATAATCCATTTTCCGTCCTTAATTCTTTTAATCTTTCACAAAATAATTTTATCATAAACTTTCCTTAAATTTTTAATATTATATAAAAAGTCAATAGAAAAATCAATTATTTTAATATTTTGTTTTGTTTTTACTTAAAAAATAGATGATTTTAAATGTTTTCGCTCATTTTTGTTAGATTTTTGTTGTTTTTTCAATCATTTTATCTTTGTCTTGGATTTTTGTTACTTTTTATCCCATAAAAAGTAAAAATTGACCCCCAAAAAAACAAAACAAAGAAAAAGTAAAAACAAAAATAAAAAGCAAATTTACTTTTTATCTTTAACATTTTTTAGGTAGGTGCGGGCGACAAGTACGGTCATGTCATCGCGGGCAGACATGTTGTTTAGGCGGAGGGCTTCGTTTAGAATGCTTTCGGCAAGCGTTTGAGGATTGTTGCTGGCAAGTTTGGATACATATTCAATAAAATTTTCTTGGCTGACAAAAGCATCGGTCACTCCATCGGTCGCCATAATCACAATATCCTTTGTTGAAATGGTGGTTTTATAGGTTGACGGGTTTATGCTATCCAGCGCACCAATTGGCAACGCGCCGCCTTCAACCAGCTCAATATTTGTGTCGCGTTTTATCACCCCATAAGGCGAACCAACCTTAATTATGTCAGCAATCTGCCTATTTAAATCCAGCAAGCAAATATCGAGTGTGGAATAATTTTCTTGATTGTTTATGGCAAGCAGTTTGTTAACGCTTTCAAGCACAATATCGTTATCAAACCCCACTTTGTAAAAATTTTCTATCAAACTAAGGGTAACCGCACTCATATTATGCGCCGTTTTGCCACTACCCATGCCATCACACAGCGCAAGCAAAAACCTATCCTTGCTAAGGCGAATTATGCTGTGGCAATCGCCGCACTCTTCGTTGCCCGCCTTGTTACAACTGGCAAGCCCAAAAACACAGTCATACTTGTTGCATTTTTTAAGGGTAATCGAAACCAGCCCGCCTTCTTCCATAGGCGTAATTGCATCCACTTGCATTGGCAAGCGCAATATGTTGCTAACCGCTTTTTCAATCTGCGTGTAGTCGCCAACCTGACCTTTTAAAATCAGCACCACACGCGTGTCTTGCTGCTCGTTGTAAAGCAACACCTCAGTGCATTCAACGTTTATGCTTAACAGTTTTGATATAATTTGATTTTCTTTGGCAAGGTCAAACGAAACATTTTTATCCACTTCTTCGCCCACGTCAAGCAGCAGGCGCGATACCGCACCCATCTGGTCGGCAAGCAAAAGTTTGACATTGTTAACTTCGCTAACCATGCCCTTATACTGCTTGTATTCGTCGCTAAGGCGGTTGATTAAACTTATAAGTTGGTTCACCTTTGCACAGCGATTTGTAAGCCCGCTTGGTATGTCAAGCAAGGTTATTTTGCCTTTTGTAACCGCAATTTCGATAAGGTGAGTAAGGTTTGATTCGCTGTCCGACATAAGCGAGCGCGTGCAACGATTTTTATCCAAACAATCCTTGCAGCAACTTGACATAACTTCGCGCGTTAACATGGCAATAATTTGCTCTTTTGTAAGCTGTTTTTTAACCAATTTTAGGTGGATTTGCTTCATGTCCGCAAAAATATTTGATAGTTCGCTAAGCCTGCGCCTTATGCTTTTGCGCGTGGTGTTTATAAGATTGCGGCTTGTAAGTTCGTTGCGCTTGACATAAACAAAATCCGCCACGCCGTTGATAGCCCTACGGGGTATAAGCACAAACACGATTGCCGCCAGCACGATTGGAATTATTTGATAAAGCAAATTAAATCCCGTGCCAAAAAAATAGAACTGCAAAAACAAATCAACTGCCACTGCCATAAGGCTTATGCGGTATTTTTGCGGCATACTGAAAACGCAACCTAAAAGCGCAAGCAAGGCAAATTCGGCAACCGGGATAATGGAAAAATTGCTAAGCGCGACACCTAAACTGAACGACAGCGTTATGGAAAATGTAAGCGCATGGCTGCCAATTGCAATGCAGACAAAAATGGCAAGCATAAGCACAAAGCGGTAAATTTCCACATTAAAAATTTGCACGCCACTTAGCCCCACTCCCATAAGCGCAACAGTAAACAAAAAGCAAAGCGTTTCGTCAAGGGTAAGTTTAAAGCAGTTTTTTCTAAGCGCCAGCACTTGCATAACCACAATAAACACAAACAGACAGACGCTGCCCAGCAAAACATAGTATATTAAATGCTGCCAATTGGCGCGATTGTAAAAAATGTATGTGATAAGCGACAACAAATAGCACGCAAACAACACCCACAAATTTATGCGCTTTTTAATTATTTTGCAAAAATAAAACAACACCAATCCAACAGCTACCACAGTAAGCGTGGAATAAAATGATTGCAGACTTAAATCCACCACAACTGCACTACCAAGCACAAAAATGGCAAGCAATTTTTCGTTAAATCCAACAAATAAACATGCAAAATAAAACGCGTACAAAAACGGACTTAAATTATCAATCTGCCCATTGGCGAGCAGCAAGCAAAACAAAAAAATTGCCAAATATTTTAATATGAATTTAAAATTAATTTTAGATTTAACCATATTGCAACTTTAACACACTTTACGCGCATAAAACCGCAAAAAATATGGAAAAATGAAAAACAATTGCACTAATTTTATAAAATTTAAACTTTTTTTGTTGTTTTTAATATTTCGTTTTGACTTGGCTTTTTGTTACTTTTTATCCCATAAAAAGTAAAAATAAACCCACAAAAGTAAAGAAAAAACTGGATTTTAACCCAGTTTATCTTAATTTTGCATTGAATTCGCGGATTTCAGCGTTAAGCACTTTTTCAATAATTGGAGCAATTTCATTTTCGGCAAGTGGCTTTTCGCCTTGGCGGATAGATAAGGTCAACGCCACGCTCTTTTTATGCTCCCCTAGGGTATCTGAAATGTACACGTCAAACACCTTGCAATCGGCAATTGCTTGCTTATCCGCTTTTAATGCCACTTCAATAATGCGATTTGCTGACACATCTTGATCAAGCACAATCGCCAAATCGCGCGTAATGTGAGGCAATTTTTCTGGTGCTGCGCCGTTGTGTCTATCATTAAGGCGGACAATTGCATTAGACAAGTCAATTTCGGCAACATACACCTTTTGATTAATGTCAAAATTCTTTAAAATGTTAGGGTGAACTTCGCCAATAACGCCAATTTTTCTATTGTACAAAATCACATCCGCACATATACCCGAGTGGAGCATATTGTCCGTGCTTTGCTTATAGGTTAAAGGCACGCCAATGCTGGACATAATTAGGTTAAGGTCGTTTTTAAGTTTGTAAAAGTCGCCCGCATCGGTAGTTGCCAAACATAGGTTGCTGTGTTCGTTTGGAAGTTCGGTTATCGGCAACTGCTTTGAAACAAACACGCGCGCCAATTCAAACAATTTAAGTTGTTTGTTGCCCATGTTTATGTTTTGCGCCACGGTTTGCAACATTGCTGGCAACAAACTACGCCTTACAATGCTGTAATCTTGCCCAATTGGATTTAAAATTTTGATATGCTCATCCACATTTAATCCAGCAGACGCAACAAGTTTTGGACTGCCAAATTGCCAATTTAACACTTCGTAAAAGCCGTTTAAGCTTGCCGCAAGTTTTATGCGGTTAATATTTTTTTGCTCAATTGTAAGCTCGCCCACGGTGGAAAAATCGGTGTCTTCTGTGCTATCCAAGCCAATTTTATCCAACCCATAAATTCTGCCCACTTCTTCGCAAATGTCGCATTCGCGTTCAATATCGGTGCGCTCAGGCGGAATTTTTGAAGTTATAACTCCATTTTTTAGAGTGGAAATAATGTTTAGGCGATTTAAAATGTCAACCATAGTGTTGCCGTCAATTTTTAGACCAAGGCGTGCACAAATTCCGTCAACCTTGCTTTCAACAATGCGCGGTTCTGGTAAAGATTGTTTGCAATCCACAATCACACTGGATATACTCCCCACCCCCATACTATCAATAAGGTTAAGTGCGCGTTTAAGACCAATGTCTGTGTTTTCTACATTTACCCCTTTGGCGTATCTTATACTACTATCACTGGATAGCCCCAACTGGTATGAACTGTGGCGAATGTTTACAAAATTAAAGTTTGCACTTTCCAGCATAACATTATGGGTGTCGGGGTATGTTCCGCTTTCAAGTCCGCCCATAATGCCAGCAATAACCATAGGCTTGTTTGCATTTGCAATAACCAAATTGTTCTCATTTAAAGTGTACTCTTTATTATCAAGCGCAACCAATTTTTCGCCCGCGTTGGCACGGCGCACAACAATTTTTTCGCCTTCAATTTTGCTTAGGTCAAACGCGTGCATAGGCTGACCAACTTCAAGCAAAACATAGTTGGTTATATCCACAAAAAGTGAGTGTGGGGTGTGGTCTAAAAGCGTAAGTCTGCGCTTGATAAAGTCTGGACTGTCGCCATTTTTAACATTTTCCACCACGCACGCTTCATATCTAGGACAAAGCGAAAAATCTTGCACTTCAACCGCAATCTTGCGCGTACTTTTTGCCGTATAACTTAAATTAAGCGGTTTTAATTCAAGCCCAAAAATTGCACTTATTTCGCGTGCAATACCATAAATTGAATTGCAATCTGCTCGGTTTGGCAGCACATTTACATCTAACACCACTTCATCCATTTTAAGCACTTTGCTTATAGGAGTACCGGGTATAAGATTTTTATCCAAAATAAGCAAGCCGTCAACTTCCGCCCCGGGATAGATATCGTCAGTTATGCCAAGTTCTTCGCCCGCGCAAAACATACCGTTGGATGGTATCCCGCGCAAATTTCCGTTTTTAATTTCTGCACCATTAGGAAGACGCGCCCCGTCAAGCGCAAGTGGCACATTGTCGCCTTCTTTCATATTATTTGCATGCGTTACAATTTGTGTTTTGCCGTAGCCGTAATCCGCTTGACAAATAACCAATTTGTCCGCATTTGGGTGCGGTTCAATTTTGGTAATTCGGCTTACAACAACCTTATCAAGCCCCTTAGACTTGTCGATAATCTCTTCCACTTCAAAGCCAGCATCGGTAAGCCCCTTTGCAATGGTTTTTGCGTCCAGCGCGCTTATATCCACATAATCGTTTATCCAAGATAATAAAACTTTCATTTTCTCTCCTTATATATTACTTTATCCAATGCTTTAAATATTTTTTGATAATTTTTATCCCAAATTATACCAATTGACTTATCACTTTTTTGTGCAAGTTGCTTAACATACTCATAGTCCAGATATTTAACTTCGCTTAATTCTTCTTTTTGAATTTTAATTTTTTCAAGCGGAATTTTTGCAAAAACATAAAAATAACTTGCAAAATTATGATTTTTGGGCTCTACCACCTTAATTTCGGTTAAAAATTGCGGTTCGTACTCGTTTAAATCCACACCAATTTCTTCGCTACACTCTTTATATAATGTATCCAAAATGCTATCTTCGCCAACCACATGTCCAGCCACAATCGCCCATATGTTAGGGTTAATCTTTTTGTACTTGCTGCGCTTTTGCATAAGCACTTTGTTATTTGTTGGGTCAATTATCCACAGCGCAATTTCGTTGTGCCATAATTCTAAATCATGCACCACACTGCGCTTTTCCATTTTAATAAAGTTATGATTTTCATCATAAACTTTTAGTATTTCTTCTTTATCTGCTGGTTTCATTTAATCTCCTATTTAAATTGCTTTATAAAGCGCACATCGTTTGAAAACATAACTTTGGCGTTAGGTATTTTGTAGCGAATTTTTGGAAAGCGGTCAAACCCAAAGCCAAACGCGTATCCGCTAAATTCATTTGGGTCAATGCCATTAAGTTCAAGCACATGCGGATGAATCATACCCGCCCCCAGTATCTCGTACTGACCATTTCCGTTGCACGCCGCGCAGCCTTTACCTTTGCAGACATTGCACTCGGCATCAACTTCCACACTTGGTTCGGTAAACGGAAAATAACTTGCCCTAAACTTAATTTTTGTTGCATCACCCAAATATTTTTTAAGTATCAAGCTTAAATCGTGTTTAAGTGTGGCAAGGCTAACTTTTTTGTCAATGTAAATGCCTTCCAACTGATGAAACGCTGGGGTGTGGGTGGCATCCAAATCGTCCTTTCTAAACACGCGCCCAAAACTAAACACCTTAAATGGCGGCTTAATCTTTTCCATAGCGCGCGGCTGGGTGTTGGAAGTTTGCGTGCGCAACAAAATGTCGTTGGTTATATACAAACTGTCCTGCATGTCGCGGCTTGGATGGTCTTTTGGCACGTTTACAAGTTCAAAATTATACTTATCAAGCTCAATTTCCGGCCCGTCAATTTGGCTAAATCCCATGCCAGTTAAAATGTCACACATGCGCATAAAATCAAGCGTAACTGGATGAAGCGCGCCAATTTCTT
This sequence comes from uncultured Clostridia bacterium, assembly GCA_947630745.1. Lineage (GTDB taxonomy): Bacteria > Bacillota > Clostridia > Christensenellales > UBA1242 > Onthoplasma. Next base: position 43,995 of record CANRIT010000001.1, read on the forward strand.
CCGCATTTAAATCAAGCGTAACATCAATTTTTTCGCTCATCAATTTTTGTTGCAATTCGGCCGCTGCAAGCGAGGTTTCCTTTTCCGCAATTATGCTTTCCGCTGCCTGTTTTGCGCCGTTTAATAACTGCCCAACCGCACCCTTTTGCTCGGCTGGCACATCTTTCATCAGCTTAAACAATTCGGTCAGCTTGCCCGATTTGCCAAGCACTTCCACTCTAACCGCTTGGCAATCCGCACTTGTTTTTACTTCCGCCATTTTGCCTTTTACATAATTTAAAATTTCGTCAATTTTTTGTTGCATAAATCCTCCTAAATCAATTTGTTTTTGCCGTACATAACTTTGTCTAACTCGCCAAAAACTGTTTTAAAAATGTTGTCCCATTTAAAAGTGTATTTTTCATCACCCGCTTGCAAATCTACTTTTAACTTTTCGTAATCAAAATAGTTAACTTCGCTTAATTCTTCCTTTTGAATTTTGAATTTTTCAAGCGGAATATTTGCAATGATGTAATAATAATGCGTCCAATAATTCCTTGGCGCGGGCCGTTTGATTGTAAACAATTTGTTCAATTTATATTGGTTTAAATCTATGCCAATTTCTTCTTTGGCTTCGTTTACAACCGCTTGCTCAATCGTTTCATCCGCAGTTACATGCCCAGCCACAATCCCCCATTTGTTGGGGTTAAATAATTTATTTGCACTGCGCTTTTGCAATAACACTCTGCCGTTTTCAATATCGATAACCCAAAGCCCAATTTCGTCATGAAACAAATGTTTTTCACTGACCACACTGCGCTTTTCCTTGCCTAGATAATTATGATTTTCATCGTAAATATTTAGCAATTCTTCCTTGTCCGCCACCTTCATGTCCTATTTTTTCTCCTTTAAATAATCGTCTTTTATAAGCCCAAAATTATACACATCAATAAATTTGCCATTTAAAATGCGCGCTTGGCGGGCGACCCCTTCCAAAACAAAGCCCAATTTTTCTGTTAGCCGCTTGCTTGCCTCGTTGCCTTGCCAAACAAAAGCTTCAATCCTATTTATGTCGCACTTATTAAACAGCCAATCAATAATTTTTTTGCACGCCTCATACGCAATGCCTTGCTGCTGAAATTCTGGGCGAATAGTCCAACCCATGCTGCACATTTTTATTTGGTTATTGTATCTCTCAATCCCCACAATGCCCACAATCGTTTTATTAAATTCAATTGCAAACTTTTTAGAGCCTCTTGGCAGATTATAACATTCTATAAATCTATTTAAATCTTCAACATAGCCTTCGCGCTCTTTTGGAGATATTCCGCCTTGATACACATACAATCTTTCATCTGCGCGAATTTTTATAAAGTCTTCAATGTCGGTTTTTTTAAATTTGCGCAAAATCAGCCGCTCGGTTTTTAGTGTTGGTATTTTTAAAATTTGCTGTTCCATGCTCCTCCAAAATAAAAAACGCCCCATAATAGGACGAGTTAAATCGTGGTACCACCTATCTTCGCTTGCAACTGCTTTTACATTTTGAATTGTAAGTTTGTTGCAAACCTTATTACATTTTTACAGTTTTGTCTGTCGCCAAACGGCGCAACTCGGATGCTGAAATTCGCGTTAAGCCTGAACATAGGCACTTCCCTTCCACGAGTGCCCTCTCACAATGAAAGCCTAACCCTACTGCACACATCGTCACAGTATTTATAATTTAATTATACCCCAAACCGCACCAATTGTCAACCAAAAACACCAAAAAGTTTTGCAATATGCAAAATTTGTGTTACAATATTGTGAATTGGCGAACATGAATTAAGGATTATTTATGAAAGACAAAACGATTTATGATAAAATATTTGACGGACCTTGTGAGGTTTGCTGCAAAACAATTAAAAAAGATTGCTATGGGCAAGGTAAATGCCCGTATTGCGGTTGGAGAAATTGTTACTTGAACGAAGAAAATCCAGATAAAGTTATCCACCCAAACCTTGTGTCATTAAATAAAGCAAAACATTTACACGCGCAAGGTAAACAAATCGAGCCTGATTTAGACGACTTTATTGGCGCGTTGCACGCATATAGCGAAGTGCAATTTTGCTATCACGGCATTTGTTATGCGGTGGAATTAATTGGTTTTGAAGCTGGCAATATTAAAATACAACTTTACAATACAAAAACAAAAGAAGAATTTGTTTATAATAACGATGATGCTTTTAAAAACAATGCCATAGTCGAAGGCAAACTACTAAAAGAAATTTGGGACGAAACCACAGATAGAAATTGGCTGCAATAAATTTAAAAAATTTGCTGTAAAATAAAATAGCAAAAAACGGGAGTGCGCGCTCCCCTTTTTAAAACTCGCTTTTTATTAGTGTGGTGATGTGAAGGTCGATGTCATTTAAGAAGTTGTCTTTACCCGTTTGCTGTATGTATTTTTTCCACTTCTTGTAGGCGAAGGCGTTAAAGTGTTTGTAAACGCCAATCACATCAATTTTGTTTTGTTTGCAATAGTCAAGTGCCTCGTGCATGTCAGATTCAATCTTTTCTTTAATTTTTTTAACCAATTCTGGTGTTAAAAACTCTTGGTTGCGGCGCAAAATTTTTTGGGTTGGATTTTCTTCGTCCACTTCTTCCACCATTACGCTTATATGAACGCTTACATCCAAATTTGGCTTGCCGTCTTTAAATGACACAAAGGTGAAAACTTTTTTGTTTGCCATGTTTACTACCACGCGCGCGTTATTGTATAGATAGTCGTTAACGCCCTCAACCGTTATGCTGCCCGTTTGGTTTTTATCCACAAAATAGTTTAATTTATCCACCATGGTTGGGATTATTGTGTTTACGGTTTTGCCAAATTTAAACACGCTCATTGTGCCGTCATAAAACAGATATTTTGGTGGCTTACTTTGGCTTTGTCCGCCACCCGAACCCGAGCCGCCCGCGCCCGCCGATTCGCCGCCTGATTGGCCAGCCTCCACCGAGTTTTTGTACGGCTTGTCAAGCAAACTTATTTTTGGAATAATTCCAATACCAGTGTCGCCAAAATATCCCATGTAAAACAATTCGATATTGCTGTTTTTGGCAAGAATAAAGCGTTTGTCAAAATTAATTATCTCTTCCAAACTTAAATTTTTGCTTGTGTTGACATCGGCGGTGGCTTGTGCAAATTCGTCAATTTTGCCCGAAAAATTTATAAGCCCAGCATTTCTACCCACCTTTTTTGTGCGGGTCATATAGTCCAAAACATTAATTACCCCGTCCTTGCAAATGTTGTCACCCAGCCCCATAATTTGGCACTGCGCAAACCCCATATCTTTGCCAAGCGAAAGCGAAACGCTGTCCACCGCAGCGGAAAGAGTTTCCCCTTCGCCGTTGTACACTTGCTGGTTTTTGGTGCGGTCTTGCCCGGGCGCAAGCACAACCGCCGACACCTTGATTGTGTCTTGCTCTTTATCCACAAACATCATGGTGACAATTGCCTCTGTTTGGCTCATCGCCTTGGCATTAAGTTGCGGCAAGGTAAAAACCAAAAGCACAATACACAGCCAAAGCACAAGTTTGCGCGGGCTGAAAATGGTTTTTAATTTTTTCATACCGCCCCCTTTTTGCCGTCTTGCTTTTTGGTTTCCGATTGCGAATCGTCTTGCTTAAAAGTGTGCTCGGTGACCACATCGTCCGCTCGCTGCTGATTATCGTCCTTGTTTTTGTTGCGCGGCTTTTTGTTTTTGTATTTAATTTTACCCGCAATAAATATTACAAGCGGAATAACATACTGGGTACAAATGGTTATAACCGACACGGCGGGAGACAAAAAGATTTGTTCAAGCCCAATTATTAAATCGCCAATCAAACTTAGTACAAACACATAAAGCATAACTACAATGGTTGGAAAAACATTGTTTTTTATGTTAAAAATGTATTTAATCGCTTGCTGAAAACAATATCCATAAAGCGCCAACTGCACCGCCTGCGCCACAATCCAAAGCGCAACAACCAGCCAAGACAACTCTTCAATTGAAGTGTGTAAACTAGAAAATTGACTTAAATCGCTTAGGCAAAAATTGTGCGTTGGGCTGGTCACTTGAAACACGCCATAAAACACATAGTACACAAACTGCACCAAAACAATTGCCAGCAGTAGATAGCGGACTAGTTGCCCCGTCTTTTTTTTGGAGAAATCGATTTTGCCAAACAGCAGCAGCAAAAAGGTTGACGAGCCGAACCACGAACTATATTTAAACGCGCTTTCAAAAAGTGGAGATAATCCGTCCTTAAACAACGGCAAAAAACTTTCCGCTTCCGCGCCCGAAAACGACTTTGCTGTGATAAAAATTATACCAACAAGCACAAACCAGCAGACAATTTCGCCCACGCGGGCAATGTTGCGTATGCCCTTGTAAATCATGTAGCCAATAAGCGCGGCAAGCGGCAAAATGTAGGCAAACCAACTCAATTCGTTGTATAGATTGTCCGCCACAAAAAATTCTAGTCCCTTAGAAATGTTTGCCATGCTAAGCGCAAATTTAACAAGTAACAACACCAAAAAAATTTTTGTAACCACCGTGCCTAAACACGATTTCATAAACTCGTAAATATTTTTTTCGCCGCTGTTTTCCGCCAAATTTAGGATTAAAAAGGCATAAATTCCGTCAATCACCATAAGAAAGAGCGCAACAAAAATGCTGTTGCTTTCGCTTTTTGTGTAAAGCAGGCTTGGAAGTGCCAAAAATTTAAGCGCGATTTGGCTTAAAAATATTAAAATGCAGGTTTGTCTGTAATTTATTTTCATTTGCCCCTCCTGCGCAGGTTGTTGCGATTGTTTGCAATTGAACGCGGACGATTTTTCATCTCGTTAATGGTTGCCCGCATCATAAAGTCTTTTTGGTCGCTTGCAATATATGGCGCGGTTGGCGCAAGGTAGGCAGAATTGTAGCTGTCAAAACTGGACAAATACGCAAGCACATACACGCAAAACAACAATATCCCATATATGCCCAAACATGCCCCCACCAGGCATGCAACCGCGCGCAACACGCTAAACTGCCCCGCTTGGCTTGGAATTATGTAAAAGGTGATGCCGCTAAGCGCAACAATCATAACGGTTGGCGGGCTTACAAGCCCTGCATTTACCGCAGTTTCACCCAAAATAAGCGCACCAACAATGCTGGTTGCAATGCCTAAATATTGCGGCATCCTAAGGTTGGCTTCGTACAGAATTTCAAACAGCAGAATAACAAAGATAACTTCCACAAACGGGCTGAATGGTATACCCTGGGTGGTATTCATAATTGTGACCAAAAACGACAGCGGAATAATTTTGTAATGATAAATTTCAAGCGCTATGTATATACCCGGTAGGAGTACCGCAATAACCACACCCACCAAGCGCAAAATTCTAACAAGTGTAACATGGATTGGCTGACCATAATAATCATCGCTGTTTTGCAAATCTTCAATTATAATAAACGGCAAGGTTAGTGCAATTGGTGTGCCGTCAACCAAAATGCCCACCCGACCTTCCAGCATTTTGCCAAGCAAAATATCTGGCTTTTCCGTGTCGCCAATCTGTTTAAAAAGCGAATGCGGATTTTTTTGCAGATAACTTATTAAATAATGGCTGTCAACCACACCATCAATGTCAATTTTTTTAAGTTTGTCAACTATTTCACTAACAATTTTTTTGTCCGCCACCGAACTAAAATACAGCACGCTTATTTGAGTTTTGGTAAGCTTGCCCAACTCCAAATTTTGCACCACCAAATCATCCGTTTTAACTCGCCGCCTTATAAGTGCCAAATTGTATTTTAAACTCTCGTTAAACCCCTCACGCGGACCCTTGATAACCAAATTGTTTGGTGGCTCGGCAATGGCACGCACAGTTATCTTTTCCATATCCGCGGTTAATATTTTTGGTGCGCCGTCCATAAGCACAAGCGTGTGTGCATGCAAAAGTTTGTCAGTCGCTTCGTCAACATCCAGCTCGTTTAATTCAATGCTAGATAGCACCTTATCTCGCAGCGCGGCATACTTGTCGCCCGTAATAGTTTTGCTGTAACTTGTAATTGGATAAATAACTGTGTCGTTTAAAAGTTTATTGTCCGTAATTTCAGCAATATACATAATAATAACATTGCAATTAAAAAATTTAACCGCACGCGATTTTATGTCGCTGCTAAAATGCAACCTCTCTTTAATTCTCTCTTCCACCTTTTGGGCATCAATCTTCATACAACTAGTTTGTTTAATAAAATAATTTTTATACAAGATAATCTTTTGCAGATTTTTAATATAAATTTGTTAAAAAACTCAGCAAAAATCTTAAAAAACCATAAAAAACCGCAAATTTTTTAAAAATTTAATCAAATTTTATTTAAACGCCAAATTTTGTTTCGGCAAAAATTTTGGTTTTTTTGCATTTTGTGTTAATTTTTGCGCGCGGTTTTTCTTCTATTTAGTGCGTAGCGGCATAAATTATATTAGAGGTAAATTATGTACTATTGTAATGAATTAAATGGTTTGGCGGTTTTGTCGTTATACGAGGGCGAACTTTTGGGCAAGGTGGACAAGCTTTACTTTGACAAAAAGTTAAAGCGGCTTATGGAAGTTGAACTTATTGGCGAAAACGACACCCGCTTTTTGTTGCCAACAAAAAACATATATCACATTGGCAAAAACGCAATCACGGTAAAAAACAATCAAGCGGTAAGCTTAAAGGTGGAAGAAAATCCGCTTAGTGTTGCGCCAATAAACAGCAAGGCGTATTCAATTACTGGCACATATTTGGGTGTGGTTAAAGAGCTGACCCTTAACGAGAAATTTTTAACCGAAAAATTTTCGCTTGACAACAATTCTACCCTAGACATAAACCAACTTGCATCAAGTGGCAAAAACACCATAATTTTTTATGACGAATTGCAACACATCAATCTTAGCAAATTCACCCCAAAGCAAACGCCAAAATCTTTTAAATCCAAGCAAGCCCAAACCGCACAAATTTTGCCCGTAAACTCAGTTTCTGCCGATGCCGTTTTGGTTGAAGAAAAGCCCGCCACCAACATACAAAACGCCGACTTTTTGATTGGTAGAGTTTGCACTAAGGACATATTTAATTTCAACAACGAAATTTTGATTAAAGCCCATTGCCTTGTAAACAAAAAGAACCTTAAAGAAATCAACCGCTTTGGCAAACTCCGCGAACTTATGCTTTACACAAAATAATTTTGTTAGATTTTTAAATTTTTACGATTTTATTTTACTTTTTATGGGATAAAAAGTAACAAAAAACCAAGTAAAAAAACTTAACAACCTTAAATAATTAGCAACAAAACTTTATTAATTCCACTAATTTTTAAAGCAAAAAATTCACCTTACAAAAAAATAAGGTGTTTTTTATGTAATCGTAAGGGATTTTGTTTTTCTTTTCACCAAGCAAGTTTAAAATGTAGCCACCTTCCACTTTGCACCACCATTTTGGATTGTTTAGCGGCAGTTCTTCCAAAATTTGCTTATCTGTTGCCCCGCCGTCTTCAACTAATTGCAAATCTTCAATTTTTATTACCACAAACTCATCCTCTTTAACAAAATTTGGGTCGGTAAACACAACAAAAAAATTATTATCCCTAATCTCTGGCTGAATTATTGTTCCCTCATCGTTTAGTTTAACTCCGTGTTCCACGTATTCATCCCGCATGTGTATAACCTTAACTCTATCGTAAATTTTCATATAAGTATTATATCATATTTTAAAAAGCAAAACAACACAAAATTAAAAACTAAGAATTGTAATCATATGGAATTTTGTTTTTCTTTTCTCCAAGCAAGTTCAAAATATATCCGCTTTCCACCTTGCACCACCACTTTGGATTGTTTAGCGGAAGCCCTTCCAGAATCTGCTTATCTGTTGCTTTTCCGTCTTCAACAACTTGCAAATCTTCAATTTTAACAACGGCGTATTTATACCAATCGTAGATGTTGTGATTGTCAAAAATTACATTAAAACAATTATCCCTTATTTCCGCATCAAAAATTGTTCCAATTTCGCCTTTTTTAACATTGCTGTTTAAATAATCTTTTAGCACCCTAACCTTATCCATAAATTTCATTTTGCCCTACCTTAAAAAACCTTGTGTTGATTATATATAAGATTGTATCACATCTAAAACAAAAAAGCACAATAAATTATGCGCTTTTGCTTGCAAAAATTGATTGGTTATGATAAAATTTTGGTGAGGTGAAATATGAATAAAGTTGTTATTGTAACTGGCGCGCAGCAAGGGATTGGCAAAACCATTGCGGAAAATTTTGCTGGCTTAGGATATGATGTTGTAGTAAACGATAAGGACGACAAAAGTAAACTTGAAAAATTAAAGGATGAATTAATACGCAAATACAAAGTTGATGTTATGGTTTGCTTTGGCGATGTGTCAAGCGAGCAGTTTGCAAAACAAATGTTTAAGCAAGTTACAAAACATTTTAAATATATTAATGCACTTGTAAACAATGCGGCAATTGTGGAAGATATGGAAATTTTAAATAGAAATGTGCAAACTTTTAACAAAACGCTTACAAACAATGCCGCCAGCGTTTACATTATGAGCAAACTTTTTGGTCAATACATGTTTGAAAACAAGTCTGGCAAAATCATCAACATTTCGTCAACAAATGGCGACAAGACGCTTTATCCAACAAGTATAGATTACGATGCAAGCAAGGCGGCAATCAACAGTTTAACAAAAAACTTTGCAATTCAATTTGCGCCTTTCGTAAATGTAAATGCGGTTATGCCCGCTTGGGTTATGACCGAGATGAATATGCAGCTGGATAAGAAATTTTTGGAAAAGGAAAGAAAGCGCATTTTGTTAAAAAAGTTCCAAACCACGCAAGACATTGCCAATGCGGTTGAATTTTTGGCAAGCGAAAAAGCCGCATCCATTACGGGCGTAATTCTTCCTGTGGATGGCGGGCTTTCAATAATTTAATCTTTTTTACACGGACAAAAATTGCACTGTGGTTAAAATTTGTTTAAAGGCGGAAAGCAGTTTGTTGTCGTCTTCCATAATGCGATTTAAAAGCGCTTGCAGTTGCTGATTTTTTGTAATTTTGCACGCGTTGCTAATGTTGTCAATAACCGCAGTTTGCAAGCGGATGTTGGCGTTTAACATATCTTTTAATTTGGTGGCATAGTTTATGTAAGAAGAAGTAAACGGCATTTTTTGTGCGTCTTCAAAAACTGGCACGCCACCAAAATCCACAATGGCGTTTGTAAGCAAGGTTAAGTGCGTGTTTTTTAAAATTGATGCCTCTTCAAAAAGTTGTGCCAATTCTTCCATCGATTTGTCCGCAATTGCCGACTGAAAAAGATATTGCAGTTGGCATGTCAAAACTCCCGCACGCGCCGATATTAAATTTTTTAAAATAAACACACTTGTGGCATCTTGTGTTTGACTTAATTTTGGGTAAGGCAAATTTGAAGATAATTTTATTTGGCTAAAATCCATATTCCTCCTAACTTCTTTTTATATATGTCAAACAAAAAATTATTGTTAAAATGCGCCAAATTTACTTTAATTATTTGTTTAAAAACTTTTTATGTGTTAAAATAATTGTAAGGATTGTTATGACAAAGAAAAAAGTTGAAAATTCAAAGCCAACGCGCTACAACCCAAAGCCAAGCGAAGGGCTAAGCGAAAAGCAAGTTAAGGCGCGTAATGAAGAAAATTTAGTTAATGTGTCCACAATAAAAACTTCCAAAAGTGTGGGTGGAATTTTTGCAAAAAACATTTTTACATTTTTTAACATGACCTGCTTTGCGGTCGCGCTTGCACTTATTATTGTTGGGGCGTATTCCGACTTGCTGTTTATGGTGATTGTAACTTGCAATGTTGTTATTGGCATTGTGCAAGAAATCCGCGCCAAGATGACCATGGATAAATTGTCGCTAACAAACAGCAATTTCACCAAAGTGGTGCGCGATGGTGATGAGCAAGAGATTTACAAAACCGAAGTGGTGTTGGATGATGTGCTTGTGTTGTCGCCCGGCACGCAGATTGCTTGTGACAGCATTGTTTTGGAAGGCAGCATTGAAGCCAACGAAAGTATGCTTACTGGCGAAAGTCAGCCCATAAAAAAAGAAAAGGGAGACAGCCTTTTGGGTGGCAGTTTTGTAAGCAGTGGCAGTTGCAAAGCCAAGGTTAACAAGGTGGGCAACGACAATTACATTGCCAAACTTAGCGAAAAGGCAAAACAATTTAAACAAAGCAAAAGTGAACTGTTAACAAGTTTGCGCGCGCTTATTAAAGTTATTGCCATAATTATGATACCTATTGCAATTTTAATTTGCTACAACAACTACCAATTTTACACAGCCAATCCGCTTGAAGCGGGGCGATTTAGTTTGGCGTATATGGTGGTTACAAAAACGGCTGGCTGTATTGTTGCCATGATACCTGCGGGAATGTTTTTGTTGACCTCGGTTGCACTGTATGTAAGTGTTATCCGCCTTGCAAAAAAGCACACGCTGGTGCAAGAATTGTATTGTATTGAAATGTTGGCGCGCACAAATGTGTTGTGCCTTGACAAAACTGGCACACTGACCAACGGCAGCATGAGTGTTAAAAATGTGGTTATGGTGGCAAACAACAAAACGGAAAAAGATGTGGATAAAATTGTTGCAAGTATGGTGTACGCCTTCCACGATGCAAACCACACGGCAATTGCCTTAAAAAGCTATTTTGGCAAGCCTGTGTACACAGCGGAAAAAAGCATGCCATTTTCAAGCGAACGCAAGTTTATGGGTTGCAAATTTAAAAACACGGCGGCGTACAAACTTGGCGCGTACGAATATGTTATGGATAACCCGCCCGACCTAGTTAAAAAATTGGCGGAAGAGTATGCGGTTAACGGGTATCGCGTGCTGCTGCTTGCTGAGTGTGACAAAAATTTCAGCAGCAAAGGGTGTGAGCCAATTGCCCTAATTTTGCTCCAAGACAACATCCGCAAAGATGCGCCAAAAACGATTGAATGGTTTAAGCAAAACGGAGTGGATATAAAGATTATTTCGGGCGACAACCCTATTACCGTAAGCGAAGTTGCCCACCGCTGCGGAGTTAATAATTACGACAAATATATAAGCCTGCATGGCATGACAGAAAACGAGGTTATTGAGTGTGCCAACAAGTTTACAATATTTGGTCGCGTTAGCCCAGAGCAGAAAGCAATTTTGGTTAAAACGCTTAAAAACCAAGGCAAAACGGTTGCTATGACGGGGGACGGCGTAAACGACATTTTGGCACTTAAAGAGGCGGATTGTTCAATTGCCATTGCTGCGGGTAGCGATGCGGCGCGTTCGGTCAGCCAACTTGTGTTGCTTGACAGCAATTTCAGTTCGATGCCAAGCGTGGTGGCAGAAGGGCGGCGAGTGGTAAACAACATACAAAAATCTTCCTCGCTTTTCCTTATGAAAACCATATTTGCAATTTTGATTTCCATCTTTGTGCTGCTGCCTTTGCCAAACATAAGCCACACCTACCCATTCAGCCCTATTCAATTTATTTTGCTTGAAATGCTGGTTATTGGCATACCATCGTTCTGCTTGGCGTTGCAACCAAACACCAAACCAATTAAAGGTAGATTTATTTTCAACCTGCTTAAAAACGCCGCGCCCGCTGGGCTTACAATGGTGGCGGCAACAATAAGCATGTATATCTATCAAATCTGCACTGGCATTTCAACCGAAATTTTGGTGACATTAAGTTCGCTGGCGATACTGGCGGTTGGGTTTATTGCGCTGTTTAACATGTGCCGACCATTCAACTGGTTTAAAAGCATTATGTATGTAAGCTTTTTGTCTCTATCTGTTGCGGCAATTGCGCTTATTTTCACCATGCCACAATTTACAAACATGTTTAAATATGTTCACTTTGGCAATGTAAACTTGATGTTCTTAATAATTGTGTGCGAAACTTCGTTCTTCCTATACTATGTGCTGGACAAAGTTATGCACAAAAAACCAAAGTCTGTGGTTGGTGAGCAAGAAGAATAATTAAACTGCTTATATGGCAGTTTTTTTATTCAATTATTATGTTGGTTATTTTGTCCGCGCATTCAAATTTAACTTTGGCAACTAGCGCGCGGTTTTTTATAAGTGCCATTTCGCAAAAATTAAACGGAAAGTAAAAATCAAATTCGGGCAAGAACGAAGAAAGTGCGCGCGCGTTTTGTTGATGCAGTTCGTTAGACAAAAGGTTGTTGCAATATTTATAGTTGCCCGCCAAATACAAATCCAAAAATATTAGCGGCATAAATTTGGGCTGCAAATTTATTTCCAAATTATCCAAATACACTAAAAAACTTTTAAACTTGCCCGCCTTTATGCACGCCACCTTTCCATGATTTATATTGTCGTTAAGCCGCTTTAAAAGATACAATTCCTTACCCGTATTAATTTCGTCATAATAGTCCGCCCAAAGCAGTTTTTTGTCTTTTATAATCACAACAAAATTGCGCGCGCCTTCAAAATAAATTACGATGTGCTTATCAAAATTTTCATAACCCAAATAGCTTATGCCTTCAACCTCGCCTTCAAAAATTTTCTGCCCATCAACCGACACAATCAGCCTATCGTTTAGCGACACATTTATTAAACTATTTTGGCAAGAAAATTGATTGAAACTTTCCACATTTTTGTCGCGCAAAGTTAACAGATAGTAATTATTTCCCGCATGCGCAAGCGAAATCACATCCGCGTTCGCCTCGTCCAGATTTAGCAAGGCGGGCGGGTTGTTTTTGTAAAAAATTAAGGCGGGCGAAAAGTTTAAAATTTGATAGACCGCGTTTTTTGCTAGTTTAATTGGTTTGTCCTTAAACAAGGTGCAGTTTTTGTTTGCAACCAAAAAATCCATTTACATTTTATATGAGCAAAAAAAATTTAATGTCAAATTACGGCAAAAGTGTAATTTTTTAGATATAATTTGCAAAATATTTTGCGTTTTTGCGTACAAAATAATATTATGGAAAACAAAGATTGTAATTTACACATTATGCCAAGCCCAATTTCGGACGAGGATATAACTGCGCTTTTTAATGGCATTTTAAAAGTTATTCGCAAAAAGAGCGAACTGGATAGCCGCGCGCAGATGTTAAACCTTAACCTTGACAACGAGCGGCTTATTAAAGCCCTTAACGCAAAACAAGCGGAATGCAATCGGCTTAAAAATGAAATTATATTTTTAAAGTCGCAACTTAGCGAATACAAAAACTGATGCAAAAATTAAATTCCATTTAAAATTACAAATAAATGCGGTTTTTTGTTAAAAAATTAAAGTTTTTTAAAAAATTTTTAACAAATTGGTTAAAATAATTGCTAAAAAATTTAAAAATTGATATATTGATGTTAATGGATGAAATTTTATTTTTTGACAACGCCAAACAAAGCATAACAAACTTTTTTGAACGGGAATTTAGTGGATTTCCGCCACTTATTCTGTCAAATTTTTTATCCAAATTTAATGACCTGTTAAATTATTCGGAAGAGGGCAACGTAATCCGCCCAAAAATTGTGTTTACTGACAACATTGATGCTGTGCTTAAAGTGCTGCCAAAAGTTAATGTGCTTACCGTTTTTGAAGATAATGACGGCGCAAACTTTTTAAATCGACTTAAATCGCTTTTGGCAATTGCAAAGCGCAACTGGTTTATTTATGTTGAATTTAAAGATGGGGTTATCCGCTACGGCTTGGTGATAAGCTTCACTTCAATTAAAGATAAAAGCGCGCTTAATGTTTTGCTGGAAACCAACGCGCTTAAAGACAAGCCAGTAAGTTGCGTTATTGTGCGTGCGCTTAACCTTTACACCATGAGCATAAATTCCACCAAAGGCAACAATTTGCTGGTTAACCTGTCGGTTGACAAGGCAAAAACCAACACTTTCAACACCGAGGTTAAAGAGTTTGTTGACGCAACCTTTTCTAAACTGCGCACCACCCAGCACAAGTTGCAGGATATGAAAAACATGTACATCAACATTTTTACCAATGTTATGAACGATGTAAACGGCACAATTTGCGTGATTGTGGATAAGGATTATAACTATAACGAAAACGGCATTTTTGCTGACGGAATTTGGCTTAAAGAACCAATTAGTTTTAGCAAACTTTTTACACAAAGCAAGTCGTATGATGAAGAAAAGTTGCAAGCCTATGCCGATTTGCTGTTTAATATGATAAACTTTGACGGCATAACAATTTTGGACAACAAGGGCAGACTACGCGCATACAATGTTTTTGTAGAATTTAATTCAAAACGAGTAAACTACATTGTTGGCGGGGCAAGAAAGCGCGCCGCCTACTACATACTTGGCAGCAAGCGAAAGGGTTTGGTTGGGGTGTACTTCCAAAGCCATGAAGGTGAAGTTTTCTACCGCGCAATAAACAACCCACCAGCCAAAAAGCAAGAAGAAAGCCAAATCACATTAAAACTATAACTTTTTGAAAAAAGTAACAAAAAAGCATGCAAAAAGTAAGAATAAACCAAATCACATTTAAATTGAAACTAAATAAAAAATCATCAAAAATCAATAAAATTTTCACTAAAAAAGCAAAAAATGGGATAAATTATCCCATTTTTTTATAATTTTTTAAATTTTGCTACGGCACGGAAAATGGTTTTGTCTTCAATTTTGCCTTCGATGTAATAAAGGTTTTTGTACTTGCGCTTGTAAATTTTTATGTTGTCGCCTTCGTGACTTTCATTTACAAAATACACTTCCCATTCCTTTATTTCCATTGCGCTAAACTCTTCAACTGAAAAAGCGTTTTCCGCCATAAAGTTGTACTTTGTGTTGTTGGTGTGATGATTTAGGTCAATGTCGGTTGAGCGCACGGTGTAGGTGTAAACATAATCCTTTTCGTCCACATCAAGTTTTAGGTTGGTGTAGTCCGCCTTAATATTTTGCGTGCATACCATTTCCAAATTTGGATAGCCAATGCTGGACGCCTTGCGAATGCGGTGGTTCTCCATATCTAGGCAGCACCATTCAGTTGTGGATTTAACCTTAACTTGGCTACCCGCCTTAATTTGCCCATCGCGTTTAAAGCGCACCATTTCGGGTGGTTGCGTCCAAGTGGATAAAGTAAGCTTTTCCCCCACCTTAATTGGATTTATAAATTTCAACTTCATTTTGGTGACCACCCAAAAGGCGTTGTCGCGCTCTTCCATGGTTTTGTGGTCAAGCCCAATAAGGTTGGCGTGATTGAATGCCACGCGTTCAACAATGCGAACAATGTCGTGTATTGCCACCTTGTTGGTAAAATCCAAATAGGTGTCATCAACCGAAAATTTTTCTTTATAATAATTTTTCATTTTAGCCCCTATCTAATACGCATCTTGGTCCTTAACAAGATGATTGTAACCACAACAGCAATCACAATTATGCTAACCACCACAATTACTATAATTGCCCATGTGTTAAGCGGTTGAGTGATTTTTACCCCGTAAGAAGAGATAATTCTGCCCGAACTAGTTTTTAACACGATATAGTAGTTGCCGTCACTTTCTGTGCCAGCGCGTGCAATGCGCGAAGACGACATGCCGTGACCCGAACTGCTGGTTGCGTCAACTTTAAGCACAACTGCGTTGTCGTTGTTAATTCTATCTTTATAAACATAAATTGAACTGCTGCCAATCTGTTTATATATTTCGCCCAAATTGTAGCTTATTGTAAACCCTTTTGTGCTGCCCTCGCCCGCTTTAAGTGAGCAATCGATGTTAAGTTGAGGCTGGTTAAGCGAAAGGGTGAATGTTACCTGTCTTGCTGGGTAAATCCCCTCGTCAACAAGGTAGGTTATGTTAAATATCTGCCTATCTCTGCCATAAGGATTGGCGATGAAGAGTCGGCTTGCATATTCTGGCGACACCACTAAGTTATAATCAAGCACATAGTCGTTTTGTTTAAGCAACTCTTTAAACGCGGTGGTAAGCGCGCTTATGTCTTGCGCGGTCATATTGGTTTGATTTGTAACTTCAACAATCTGCTCGGTACGCTCTGCACCAAAACTGAATGCGGTGTACGCTTCGCTTGGCTCGACAATTGTAAATTCCAAGTTAGACACCAAACTATCCCCAGTTTGGCGTGGGCAAACAATTTGCACACTGTACCATCCCGGTTGCGAGAAGCTGTAACTAAATCTGCGTGAAGACAAGTCGCTTATGGTCTGCTCAGCTGATGATGGGCTGTTGTAGCGATAGTTGTAAACAATATTGTTTCTGTCCGCGCCATATGCGGCAAGCGATTGAACAGCCACTGTCACTTCGCCATTATAGAACGCTTTGTTGATTGGCGCTTGACCATTTACAAGCACAGCAACTGCATTGTTTAAAATGGTAAGGCGAAGTTGTCTGGTTTCTATTTGATTGCCAACATTGCTTGTATCCCCGCTGAAACTGAACATATTTGTGTTGCCTGCAAGGTCGGTAAATTGAATGGTATATTCGCCATTGCCTTTGATTGTAATTGCCGCCTTGCCGCTGTTTTCAAATTCAACAGCTTTGGTTGATACAAATTGATTGTAAAAGTACATGCTTACAAAATTGGTGTTTTTGTTTTTGATTTTTGCATTTGCGTTATACCCGCTGCCAACAAACGAAATTTCAAACTGCTCGCCTATCCATGTCTGTTGATGAATGTATGTTCCGCCATTAACCAAAATGTCGTTTCCAATAAAGTTGCTCATAACTGGCACAACAAGGGTGGCTGTGTAATATTCTTGCCCGTCCTTAACCAAACGATACAAGGTTAAAGTGTAATCGTCTTGGGTATCAGTGTAGTTGCCAAACGCGTCACTTTCGCCATATGGGTGAACGGTCATTTCGCGGTTGCTTATAAACAACTTGATGTTTTCATCATTATTTGGAAGATGCACATCTTCTTGTTGCGTTAAAACTTTACCACTAGATTCGTCCACGCCCAAATTTGAACTGGTAACAATTGCTTGAATAATAGTTTCCCTTGTTTTATTGCCAAAATTTGCATCGGTTAAAATTTCATTGATTGTAACAAGGCTGTTTGCTTCCATTTGCTCGCCGTCAATTTCAACAATAAATGGAGTGAACACGCTTGTGTCTTGTTGCAAAATAAAGGTGTAAACCACATTGCCTAAACTGATTGCCTCGCCAGTTTGCGCATTTAAAATGCTTGCGGTTATAACAAACCTATAAATGCCCGTGTTGTCGCCAGTTGGAGCAAGGTGGAAGCGGTCGTTTTCCATTGAGATTTCGGTTAGCGCGCCGTTGTTTTCTTCCACAAACATTTGATATCTATACTGATAACTTACTTGCTCGCCCGACCTATCAACTGGGCGGAAGAGTACAAATCTTTCCCCAACACCTATGCTTGCATAGTTGGTGCTTGAAATGT
This sequence comes from uncultured Clostridia bacterium, assembly GCA_947630745.1. Lineage (GTDB taxonomy): Bacteria > Bacillota > Clostridia > Christensenellales > UBA1242 > Onthoplasma. The sequence continues at coordinate 61,396 of CANRIT010000001.1, forward strand.
CGTCCACATTGCTGTCAAACGCCATAATGTTGCTATCGTCACCCGCTGCGGTTAAGTTTTCCACATTCGCGGTGCGCGTGTCAATAATGATGTGATAAGTGTTTGGATTAGCCTCGTACTGCGAATCGTCAAGATAACTAAGCGCGCAAATTATTTCAAGTTTTGCGCCCGCCTTGTTGGCAAAGAATGGATGAATATCAATTCTGCCGTCTGCAACATCGATTATGCGATAGTTTGCGCCTTGATAGTTGTAGTTTTCGTTTTCATAAATGGTTTTAAATTCGCCACCAAAAATGGCATATTGTATATCCACGCTGTAAAAGGTTGTGTTGTAGAATATTGTTGTGTCGTTAAAGGTGTAATAAATGTCGCGCGCTTGGTCGTGATAACTTGCCCCTTCAAACGCAACTCGGTCAAATTCGGTGATTGAAGTGGTGTCAAACATATGCGCCAACTTGCTGCCAAATGTGGTTACCACAAGCAGATATGTACCATTTAAATTGCTAATTTTGTCAGTTGGCGCGGTTGCCATTCTGTCATCAAAAACGCCATCGTTGTTATCGTCAAACCATTCAAAGAACAAGTTTGGCTCGTGGAATTTAAACACGCGTGTTATGTTGTCATTGCCGCCTTTAAGCATAATTTCGCTGGCGTGATACATTACCCCGTCTGCTTGATTTATTGCCTTGGTTAAATCAACTTCGTTGTTAACAACCAAACTGGCTGGCAAAATTTTTAAATCCGTTGTGCTGTAAAAGTTTATGTAGAAAACTTTTGTAGCGCTGCGGGTAAATAAGGTTAATCTGTAATTGCCATAAACAAATCTGCCACCTTCGCTAAACAAATTAACAATTTGACTAGCCAATCCATTGTTGTTAAATTGGCTGCTTAAATTGGTGTTGATATAATTTGGCGATGTGCCTTGCGCGACATTTCCGTTTTGGTCAAGGCGTGCCAATTCAAACATGTAGAATCTATCAAACATAGAGATGTCGTTTTGATAGTTAAACGCGTTTTGGCTTGGCAATGTAATGCTTTCAAACACTTCAACCGACTGATTGTTTGTGTTGAAAGTGAAAGGCTGAGTTTGCTCTGACATGTTTTTAAGTTGCAAGGTTAAAGTTAAATTGTCGTATTCTTGCCCATCATCGTAGAACACCACATACTGGGTAAGGTTGCCCGCCAAATCTTGTTCAACAATTTCGTAATACCCCGCATGCGTAAACAACTCACCAAATGTAGTAGGAAGTTGCGTTACATGGCTGTATCCGCCAAAGTTTGCATACTCCAAACTGCCAAGCGTAATGCTGTTGCCATTGTTCCAATCTTTGATGTGTATGGTTGCAACATCTTCGGCTGAATATGGGGTGGTGTTGGTAACACTAAATGCATAGATGTTGTTTATCTGCCCCGCGCCATTATGCCAGCCAGTATACACTTTTATATGATTGCCACCAATTGTTGCATCTTCAAAAATTTGCTTGCTTGCTGGGTTTACTGCGTTTTGCAAAAGTCGGTCGTTATCTTGCAAATAGGTTATGTTGTTAGAAGGCGCTTGCCTATCCACAACAATGGTGTAAGTTTTTTCAAAATAATAAGTTGGGTCGGTTTTGCCCGGTTCAAAATAGTAATAGCAATTTGCAAACGCCGCGCGGTTTGAGCCTATTGTGTCACTTTCCCACCTTAGCGTTATTGTGTAGGTGGTTGTTTGATTTAGTGCCGCGGTGTTGCTGATTGTAATCACCATATTTTCGCCGTCCGCCACGCTTGCAAACCTATCCCCACTTTGCGCGCCATATCTATAACTGAAACGATAGGTTTGTGGGTTTGCCACATTTGGTTCGGAAATGGTTTGAATTATATCAAAATATGCTGGATCGGTCTGGGCAAGAATTTCGTCTGTGTTTTTATCAATTATGTTTGCTTTTGGAATGGTGATTGTTATTGTGTCTTTGTTGGTTGACCAACGCAAATCTTCAAAATTGGCATTTTGGGTGTAGTCGTCCGTGCTTGCAGTTATGCTTGCTTTTGCGCCCGACAAGGCGTTTGGCAAACCAATTCTAAACCCAAGCAGTTGCCTATTTAAACTTGCGCTTGATTTTATCGCATCGCTAATAACTACAACATAGTCGCCCGGCAATGTTAGCCAATCGTTCTGCCCGTCTGTGGTCATAAATCTGCTTATTAGCGTGTTGCCCAAAATGTCCGCTTGTTGCGACAGATTAATTTTAAAATATCCGTTGCTTATATACGCGCTGTTTTGAGTGTTTTTGTTGTATTCAAACAATTTTATAGTCTTGTTGCTGTTTGCTGGCAACTGGCTGAACACATCGTTAAACCACACGCTTATGTAAAGCGAATTTGCCAAATAATCCGCATCCACACCTTGTTTGTAATATTTTTGAGTTGGCACATTTATTGTTGCTGGCAAGCGCAAGGTGTTGTCCGTGTTTAAATACACTGGATAGCGCAAATCTTCGTACTTCTGGTTAAGCCCTTCACCTTCGCGATAAGTGAATTGTTCGGTTTGGGCGGTGGTGGCAAAATTGTTGTATTTTACCTTGTTGTTAAACAATCCAAAATTTATGCCCACGCCAATGCCGTTTGACAAAATGCCGTTGCGGTCAATTATAAAATAGTATTTAAGCACTTTGCTGTCAGTATTTGTGCCGTCTTTTTTGTATGTTCTGGTAACTTCATACAACCCGTCTACGCTGCTGCCCACACGATAGCCAATAAGCACATATCCGCGCTGATTATCGTACTTGCCTGCATTTGTTGAGTATGTTCCGTCTTTGTAAACTTCAACAGATGTGCCAATTGTGTTGTAGAAATATGTATTTTCTAAATCCACATTATCTTTATTTAAATCCAACTCATAACGCTGATAAGAAATCGATTCAACCTCGGTTTCGCTGCCCGTTGCGCCGTTGTTCCAAACAAAGTAGACATAGTTGTCTTTGGTTGCCTCAGCTGCGGTTATATCTTTGCCAGTAATAAGGCGGTTTGTCTGTTGCTTGTCCGCAAACAAATCGTTGTAACTAGAACTTTCACCTATTGTAAGTTGAGTGTTGAAATAGTACACTTCCCCGCGTGAATTATCGCGGTTAATTTCAAGCACCACATAACTGCTGCTAGATAGCGCACCAACATTTTTGTTGTTTTCGCCGAGCAAGTAGAACGAACGAATCATGCTGGTGGATTTTTCTTGCTCGCTATACGACATGGTTTTGCTTGTTGAATTGCTTTGTTCGCTGTAAGAATTGTTAAAATAGCTTTGGTCCATGTTAAGGCTGGTATCCATAACATTTGTAACATAATTGTACGCGGTTAGCGAATAGTTTTTAACTGCCAAATATCTTTCGTTTTGCGAATTGCCAAACAGACTGGTTAGCTTTTCTAAATTTGTGCTTGAATTAAAGTATTCACCGCTATAACTTCCCGCCACCAACTGCCTAAATGCCAACTCTTCCCCGTTACCAGAAAGCGTGTTGTTAACAATTTTTATTGCCTTATGTGTGCCAGTGGTGATAGTGATGTCCCCGCTGTATGTGTGCATTTCGCGCGTTAAGTAACTGCTTTCTTTCGCATTCACTTCTTGCACTTTAAAATATGCCTCGCTGTTATCTATAACATACATGTAGCGCGTGCTGTTGCCCGCTTGGTCGGTTATAACAAACAGATAGATGCCTTGTTTTTCCACCAACCTTAATCCGTCACTAAACACATGGTGTTCAATTTTGGACAAATCCGCTTGCATTTTGTTTGTTATCCAAAGTTGATTTATGCCTTGCGTGCCCAAAACTTGCATTTCTTTTATATCTTCTGCTGTTGTGGTAAATGGAACAAACAGATATTCTGCCGTCACGCTTGCCCCGCTTGGTTTTGCATCCCAGTCGATTGCAAAGCGTTGATTTGTTATTGCAAAACTGTTTATGTCAAGCTTAACTTTGCTGCCGTTTAAATATCTATACTGATAAACTGGGCGATTAAATTGGTTGGTTGTAAGTTCGGTTTCGTACAGCGCAACATTGTTTATTGGGCTGCGGTCGATAGTGAAGGTGTATGGCTCGCTTGAAATGTATGGGCAATCCACCACCACTTTGTAGTGCATGTAGTCGTTTTGAACATCGTCACCAAGTTCCGCGCCATTGGTTAATGGTTGGGCTGTGCCGTAGTTATAATCTTGGTCTGATGCTGGGTCATGCGAAGTGGCATAGGTAACCGACACTTCTTGTTCAAACACACCTGCCTCTTGCCAAGTTACTTTTACATTTTCCTTAGTGTAGCCGTCCGCCATTATGGTTTGTTCGCTGCCCACAGTGGTTATGTTTGCCTTGATTAGCGATTGGTTGTAGCGGTAAGCAAACATATAATATCTTCCGTTGTCTGCAACCGTTGCGCTGTTATTTTCCAAAACATTTAAAAACACTATGTAATAGCCTGGTGTGTTTAAGAATGTGGTTTCGTCATATCTAGTTTTTCCAGCAAGTGCGTTTTGTTCGCTGTTTAAATTGAGTTGTGCTTGTGTGTTGTCCACAAAAATTTCGCCAACAAAATTGCGGTCATCTGCGCGGAAGAAGAAACTTTTGTTAAAATTGATGCGATAGTCGGACAAAAATTGCACCGAACCCAAATTTGTGGTTAAATGGTCGTAATCAATTGCGCCTATAAACTTTTTGATGTCTTCCACATTTGTTGTGTTGTTGCTTTGTGTGTCAAAAATTTTTGCCCAGTCATCAACCGATTTAGATTGGAAGGTCTGCCCCAAATTTGTATCAAAACTGCTTGTGGTAATTGTGTTGCCCACGCGCGTTTTTGCATCTTGCTCACCAAGGTCGGTTGAGTAGTGAATTTTGCCGTCTTCTGGTTGCGACTTGTTTGTGTAGCCAGATGGAACGATTAAATCCACCATGTTGCTGTTTGCCGCAAACTTTATGTATTTAAATTGCACATTTGCACCAAAGCGCGCGTACTGATTTTGCACGCCCACAATGTCAAGTTGAAAACCGTTTATTGTAAGGTTTTCCATTTGCGGTGCGTTGTTGCGATTGTAGCCAGTGTAAATGTAGGCAAATGAGAAGTTGTAACTACCATAATCGGTAAGCACAATTGTTGCCAAATGCTGGCTGTCTGTGTGCGCAAGAGCGAACGATTTGCTGGAAACCGCCGCGCCATTTGTGTCCGTTATATTTAAATCCAATGTTCGACTTGCCGCGTTGTAAGTGTAAGTGTAATTTGATGTGCGCTCGTTGGCAAAATAGCGATAGCTAAGACTGTAACGCGTGTAGTCGTAGGTTATGGTTGGATAGTTTGCACCGCTACCTAAAATGTAAGTATATTGGTTGTTTTGTAAACTTAATGCGCCACCTTCGCCATTGTTACTACGCCCACAACTTAGGGTTGGTTTTGCTGTGTAAATATTTTTGTTTGACTCGTCATCGCCATATTCGGTGTAGGTTTTTGTGTACGAACTTTCGCGCACAAGATAAAAACTAAACCTTGCCCCGTCCCCACCATAGTCGGTGATGTTGCCGTACGAATAGTTTAATTGAATGGTGTAATAACCTTCTGGCGCATCCTTTGGCAGAACATAGGCAAAATCCCAATGTTCGCCATCATATTGTCTGGTGTACCAATTATTAAACTCATCACTTTCTTTTGTAACCGTTTCACCATTGATTGTTATAACTGAGTCGGTAACAAGCCCAATGCCCACACCAGTGTTGGACTCCTGTTCGTTGTAATCTTTGTTAAGCGCAGTTTTAACTTCGCCACTTTCAAAATAATATTGCCCAAACGAAATAACAATTGTTTCGTCCAATTTTTTTGTTTCGCCTGATGATTGAACTTGCTGCCCGCTGTCGTTGTTAAGCATAACAAATTCGTTATCCCTAACCGCGTATCTAATGTTGCTACCATTTCCCGGGATTGATTTGTAATAAATCTGCTTATCGTCTTCTTCTTCATATCCGCCGCCCGCCAAAACAGACGCTTCATCAAAAGGTTGAGTTTTTTTGCCGTCCTCATCCCACAGCACGCCCACCTTTTCTATATTAAAAACAAGCCCGTTGTTATCCACACCAGTAAAGCCGTTTGTTTCGTCCCTATTAAAGCCGGGGTTGGTAACCGCGTTTGCGCTTGGTTGCCTAATAAAATTTATGCAAAACGCAGACATAACAACTGCAAAACACAATGCAATTGCACCCCATAAAATTTTTAAATTTATTTTATGTTTAGTTTTCATTTTACCCCTTAATTTATTTTCCCAAATAAAGCGCAAATTATTTATTTATAAATAATTTTGTGGAATTATAGGGAATTATTTAATTTAATTATATCACATCAAAAATAAATATCCAAATGAAATAAATAATTTTAAAAAAATTATAATAAAAATATTTTTATTATTTTTACGCCTTTTATTTCCCAAATTTTCTGGCTGCGTTTGTTGATTTAATATATATAAAAAAGTTAAATATAAAGGTTAAAATTTAAAATTTTTTATAATTTTTTTCATTTTTGCACATTTTTTAATGATTTTTATTGATTTTTTAAGGGATTTTTAAGAATTTTTTATTTTTTAATATTTTTTATCAACAATTTAAAGCATAAAAAAAACAGGCACAAAGCCTGCTAAATTAATTTATTCACCCCTTTTATGCTTACAAGTTTCATGGTCTTGGCAATCTGGTTTGAGTTGGCGTCAATGTAGTAGAAATACATGCCGTCAATTCGGTCAAGCATAAATTCGTAGGCAGAAATCTCTTTGCCGCTATCTAGGCGGATAACTGTTTTGCTGGTCTTTAAAATCTCGTAGTCAAAGCCAAGCAATTTTTCCGCATCTTCAACTGGCACATTGAATTCCGGCTCGCGTTCAACATGGTTAAGGGCATAGTTAACCGCTTCCAAGCCAATAATGTCTTGCGCGGTTAAATCCACCTTAACTTTCACAAGGTCGGGGTAGTAAATAACATCATTTTTAACTGGTGCAAGGTTGACATACGCTACATTTTCGTGCACTTCAAGCCAAACGGGTTGCATGCTGTCAAAGCCGATGTTGTTGGCATAAGTTTTTGCCATTTCGCTTGCTTGTTCGCTTTTCATAATCGGGTCGCCCGACACCGCATATCCAGACAAGGTTATAAGCAGCCCGCCACGCTTGCTAACTTGTGCGGTAAACCTTTTTTCTGTGGTGGAAATGGTGAAGTCGTAGGTCGCGATGTCGCCGCCCGTTTCCTTTTCAAATTCTATTTTTACTTTGCGATTTTTAAACACTTTGTCGGACAAATACTTTGCCGCATCATCTTTTGAAATCTCGTTTTCAGGCAGTCCTTTAACTTGCTTGGTTTCTAGCGCGGTGGAAAAAGGTCCATCAAAAATCATGGCGGGATATTCTATGTTTGCACTGGTCATATCTCCCATGCTTGCAGAAAGTTCGTTCATGCCAGTTTTATCAAAAATGCCCGCATCAACAAAGTTAAAATTTGTGTCGTACATGCCATAGTTTTGCGTGTTTAAATTCGCCTTAATTCTTCCCACAACAAGCGCGATTTTGTCAAACAAAAGCTCTTGCTCTTGCGTCAAATTTTCACCCTTGTAAAGCGCCGCGCTGTACGCCTCACACACGCCATTCACTTGATTAAAAAATTTAGTGGCAGCCACCACATTTTCTTGGTTTATTGGCAGCACACTAAGCCCGCCCAAAATGTAGTTGCAATCCACCATCATGTCTTGCATAGTGTTTAACTTGGCTTGCGTGGTGCTAAGGTTTGGATACTTTGCCAAATCCACCGCCAAGTTGTTGACATTATCCACCATTGAATAATAACTTGAAGTGTAAACACCTTCCAAAATGTTGGCATTTTGCTTGTTTGATTTGTTAACTTGATAATACGCAACCAAAACACAGCCCAAAATTACCACCAACGATACAATTGCCACAATCAAAATTGGCACCGCCTTTTGCGCATTGGTTTTCTTTTTGGTGTCTTTTTGCTGATTTACATTGCTTTTACTTTCCATGTTTTCCGAAACAATTTTCTGCTTCATCCTTTCCCCCTTTAACTAATATTATTTTTTATAATTTTGTTAAATTTATTTACATTTTTTAATATTTTTTGCATTTTTTATTAATTTTTATAAAATTTTCCTTAATTTTTTAATAATTTTTATTTTTTATCAACTTTTATTGGTCTTAATATTTTTTAAATTCAAATTAAATTTTAAAAAATCCTATTTTTAAGTATTTTTAAACTTTTAAATAATTTTAATTTACTAATTACTTATCAAACAATTTTTGATTTTTTATAAAAATTATTAATTTTTTTATTAATTTTCATATATTTTTGATAATTTAATAACTATTTTATAATTTTTTTCACATTTTCACGATTTTCAACCTTTCTTTATAGGCCCAAAATACTCCACCCCAAAAACCTGGAGCGGCATTTGATTAAAGTACGTTAGCTTTTGGGATGCAATGGATTGCGGGTGAACGACTTTCCTCTTAATCTTTCTAGTTCGACCCTTACCCTAGGAGCGGCATTTGATTAAAGTATGTTAGCAATTGAGGATAAAAGTGTTATGCACGAACGACTTTTAATTTATCCTTATGAGACTTACTCGCCTTACCCCAGAGCCTGGAGCGGCATTTGATTGGGTTATTGTGCCTTTGTGCGTTGGGTGTTGTACACTCACGACTTTGCTTTTAAATTGTCCTTATAAGACCCGATTATTTTACCCGCACCACTGGAGCGGCCTTTGATTAAAGTATGTTAGCTTTTGGGATGCAATGGATTGCGGGTGAACGACTTTCCTCTTAAATCTTTCTCGTTCAACCCTTACCCCAGGAGCGGCATTTGATTAAAGTATGTTAGCTTTTGAGGATAAAAGTGTTATGCGTGAACGACTTTGCCGTAGGCACCTTAGTGAGCGCATAATACTTTTGTCCTCACCCGTAACTAATTTAACTAACAAGCGACTTTAAACAGCGAACACATGATTCCCAATTGTCGTCACATATTTAGTTGTGCGAATCCAACTGCTTGTTGCGGTTTTTGGATTGTAATAGTAAACCGAGCCATAAGTTGGGTCCCAACCATTAAGCGCATCGTCCGCCGCTTGATATGCGGTTGGATTTGGCTCTAAGTTTATTTGCCCGTCATTAACCGCAGTAAACGCCCATGGCTGATAAACCACGCCAGCCACCGTGTTAGGAAATCTGCTGTCCCGCACGCGATTAAGCACCACCGCGCCAATTGCCACCTGCCCGGTATAGCTTTCGCCACGCGCCTCGGCGTAAATAACTTTTGCCAGCAAATATCTGTCGTTGCTGTTGTAGGTTGAACTGCTTGTCGCTTTTGACACGCTCAGCCCCATTTTTGCTGCAGTAAGTGGCCCAACAATTCCGTCCGCAGTCAATCCATATTTGCGCTGAAAAGCCTTTACCGCAGCAATGGTTTTTGGTCCATTAATTCCGTCCACGCTGCCCGTGTAATATCCCCATTTTTTAAGCCGCGTTTGAACATCTTTTGTGTTCGCCACCGCCGCGTCTACAATTTCAGTTGACACCGCCTTCGCCTCGGCCACCCGTGATTTTTTACTGTTTTTAACAAGCGCCCCGCCAGCGAATATGCCCGCAACTGCAAAAACCACAAGCATGCAAAATATAAAAATCTTTTTCACTTTTTCCTCCGTTTCCCCTATTTTGCAACCCGCCCGCAAAATTATGCAAAAATTTCCAAATTTTTAAAAAATAACGGTTTAATTTATAGAAAAATGTTCATAAAGTTTTTATGCGAATATGAAAAAGAAAAAGCACAAGCATGTTTTGTTACAACAAGACTTGCGCTAGTATATTTATTTACTTAAAAATTTTGAGATTTGGCATTTTAAATTCATCAAAAAGTTTTAATTAAAAATCTTTTTAAACCACTCGGCGATTTTGGATTTGAATGTGATGGATGTGCTGCCATTGTTTTCGCCCACAAAGCAAAGCGGCGGATACATAACGCACCACCAGTTGTCGCCCGATGCGCTACCAAGTTCAACAATCACCGCATCATAATAACCAGATTCAAGCGTAGTGTTGTTGTAAGTGCGGGTGGGGAAATATTCGTTGTTAATTTTTACATGCACGTTATAGTTAAAGCCGTTTTTGCTAAGCGTTTTTTGGCAAAGGCTTTCAAGCGCTGACATATTTTTTTCAACAATTTTTATTGCGTCCGCCTTGGTTGGAACATTGCAAAGTTTTGGGGTTAAGAATTTTACCACTTCGTCCTTAACCAGATATTTAACATTTTGGTCAACCGCCAAATTGCTGTTGGCGCGGATATGTATGCGCAAATAGTCGTAATCCTTTTCTTTTGGCAAAAACACCGCCACCACCCCAACAACAATCATCAATAAAACTGCAAACACAAATTTTTTCATACTTCAATTTTTGCCCGTCCGCCGCACAAAAAACAAAAAAATTAGATAGATTGTAAAACAATTTCAACTTTTTTGTAGAATTTTTCTTGTTGCTTGCACGTTTTAATTATTTTTCAAATTTTGGTAATAATATATTATAGGTAAACTTTTTTATAAAAAACTATTCACAAATTTATAAAAATGTTATAGCCCTAACCCATTAAAGCAAGGATTAAAAAAGAAGTGGGATTTATTCCCACTTTTTTAATTAAGGATTATATTTATTTTTATATTCTTTACGGCTGCGGGCGGCCGGAAGATGAAAGCAGGGCGCGCCAAGTGTTTGGTCCAACTATGCCGTCTGGGGTAAGGTTGTTTTCAGTTTGAAAGGCTTGCACTGCGCGTTCGGTTTCCGCGCCAAAAATGCCATCCAAGTCCATAATTGGATAAAGATAACTTAAAAGCAGCCTTTGCAGATACAGCACCGCGCTTTTTCTGCTGCCGCGCCTTAGCGTGTAGGCGGACGGATTTAAATTTAAAAGCTCACTCCATGTGTTTGCGCCCACAATTCCGTCTTGGGCTAGGTTGTTGTTTTGCTGAAAAGATAGCACTGCGCGATATGTGTTTCCGCCAAAAATGCCGTCAGTGGAAATGTCGTAACCATATTCGCGCAACAAATATTGTAGCATCTCAACACGATTTCCACGGCTATTTTGCCTTAAAGTTGGATAGTTTTGAATTTCACGCGCAACAAACGGCACATCTAAAAACTGGCAAATCGCTTGGCAACACGCCTCGCCCACGGCAAGTGTAAAATTTGGATTTAGCATAAGTTTTGCCTCACCAAAATTTGTCATAAATCCCGCCTCAATCAAACTTGAAACGCAGTTTACATTTGATAGCACGCCCACAGACAAACTGCCCACAAATCTCCCCGGTCTGCCCGTGTTGGCAACCACTTGATTGAAAATAAGTTCGCTTAAGCGTCTACTTTCGCTGGCGCGCGGATTAAACGGGCTGTAATACACTTCCACCCCTTGCGCTGCACTAAAATTGTTGCCGTCGCCCGCCGCATTGTATGCAAAGGTTACAAGCGCATTCAATCCAGCCGCATTTATCCGCCTAACCCGTGTGGAAATGCTGACATCTTGGACCTCGGGGTGTACATCAAAAATGTTAAAATTACACCTTAAAAGTGCCAAAATAAATTGCAATTTTGCTTGCCTATTAAATTCGTTTTCGTAAAAACTTCGATTGATATAACTTATCCTTGGGGTGCGCTTGCCCGCAGTGGGTGGATTTAATCCATGCTCGTCGTTTGCCCCAATCAAAAAACTAATCGCTTCCGCCATATTCACCTCACAAATTTTTATGAGGCAAAAGATAATTTTGTTAATTTTTGTGGCAAAAATAAAAAACCAATCTATTTTTTAGATTGGTAAGTGGTATGTAGATATTTTTTTGCCGTGTCCGAAAGCGGCTTGTTTAAAAATTCTTTATACAATTTGTTTATTTGCGGATTTAAATAACTTGCGCGAACCTGCATTTTTTCGTCCGCCGAGTACAGCCCATTTGCGCGCGCCTCCACAGTAGAAAAGGTGTTGTTGCATTTTGGTTGCCCGCCCCCGCCAACGCAGCCATTTGGGCAGGTCATAACTTCTATAAAATCGTATTTTTTGGTTTTTAATTTATCCAAAACCGAGCGCGCCGCCGCCGTGCCAAAAATTACGCAAAGTTTAATTTCTTTATTAAGCAGTTTTATTTTTGCCGTTTTTATATTTGTTGTGCCGCGCACTGCGGAAAAATTTAACAAATTGGTTGGTGGATTTTCGCCCGTGGTTAGATAGTAGGCAGTGCGCACAGCCGCTTCCATAACGCCGCCGCTTGCACCAAAAATTACGCCCGCGCCGCTGCCGGTTGGATAGGCGGAATCAAACTGCTCATCTTTAAGCGTTTTGAAGTTGATTTTTTGGCTTTTTAAAAGTTTGCCCAACTCGCGCACGGTTATAACAAGGTTACAATTTTGTCCATATTCGCCAACAAGTTCTGGGCGCTTTGCCTCGTATTTTTTTGCAACGCATGGGGTGACCGCAACAACATAAAGATTGGTTGGGTCAATTCCGTTTTGTTTCGCAAAATGATGCTTTAAAATGCTGGCTTGCATGCCAATTGGGCTGCGGCAACTGGATAGATTGTTAATATATTGCGGATAAAATGTTTCCACAAACTTCACCCACGCTGGGCAGCAACTTGTAAACTGCGGAAGGTTGTTGCCGGATTTTATGCGTTCAATAAGCTCGCTTGCCTCTTCCATAATTGTTAAATCCGCACCAAAAGTGGTGTCAAAAACATATTCCGCACCCAATTTTTTTAATGCCGCCACCATTTTGCCCGTAACCAACTCGCCCGCTGGCATATTAAACATCTCGCCAAGCGAAACGCGCACGCTTGGGCTTACAATAATCGCCACCTTTTTGCCCGAATTTATGGCTTGCATAAAGGTTGATGTGTCGTCTTGCTCTTCAATGCTGTCAACTGGGCAGACATTTGCGCATTGTCCACAATTTATGCACACAATGTCGTTGCCGTCATATTTCCAATACCCCGCCACCCCTATCTGTTTTGCGCAGACATCTTTACATTTTCCACACAACACACAGCGGCTTTCTTTACGCCTAATTGATGGATTGTCGTGCGCAATTGGCACGCGAATTTCACTGTATTTTTCCATATTTCTCCTTTGTAAATATATGCGGTTAGGTTTATCAAAAGAAGTTGTTTATTTGCTAAGTTGTTTTGGCGGCTTGTTTTGGTCAACATCCGCAAAACTTGTTACAAAATCTGCCACTTCGCCAATTTTATCATAGAAATTTTTTAAGTTTTTGGGCTTTAAATATAGCGCAACATTGTAGTTTTGTTTTAATTTTTCCTTAATTTTAAACACCTCAACAATGTTGTCTTGCTCTTCGTACAAAAGTGCCAAATTGGGTTTTAAATTAAAGGTTGTGCCGCGTTCGCGTATAAGCATGCACACTGGCTCATACCCAATTGACATACCCACTGCGGGTATATCCACACCGGCAAATTTTTTAATCATTCCGTCATACCTACCACCCGCACCAATTGCACCCGAAAAGCCTTCGGTATATACTTCGTAAATTGTGCCAGTGTAATACCCCTGCCCCCTTACAATTGAAATATCAAACTGAATGTTGTGTTTATGCCCGGTAAGGGTATTTAGCGTATCGATTAAATATTGTAGATTTTTTACAATCGCATTTTCCACGCCATAGTTGGTCACGCACATAAGCCCATGCGCTTGTATGTCCGACAGACTATCAACAAGGCGGTTGATTTTATCAGTATCAAAGCCCTTTTCAATAAGTTCCATCATCACGCCGTTAAGCGAAATTTTGTCAATTTTATCCAAACTTACGCACACCGAATTTATATCCGCCTCATCAAATCCCGCATTCAGCACAATTGCGTTTAAAATCTGCCTGCTGTTTACCTTTATTGTAAGCGCATTAAAGCCAAGTTTTTCGTACGTGTCGATGGCGGTTTTAATAAGTTCCAACTCAGCATTTACGCTTTTATCCCCAAAAACATCAATATCGCACTGCACAAACTGCCTATTTCGCCCGCGCTGTGGCCGCTCCGCCCTAAACGCGTAATCCAACTGTACTGCCTTAAATGGCGTAGGCAATTTATCCTTATTGTTGCAATAAAAACGCGCAAGCGGCACGGTTAAATCGTAGCGCAAACCCTCTTCCACAATGTCCGCCTCGGTTAAATTTGGCTTGGATAAGTCAAGTTTGTCGCCGCGCTTTATTGTTTTAAACATAAGGCGCAGATTTTCGCCCCCTTCGCTTGAATTTAAAAAATTTAACCCTTCCAAAACGGGGGTGGAAATAAGGTTGTATCCGTTTGATGTGTAACTATCCAAAATAATTTGGCGCACTTGTTCGCGTATTTTTGCCTCGGCTGGCAAATAATCGTACGTTCCGCGCACTGGGTTAAAAGATTGCATTGCTGCCTCCATTTATCCAATTTTAGCATAACAGCAATTTTGTTGTCAAACTTTTTTAAAGTTGAAATGTTTTCACTTGCAAAATTTTTACTTAGCCCCGTCAATCAAAACAAAAAAAACCGCCACAAATTTGGCGGCATGCGGAAAAAGGTGTTAATCGTTGGAAATTTTTACTTCCCCACACAAGATGTCGTTGTACGAATAGGTGTAAATGTTGTTTAAATTTAATCCGCACGACTTAACAGTAAACACACTTGGGTAAACATCTTCTATGCGGGCACGATAGCTGCTGACCTTTCGCCTTCCGCGATTGATATACAAATTAACTTCCTTACCTTTAAGTGCCAAAATGTTGGCTTTAATATTTTCCACAGTATTGGGCATCCTTTTCATACTTTCCCCCATAATATTGTGGATAATTTTAAGGTTTTTAATCAAATTTTACAAATTTTTACAATTTTTGCGCACGCAAGCGACCCTTAACAAAATATACTTAGCCGCATATTATATTTTAAGCCGCATAATATTTTTGATTTGGTTATATTTTGCTTGCAACAGTGTATTATATTTATGCAATAAAAAATTTTAAAAAAGTTGTTTAAATTAGTAGACAAAATAAATTTTACTAATTATAATATAGTTAGCATTTTTAGGAGGGATTTATGCCAAAAGGAAAATCTACAAAACCAGTTTGGGTGCTTTGCCCTAGGTGTGAACTTAACTATATAAAAAAATCTGACCAGTATTGTGATGTTTGCAAAAAAGAAATGAAACTTATCGCGCCAAGCGAGGATGATATTGGCGATTTGGAACTTTGCCCAATTTGCAAAATTAATTTTGTGCAAAGCGACCAAGAAATTTGCGACAGCTGCCGTCAAGAAATGGGGATTAACCCAGACGAAGAGGCGGAAGATAAAGAGATTGCGGACTGGCATAAATACATTGACGATGACGACAACGGCGATGACGATGACGAAGATGAAGACGATGAAGACCGCGACAAGTATGACGACTATTCAACGGACGAAGACACTTCTGGCATAGATGACGACTTTGACTTTGGCGACATTGGTGCCGATGGTGACGACTTGGATGAGGATGAAGAGTTTGACCCGGGTGAAGAGTTTGACGACCTTGACGACATTGATGATGAAGAAGATGAGGACGAAGAAGACGAAGACGAGGACGATGATGACGATGATGATGACGATTTTTAATAGTGGGCTTTAATGGTCTATTTAAATAATTTTATCATCAAATTTTAGGTTTATATTAAAGCGGGATATCCGCTTTTTTGTTTGCAGTATTAAAAAAGCGTAAAAAAAATTGCAAATTTACTTTGCAAAAAATTTTAAGCTAAAAAGCAAAAAAGAAGCAAAAAAGTTATGCTCCTTCAATCAACATTTTGTCCGCGACAAGCGCAATAAATTCGCCATTGGTTGGCTTTTCGTTGCTGGAATAAACCTTTATGCCAAACAGATTGTTTATGTTTTCAATTTTGCCCCTGTTCCATGCCACTTCAATTGCGTGACGAATGGCGCGCTCAACTTTGGATGCGCTGGTGTCGTATTTTTCAGCAATGGTTGGGTAAAGTTTTTTGGTGATGCTGTTGATAATCTCAGGGTTGGCAATGGCAAGTTTAATGGCTTCACGCAAAAATTGGTAACCTTTTATGTGCGCTGGAATGCCCACAGTTATAAAGATATTAGAAATTTTTTCTTCCAAATGATTGGTGGTTTTTGCGTTGAAAAATTGTTTGCCCTGTGTGTCCGCGATCGACACAATATCGTCAATGCGCTCTTTTAAAATTGCCACATCAAACGGCTTGATGCAATAGTATTTTGCGCCCATGGAAATTGCTTTGTTAATAAATCCGTCAATGGACAACGCCGACTGGATGATGACATTGGTTTTGGTTAGGTCGATTGTTTCCAACACCTTAAACCCATCGCAGCCAGAAAGCACAATATCCATAACAACCACGCTTGGATTGTGTTTTTTAACAAGCTCAATCAGCTCGTCCCCGCTTGAAGTGGTTGCCACAATTTCGTATTTGTCGTCAGTAAAATTTTTGACCATATCGTTAATAATATTTTGGTCCTCGTCTGCAAGTATAAGTGTAATTTTTTTCATAATTTTCCCCTTTTAAATGTTTTAAATTTTACACAAGGATATAATAGCAAAAATGTTAAAAAAATAAGAAAAAAATTATATACATTTTTGTGTAAGAATAGATTTTTATCCATAAATTTCTATTTTAATGTCGAAAATAGAATATCAAAAAATCAATTTTTATATAATTATTTTTGGTTTTTTAAAATTTGATATATTTTAAACCTTTAATTTACAAAATTTTAAACTTAAAAATAGAAAAACAAATATATTTATTTAAATTTTAAATAATTTGTCAACATAATGTTTTTTATTTTTATAATATTAATATAATCAAATATAACTATAATTAAGGAAGTTTTTAAAACGAAAATTAAAAGTCACTCAAATAAAAGAAAATTAAAATAATTTATTTAAATTAAACTTAAAAATAATTAAATTTTTCGCAAAAATTTCAAAAATAATAAAAATAGTTACAAATTTTTATATTTTTTTAAATATTTTTTGATATTTTTTAAAATTATTCATATTTTTAATATTTAAATAATATATAACTATATAAGTTTTTTATTTTTTGGCATATTTTAATTTTTGTTGTTATACATTATGTAAGACGGAGGAGTTTTTATGGAAGAAAATAATTCAACTTTAATTAGTTACGCAAAAAATTTGGGCAAACTTAATTTCACTTCGGTTATTTCGGTAAGCGTGGATGCAAACGCAAATATCAAAACTGTGCTGGATGCGGAAAGTTATCTGTTTGACACTTCGGTTGAATGCGTGTCGGGCAAAATGGTGGTTTCGGGCAAAATTGGAGTGCGCGTGCTGTACATTGACACAGACAACATTTCCAACACGGTTAGCGACAGCCAATCGTTTAGCGAAACATTGACCGACAGCAGCATAACCGCGGACAGCATAATTAACATTTGCAATCAAACCGCAAACTGCAACCTTGTTCAAACCGAGGGCGGAATTAAAATAAATTGCGATGTTACCATAATGCCAATTATGTACATAAATTTGGGGCTAAATAACAACCTTACAAGTTTTGAAAACATCATTGTTAAAAAGAGCGAAATTTCCACATGCACAATCGACAGCCATATTGACACCAATTTTGACTACACCATCAACCTTGAAAGCAAAGACAATGTGGCAAAAATTTTGATTTACAACGCCCACTTCACCCCAACTTCAATTAAGCCAGCCGAAAATTTGGTGATAGTAGAAGGCAAAATTTTAAGCCGCCTTGTTTACGAAACTATGAATGACGGCGAAAGCGAAATTAAAGAACTTTGCAATAACTTTACCATAAAAACCGATGTGCCAGCAAACAACATCACAAGCGAAAGTATGCTTGACTTGTCCTTTGTGCTTGACCGCGCAAAAACCAGCATAGACACCGAAATTGATGACGGCAACAATGTGGTGGTTATTAAGCATAATGTAAAAATGTGTGGGGTAAGTTATAGGACAATTTCGATTGATTTGGTTGACGATATGTATTCGATTGAAAACGAACTTGAACTTAGTGTGGGCAGCCGCGATTTTAGCCATGCAACCGAATGCGCAAATGTGGAAGAAACCGTGTCGGGCGAAATTTCAATTGAAGATGACGAGCCAGCCATTGAAGCGATTGTTTCCAACATAAACATTCTGCCCGAGATTACAAACAGCTATTTAAAAGATGGCGAGTTGATTGTTGAAGGGATAATTTCCAGCCAATTAATTTATTTGGACGAAAACAAAGAGTACAAAAACAAATCCACCCAGTTGCCGTTTATTATCAACACAAAAATTAAACTTGAAAAACTTGATTGCCTACACAGCTCAATTTCAATTGAAGACTGCAAGGCGAAAGCAAAGCGCGGCACAATTGTTGAACTGGATTATGATGTGGAAATTTGCGTGTGCGCGTATGTGTGCGAAACCAAGCAGATGATTGACAATTTCACCCTTTTAAAGCCGCTGGATTTTGGCGAATATGACTATCAAATTTTTGTTGCCAAGTCAGGCGAAACCATGTGGGATGTTTGCAAGCGAATAAAAATCTCGCTTGACGACATCTGCAAATATAATAAAGATTTGCCACAACTTTTTGAAGGCGGCGAAAAGATAATTGTCAAGCGCGGATAAACATTAAATTTAAAAAATAAACTTAATAAAATAAGCCGCAAACACACACAAATCCAATAATTAAAAAACACCTTTATAAAGTTTAAAGGTGTTTTTTTGTAATTTAATTTTCTTCGCGCGGCTCGTCAAGGAAAGATGCTTCTAGGTCGGAAACAAAAGTAAGCACGGCAATTGGAAATTTTTGAAAGGCATCATCTAAATCCGAACTGTATTGCGCGCGCGGGTCATATGGCCCCATATGCCAATTTATAGCCATTGCCTCTTCCCGTGTTAGGCGCATATAGGCAGACACAACATACACGCTTTTTTCGCCATGACCGTACGGAAGTGGATTGTTGTAAGCAAAATATGGCACTTGAATCCACTGCCCGTTTTCTTTTTTGTTGCGCAAATCTTTGGTGTAGGTGTTCACCTTGCAGATATCGTGCAGCAAACCAATTATTGCAATGCTTTCGTCCGAAATTTTGCTTGAATAATCCTGCCCGTACTCGCTAATTATATTTTGTTTAAGCCGCTTGTAAACATTAAGCGCGTGAAAGCACAATCCCCCTTCAAACGCCGAATGCCGTCTACCCGATGCGGGTGCGGTAAAAAAGTCGGTGCTGTTGGTTATGTATTCAAGCAGTTTGTCCGCGCCTTCACGCTTGATAGTGGAATAGATTTGCAAAAATTCTTGCTTATTTTCTTCAATCGATTGCATTTTTCCTCCTTTGAATTTCTATTTGGTTTGGCTTTCAAATCGCTTCGAAGCTTGGGCTTGTATGCGCCAAATCACTTTCCCGCCAATAGAAAGGGATTTGGCGTGTTGTCCCGCTAAGCTGATTTCAACACCAAACTTATAGTTTTAAAAAGCTCTTCTGCCGCTTTATTTAGTTTAATTTTTCCTATCAACACATTTTGTAATGTGGCTGCAATTGGCATAAAAAGTTTTTGCTGGTCGCTAACTTGTTGATTGTATTTATCCCTAAGTTTTAACAACGCCTCGCAAGTTTTATATCCTTCTGGCTGGGTGGATGAAATGTATTTTTTAAGCACCTTTTCATCCAATGTGTTATGTTTAATTATGCTTTTGCCAAAGGTTAAATTTTTGCTGTTGTCGTCAAACATGGTGGCTTGATAATCGCCAAGCAAAGCAAGCCCGTGCGCGCTTTCCCGCTTTCCGCCAAGCGCATCAATAAGCCCAGACATTT
The DNA here is from genome assembly GCA_947630745.1 of uncultured Clostridia bacterium. Lineage (GTDB taxonomy): Bacteria > Bacillota > Clostridia > Christensenellales > UBA1242 > Onthoplasma. The sequence continues at coordinate 81,280 of CANRIT010000001.1, forward strand.
CAATCACACTTGCCACCATAAGCCCGCCAATGCAGTGCTTATATTTTTCACTCTCACTTAAAATTCCCGCCGCAATGCCATAAACATTTTTTGCTGCCGCACCCAACTCAGTACCCACAATATCTGCTGAAGTGGACAAATCAATTTTGTCGCTGCTAAACGCCTTTGCAATTGTTTTGGCAAGTTTGTCGCTATATGCACTTATAAGCATGTTTGCTTTCCCGCCCGCCGAAATTGATTGCACATGCCCGGGACCTACCCAAACCGCAATGTTTTCGCGCGGAATACCGGCATCTTTTAAAACTTCACTAAGTCGCCTACCCGTGCTTGCCTCAATGCCCTTCATTGCAATGCAATAGCACTTTTTGTTGTAGCCACTTATCTCACGCAATTGCTCGGTAAGCTGTTGCAAATTTTGGCTAAGGATAGAAATAATAACCAAATCTGCCCCTTTAAGCGCGTCCGCCAAATTGTGCGTGTACTTCACCTTTTTGGAAAGGGTTACATACTGGTTTTTGCCCGTGGTGAAAAGCGGACTTTCCACACTTCCCACCCGTTGCCACATGGTTACATTATACTTTAATTCATCCAACTGACAGGCAATGCAACTCGCCCACCTGCCCGTACCTAAAATGGAAATATTTTTCATAAACAATCCTTTAATTGTTTGCGTCTGGTTTGGTTATTGGGAACAAAATGGTTTCGCGGATGTTTTCCAAATCAAGCAAGTGGTAAATAAATATATCAATGCCAAACCCAATGCCCGAAATTGGTGGGAAGCCGTGTTCCATCGCCAAAATATATTCTTTATCGTAATCCATCGCCTCAGCATCGCCACGCTGTTTTGCTTTTGCTTGCTCTTCAAAATTGCGCTTTTGCTGGATTGGGTTAACCAACTCGCTGTAACCTTTAACCATCTCTTGCCCATCAATAACAAGTTGGAACATTTCAATAATGCGGTCGTCGTCATCGCTGTACCTTGCAAGCGGAACAACATTTGGATAGTTGTATAAGATTGTAGGCTCAACAATGTTGCTGCGGATTTTGCGCTTGTAAACAAGGTCAATAAGCCCGCCCACAGTAAATTGGTCTTTCATGTCCGCCTCGTCAAGCAAATTCTTTTTGCGGATTAAATCTTTAAATTTGTCCGCATCGGTAATGTCAAGCACGTTTACCCCAACAATCTCGTTAACCTTTGCTAAGAAATCCATGCGCGGAAATTTTTCTGGCAACTTAATAACTCTGCCTTGCGAACTAAATTCGTACTTGCCAAAAACAAACTTGCACACTTCGCGGAAAAGTTCGGTGTAAAAGTTTATGCTGTCTTCAAAGTCCCAATATGCGGCGTAACTTTCAAGCATGGTAAACTCTTGCAACTTGTCCACACAAATACCTTCGTTGCGGAAGTCTTTTGCAAATTCAAAAATTTTGTCAAAGCCGCTGGCAATAACGCGTTTGTGGAAAGTTTCGGGCGAAATGCGCAAATTCATGTCCAAGTCAAGCGCGTTATGGTGGGTGCGGAAAGGTTTTGCCAATGCGCCGCTAACCGCGTTTTGAAGGATTGGAGTTTCCACTTCCAAAAAGCCATGTTTGTTGTAAAATTCGCGGATAAATTGCATAACTTTAAACCTTATTAAAACCGCTTGTCTGCTCTTCTCGTTCATAATAAGGTCAAGGTAACGCTGGCGATAGCGGCTTTCTGTGTCGGTAAGCCCATGAAATTTTTCTGGCAGTGTTCTAAGTGCTTTTGTAAGCAACACAAACTTTTCCACCTGCACGGTTAGCTCGCCCGTTTGGGTGCGGATAAGTTCACCTTCCGCGCCAACAAAATCGCCCACATCGCAAAAGTCTTTAAAATATTTAAGCCTGTCTTCACCCACAATGTTTTGGCTTAAACTAATCTGCACACTTGTGCGGATTGGTGCGGTGAAGTCGGCATCAAAATTGTCGCCAATCGCATAAAGGCGCGCAAAAATAAGTTTGCCAAAAGTGCGTTTAAAAATCATGCGGCCAGCAATGCTAACATGTGTGCCTAATTCAACATTTTCAAGCGCGTGGATTTCGTGTGTTTTGTTATATTTTGCCTTGTACGCCTTTTCCCCACTTGCTTCCAATTTTTTAACTTTTTCAACCTTAATTTCAAACTCGTTTAAGTCGTTTAACTGATTGTTGTTTTGATTGTTTTGGTTTTGCATAAATTCTCCTTTAAAATAAAAAAATGTTTAATTGCTAGTAAATTATATCAAACCACAAATTAAAAGTCAAACATACAAACCAAACTTGCGCAAATTGGTGTTTTTGCAACAAAAAAAATGGGTGTTGCCCATTAAATTTTTGAAATTTCATCAATGTCGCATTTTTTAATTTGATTGCTGATTCTGCTTTTTTCTTCTTGCAAAAGTTTGTTTTCTTTGGCTAGGTGGCTTATTTCGCCCTTAATGTATTCCGCATCGTTAAGCAGATTTTTTTTGCTTTCGTTTTCCTTAATCCTTTTTTCCAAAAGCGAAATACGGGTTTGTTTGCTTTGCTTAATTTTTGTTTCAATCAACTTCCACATAACCTTTTTAACTTCGGGGAAATCCATAACAAGGCGCACCCAATCTGGATGCTCACCCGCGGTTAGGCTATCCAGCGGCAAAACAAAATCGTATTTAGACAGCGTTTCGCTAAACACACTTTCGTTATAACTTATATCGTACTCATAACTTTGCGCGCGCTTTGCGTTTAGTGAAAATAAGGTTAAGCTTACATTCATTTCAATGGGAAAATAGTCATCAATTTCAATTTTTACATCATAACCTTTTTTTAACATGGCGTCTTTAAGGGCATCTTCAAAATCTTTCAACCTAACAGCAAAAATTAGTTGGCGTTGTTTGTCAGTATAGCCAAGCTTGCTAAACTTTTCGTCAACCAAAAAATTTACTGCGTATTCTTTTGCCTTGTCAAAGTTGTTGTTATATGTAAGACTTTTTAATGCAACAATTTCTTCAACCTTTTTTCTAAAAAGATTTAGATTCATAAAAAAGACCCCCCATATTACTAAATATATTAATACAAAAATTAAAAATTGTCAAATTAAATAACAAAAAGGAACAGTTTTTTAACTTTTTTTTCAAAATTTTGGCAAAATTAAAAATATTTTCGACAAATAAAAAATCTTATCCGCCACCCGCGCACAATTTTGAAACAAAAAAAGTGGCAATGCCACCTATTTTTTAAAGATTGGTTTAACCACTACATGGCGTTTTTCACCTTCGCCTGTGCTTTCCGTTGTAACATCATCCCTGCCTTGAAGTGTGGTGTGGATAATTCTGCGGTCGTACGCGCTCATTGGGTCAAGGTGAATGTTGTGCCCAATGTTGATTGCTTGCTCAGCCGTTTTGTTTGCCAAATCAACAAGCGATTGCCCGCGACTTGCCTTATAGCCGTCAATATCAAGATAGATGCGGATTGCACCTTCGTTTTTGCGCTTTAACCCAGACAACAAAAACTGTATCGCCTTTAAGTTGTCGCCATGAAAACCAATAAACTTGCCCAAATTTTCACCTTTAACTGCAAAGGATAATTCGTTTTCACCCTCGCTGCATTCAATAGTGGCATTTGGGTCAACAAAATGCACCAACCCAGTTAAAAATTGGCTGCACGCTTCTTTTAAACGCGAACTATCCACCACGCGTTTTGGTTTTGGTTGGGCGGTTTCAACCACTTCTTCCGCTTGTTCAACTTGTTCTTGTTGGCTTACGGGTTCTGCTGCAACTTCTTCTTGCTTGGTCTCAGTTTGCTCGCCCCAACTAAGCTGAACTTTTGCCTTTTTAAAAAGTCCGCCTTGTTCAAGCACTTTAACTTCCACTTGGTCGCGAGTTAACCCGCACTCTAAAAGCCCATTTTGAATTGCTATTTCAACATTTTTTCCAGTTGCTGTAATTTGCATATTTCCTCCTAAATAAAGTGCAATTTACTTTTTGCCTTTTTTGTTTTGTGCGTTGTAATTTCTGCTGTATTCAACCACTGGCACTTTTGGTTTGATAAGTTCTTCCAACGATTTTTTGCTGTTTATTTTGCGCATTATAAGCGAAATTATTGTTGAGATAATTGCCGACATAATGCTGTTGGTTAAGATGTACAAAGTAAACACCACGTTGGATGTCCATGCAAACAAAATCATGGAAAGTGGCAAAACTATCATCATAATTATGTTCATCATGCTAAGTTTTTGCCCTTTTGGTGCAAGCAGTTTCATGGATAAGAATTGTGTTAAAAAGTTTACAATTGCGCAAAGGAAAATCAGCACAAAATAACCATTGTTGTCCTTGCCTTCACCCACAATTGATGAGGTGATAGCATTGTATCTTTCCCGCGCTTGCTCACGCTGCTCGCCCGACAAATTTTGCTGATTGGCAAAGCTGTCAAACGATATAAATTGGCTTACATTTCTGTCCGCTTTCCAAACGTTTTTAACCCAAAGCCAACTGTTGCGCTTTTCAAGCTGCTGATACTTTTCTTTTGCCATGTCAATTGCATAACTTTTTGCATCGGCATACACATCCACGCTTATAACATCTTCATCAAGTTTTTGCTGATACTCGCTTTCCGCGGTGACATATGCGCTATCGATTTGACTGTAACTTTCATATAACTTGCTTGTGCCGTAACTGCGTATGCTGCCATACAAGGTGAAGAACACCACTGCTGTAACAACAAACGACAACAACATAGTCAAGCAAATTCCACCCATGCCAGTGTTGTATTTTTTATAGATTTTTTGAGTTTCTGCATTTATGCGCTCTTTATTGTCGCCATACTTCTTTTTTATGGCATCCAATTCAGGCTGCATGTATGCGGTGACGCGCGACTGCTTTTGGGTTGCCACACGCTGCATGATGTCAAGTGGAGTAAGCACAAGTTTAAGCACCACGGTAAACACCACAATTGCCCAACCATAGTTTACAATCCATTTGGCAAACAAGTCAATGATGTGTGTCCAAAGGTCGGCTAATAACATTCCATTCATAATAAATCCTTTTAGTTAACATTTCCACTTAAAATCGCCACAAAGGTTTGGCGGAACAAAGTCGTATTCGCCCTTAATTTTATGGCAACGCAAAATCCGCCTTGCTGCCAAAATTCCGCCCAAAATTGCGCCATACTGCTTAACTGCATAAAGCCCAAAACTGCTGCAAGTTGGCATGCTGTTGCACCATCGCCCAAGCTTGCTTATTGTAAGTTTGTATAGCCAAATAAGCCCAATGCAAACAAGCGTAAGCGGATAGGTTAAAATGTAATAAATTTTAAACATTATCGCCCTCGTTTTTGTTTTGGCTGTTTTGGTTGGCGTTTTTTATGCTGTTGTCTTTTGCCTTAAAAACCTTGTGTACAATTTGCGCGCTTTGCTCTTCCCTATAGAGATGATTTTTTTTAAGCAAAAACATAAGTTCGCTTTCAATATCTTGCATCTTTTTATCTTTGGCGGAAGGCTTTGCGGTTATAACATAATTTTTAACTGCAAACTTGTTTATGTTAAGGCGGCAGGCTTCACTTATTATGCGCTTAACACGGCTGCGCACCACGCTGTTGCCCACCTGTTTTGACACCGCCACCCCAATTTGTGCGTATGGGCGGGTTGGCTTGACATAATGAACAAAAAGGTCGGGTGCGTGCGCGATTGTACCTTTGCGATAAATAAAATTAAACTCTTTGCGCTTTTTTAAGCGATTTTGTTTTTTTAGCATAATCCCCTACACTGTCAATTGTTTTTTGCCTTTGTTTCTGCGCCTTTTTAAAACTTTTCTGCCAGATAAAGTTTTCATCCTAGCCCTAAAACCATGCACTTTGTTGCGCTGTTTCTTTTTAGGTTGATAAGTTCTTTTCATAAAAACCTCCTTTTGTTTTTGCCAATTGCGGCTTAAAAATAGATTTGGAATTTAAAATTAAAAACCAAACAAAATATATCAAACGATATATTATATTGATAGGCACTATAAAATAAAAATTTTATTATTTGACGGGTGGTGCATAACGCACAATAACAGAAAATCTGTTGGGAAAAAGCAAATATGTACCCACTTACCCTTGCGGATAAAACAATACATTATAATTGTAACAAAATTTTGTTTGTTTGTCAACCTTAATTTGTTAAATTGTAAATATTTTATTTTGCGCGCTTGATATTTACGGATTTTTGTTGCAAATTTATTAAAATTTGACATTTTTGTTAAATTAGTTGCATTTTTTTTGATTTTTTAATATAATTTGATTGTTTAAAGGAGAATTTATGATTCAGTATAGATACGACACCCAACTTTTAATTGAGGGTAAAAATTTGGATGAAGATGTCATCCACGACTATTTTATGAAAAATTTTAAAGGCGACTGCCTTATTGCCGTTGGCGACCCAGAACTTATTAAAATCCACTTCCACACAAATGAGCCATGGGATGTTTTAAAATACTGCTCCACCCTTGGCGAAATCTACGACATTGTTGTTGAAGATATGGATAGACAGTCGAGAGGGTTAAAAGGTTAACAATCGCTTGTTAGTTAAATTAGTTACGGGTGGGCTGCAATGGGTTGTGGGTTCACCTAAGTGCTTCGCAAAGTCGTTCACCCGCAATCCATTGCATCCCAAAAGCTAACATACTTTAATCAAAGGCCGCTCTAGGGTCTAGGGCAAGGCAAGCGGGTTATAAAAGGATAAATTAAAAAATTTACTAATATTAAACAACTTTCTGGTTTGGAAGTTGTTTTTGTTGGTAAAATTTTGTAATAGTTCTTATCTTTAGGAGGTTGTAATGGGTAAAAATCTCAAAACTAATTGGATGTATAAAAATATAAACACTTTTGTTATGTTTTGTCTTAGTATATTTGTGCTTTTAATGATTAGTGTAACAATGCTGTTTTTTAGAGAAATTTATCTAGTTGGTATTGTTTTGATAATAGTAGAGATTATTTTATTTTTTATCGTCATGCTATTTGTTGAAAACATTTCTATATTATATAAAATAGAATATAACGAAGAGGGTTTTTCTATTACTAAATTTTCAAAAGTTAAAAAAACTATAAAGTGGGGGGATATAGTTTCAGTAAGTTTGATTGATAAATTTAAAATGGGGAAATTTATCCAGGTTATGACACATAGTGATAAAATATTAATTGAGTATAGACAAAAAATAAAAATATTATTTGATAGTTATCGTCCCGATTTGGAAATAAAAAAATAAGAATAATTAGAGAGGATTTTAACATCCACTTATAACTGAAAGTATTTACGATATTATTGCAAATTGGGTTAGTAAAAAGAAATTTAACCTTCGATTTTCATAAATATAAAGGATGTAATAATGAATAATCGCATCTTAAAAAACGTTTGGTTACCATTAACTATTATTAAGGAGTCGAAATGTTTATATTAAACTTTTTATGGTATTGTATTAAATGTTTATTTGTGAGTACTTTAGCATTAACAGGAAACTTGCCGAAGGACTTTACATGGAAAGATGGTTTGACTGCTTTTGTTACTTTTTTAGTTATTGTTTTGATTATTACAATTATAATCATTTTGATAAAGAAAAAGACTTCTAAACGATAGTTGTTTTTTTGGGTAAAAGGTGATTTATGAAACATATTGCAATATTACGGCAACCATTTTATGATATGGTTTTAAGTGGAGAAAAGACAATTGAAAGCCGATGGTCTATGCACAAAGTTGCGCCTTACAACAAGGTTAGCAAGGGCGATACTATCCTGATTAAAGAAACTGGAAAAGATGTTACTGCAACAGCAAAGGTGCAAGAAGTTAGATATTATGAACTCACTCCCAAAAAGGTTGAAGAGATAAGGCAAGAATATGGTCGGCAAATAGGAACGGATAAATTTGAAGATTGGGAAACTACCCTACAAAAGAAATTTTGCACTTTAATTTGGCTTGAAGATGTGCAAAAAGTTGAACCAATAAAAGTGCCAAGAAGTAATGGTGAGGGCTGGATATGCTTAAAATAAAATATGATAAGAATTATAAAGCCATATTAAATTAATTAAATGAAAATAAAGGATATAAAAAAAATAGGCTGATGCCTATTTTTTTGCTTAACTAAGCTTTTTTGCTTTTTAAGAATGTTGGTACAACTGCCAATGCAGATGCAATGATTGGGCACAAGAACATGAATACAGCGCCAACATGTGGTCCAAATGAAGTATTTGGCATGTCTCCGTAGATTTTGTCTGTACCAACTGATAACAAGATAATAAACAGTAATGCGCAAATTACAGTTAAGCCAGCAACTGCCCAAAGAGCATAAGTCAAGAACTTATGGTTCCAGAACAATTGAACAATGGCGATAACAGCAACAATTGCAACTAATACTAAGGTGATGATTGCAAAAATACGAGCTGCTTGATATTGAGCAAGACCAGGTACTTTTTGTCCAACTACATCAGCTGCTTCTTGGGCTTTTTCCATGTTTTTGATGCTGTCGCAGAATTCGCTGAAATTTTTGGTAGCATGCATTTCGCCGCCCATTTTAACAAAGGCAAATTTGAATGCCATACCAATGAAAGCGAAAACAGCAACAATAGCAGAAGCAATTCTTAGTATTAAATTTGTAAGACCTTGTTTTTTCATTTTTCCTCCTTTTAATATGATATTATAAGTTTAAGAAAATTAGAATTTTATGTCAAATATAATTTTTAAATTTTTTATTTTTTTAAAAAATTTTGTCAAAACATGAACAAATAATAGACAGGTGTTGATTATTTTACTTTTTAATATTCCAAATCTAAATTATGAACTATCAAAACCGCCCCTAACCTAACCAAATCAGATATCTATTTTCACTATTTATCTTTCGTAAGGAAAGAAATTTTAAAACCGCATTTATGCGATCAACTTCAAACAATAACATTTATAAATAACAATTTATACATTATGATTAGTTTTAATTTTAAACATTCCATTTAACTGGCCTATATATATAAATATTTACTTAAATATTATATATAACTATATAGGTAAGGTTTTAATTTTATAAACAAAAAACCTGTGTTTATGTAAAAGGGCGTAATCTTTAAAATTCTTCCACAATTTCAATTTGTTTCTGTATTTAACATTTGTTAATAAGATAGTTTAAATTAATTTATAACTAGATGTAACTACTCGTCAGATTTTAATAACCTATAAAAACTCTAATTTTTTATCGCGCTTTTGGGGTTGTTTGGTTGATTAAAAATTTAAAATTTGATATTATGGTCGTGTTAGGGGTAAATTATGAAAAAATTGGTGTGGGAATTAACCTTAAATTCGTTTGTTGTGGTTATGGTGTTGGTTAGTTTAATTGCACAGTATATTGGCGGATTTTACAGCCAACTTTGGTATTTCACGCTGCAAACAAACATTATGGTTATGATTGTTTCAATTGTAATTATTGTTGTGGACGCAATGGGAATTAAGGGCAGAACGGCAAAATTTGCAAGTTCGCGCTGGTTTAACATGATTAGGCTGATGACCACATTTTTTATAACCATAACTGGCGTGGTGTATTGCTTTGTGCTTGCGCCTATGTCGATTGTGGTTAGGCACATAAGCGCGGGGTTAGTGTTTAATTTTACAAATGTGTTTTTGCATATTTGTGTGCCAATAATTTCAATTGTGTGCTTTGTGTTGTTTGCTCATCACGGGCTAGTTAATTATTTGGATGCTTTTTACTTTTTGATTTATCCGCTTTTTTATCTGCTTATTATAAACATGCGCGTGTGGTTTGGTGGCGGAAACAATCTGCTTAACAATGACAAATATCCATATTTCTTTATTGACCCAACCTACAACAATCAAGGCTGGGGAATAGTTTGGGTTTATGTTGCAGTGCTTATACTTCTGTTTTACTTGCTTGCCGACCTATACATATTTATAGATAGACGCTTAGCAAAGCGCAAAAACAAACAAAAATTGAAAGGCCAAATTTAAAAATTTTAAATATAAATCCTAAAAATATCAAAAAAAATAACAAAACAATGTATTTATAAAGGCAGTATAAAATATTTATAAATTAAATTATTAATAACTTAATTTAATAAACTATACAGAAAATAAATTATAAAAATCAAAAATATATAATTTAAATCAAAAAGCAAAAAACATTTAAAAATTAAAAATAAAAAAAGCGAGAGCAATCTCGTTTTTTTACTTTATTAAGTCGTCAAGCGTGATTGTATTTAAATAATTGTTAATTAGGTTAGATAGTTTAAACCACACTTTCATGGTATCGCACTTGTCTTGATGAGCACACTTGTCCCCGGTTGTACAAGTGGCAATTTTTGTGCCTTCACCCACCGCCTCCAAAATTTCCAAAACTGAATATTTGTTGGCTGGGCGGCTTAGTTTATATCCCCCACTTGCCCCGCGCATGGAAACAACCAACTGCTTTTTTGCAAGCATGCCCATAATCTTTTCTAGATACTTAATTGTTATGCCTTGGCGGGTGGCTATTTCGTTAGTTGAAACATATTCCGCGTTGTTGCGCGCCAAATCGGTCATAATTCTAACCGCGTGCCTACCTTTTGTTGAAATTTGCATACAAACCTCTAATTATATTTTATCACAAATTTAAATTTTTTGCAAATTTTTAATTATTGAATAATTTTGTGCTTGTTTTGGAAACATTTTTGTGGGGAAAATATGTCAAATTTAAAAGAATACAACAAAAAGCGCGATTTTAGCAAGACAAGCGAGCCAAAAGGGAGTAAAGGACAAAAAACCAAAACATCCAAAACAAACACAGGCGAAGGTGGAGTTTTTGTTGTTCAATATCACTCAGCAAGCAGAGTGCATTTTGATTTAAGGTTGGAAATGGATGGGGTGCTTGCTAGTTGGGCTGTGCCTAAGGGGTTAAGTTATTTTGCACAAGATAAACGCTTGGCTGTGCGGGTGGAAGACCATCCAAAAGAGTATGCAAATTTTGAAGGGGTTATACCAAAAGGCGAATATGGCGCGGGCGAAGTGCTGATATGGGATACTGGGGTATGGCATCCAGCAAAGGAAAATAAGGGTTTAAATTCGGGTGTGTTAAAATTTACATTAAAGGGAAAGCGGCTTAAAGGGGATTGGGCGCTTATTAACATTTCTAAAACCAAAGATGAAAACAATTGGATTATAATTAAAGAGCATGATAAATATTTGAACAGCGATGATTTAACTAAATATAAAACAAGCATTAAAACAGGCAAAACTTTTTTGGATTTAAAAAAGGAAAATAAACCAAAGCGTAATCCTTTTAAATGTATTAAACCTATGCTTGCAAAACTTGTGGAAAAAATACCAAATGGAAACAATTATTTATACGAAATTAAATATGACGGGTATAGGATTTTAGCCTACACAGAAGCAAACAACACCACTCTTTATACTCGCAATGGTGTGGATTTTACCGCTAAATTTGCTGGTATTGCTAGCGTTTTAAGCGAGTTTGCGGGCAATAACTCGTTTGTTTTGGATGGCGAAATGGTGGTGTTTGATAAAAATGGAAAAACAGATTTTCAAACCTTGCAAAACAGCATAAGAAAAAAGCAAACAAATATGGTAAGTTATGTGGTTTTTGACTTGCTTGCCTTAAACGGAAAAGATATGCGAGCGCTTCCTATTATTGAGCGAAAAGCAGAACTTGAAAAGTTGTTAAAAAATGCCCCGGCGGGTATAGTGTATAGTAGCCATACAATTGGTAAAGGTAAACAGTGTTTTAACTTAGCAAAGCGTATGGGGTTGGAGGGTATTATTGGTAAAGAAAAGAATTCCAAATATCTATCTACCCGTAGCGGCGATTGGATAAAAATAAAGTGCTATAAGCGGCAAGAATTTGTTATTGCTGGCTACACAAAAAGCGATAAAACAGCGGGCGGAATTGGTGCAATTTTGCTTGGATATTATTTTAATAAATACCTTATATATTGTGGCAGAGCAGGCACTGGATTTGATGCAGAAGAGAGCAAAATTTTAAAGTCTAAATTTAGCAAACTTAAAACAACAAAATGCCCGTTTAAAAATCCACCAAAAACCAAAGACGATGTGGTTTGGTTAAGCCCTAAACTTGTGGCAGAAATTCAGTTTGCTGAGTTTACAAATGAAAAACAACTTAGACAAGCTAGTTACAAGGGTTTGCGTGTTGATAAAAACCCACAAGATGTGGTTAATGAATATTTAAATTAATGGAAAAGTATGAAAAATAATAAAACAAAAAATGTTAATAATTCGCCTTTAGTTGTTGATAAAATTAAAATCACACACCCCAACAAAATTGTTTTTGCCGACTGTAACGTAAGCAAAATTCAGCTGATTAAATACTATAAAACCGTGCAAAAACGCATGTTTAAATTTGTAAATAATCGCTTTTTAAGCGCGGTTAGATGCCATAACGGGCTTAGTTGTTTTTACAAAAAACACCCTACCACAAACTGTGTTGGAGTAAAGTCAAAACGCGTTGCGGGCAAAACTAATATGGACGAATATTTTTACATTTCTTCGCCCGCGGGCATAATTGCACAAGCGCAGTTAGGTACGGTGGAGTTTCACTGTTGGGCAAGTAAAGTTGATAGTCTATCTAAACCCGACATTATGGTTTTTGACCTTGACCCAGACGAAAATGTTTCACTTGAACAATTGCGCGTTGGAGTTATGGATGTTAAAAAATTGCTGGATAGTTTACACCTAAAATCCTTTTTAAAAACAAGTGGGGGTAAGGGGTATCATATTGTGGTGCCGTTTTTAGAAAGTGTAAGCTGGCAAAAGTTCACTGATTTTGCAAAAAATGTGGCAATTACGCTAGAACAAAAATACCCCGACCGGTATACTAGCAACATACGCAAGTCAAATAGAAAAAACAAAATTTTTATTGACTGGGAACGCAACACACGCGCCCAAACAAGTGTTGCTCCATATTCGTTGCGTGCGCGACCGGGTGCAAAAATAAGCATGCCAATTTTTTGGCGCGATTTAAACAAATTTTCACCCAATTATTTTGATATTTTTAATGCGGCAGATTATATAAAAAAGAATCCGTGGGCAAACTTTTTTAAGGTTAAACAAAAACTAAAATAAAAAAGCACTATTTCTAGTACTTTAATAGACGCGATTTTATATCATTAACTAGTGTTTTTGTGTGCGGATTTGTTTTAAGTTGTTTGCTGATTTTATCGCGCGCGTGCATAATTGTTGTATGGTCTCGCCCGCCAAACATGTCACCAATTGCGGTAAGTGGCATGGATAACATATCATTTATAAGGTAAATGCAAAGTTGGCGTGGCTCAACCACCTCTTTATTTTTCTTTTTTCCAACAATATCTTCGCGTGAAATTTTAAAGAAATCACACACAGTCGACATAATTTTGTCCGCATTAAGGCTGGTTTTTTCTGGCTCGCCATAATCTTTAAGTGCTTCGTGTGCATCATCCATGGTGGCGTGTGTTTTTCCAAGCAAGCCAGCATAAAACACCACTTTTGACAAAATCCCTTCTATATCCCTTATGTTTGTGCCTGTTTTTTGTGCAATAAATTCCACTACGTCATCGTCAACAAAATACCCTTCTTGGCTGCACTTCTTTTTAATAATAGCAACCTTTGTTTCGTAATCTGGCTCTTGAATATCTTGAATAAGCCCCATACTAAATCTGCTACGCAACCTATCTTCAAGCGCGCTCATCTCTTTTGGTGGGCGGTCAGATGCTAAAATAATTTGTTTGTTGTTTTGATATAAATCGTTAAAAGTGTGGAAAAATTCTTCTTGTATGCCCGTGCGGTTGCTAATAAATTGAATATCATCAATCATAAGCACATCCGCCGTGCGATATTTGTCCCTAAATTCGCTTTTAAGTTTATCTTTACTATTCCTTAAATAATCCACATAGTCATTGGTAAAATTTTCACATGTTACATACAAAACATTAAGTTCTGGCCTATTTTTCCACAAATAATTGCCAACCGCGTGCAATAAATGTGTTTTTCCAAGCCCAACTCCGCCATAAATAAAAAGTGGATTGAATTTTTGGCTTGGGTGCTCGGCAACATTTTCCATTGCAGCAAAAACCACTTGGTTAGACTTGCCCACAACAAAATTTTCAAACGTGTACTTTTTGTTAAAAGGGCATTCCCTACCACTATCTTTTTGTTCAATTTCGTCTTGCTGACGGATATTTTCTTCATATTCCTTGGTTTCGGTCACCCTAATATAGGCATATTTATCAAACTCTTCCCTAACAATGCGGGTAAGCTTATCAAAAATAGCAGGTTGACAAACCTGATTTTTTGCAGTAACGCTTGGTGCCATAAGTAATAACTCATCATTTGCGTATTTTATTGGTTTTAATGAACTTATCCACAAATCATAAGTAACGGCAGTTACCTCATTTTCCATTTTATTTAAAACTTTTTTCCACTGTTCCAACATACCTTTATTATAATTCTTTTGCTTTTTTATGTCAAATTTTTTTAATGTGTTTTGTTTGCTTTTTATTATATTAGTTAAGTATATAAATACATATATTCCAATTTGTTTTGATTAATAAACAAACACAAAAATTTCATTTTACAAACTTATACACATCAAAATTGTTGTTATACACAAAAAATATACATAGTTGTGCACATTAAATGTGGATAATTATTGTTATAATTTGTCAAAATTTGTAAAAACCACCACAATATATAGTATTAAAAAAAGTTATCCACAATTGCACACACAATAATAAAAAAACTAATATAAAAAAATAATTTAAAAAATATAAATAAATGCGCGCGCGAAATACGAAAAACATCTATAAAATAGAGTTTCTTTTGATTTTTACACTATTTTTTTATAATAAATCCAACAAAAAATAAAACAAAAAAACTTTTTGTAAATTTTTTGATATTTTATGACATTTTTATTTGACATATCCTACCCTATATGGTATTATAGTAGTGTTAGTAAAAAAATTCGATTTTAGGTTTTAAACACAGGAGGAATTATGAAATTTAGTTGTGATGGATTGGAATTAAGCGATGCAATTTCGGTTGTAAGCAAGGCAATTGGCAGCAAAACCACATCCCAAATTTTGGAAGGAATTAAGCTTGTTTGTGAAGATAACAAACTTGTGCTAACCGCAACCGACCTTGAAATGAGTGTGGAAAAGACCATTCGAGCTGAGGTTGAATCGGGCGGGGAAACGGTTGTTCCGGGCAGATTGTTTGGTGAATATATCCGCAAACTTACCAATGAGCAGATTACTTGTGAACTTAACGAGAAAAATCAACTTAACATAAGTTATGCCGACAGCCAAGGTTGTTTGCAATGTATGGATGTTATTGAATTTCCAACCATTAAAGAAGTGGAAAGAAACGATTATTTTGAAATTTTAAAGTCGGATTTTAAAACACTTATAAATTGCGTTAACTATGCGGTTGCTTTGGATGAAAGCCGCCCAGTTTTAAAGGGTATTTTGCTTGAAATAAGCAAGGCAAACAACACAATTAAATCGGTTGCTGTGGATGGTTGCAGATTAAGTTTGGCAAACAAAAAACTTAATATGGCTACCAATGACTTTAAAATTATTGTTCCGGGCAAAAACCTTACTGAAATTGTTAAAATGATGGATGGGGATGATACGGTTAAAGTTTATGTTCACTCAAACAACATTATGGTTGACCTTGGTGACACCGTTATCATAAACAGATTGATTGACGGGCAATTTATTAATTACAAACAGATTATTCCACACGATTTTGCCACTTCGGTTACAATTAATAAAGAGCAGCTTGAAAATGCAATTGACCGCGCAAGCGTTTTGTCTAGGATTGATAAAAACAACCTTGTTAAGTTTGATATTAAAGAAAAGACCTTAACCTTAACATCTAACAGTGAAATTGGTAACACTAAGGAAAATATTACAGTTGGCTTAAAGGGTAACGATTTATCAATTTCGTTTAACAGCAAATATTTTACCGACTGCCTGCGCACAATTGAAAACAGTTATGTTAAACTTAATATGAATAGTGCCATTCAACCATGTGTTATAACTCCGTGTGAGGGGGATGATTACACTTTCTTAATTTTGCCAGTTAAGGCCAGATAAACTGCTTAATGCAGTTTTTTTTGTTGACATAAAATTGGCAAATTTATATAATGTTTTTATGGATATAGAAAAGTTAAACAGCCTTTTAAATAAAAACAATTTGCAGTTTGAAAACTATTATAATTTTTTAATTGAATATAATAAAAAAGTTAATTTAACCGCAATAACAGAAAGGCAAGAAGTTTTTATAAAACACTTTTTGGATAGCATCTTGCCAGTTGATGAAATTAAAAATAACGCAAGTGTAATTGATGTTGGTGCGGGGGCGGGTTTTCCTGGTTTGCCACTAAAAATTGTGCGAAATGATATAAAATTAACCATGGTGGATTCGCTTGACAAACGCGTTAAATTTTTAAAAGATTTGTCTAATTTATTAGATTTAAAAGTTGAATGTGTGCATGCGCGGGCGGAAGATTTTTGCAAACTAAAACGGGAAAAATTTGATGTTGCAGTTGCGCGCGCGGTTGCCCCACTTAACACGCTTGTTGAATATCTGTTACCACTTACAAAAATTGGTGGAATTGTGCTTGCATATAAAGGGAGTAATTTTGAAGAAGAATTAAATGTTTCACAAAACGCAATAAAGATTTTGGGCGGAAAATATTTAAAAACCATAAAGTTTGATTTGCCAAACAATATGGGGGAAAGAAACATTATTGTAATAGAAAAAATATCCGCCACCCCAGCACAATTTCCGCGCGGACAAAACAAACCCAAACTTCAACCAATAAAATAAAAAATTAGGTTTGCCCTAATTTTTTTGATTTAATTTTGACTTTCTTTTGTTTTGTTTTCATCTTTAGATAATTTTAAAACATAACTTTCAATTTTGGATATCTTTCCACTTTCTATAAGTTGTTCCCTAAGCGCGTGCCAAAGCGAAAGGATAATATATCTATATCTATGTTCGGTGCACAGACCATTCCATAATTCTAAATTAATAAGCGGACGAAGGACAATGTAAGTGTTTTCTTTATCTATCGGCTCTACAGCATTTTTTACATACTCCATATGATAGTATAAATCGCCAAAGCCGTCAGTTGAAGGTTTTTTAAGCCTAACATCAGCAAAAGGTTTGTAATCAACAAAGTTTTCCTTGGCGGACTTATATATAATTTCATAAACCAAATCGGTATTTTCAATTGATGGCAAAAGATGTTTTTCCAAAATAGAAAGTTTAACCTTCAAAAAATTTTCCAAGCGCAATTCGCCCGTCATATCAAACAAAATATCGTCGTAATTTTTTATAATTTTTTTTAACCTATCACACGCTTGCTGTTCATAAATTGTTTTGTCCGACTTTTGTTCCAAATCAGCAAGGAGTGTTGATTTTTGATACAAAGTTTCTAAAAGTCCTTTAAATTCTTTAAACTTCATAACCCACCTTCCGTTAAAATTATAACATAAATTAAAATTTTGTCAATACTTTTTGATTTTTTATGTGGTATAATTATTTTATGAAGATTATAAGTTACAACATAAACGGAATAAGGGCAAGCAGCAAACTTGGCTTAATTGATTTTATTTTAAACAGCGATTTTGATGTGTGGTGTTTGCAAGAAGTGCGCGCAAGTGAAGATATTGCAAGACAGATTTTGGCGGGAGAAAATCAAATCAATTTGTTTGACAACGCGGGTGGGATTTTGGATAAATTTTATGTTAGTTACAATTGTGGCAAGGTGGCAGGATATGCTGGCACGCTTGTTTTAAGTAGGTTTAAGTTTGATAAGGTTTTGTTTGATATGCAACCTTTTTGGATGGATGATGAGGGGCGCACCACCACGGTGATTATAAACAAACTTGCAATTGTAAATACATACATTCCAAACGGAAACAGCAGGCTTGAATTTAAACTTAAATATTTGGATGCGCTTACAAAATATTTAAACATGCTTAAAAAAGATTACTACGTGGTTTGTGTGGGCGATTTTAACATTGCTCACAACGAAATTGATTTAACCAATCCAAAAGAATGCAAAAATAAATCGGTGTTTTTGCCAGTTGAACGCGCCGCTTTTGATAAGATTTTAGATGTGGGATATTTGGATAGTTTTAGATTTTTATACCCAGACAAGATTGAATATTCGTGGCGAAGTTACCGCTCGCTTTATGATATGCAGTACAACAGTTGGAAATATAGGATTGATTATTGTTTAATTAGCAACAACTTAAAACCGCACCTAAAACAAGCGGATATTTTAGATGTAAATTATTCCGACCATCTGCCAGTTTGTGTGGAGATTGAATAAAAAAGGGAAGAAAAATTTTCTACCCATTTTTTTTATTTAAGCCTTTTTGCTAGTTTTTGTTTTGGTTACACTTTTGCTTGTAGTTTTTGTGGTTTTGCTTTTTGCGGATTTTGTTGCGGACGATTTTTTATCCGTTTTATTTGTTTTGCATGCAGCAGATTTTGCTTGTTTAGATTTTGCATTTTTATGTTCAATTACACAAGCGCATTCGCTTGCAGCATATTCTTTTTTATTGTAAGAAATGTTGTGTTTATCGTAATAATCTTTAACCGCAGCCTTAACCGCCTCTTCCGCCAAAACCGAGCAGTGAAGTTTGTGTGTTGGCAATCCGCCAAGCGCCTCAACCACCGCCTTGTTTGAAAGTTTAACCGCGTCTTCAATTGGTTTGCCCTTTATAAGTTCGGTTGCCATAGAGCTTGTGGCAATTGCACTTCCGCAGCCAAAGGTCATAAATTTAACATCGGTGATAATGTTGTTTTTAACCTTTATATACATGCGCATAATGTCGCCACATTTTGCGTTGCCAACTTCACCAATTCCGTCCGCATCGGGCATTTCACCCACATTGCGCGGATTTCTAAAATGGTCCATAACCTTTTCACTATATAACATGTTTTCTACCTCCTTTTTCAAGCTCGTCCCAAACAGGTGACATCTTGCGCAGATAGTCAACAATTTTTGGTACGATTTTTATAACTTTATTAATTTCCGCCATGGTGTTGTATTTAGAAAGGGTAAGCCGTAGCGAGCCGTGCGCCACCTCGTGCGGTCTGCCAATTGCAAGCAACACATGTGATGGGTCAAGCGAACCCGAAGTGCATGCACTGCCCGAAGATGCGCAAATGTCGTGGTCGCTTAACAGCAGCAACAGACTTTCGCCCTCAATCCCTTCAAAGCAAATGTTTACATTGTTGCTAAGCCTATTTTTTTTGTCGCCGTTTAAAATACTGTGCGGAATTTTGGTTAGCTCGTTAATCAGTTTATCCCGCATAAGCACAAGTTTTGCATTGGTTTTATCCATTTCGCTAACCGCTTTTTTAAGCGCAACCGCCATGCCAACTATGCCCGCCAAATTTTCCGTACCCGCGCGCCTATTATTTTCCTGCCCGCCGCCCTCAATAAGGCTGAAAATTGGTGTGCCGCGCCTTACATACAACGCGCCCACCCCTTTTGGTCCATGAAATTTGTGCGCCGACATGCTTAACATATCTATCTTGCTTTTTTGCACATCAACCTTTAAATGCCCAACCGCTTGAACGGCATCGGTAAAGAATGTCACCCCGCTTTGCTTGCAAATTTTGCCAATTTGGTCAACGGGCTGAATTGTGCCAATTTCGTTGTTGGCATACATAATTGCCACCAAAATTGTGTCTTTACGAATGGCTTTTTTTAAGTCTTGCAACTTGATTATCCCGTTTGGTTGAACATCTAAATAGGTCACTTCAAAACCTTCATCTTCCAATTTTTGCAAGGTGTGCAGCACGGCATGGTGTTCAATTTTGGTTGAAATAATATGCTTTTTGTTGTTTATTTTACCCATGCGCGCAAGCGACATAATTGCTTGGTTATCGCTTTCACTCCCGCCCGAAGTGAAATAGATTTCGTTAGGCTGTGCGTTTATACATTTTGCAATATCCGCGCGCGCACGCTCCAACTCCTCTTTGGCACGCTGACCAAGTGCATGCAAACTTGACGCGTTGCCATACTCTTCATCAAAATATTTAAGCATTGCGTTTTTTACATTTGCATCCATTTTGGTTGTGCCAGCATTGTCTAAATAAATCATATGTTTACGCTAAGTTTAAAAAACTTGGCTTGCCTCCTTTTTAATTCCTACCAATTTGGTAGGATATTTTTATAATATCACTAATATGCGCGCTTGTCAATTGAATTATTGAAAATTTTTAAACTATTTTTCCATTTGATATTGAAATTTTGTTGTAGTTGATGTCGGTTTGCGGCAAGGCGGTGCATGTGATAAGCGTTTGGTAGTTTGTGCAAAAATTTAACAGCCTGTTTTGGCGCGAATCGTCAAGCTCGCTTAACACATCATCAAGCAAAAGAATTGGATATTCTTTAATCTCTTTTTTGATGACTTCCATAAGCGAAAGTTTTAGCACAAGTGCCACCGTGCGCTGCTGACCTTGGCTGCAAAATTGGCGGCAATCAAGGTTGTTAATTTTAAAAATTAAATCATCTCTATGTGGACCAAGGCAGGTGTAGCCTAATTCAATTTCCTTATCCAAAATGGATGCAAATTGTTTGGTTAAATCGTCAACCACAAGCTGCTTTAAATTGGATGTTTCGCTGGTGTTAGGAAGAGTGTAACTGTAACTTATATCAAGCGTCTCGGTTTGGGTGATTTGGGTGTGAATATCTTTTGCAATTGGGGTCAACTTTTCAACAAATTTAAGGCGGGTTAAAATTATGTCGGCAGCGGTGGAAATAAGTTGCGGGGTGAAAAGTGAAAGTTGCTCAACCTTGCTGTTATAAGAAAAATTGCCCTTTAAAATTGTGTTGCGCTGCTTTAAAATTTTGTTGTATTTAATAAGGTTGTACAAATACACCTTGTCAAATTGGCTTATTGAAATGTCCAAAAAATTTCGCCTATCTTCGGGCACTTCTTTAACCAGTTTAAGCTCGTCCGGGCTGAAATACACAACGGACAGATTGCCCACAAGTTCGGTAAGTTTAAGGATGTTAAGGTTGTTGATTTTTATAAACTTTTTGTTTTGCTTGTCCAAAATTATTGATATGTTTTTTCTGCCCGCAAGCGTGTTAAACACAATTTCAACGCGCGCTCTTTCTTCACCAAATTTTATAATCTGCTTATCCTTGCTGTTTTTTGGACTTTTGCCCACACTTACTAAATATATACTTTCCAACAAATTGGTTTTGCCCTGCGCATTTTGACCCACAATAAAATTTACACCCGGCAAAAAATTGATTTCGCCCGCTGCATAATTTCTAAAATTGTTAAGTTTAACCGAATTTATTTCCATTTTTTATATTATATCCAAAACAAAAAAACTTGTCAACTTTTATTACATTTTGCGCGCATAAATATGCGGATTTGTTTGACTTAATTTTTTGCGTATGATAAAATCTTAGCATGAATTTTGTTTTTGATTTGGACGACACTTTGTGTAATACTGCGGGGTTAAGTTTTAAATATATAAAACAATTTTTTTCAACACACAATTTGCCATATAAACAGATTAAAGATGTAAGTCGTTTTGCGGAAGGGTATTTTGATTGGGATATAGAAACAGCAAAAAACTGGTACAAAAAATATGGCGATGAGATGATGCTGAATTTTGACATAGATAAAAATGTTAAGCCGTTTTTTGACAAGCTTTTAAAACTAAACCATAAGGTTATAATTTGTACCGCGCGCGCACGCGACTGGCACAGCGCACCCAAAACCATAACAAAAGCATGGCTAAAAAAACATGATATAAAATTTTCCAAAATATACATTGGCAGATATGATAAAGAAAATGTTTGTTTAGACGAAAACGCGGATTTTTTTATTGATGACGATGTAAACATTTTAAACAATGTGCAGAATAAAACACACGGCAAAATTAAAACCTTTTTGATGACCACCGATTACAACAAAAATTTGCCCGTGCCAAGCGGAGTAACGCGAGTTAAAAATTTTGCAGATTTTGTAAGGCGGATTAGTGATGAATTAAATATACGCTAAAAATGTTGACATTTTAAAATTTTAATTTTATAATAATCATGCCTTGCGGATATGGCGGAATTGGCAGACGCGCTAGATTCAGGTTCTAGTGGGGGCAACTCCTTGCAAGTTCAAATCTTGTTATCCGCACCACGGCGTGCAACTTGCCCGATTTAATCATTTCCACTGTTGTGATATGCGATAGCTAAGCAGTGGAAATTTCATTTTTGGGCAAATTGCACGCCATCTATCAAGAGACACGCGAAGTCAATTAATTAAGCAAAGCGCGTTTCCCTTGATAATCCCTTCATTTCGTAAGTAAATATGTAAGCAATTTAGAATGTAATTTCTTCGAAGTGTTTTGCCCGTATTTGTCATTTTTGCAAAGAATGAAAATGGAAGAGATGCGAAAATTTCACTTTTGGGCTAATTGCCCGCTTTATAAAGGGACACACATCGTCACAAACTGCACATTTGCTAAATTAATTTGTGGGACAAATTAATTGTAAGCCTATGTTTGTTTGTTCCTCTATAAAGGGACACACGAAGTTAGATAATCAAGGTAAAGCGCGTTTCCCTTTATAATCTCTTCATTTTGGGGTAGAACAAGTAAGTCATTTTGAAGGTTGTTCCGATGCGGGCAAATAAATTAAGCAAAGCGCGTTTCCCTTTATAATCTCTTCGTTTCGTAAGTAATCCTATGTGAGCAATTTAGAATGTAATTGCTTCGAAATATTTTTGCCCGATTTAATCATTTCCACTGTTGTGATATGCGATAGCTAAGCAGTGGAAATTTCATTTTTTGGCAATTGCCCCGCGCGTTAAGGAAGTGAACCCACTTTCTTTTTGAAAATGTAATTTTTAATAAGTTTATCTTTTTTGTTGCTATTTGGCGATATTGGGTGAAAATTGCTTGTTTAAAAAATTTATTTAAGGTAAAATAGAATGTTTCGACACCAATTGATTAGTCTAAAAATTGATTAAAGGAGGTGTTATGGCAAAGATTATTGAATTTAACAACATTTGTAAAGACTTTAAAATTCCACTTAAAAGCAAGGGAGTGTGGGGAACAATAAAAAGTTTGTTTCACCGCAAATACAAGGTGATTAATGCGCTTAAAGATGTCAGCTTTTCAATTGAAGAGGGTGACATTGTTGGCTACATTGGTCCAAACGGCGCTGGCAAATCCACCACAATAAAAATCATGTCTGGCATTTTAACCCCCACTTCGGGCAGCTGCCTTATTGACGGATTTGTGCCATGGAAAAACCGCAAAAAATATGTTAAAAACATTGGCGTGGTGTTTGGTCAGCGTTCGCAACTTTGGTGGGATGTGCCAATACGCGACAGCTTTATTTTGCTAAAAGACATTTACAAAATTTCAAACGAAGAGTATTTTGAAACGCTAGACATGCTTACCAAAACACTTAATTTGGAAGATTTGTTGGACCGCCCATTAAGGCAACTTTCGCTTGGTCAAAAAATGAAGTGTGAGTTGGCGGGCGCGCTTTTGCACAAACCAAAAATTTTGTTTTTGGACGAGCCTACAATTGGCTTGGATGCAGTAACTAAACTTGCCGTACGGGACTTTATAAAATTTATAAACAAACAATGGCACACAACCGTAATTTTAACCACGCACGACATGAATGATGTGGACGCGCTTACAAACAAAATAATTTTGATTGGTAAAGGCCAGATTTTGTACAACGGCAGTTTTGCTGAAATTAAGCACAAATATGCCTCGGCAAAAACCATTACTGTTGAATTTGCAAAAGAATACAGCAAGGTGGAACTTGAAAATTACACCGTGGTTGAACACAACAAAAACACCGCGGTTTTTAAAACCGAAAGCGATTTTAACACAAAGGATTTTATTAACGAAATAAGCAAGAAATATGAAATTGTTGACTTTTCTGTTGATATGGTTGGTGTGGATGAAATTTTGGCAAAACTCTACACTGAATACCAAATTTAGGAGGAAAACATGTCTTCTTATTTTGGAATTTTTAAAATGCAATTTAAGGGCGAATTGCAGTATCGTGCAAAAGCCATTTCGGGTGTGCTGACGCAATTCTTTTGGGGGCTGATGTACATATATTTGTACAGCGCTTTTATGGGAGAACGCGGGTTGAACGGGTTTTCCATTGGGCAAATGGTCACCTATGTTTGGCTTGGGCAGGCGTTTTTTGCAATGAGATATATCAACACGCCAAAGCAAGTTTGCTCGCAAATAGAAACGGGCGATGTGTGCTACAATTTTGTGCGGCCGCTTAATTTATACAATCAATGGTATTTTAGTTACATTGGCTCAACTCTTGCCAGCACGCTGCTTAGATTTATCCCTATTTTGGTGGTTGCATCCGTGCTGCCAGCCAGCATGAGATTGTCGTTGCCAGTAAGCCTTGCTGCTTTTGTGCTGTTTTTGATTTCGCTTGTTTTGGGCGCACTTATTAACGGCGCACTTTCTATGTTTGCCGTGTATTTAACCTTTATTACCCAATCGCAACGCGGGGCTGCCACCTTTGTTAATACAATAACTGGTTTGCTTGGTGGGGTGTTTGTGCCATTGCCAATGCTTCCGCAAGCGATGCAAAATGTGCTAAACTGGCTGCCTTTTAGATGTGTAAGCGACTTACCTTTTAGGATTTATGTTGGCAATATGGATATTAAAACCGCGCTTATTCAAATTGCAATTTCGTTTGTTTGGCTGCTGATTTTGCTTGGGATTGGTAAGTTGCTTTTAAGCCGCTCGCTTAAAAAGACAATAATTCAAGGGGGTTAAAATGCTGTACAACAAATATTTTAAAATGCACTTTAAATCCAACATGCAGTATCGGCTTAACACCTTGCTTATAACCTTTACACAAACGATTGTTTCGCTTGGCGAACTGCTTGTGGTGTGGGTTATGTTTCAGCAATTTAAGTCGGTTGGATATTGGGGATTTTACGAAACACTTTTGATGTTTGGCGTGATTACCACCGTGTTTGCCTTTACTGAATGTTTCGCGCGCGGATATGATGAATTTAGCAACCTTATACGGAAAGGCGATTTGGATAGACTGCTGGTTAGACCAGTGAATTTGCACTTTCAAATTTTTGCGCAGAAGATTGAATTTTGCAAACTTGGCAGAGTTGTGCTTGGCATAATTATCAGCATTATTGCAATTGTAAATTTGGGCGTAAAATGGACGGTTGCAAAGGTGTTGGTGCTTATATCGGTGTATGTGTGCGGGGTGGTGATTATTACTGGCATATTTATGCTAAGCGCGGGAATAAATGTGTTTACTGTGGATAATAACGAATTTTTAAACATTATAACAAACGGCGGAAAAGAACTTTCTTACTACCCTATTAATGTTTACAAAAAATGGCTTACCCGCTTGTTTACCTTTGTTTTCCCATTTGCTTGCTTTAACTATTTGCCTATATCTTACATTATGGGTTACGGAAGTTTGCCACCAATAATTTACGCGCTTTCACCCCTACTTGGAAGTTTGTTTATTATTCCATGTATATTGTTCTTTAATTTTGCAATTAAAAGATATCAGAGCACAGGTACATAAAAAATTGGCTTTTTGTCAATTTTTTTAATTATTTATTAAATTTTGTTAATAATTTATGATTTTTTTTATTATATTTTTTAAAATTTTTTATTAAATAATCTAATTTTTACATCAAACAAAATAATTAATTGAATAAAATTTTTTTTATTAATAAACCACAAAATAACCAATCAAAATATTCAATAATTTTATAAATTTTATTGATAAATATAATTATTTTTTTAAAATCCAAATAAATAAAATATGCCTATTTTATAGTATTTCTAATAATTATTTAATATAGTTTTTTTAATAAATATTTGTTTTTTGATTTGGAAATATTCTTAAATATCTTTTAATTAAATTGATTAAATATAATTAGTTTTTTAATAGCAATTTTATTTTTTAATTTAAATGTGATATTTAATATTTCACACCTTAAAATAATTCCAAATTTTTTATTTTATATTTTATTATCATAATCACAAAAGCCAATTATTTTTTAATTTTAAAAATAATTTATATTATTCAATTAAAACAATTTTTTATTAAATTTTTAAAAATATTATAAATTTTTATTAAATTTACATAATTTTTTATTATTTTTTGTGATTTTTAATTAATTTATTTATTTTTTTGCTTTTTATTTGGATTATATTTTAATGCGCGCATGCTGTTTAAAATTGCAAGTACGGTAACTCCCACATCGGCAAACACGGCTGCTAGCATTCCAGTTACTCCAAGCGCACCCAGTGTTAAAAATGTTATTTTTATAACCGCGGACAAAATTATATTTTCCCAAACAATTTTGCGAGTGTAGCGCGAAATTTTTATTGCCGTGGTGATTTTTTGTGGATTGTCGTCAACTATTACCACATCGCTTGCTTCAATGCTTGCGGGCGCGCCATTTATTCCCATAGAAAATCCAACATCCGCCACCGCCAAAGACGGCGCATCATTAATTCCGTCACCCACATAGCCAATTTTTATATTCTTTTCCTTGCACGCTTTTAAATATTCATATTTTTGTTTTGGCAAAAGATTGTGTTGCACTTCTGTTATGTCTAGTTGTTTTGCGACCTTTTCTGCCGTCTGTTTGTTGTCACCCGACAGAAGCGCGGTTTTTATCCCCATAAGTTTTAATTGTTTGCAAGCATCGAGCGAAGTGTGTTTTAATGTGTCGCAAAGTTCAATTGTGCCAATTGGCGAGTTGTTTTTGTACACTTCCACAATTGTGGATTTTTGTTCGGCGGACATTCTGCCCACAAAATAATTGTCTTTATTAAGCACATATTCCACCCCTTTGCCCGCAACTTCTTTTACATTTTTAATTGTCTTAATCGGCTTTTTGTTTGCTGCTACAATCGCCTTTGCCAGCGGGTGAAGTGAATGCTGTTCGCCCAGCGCGGCGTAGTATAAAACATCTTGTTTGCTAAAATTTTGTGACGGCGTAATTTTGGTGATTTCAAATTCGCCAGTTGTAAGCGTACCCGTTTTGTCAAACGCCACCATATTTAAGCCCGAGCAAACATCCAAAAAGTTTGAACCCTTAATAAGCACCCCATTTTTGCTTGCGTTGCCCAAGCCCGAGAAATACGACAGCGGCACACTTATTGCAAACGCGCACGGGCAGGACACAACAAGGAAAATCAGCCCGCGATAAAAAGCATCTTCCAAATTTTTTGTTGCCGCCCAAACAATGCCCCAAATAAGCACTGCCAGCACAACCACACCCAGCGTGTACCAGCGGGTAAGTTTTGAAATAAAGGTTTCGGTTTTGCTTTTGTTTTCTGTGGCGTTTTCCACCAAATTCATAATTTTGCTTATTGCGCTGTCTTTATAAAGGCTGGTGGTTTTTATTTCCAGCGTGCCGTCAAGCACAATGCCGCCCGACAAAATTTCATCCCCCACAACCTTTGTAACTGGCACGCTTTCGCCCGTTAAACTTTTGTTGTCGATTGACGATTGCCCGCTTACAATAACGCCATCAATAGGCACTTTTTCACCCGCATGCACAACAATTATGCTGCCCTTTTTTACCTCAGCGGGGTTAACGCGCGTTTCTTTTTTGCGGACAAGCAGATTGGCGTATTCTGGCTGCATCTGTGCCAATTTTTCAATGCTTCTGCGGCTGCGATTTACCGCCAAACTTTCAAACAATTTGCCAATTGAATACAGCGCGATAACCATGAGCCCTTCCATGTGTTCGCTTATTATTGACGCGCCCACAACCGAAATTGTTATAAGTAGATTTTCGTTTACCTTGCCCTTGAACAGCATGCGGATTGCCTTGATGTAAGTTTTGTATCCAAGCAGCAGCGCGCTTACAACATACAGCGTCCAATACAGCCAGCGGGCAAGCGGACAAAAGAATATAAAAACGCCCAGTGCAATGCCCAAAAGCAAACAAGTTAGGTCAACAATCCACTTTTTGCTTTGTTTTTGCGCTTGTTTTGATTGGTGCGGCAGGCTTATTTGCGCATCGGGTTCAAGCTGTTTGGTTAGGCTTATGATTTTTTCAATTGCCAGTTGCGGTTGGTCGCTTTCAAATGTAAGCGCATTTTTTACAAACTCTATTGATGCGTTTTTCACCCCATCAAGTTTGTTGATTGCTTCTTCCAGCTTTTTTGCACAATTTGGACAATCCAGCCCAGTAATTTTAAGTTTAGTCTTCATTTGCTTCCTCCTTAACATGCGCCAAACTTATTTCAAACACTTCGCGCACATGCTGGTCGGCAAGCGAGTAAAACACCTCTTTGCCCTGCTTTCTGCTTTTTATTAAATTCATCTCTTTAAGGTTTTGCAGTTGGTGTGACACCGCTGATTTTGTCATGTTTAATATGGACGAAATATCGCACACGCACAGTTCGCCATCATCAAGCGCGTTGATGATTTTTATTCGCGTGCTGTCAGACAACGCTTTGAAAAAATCCGCCATATCAAGCAGCGTTTCATCGTCAAGCATGCGCGATTTTGCACTTGACACATGGTCGGCATGAATTGTGTTGCAATCACACATTGCACATCTACATTTGGTCATTTTGTCTCCTTAGTTGAATAAACATTCAACCATATTATAATTGAATATATGTTCAACTGTCAACTATTTTAATCGATTTTTTAAATTTTTTTTAAAAATATGAATTTTAAATAAAAAGGATTTAAAATAACCAAATTGTGATTACACGATATATGAATAGAATTTATTTAAACAAGGAATTTAATGAATTTTAAGTTTATAAAATAAAAAAAACATTCGCCACTCTAATTTTAAACAAGTGGCTTTTGCCATAGTTTTGATTTACTTTGATAATCTATGTGACAAAATATTGCAACAAAGACAAAATAAATTTAAAAATTGAAACTAAACTGGATTTTGTTGTTGCAAAATTAAAATTTTTGTGATATAATACAACCGCAAGTGTTTTGTGTAGCGCAAAAACAATTTGCAAAATTATCTTCCGCTGCGAACAACACATTTGTAAACCAAACTAAAACATTTTTATCTAACAAATTAAGATTTACCAAGCACAGAACACACTTTATGGAGAGTTGTCAGAGTGGTCGAATGTGCCGCTCTCGAAAAGCGGTAAGGTGCAAGCCTTCGGCGGTTCGAATCCGCCACTCTCCGCCAGAGTCAAATAAAACGAACCACTATAAGTTCGTTTTATTTTTTTATGTTGGATTGTTTTGGAATTTGGTTTATGATGTGATATAATATAGCAAGGAGTAGATATGAAAACTGTAAAGGCGGGATGTTTTTTAATAAATAAAGAAAAGGGAACTATTGCAATAGTCTATAGGGAAAATAAAAAAGATTATTCATTCCCAAAAGGGCATTTGGAAGATGGTGAAGACATAAAAACATGTGCCTTGCGAGAGACGGCGGAAGAAACAAAGAGGGAAGCTGAAATTGTTAAAGAATTTGATCCCTACATAGAAAGATACACAACACCAAGTGGAGAAGATTGCGTTTGCTATATGTATTTTGCATTGGATAAGGGGAAAAGCGACAACAAAAGCACAGACACTCATGAGGTGCACTGGATTCCGTTTAATGAGGTTGAAAATATATTATCTTACCCTAGTTTGAAAGAAACTTGGAATAATGTAAAAGGCAATATCCAAAAAATTTTACAATCAAAAGATTTGTAAGAGATATCCATCTTTGACCAAGTCGGCATTTCAAGCAACCCAGCCAATTTTTTTAGCTTAACATTTTCGCTTGCATCATGTTTTTTTAAATATTGTTTTTATATGTTATAATAGATTAATGATTAGTGGGTGTCTTAGTGGGAAGAAGAAGTCTAATTTCTATGACAACTATAAATAGACTAATTTCCGCATCAAATAGAATTAAAAGAGAAAATCACAATAAGGAATTAATAAATTTACAGGGCGGAAATGATAAGGAAAGAGATCCAATATATAAGTTGGGTAAAGTGGAAACAGAGAAGCAGTTGATTTATGAATATAATTCGCGAGATAATGGATATAATGGCACAAGCGGAAATACATAAAATTGGCTAGTTTTGCAGGAAGAAGTGGTTTTGGGATAGAAGTGGGTAAGATTTTAGTGTGGAAGAATTTAGGTTTTCCTTAAACATGTCCACGCCAACTATTTGGCGATTGTTATATGTTGAGTAATAATAAATCCCTTTGTCTACATTGCAGCATGAAGAATATATTGTATGTTCAAACCCTTTTTCAACCTTACAGCAGCCTTTTTGCTGTTCAACTGCGGTTAAGATGTGGAAAAATTGATTGACGCTTTCGCATTCGTTTTCGCCACAAATTGAATTAAGCTTTGTAAATGTCGCCTTAACAAATCGAGATGCGGATGACAAATCGCCGGGCAGCCCAATTCCGCCCATTCCGCGGCTGTATGGAGTAAGGTTAAAATCTTGTGCAAACCTATTTAGCGGTTCTTCGCGCGAGGTGTTGATATAGTTGCACAAATTGGTTAGATGATAGTCAAAAGTTGGGTTGTTTGTTAGCACGCCAACTGGATTGTCGTAAATTTTTAATCCTTCTTTTACTGGCTCAACCACTATGCTTTCTTTATCGTCCGCAACAAGCCAATGCAATGGTGAATGTGGAAGCTGTGCGGAAAAATTTTCATCATAAATATTCAATTTTTCAATTGCCCTTTTTGCTTCCTTCACATTTTTGCAGGTTGTAAGAATGAAAGGGATAAATTCAAATGGCGCAACATTATTCTTGCCCTTAATCTTTTTTGGATAGAATGCGTTGTTGGGGAAATTCAAGCCCGCCATGCTTAGCCCTTTTTCGTTTGTTGCGTCGTAATAAAGCGGATAATTGTTTTGCACAAAAGCCATGCCTATCATGGCATAATGTTTTAAATTTTTGCCCGCGCTGCGGAAATTAAATGGATAATTTCGCGGAGTGATTGTAACTGTTTCGTTATAAGAAAATTCATAATCCAAGTTGCGCCCAAAATAATGATGCTTTGTTTTAAAAGTTAATGCTGTACACATAGCCCCTCCCGTTTTTATCATTATATCAAATATTAATAATTTAGCAAACCAAACTCGCCTTTTTGCCAAAAATTTAACAACTTTTGCATAATGTTTTTATAAGTCTGTGTTAAAATAAAACGAACCGCAACAAGTTCGTTTTATTTGATAAGGTAGTGGGTTCATGTTGGAATTATTTTGTAAATGACATTATAATGAAGTGTCAAAATATTATTTTATTTTGCGGGATTCGATGTAGTAGCGCTTTTCGTTTGCCTCGCCCATTGAAAAGGTTTTTCTTGGCAAGACGCCGTTTTTGATTATGTAGTCAAACAACGCGCTTTTTTCCATTGCTTTAAGCACAATGCCCACACCGCCAGTTTTTGCGCAGAGTTGTTTTAAGTCTTCTTCACCGTGGATATAGTCAATTTCGCCGCCATTTGCTTTTAAATACTCGTCAATAAATTTTTGGGTTTTTGCCACAGCTTCAATTGAATTTTTTGGCAGATTTAATTCAACCGTTTTGTTGCCAATAAACATTTTGCTTTTTGCGCTGCCCTTGACTTGTTTTGTAAATTCTGCAACAAATTTTTTGGTGTCAACATTTTTAACAATTCTGTGAATAGGCTCAAACAAAATGCCCTCGTCATAAATGTTTGCAACTTCAACAAGCGCATATTGGCTAAGTGGATTTTTCTTATCATAGCAAGCCTTTGCAGTGGCAAGCGAATGGTTGCCGTCACCAACCGCAAACAACAATGGCTCGCCATATTTTTTGGTTGAATTATCCAGCAATTTTTGCAGCGCGTTTTCCACTTTTTTACTGTCCTTAACCGCCCAACCAGTTATGTGCCCGCCGTTCATGTTAAGGTCGGTATCGTACAACAATTCGTTTTTATCCTTCAACAAAGGCTCGATAACAGTTTTGTTTGGGTCATCAATTAAAAGCATAATGTGTGGTAATTCAAGTGGGCAATTTTCCCTAATTTTAACGCGCGGCGGAATGCGCTCAATAACCGTGCCTTCGGTTGCCCTAATCAGCGCCTTGTCTTCTGGCTTAAAGCTGTATTCAGTAAGGTCAACAATCATAGTAAGCCCGTGCCTAACATTGCCAAGCGGGGTTTTGCGTTCAAGCAAAACAAGCCCGTTGTCCACCGTGCGGAAAATGTCTTCCTTTAAATACTTGTTCATGTTTTCAATGATGTTTTTAATGCGCTTTTCTGGCTGGTCATTCAAATAACATTCTGGAAAAATCAAATTAAGCGCGCTGTAATCTTTTCCAACAAATTTTTTAAGCTCTTCCCAATATTCAGTCTGCGAAGTGTACTGGTCGCACGCAACAACCGCCCACTTTTTCATGTCGATAGATTTTTTAGGCAACAAAATTTGGTCAAATTTAACTGGTAATTTCATAAGATAATCCTCCTAAAAGCAGCATTAAATTTCAATTTACAAAGTATCGTGCAATATTTAATGTTAATAAATTAAATTTTAACTGCATCAATTTGATTATAACTCAAATATATTTATTTTGCAAAGGAATTTTAAGTAAACCCTTAAAACAAATTTTTTGTTGCTGAATGTTTTGGAGTTGTTTTAAAATGTGGTAAAATGTTTTTAGGAGAGAAAATGATTGAAACCAAGCGGCTTGTTTTAAGAGAAATGACGGACGATGACCTTGAAGATTTTTACGAAATTTTTTCCGCTGACGAAGTTGGCAGATTTATAAGAAAGATGTCGCACGCGGACGTTGAACGATATTTTTTAAAGAAAAAGCAAAAACCAAAAAATCCGCATAGCTTTGCCGTGGCGTTAAAACAAAACAACAAAATGATTGGCACATGCGGAATTAAACTTAATGCGGAAACAAATGTTGGAACACTTTCTTATGTTTTTAATCCGCGCTATTGGAACAATGGTTTTTGCACAGAAGCGTGCAAGGCGGTTATTAAATACGCCTTTGAAGTTGTGGGGATGGATAGAATTGAAGCCGATTGTTTTGAAAACAATTTTGGGCCAATCCACATTTTGCAAGACAAATTAAACATGCGCCTAGACATCACCAAAACGCGGGAAGAATTAAACATTTTCACCCACAAAATTACGCCTTTTAAATTTTTTGCCATTGACAAGCAAGATTATTTAAAAAATAATTTTTTAGTAAAATAATAAAAATCTCATAGTTTATAAAAGTTATAACATAGGTTTAATATGTTTTCAGTAGTGATTTTTTTAATGCAAAATTTACAGCGGATTTTTTGTTTGGTGGCGGGATTTAAATTTTTTAAAATTTCAAAAAGGGTATTGACAAACCCACTATTATATGTTAAACTTTGGTTGGTTTTAAACCATTACGGAGGATTTTATGAAGTTTGAAGAATTTAAAAAAATAATTAAAAGGCGCGAGGAATTGGTTAGGTTGTGGGAGAGCACTAGGAAGGATGATGACCGCAAAATAGTCAACGAAGTGGAAGAAATCAACAAGCAAATATGGGCAGTCCGTGCATTAAATCCAGACGTGTTTAATGTGCCAGTAAACCCTTTAACATCGGCGCTTAACGCTCTTATTGACCGTTCAGAAAAAGAGGTCGATGTTGAATTTAAGACAATGGGTGAATTTTCAAATTTAGAGTTTGTTATGGATATAATTGAACCCAATCCAAAATGCCACAGGGCGCCTTATCATCGCTATTACAAATTGGGCCCTACTCGTATTGATGAACAAGGTAGAATCTGTGTAAATTTGGAGGCAATGTTAATTTTAAACACAATTAACTACAGACCCGATGCTGTGTACAGAATCCCTGGATTTGAAGACACTGTGTGGGAAGTTTTTGAAGAACACTTT
Organism: uncultured Clostridia bacterium; assembly: GCA_947630745.1. Taxonomy (GTDB): domain Bacteria; phylum Bacillota; class Clostridia; order Christensenellales; family UBA1242; genus Onthoplasma. Next base: position 115,173 of record CANRIT010000001.1, read on the forward strand.
AAATCATGCACAGAGGAACGGATCAGTTTGCTGAAAAAGATTTGTGAAAGGAACGAGGAACAAAAACGAATTTTGTTAAACCCAGAAGCTGCAAAAAATGCCGCAAAGGAATTGGATGAAGAATCTGACGCATGCCTAGAAAAAATCCACAAACTTGACGACCAATTATAAACAAAAAAACGAACACCCTCTGTTCGTTTTTTGTTTGCTTGTTTTGTTAAACTTACAACTTGCGTATAAATGCCGCGTTTAATTAGGATATGAATGTAAAAAAACTTATCATTTTTCCTGACGAAGTTGCAGATTTTGTAATATAAAAAATTTATAAGATAACTTCGTAATTTATATTAGCCAAATCAACAACATAATTCATAGAAATTATCCCATCAGGTATCTTGTTATTTTTAAATTGCTTTTCCGTTATTTTAGGGAAAGTATCATCTATAGAATATTTAAAAATATTTCTTACGATATATTTAATATATCTTTCTTTTTTCCCTTCGCTATAGCCCTTTTCATTGAGATACTCTTCCATTTGAGAAGTATCAACACCCAATTGTTTAATTATTTTCATTAGGTCGTCAATTGAATGACCGTTTTCACTTTTCTCAACCCTAGTAAATAGCAAAAACAAATTGTTGTTATTATCACTATCTAATTGTTTTGCACTAGAAATAGTTATTTGGTTTGCTGATTTATTCAACGTTGTTTTAACTTCGTACGCCATACCATTGGCCTCTAGGTCATGTGTCCCAAAATGCATGGCGCTCCATGTGACTTGCCCATAATTTAAATATAATTGTACGAAGCATTCTAATTCACCTATAACATCATATACCATTAATTCTTTATTATAATTTCCAATAGTTTCTTTCCATCTTTCAAACCAATTATAAGGATTATGTAATATATCTACCCTATTATCAATATTAATAAAATCAAAGGCTATGCTTAAGAAGGTATTCATTAATTTAAAATTATTACATGATAGAATTAAAACATTTTTTCCCTCTACACTCGCAGAATATAATTTGATTGAGTTAAATTTTTCATCTATTAAAATTCCACCATCATACTGCAAATAAACACCATATTCCTTCGTGCTTTTAAAAGCATAAGAATCCTTGCATTGCCTAATATGGATACTTCTCTTATTGCCATCAATTAATTCCAAGAATATTTCTTTTAATCTATTAATCATTTTATACTCCCGCTTAAATAGAATTTATAAGCATTGCGACATACCCTTTTATTCCGCCCTCATAAAATTCCGGTACTATTACTAAACTTCTAGCCATATGCTGAACTAATATTTTGCGAAGATATATATTTGCTTTGAGATGAGAATCTTTTCCTATTTTATTAAAATTTAAACTTGAATATTGATCTAAAATTTCTCTAAAAACATTAACATTTGTTTCATTTCCAGTTCTTTCGATGGTTTGCAAGATGGTATCGGTTGAAAAACAAGGTAGAGACAAAAATTCTAGTGTACTTTTTTTGTTTCCTTTGTTAAAAAGCTCAATATACCAAAATAATGTACTAGGATATATTCTTACATTCTTTTCGTAAAAATGCGACGGGTTATCGCCGTATCTATCAAAAATTATCTCAGGAATAACGCAAAGTGAAAAATATCTCCAAAAATCGTAGTTTGATGCTAACGATTTTGTAAACGACGGAGTTTCTTTTAATAGACTCCATAATTCTATACCAAAACTTATATCTAGGTCATATAATTGTTTATTATCTTTTTTTGACTTTTGATATTCCGCCAATAATTTAATGCGCAAATCATTTAAATCTTTAGGCAAACTCGAACTATTATTAAAATTATTGGCGCGCAATTCTTCATACTTGTTTTTTGCTTCTAACCTTGACATATATAAATTAATCATTCTACCAAACACCTCTTTTATCAAAATATCTCGAAACGCTATCAATTATCGATTCAATAGAACTAACATCAAATTCTTTTGTGTCAATCATGTACTTTGCAACCTGTAAAACGCTACCCTCTTGGTAGTCAATATTTTCTAAGTTAATTAAATAATTTTCATTTAGAAGTTTTGAAAGCAATGCGATAATCGATTGTTGAATTATCTCAATAATAAGTCTATTACAACATTTTTCATTATTAGATAAATCAATAAAAACATAGTCTTTATGTGCGGTGTTTAAAATAATTTTAAAGGTATCTACAAACAAATCTTGTGTGGGATCGGCGAAATCCATTTTAATTTGCCACAACGGCTTTTCTTTATCGTTAATATTTATTATTGGGAACAAAGAACCTGATCCATCTACATTTATAAACAACTTTTCAATGTCACCGATAATTACACCCTGCGTGTTATTCAATGTTATTTCTGAGGGCGTTCCTGGCTTTGTTAAAACTAACTGAACATTTAACTCGATTACCCCATGAAAGGTATTTCTTGCAAATTCATTAGAGAAGGACATAACTTGAGCGTCATTTATATTTTTAATGCTTTGAGGATTAAAAACCCCTCTTTCTTTTGATGATGAAGATTTCCATGTAACAACCATAGAAATTTCTGAATCTCCATTTGCAATTCCGTCCGAACCATACAAAATGCATGCATTGGTTAATGATAATCCCAAGTCTACATTTAAACCATATTCTTCCATATTCCATAGCCCATCACTAGAATCTAAAGAATATTGATTCCCTTCCTTTTTAAGACTCAATTCTTTGATTTTGCCTTGATCATTATATTTGGCATTTAATGCTAATTCAATATTTAACAGTTCTTTTTGTTTGTTAGATAATACTTTAAATAAACTTAATCTATAAGGTCTCATTTTCAATAACCTCCTCAATATAAGTTTCTAAGCCCGCTTGATATTTATTATCATTTATGGAAATGAATAACGAAATATTAAGTTTGCATTTACTAAACCCATTGTTTATAATTTTATATTTATAAATTTTATTTGATTTAGTTGCTTCATATTCAATTTTACAAGCGCCATTTGTGTTTTGTAGATTTTTATCTAAAGTTATCTTATAATTGTTCAATGCGGTATTATCGCAGTCGGTAAAAATAATAAACCCTTTTTTAATTTCAAACATTGCGGGTAGGCCATTCTTTTCTTCCCATTCAGGTATCGGCATATTTCTTTCCGAGGTCGGAACAACCAAGCTAAAGCTAATTGATGAAAATTTTCTAAAACAGTTCACATCAAATACAACCCTCATTCCATCTTTTTCGTAAGTGGGTTCTCCAACTAAACTTATTGTTGTTGATTTGCTTTTAGAAATTGTGTTGTGGGTTCTTCCTCTTTCGTCAATAGAGCTTTCCTTGCCATAATTGTATGTCGGCAAAAGATCTGCAAATTTTTTGCCTAGACATCTATTTGTAACAATTTCATCAATCGTAGAATTTTTTTCAAGATAGGTTTCTTTTAAGGTCATTCCAACTTCGTTCATTATTTGACCCACTAATAGTTTTGGCTTTTTATTTTCCATGAGCGGGTCTGCCCACGATGTGTGATCGGCTTTTTCACTTCTTCTAACATAATCTTCGAGGGACATGTCATATTCTTTAATCTTATTTTTTGAATTTAGAACAAACAATCCGAGTATAAAATCGCTCCCTCCAGAAACCCCCGAGCCTACCCAATTACCTGAGATTTCATATGAAACTATCATGCCGGGTTTTCTACAATATGCCACTATTGGGGGATTGGAGCTATCCGCGTCACGTTTTAAGTTTAAATATGAAAATGGCGACGGTAGATTATCATAGCTAAAATCACCACTCATTTTTAACTGGCTACGGCTCAATTTAACAAATGCAAACTTGCCCAATTCTTTATCTTCTAAATCTCTAGTCCGCTCAATGCTTTTTAACTGTATACCATTTTGGATGTCACCCGTTATTGCGCATTCATATAATTTGCTAAACCATTCAAATATAGGGGAGGAAGATGAAAGATCTATTCGTTTGTCATTTACATATACTTCGAGTTTGGGCCCAAGATTGTATTTGCTGTTTATTCTAGGGAAATACCACCTAAGGAGTGACATACTAATTGAGTCAGGTACGGTTTTATCCCAAAATAGATTGTCGCGATATTCAAATCCATTAGACATTAATATTTGTTCTTCTTCTATAAAAGGTATAATAATGACAGTACCGGTTTCGGCGTCCTTGTATGGTGCTATATTGAAAATTTTTAGAACTTTACGTATAAAGTTCACATCGCAAACGACATTCGGCTTACCATTTATTATTTCTCCAAAATATGTAATTCCCAAATAGCCGTCTTTGGTTATTAACCTATCTTCTTTTTCATCGTCTTCAACAAGAGAAGAAATTATCCTTTCTTCATAAGTTCCATCGCCGTTTTTAATTCTAGAATAGTATATGACTAGGCCCTGTCCTAATCTATAATATACAGTTTTTCCAATACCCCAACAACCGCCAGCTCCTTCTCTAGTTTGTGCATGCATAATTTGGAAAACCAGCTTGCCGAGGTTTTGATTTTCTTCTTTGGCAGAGAATAATCCGTTTTTATTACCTATTAAACCGGTTGTGTTTTTATCTGATACACTTATAAATTTATTTTTATTAAAATATTTACTCTTAATTGGTGCTTCTATTTCGTTATAGCATTCAGCAAGTTTGTTTATATCAAAAGTGTTATATATAAAATCTACTCGTACTAGGTTAGAATCAGGCAATGCGGCGTCGAGACTATTTTGTATTGATTCCCTCACAAAGAGATCAAGAACAGGCGTTTCATTGTTTTGCATTAACTTTAACAGAGCGCCCCCAGAGGTTTGCATATAATCTTGCTCTAATGATTTTGAATCAAATTTATTCATAATCACCCTCCTCTTCAGGCTCGATAACAGGTTTAACCATCAAGGCCTCAGAATAGCTATTTCCAACTTTCCCGCCAGGAATGTTTATAGCAATTCCCACAATGTTAATAGGAGAATTTAAGTTCGTTGTTGTTTTGCTATCAGGCTCGGCCTTAGAGTCTTTATCAACTATGTAGATTATTAATTCGGAGATCATGGATAAACCTAAGCTGTCTCTTATTTTGGATATTTCTTCAGTATTAGAGATTTTTAGTTTTTCTAATGTTTCGTCTGTTAATTTTGATTTTTCAATATCTGCGTAAAGATCTGCTGGATTTCTTAATGCCCCTATTCGAATAATTCCATCGTCATCATCTTTCTTTCTAGCACGGTTAACCGTTCCTATAATATGTCCATTTAAATCTTGCATGTTATGTGAATTGTTTTTTCCGGATATCACAACATTCCATGTTTTAAGCTTGTCATCTGAAACGACTTTATTAAACCATGCCTCCATTGTTTCGATATCAATAAAAGTTGAGCATGGAGGTAATTCAAGTTTTTTCATATATTGAAAGATAATGCTATGATTAATATTCCTCCAAATAAATTTATCATTACCAATTTCTACGCTTCTGATATTATCAAGTTGTTTGATGAAATCATTAGTTTCTTTTAAATTGTTTTTAAGTTTTTCTTTATCGTCATAAAATGTTGTAGTTTGATTTTTTGCTCCAGTATAGTTCAGATCCACTTCGATAGCTCGTTGCATTTTCTTTTTTGCAGTCAACAACATCCAGCTTGGCTTTGGTGTGTTTTTAACTTTAATACCATAATACTTTGGCTTTAAGTTTGCACCATCTAAATTTTGCATTGATTTTTTTAATTGCAAATCTAGACTTGATAAAAATTTAAACTTATCTTCAGTGTCATAACTCATCCATACTCTTGGTAATAACTCATATTGTTTTCTAAATCCGAACCATCTACCCATTTGCATTAGGGTATCTGCTTGTTTTACCGTTCTTAAAAAATACGTGCTCACCAATCCTTCAATCGTTAAACCTCTAGAAAGAGTGGCTCCCCCGATAACTATAAATGCTGTTGCAAAATCGATACCGGAATCTTTGTCAGGGTATGCCAATCTTAAAAAATATTTATCTTTTGTCCCAACATTATTGTGGCCATTATCCACACACAAATGAACGCCTTTTGTATATGTTAAAGTTTTATCCTCATCCATCAATATTTTTTGCATTGGTGAACCAATAAGCGTTTTGATAATATCTTTTATTTCATTAAAATTAGGATAATCTTTTATGTTTTCGCCGCCATAATTTTTATAGCTTTTATAAAATGACTCTATGTCCAGTTTAGAAGTTTGCTCTTCCCAAACTTTCTTGCATTGTGCAATAAAATGATTTTTGTTAACCGTACTTAAATAATCTTCTATAATACTGCTCATAACTTCGTGTGAAGCGACTAGTTGGCTGGTGTGAATTAATAAACTGATCGGTTTGTTAAACTTCCACAATCTAAAACATGCGACACAACAATAGAACCAATATATGGAATCAAGTAACGATTTAGGAAGGTCTCCTGCTTCGCCCTTTTCAATACTTCTAATTTTTTTAATTTCGTTTTTTGTAATGTGATTAATAATATTTAAAGGCTCTATGTCTTCAGATCCAAATATTTGTTGAGGTCCGAAATACTCATTTGGGGATTTTAAAACAGCAACAAAATCATCCGGAAACATTGTATAGGGATTGTTTTCATCGCCTGGGTTTTCGTTTAGAATATTCGCATAAGGAGTCGCGGTATAGCCTATGTAATTCATACATCGATAGTTTATTTCTTGTCGTTCGCCGTCAATAGATAAATCATAGATTAAGTTTGTAACTGCTTTATTTATTGCCGTCTTTTCTTTGCTTTCAAGGTTTGCTGAATTTATCCCTGCTTGATCCGCCTCATCATCTATTAACAAAATTTTCATTTGTTTCTTTTTATTCTTGTCTCTATTAAGCCATTTAATTAGATTTTTTAAACGAGTAGAATTTTTTAAACAAACAGTAAAATATCTAGTATTTGACTCATCATTCAAGTACAATTGATCAGGTTGGGTTCCTCCGCCGCCGACCTTAACATTATCTAAACATTGCCAATTAATATTGGCAGTTTCGTTGTGCAAATCTTTTAAAAACCTTTTTTGAGTTTGTATGCGCAAATTTTCAATAGTACCCGATAAAACTATAAAAAAATTCCAACCAACATCTGCAGCCATTGACATGAGCGCTGCCATATTTGCAGTTTTCCCCGATTGCACATTACCAATAACTAAACCCTTAATCGGCTGTCCTGGTAAAGTTGAGATTTTCAGCCTGTTTAAAATTCTATGAGTAGTACTTTCAATGGTTTCAACAGAATCCTCTTTGAATCCGCTTTTGAGTAATTTATCCTTATATGCAACCCACATATTTGATGGAGATGTTGGGATCTTAAAATAGTCCCCGCCATCATTTTTGGGAATTATATATGGACCAATATTAAGAATAGAACTCTCTTTCTCGTTCTCTTTTTGTCTATCACAAAGAAAGAGCCATTCTTCACTGCTAATATCCCAAAAATCATTCACGCGGTGGCTTTGAAGAAAAGACTCTAATCCATTTGAATTATTTCCATTACAAATATCATCCCACGATAATCCTTTACATCTTGCATTTTTTATCCATTCTCTAGCTTGATTATACTTACTAAGCGAAAAATTCATAATTAACTCCTTACTCTAAAGCACCCAATTGTATAAGCTGTTTTATTATTTCCATTAAGACATCAACCACAATAGAGTTTCCTGCCTGTTGATAAGCCATGTTTTTTGAAACGACAATTTCATAATCGTCAGTAAACCCCATTAACCGGTGAGCTTCTCTTTCCGTTAGCTGTCTATATTTTTTTGCGGACTCATCAACCGTTATATAATTATCAATGCCAGCTCTATGATGATTTCCCATTGTTTTTAATAGTGTTCTAGCTATGCGCAGGTCCATTTCCGGCTTTTGATAAAAATCTTTTGTGCCTCCTTGCAATACGTAATTTAAGACACCTGGCGTGAGTTCATATTTTGTAGAAACTTCCCCGCCATTCTTTTTAATGACTAAATCTCCATTGGCATTAAATGTAAAACATCCTTCTTTCGAGTTGTTTATTAAAAAGTCCTGTAATGAATATTTTAATTCTTTTTTCCCCAATTTTTGAAAATCGAAAGTTATATTTTTTTTTATTCCAACAACAAACAACCTTCTTCTATTTTGCGGGATGCCGAAATCGGCGGCATTAATAATTTCTGAAGATATATTATAACCCAAAGATTTAAAAGCGGCTTCAACAATTTTCCAAGTATTCCCTTTGTTGTGCCTTTTTAAATGACGGACATTTTCGTAAATAAATACTTTTGGTTGAATTTCTTTAACAAGTCTTAAATATTCAAAGAATAAATTTCCACGCGGATCATCTAATCCGACCTGGAGGCCTATAGATGAAAAACTTTGACAAGGGCTTCCACCGACGAACAAATCTACTTTATCACGAAAGTCAGTGCCATCTAGCAGGGAAATATCTTGGAAAAAATAGCCATTTTTAAGTTCTTTTTTATAATTGTGCTCATAACTTTTTTGCATAAAATTGGCTTTTCGTGTCTTTTGACGATAGAGTTCATCAACATAATTTTTCTTTTCTAGAGGATTTGATAATTTTTTTACAATTTTAAATTCTTTTTTTGTCTCTATATCAATATCTCTTTCTCCATTATCACAAGCAAAGACAACTTCATAGTCAATGTGCAATCGTCTCAAAGCGAACTCAATCGCTCCAATTCCACTAAAAACTGTGGCTAATTTCAATTTCATTTATAAGACCTCATTAATTTTTTTTAATATTTCAACTAGAACATCAACGACAATAGAATTTCCTGCTTGTCTATAAGCCTGCATGTCGGGAACAACATTTTTAAAATGCTTAAACCCCATTAATTTAAAACATTCATTTGGCGTCAACTTTCTTACCAAACCCATATCGCCATTATAATTACCAACATAAGCTCCGTCTTGTATTGCTTTGTCGTGTTTATGTTTGTCTAGATGTTCGAAAACAAAGTCCCCATTCCAATTATATTGTTGATTTGCTTTTTGAGTTTGTATAATTTTTCTATTTATTCTAGCCCTATGCGGATTGGTGGTAACAAATTCAAATCCTTTTTCTTTTAGGTAATATTTAGCGTCAACTTCTTCATCCAAAAAATCTTTTAGGGATGTGGTTAGTTTTTTCGGCTTCGGGAATTCAAAATTAGTTTTTTTGTTTTTGAAACCCACGACATACAATCTTTTTCTATTTTGCGGAATGCCAAAATCAGCAGCGTTAAGTAGTGCTTTAAAAATCTTATATCCCAAAGAATCGAAAATGTCTTGTATATGCTTCCATGTTTTTCCATCGTCATGGCTTAACATGCCCGGAACATTTTCATACAAAAAAACTTTTGGTTTAATTTCCGTAATTAATCTTGCAAAATCATAAAACAATGTTCCTCTAGCATCCTCTAGGCCGGCTCTTTTACCTATAACAGAAAAACTTTGACAGGGGCTTCCGCCAACAAATAAATCTACTTTGTTTTTAAAAAGATTTCCATTTATAAACCTAATATCTTCAAACCAATTATCATCGCTGATGTTATAGTTTGCAAAGTAAGACTCCTTCACAAAATTTCTTTTACCCTTACCAAAGTATAGCGTACTAATGTATTTTTGTTTTTCTTTTTCATTCATTCCCCTAGTTTCATTTTCAACGTCCTCTTTTGTTTTATTAATTTCTCTTTCGCCAGTGTCGCATGCAAAAACAATTTCTTGATTTTTTTCCCCATAAACTTTGGAAACGGCTGTCTCTATAGAACCAATACCGCTAAAAACAGTTGCAATTCTCATTTTATAACTCCATTTCTTTGATTTTTTTAAATCTTATATTTTTATTTGGAATGTCTAGCACCAACAAAACGTCTTCGTTGGTCAATGACTCCATTTGTTCTAATAAAAATGCGTTAAATAAATCATACATTACAGGATCATCTCCTATTTTAATTTGCAACTGTTGCTGCTTGGATATTTTTAAATAAACTTTGCAAGTTATTCCATAACCAGACATGGTAAAAATTTTCCCATCGAATTGGGAAATGTTTTTTAGCTTAAATATAGAGCATAGCATTTTTTCGCTTTCTTTATTTCCAACAATACCACAATATAAGCTATTATCAGAAGATATTTTTAATAAATTTGATTTGGAAGGTTTTCTAGCAATTACACATTTTTCGACATCATAATACCATACCAATTTTGAATTTAAACTGATACTTTCTATCATTTGTTAATCCCCTTGTTTTTTAATATAATTTCTATCCATAAATAAAAAGCTGATTATACTTTCTAACCAAAATATTATAGTATAATATTTTAAAAATGTAAAATATATTTAGCCTTTATTAAATAAAATAAATCTTTATAATGCTTAAAATTATTAGAATCTTGTTTTTTAATTATCTAGAAAGTCCACGTTGCATCTCTAACATAAATTATATCTATTATCTGTAATAAAGTCAATTGATTTTTATAACAACATTGCCGTTATCGGAAATGTTGTTGTACGTAGTCTTTAGGTCTTTATTTTGGAAATATATAAACGAATGCGGGATAAGGGTGTTTGCAAAATGGGGGAAGATGTGGTATAATGGCGGTATGGTGGCGGGGATGAAGAAGATTATTATATTTGTGGTGGTGATTGTGGCGATTGTTGCCAGCGTGGGCGGTGCTGTGGGATTGTATTTTTCCGACCTGAAAACGGTGGCTTTTGCCGACACGGATGAAGTGCTGTTAAATCCCGGAAAAGGGTTTGTGGACTACGGCAACGCGCTTTTTAATGGCGGCAGAGATTACATTACGGTGGGCTATCATCGGTTTAATTGGGCGGATTTGGAAGAGGTTGAAGGCGAAATTAACTTTGCCAAAATTGACGATTGGCTGGATACATATGTTAAGCGCGGCAAAAAATTTGCTTTTGGGGTTATGTGTGTAAACACATCTTCCAGCAAGGAATATATTACGCCTAAATATGTTTTTGATAAGGGCGCAAAAAGTTACGATGCTCTACTTGACGGCGGAACATATCAAAAAGTGCCAGATTGGAAAGACGAGATATATTTAAGTTGCGTAAACAAATTTGTTGCTGCGTTGGGCGCGCGATATAACGGCAACAAAAACATTGCTTTTGTGGATATTTTGTCGTACGGAAATTGGGGCGAGCAGCATTTGTTCCATTTGGATGTTGACGACCCAGACTATATGAAAAACCAAAAAATTACCCCCGGGTTTTTGAAAGAAAAATATGTAAAACCATACATGGAAGCCTTCCCCGACACGCTGTTGTTTAACCCGTGGGGAGAAAAGGATTTTAATGATGTCTACCTTGAACTTGTTGACGAGGGGGTAAGTTTAAGGCGCGATGGCATTGTAAGTTACACAAACGGCTTAGATATACTTGCAAAATGTTATGGCAAACTTCCCGTTGTGTTTGAATATGCAGGCAACTATGACGACTATATCCCCGACCGCGAGCAGTATTTCAACCAAAGGCTGCAAGAGGCGATAAACATTGCCAAGCCTTCTTACATCGAACTTGATTTGGATTGGTTTAACAACAACAAAGACTATTGCGCCGAACTTGCAAACAAAATGGGGTATTATTTTAGGCTGAAAAAGGCACAATATCGCAAAAATATCAGCCGCAGCAAAAAATCCACCATAAAGCTAACTTTTGCAAATGACGGCATTGCCCCTATTTATGAAAACTGCTTGGTTTATATTGGTTTGCTTGACAAGGATGGCAATTTGGTTGAAAAATATCTAACCGACCTAAACCCAAAAACATGGCTACCAAATAGGCAAGTCACCCAATCTGTGTCCGTGTTGTTTGGCAAAAAAATTAAGACAGGCAATTACACTTTGGCGGTTGGTTTGTTTGAAAATGCAACGGATGAAAAACCTACCTATTTGTTGGGTAGCGAAGGCAAAAATGCGGACAATTGGTATTTGCTTGGCGATGTAAAAATTAAAAAATAAAGCTACAAAAATCTAAGCCAAAATAAAAAAATAACAAATAAAAAAACAAAAAAATAATAACCATACAACAAAAAAGCACGGTGAATTAAATTTTGCCGTGCAATTTTAAATATACTAGCAGCACATTTATGTCGCTTGGGCTTACCCCATCAATCCGCCTTGCCTGCCCTATGGTGGACGGGCGGATATCGTTTAATTTTTGGCGGGCTTCCTTTCTAAGCCCGGCAAGCGTGTTATAATCCAAATTGGGCATTGAAATGTTGTCCAATTTTTTGTTTTTGTTAATAAGGTCTTGCTCATTTTTAATATACCCTTCGTATTTAATTTCAGTGTTGACATATTCCAAAACAGAAGGTGAAATATCTTTAAACAAATTAAAATGTTTTGCAATGTCAAAAATGGTTATGTTGTTGCGCTTGATGCACTCTTTTAAAGTCAAGCCAGATTTTGGCAGACTTTCACTTTTTTGTTTAAACAAACTTTCCAACTGCTGCGGATTTTTCATGCAAGATAGCGCATCCGTAACCTTTTTGATTTGCAACAATTTTTGTTTGTAAAGTTTGTAGCGCTTGTTTGTTACCAGCCCAATGTCGTGGCCAAGTTCGGTAAGGCGGATGTCGCAATTGTCCTGCCTAAGGGTAAGGCGATATTCCGCGCGGCTGGTCATCATGCGATAAGGTTCGGTTATATTTTTTGTAACCAAATCATCAATAAGTACGCCAATATACGCTTGGTCGCGCCCCAACACCACGGCAGGCAAATTATTTAAATACCTTGCCGCATTTATCCCCGCCATAATGCCTTGCGCGGCTGCTTCTTCGTACCCGCTTGTGCCGTTTATCTGTCCGGCAAAGAATAGCCCGTTAACCGACTTGCTTTCCAAACTGCTTTTAAGTGCGGTAGCATTTATGCAGTCGTATTCAATTGCGTAGGCAAAGCGCATAATTTTAACATTTTCAAACCCCGGAATAAGGCGATACATGTTTCGCTGAACATTTGCGGGCATGCTGCTTGAAATGCCTTGAACATACACTTCGTCCGTGCTTGTGCTTTCTGGCTCTAAAAACAGCTGGTGGCGTTCTTTGTCCGCAAAGCGCATAATCTTGTCTTCAATGCTTGGGCAATAGCGCGGACCAATCCCTTCAATTTTGCCCGAATAAAGCGGGGCGAGATGAATGTTTTGGCGAATGTAATCGTGCATGGCAGTGCTTGTGTAGCCCAAATGGCAAGGAAGTTTGCTTTTTTTAGGCTTGTCGAGATAGGAAAAACTGTAATTGTTTTCACCCGGCTGTAATTCAAATTTTGAATAGTCGATTGTCTTACCGTCAACGCGCGCAGGCGTGCCAGTTTTAAAACGCCTAAGCGGAATGCCAAGTTTTTTAAGCGAGCTGGTTAAAAGCGTGCTTGGCTCGTACCCATTTGGACCAGATGATTTTTTAAAATCGCCAATTATAACCGAACTGTTTAAATAAACGCCGGTTGCAACCACCACCACTTTACATGCAAAACATTCGTTAAGCGCGGTTTTTATACCAATAACTTTGCCGTTTTTTGTTAATATTTCGGCAACTTCACCTTGCAAAATTTCCAAATTTTTTTGATGTTCCAAGGTCTGTTTCATCTTGGTGTGGTAGACAATTTTGTCCACTTGTGCGCGCAGCGATTGAACGGCTGGACCTTTACCCGAGTTTAACATGCGAAGTTGCAAAACCGATTTGTCTGTATTGACCCCCATTTCACCACCAAGCGCGTCCACTTCTTGCGCAAGTTGACCTTTTGCCGTACCGCCAATGCTTGGATTGCATGCTAAAAAAGCAATGCTATCCAAATTAAGCGTGGTAAGCAACGTTTTTTTATTAAGGCGCGAAAGAGCAAGGCATGCTTCACACCCCGCATGTCCGCTGCCAATAACAACCGCATCGTAACTTGCCACAAATTCCATGCACTAATTATATCACAAAAATGGCATTTTTCAATTGTTTTTATAAAAAAATATAAAAAAACAATGCAAACCACATTGTTTTAACTTAAAATTAAATTGATTTTTTTATTTTCCCAAGCAAAATTTGCTAAAAATGCGGTCAATAATTGCTTCATCGCTAGTTACACCCGTGATTTCGCCAAGCGATTGCCAAGCCGATTTTAAAAGATTTGCAGTTATATCCAAAGTGGTGGTTGCAAATGTTTGCTTGGCTTGAAGCAATAATTCAATTGCCTTGCTTACGCATTGGATGTGGCGAGCGTTGGTTAGATAAAAAGCATTGCCGTCAATTTGCTTGTTGACGGTTAAATCAAAAATCTGCTGCTTTAATTTATCCAAATTTTCACCAGTAAGCGCACTTACATAAATATACCCGTCTAGGGTATTGTGCAATGCTACATTTTTGTTGGTAGTTTTTGTTTTATTGGTTGTGTCAGCATGCTGTGTGGGGGTATATAAATCGCTTTTATTAAATACTTTTATTATAGGCTTTGGGGTATTTAGCGTGCAGATATTATCACTATCACTAATCAACAGCACAATATCCGCATCGTTAAGCGTTTGTTTGGCGCGTTCTATGCCAATTTGTTCCACTTTATCTGCGCTTTCGTGTATGCCAGCCGTGTCAAACAGCCTAAAAATTATCCCATTAAATTGATATTCCGCATCGATAACATCGCGCGTTGTGCCAGCAATTTCGGTTACAATCGCCTTGTTTGTGTTGGTAAGCGCGTTTAACAGACTGCTTTTGCCCACATTTGGCGCGCCAACAAGTGCCACTTTAACCCCGTTTTTTATTATTTGCCCGTTTTTGCTTGTGTTTAAAAGCGCGCGCAAATCGTCAATAATAAAGGCGAGATTTTGTTGCACATTGCTGGTTTCTTGCGCAGAAAATTCGTATTCTGGATAGTCTAATTTTGCTTCTATTTCTGCAATAATGTCGGTTAACTTGTTGGCTTGATTGGCTATAATTTCAACAAGTTGACCATTTAAAAGTTTGCTACCCATGCTTATTTGCATGTCGCTCTCCGCATTAATTATATCCATTATCCCTTCCGCTTGGTCAAGGGTAAGTTTGCCGTTTAAAAATGCGCGTTTGCTAAATTCTCCCGCCCCCGCCATGGTTGCGCCAAATTGCAAACAAGCATCAATAATCATTTGTGCTAAGTGATACCCTCCATGGGCATGTATTTCAACCACATCTTCGCCCGTGTAACTGTTGGGCGCGGCAAAAAACACAACAAGTGCATCATCGCTTGCGTTTTTAAAATATATCTTTTTTAGATACATATATCGTGGGATAAATTTTTGCTTGGATTTGGTAAGTTTTTGCAAAATACTATATGCCCCCTCCCCCGATATGCGGATAATTGCCACCCCACTATTTCCGGGCGGGGTTGCAAGTGCAACTACTGTGTCCATATTCACCTTATTTTTGCTTTTTACATTCAAAATTATAGCCTGTTTTACACATATTTTCTAGGTCGCGCTCAGCATGCCAGCCAAGTTCTTTTTCTGCCTTTTCTGGGCTTGCGTAACAGATGTCAATATCCCCGGGGCGGCGTGGAGCAAATTTATATTTAACCTTGCCACCACACACTTTGTTGTATGCGTTTACAATATCTAACACCGAATACCCCTTACCCGTGCCCAAGTTGTAGATTTGCAGTCCGCAATTTTGTTCTAATTTTTTTATTGCGCACAGATGTCCTTTTGCCAAATCTACCACATGGATATAGTCGCGCACACCGGTACCGTCTGGGGTATTATAATCGTTGCCAAAAATGCTTAAACAATCAAGTTTGCCAGTTGCCACGCGCGAAATGTATGGGAAAAGGTTGTTTGGTATGCCGTTTGGGTCTTCGCCAATAAGTCCGCTGTCGTGCGCGCCAATTGGATTGAAATAGCGCAAAATGGCAATATTAAACGAATTGTCGGCAGCGTAAAGGTCTTTTAAAATCTCTTCTATAAACAACTTTGTACGGCCGTATGGGTTGGTTGCGCCAACTGGAAAATCTTCGTAAATAGGCATAGATTTTGCTTGCCCGTACACGGTTGCGGACGAACTAAACACAAAATTTTTAACATTAAATTTGCGCATTACTTCCAAAAGTTTTAGTGTGGAAATAAGGTTGTTGTCGTAATATTCAATTGGCTTTTTTGTGGATTCCCCAACCGCTTTAAGCCCAGCAAAATGCACCACTGCGTCAATTTTGTTTTGACTAAACACCTTGTTAAGCAAATTTTCGTCCCTAACATCGCCCACATAGACCTTAAAATTGTCTTCCCCTATTTTGCGCGTTGACGAAACGATTTGCGCAATCCTATCTTTTACCGACAGGTCGCTGTTTGACAGATTATCCACAACAACCACATCATATCCCGCGCTTAAAAGTTCAACCGCGGTGTGCGAGCCGATATATCCCAGCCCGCCAGTTAATAAAATACTCATACATATCTCCTTAAAAGCATTTTAGCACAAATGCGAATGTTTGTAAACTTTTTGGGCGAACAATCATATTTTTTATTAAAATGGAGGAAATATGAAAGTTTTGGTTGTGGGTGCGTGTGGAAAAATGGGGCAAATGTTATGCGCGCGCCTAAACGAATTGAAGATTGAAAACTGTGGCATAGACAAACATAATCGCACGCTTGCAGACGATTTTGATGCCGATGTTGTGGTGGATTTTTCGTCAAGCGAATGTTTAAAGGAAAATTTGATTTTGGCAAAACAGAAGCGCATTCCAATTGTTATTGCCACAACAAATCACAGCGCGCAAAACTTGCAACTTATTGACGAATTTAAGCGAGATATTCCAATTTTTATGTCGGCAAATTTCAGCATTATGTTTAATGTGATGTTGAAGTTGATGTCAAATTTAGGCGCGCTTAAAAATTGCGATTTTGTGCTTACTGAAATCCACCACAAACACAAAAAAGACAGTCCAAGTGGTTCGTGCCTAAAAATAAAAACCGCGCTTAACAAACAAGGCATTCAACCCACAATAACAGCACACCGCGTGGGCGAAGTGGTTGGCGAACACATGCTGCAAATTTTTGGCGAAAGCGAAAGTTTAACCATAAGCCATAGCGCGCAAAGCCGCCGCGTTTTTTGCGATGGCGCAATTTTGGCGTGTAAATTTATTGAAAATAAATCGCCCGCGCTTTATGGCATGTCTGATTTGTTAAATTTAGATTGACCCTTTTAATGCAAAACAAATTTAGGTTGATATTCTATATAATAAACCATATAACTTTTAATTATTTTAAAAACGCAAAACAATAAGTTGATTTTTATTTTTGTTTGGGTTAATATATTGTTAGGGGGAAAAGATGGATAAATTTTCATCGTCAAGTTATTTAGAAAAATTAAACAAGTATTGGTGCGCAGCAAACTACCTATCTGTGGCGCAGTTATATTTAAAGGACAATCCGCTTTTGCGCGACCACGAATTGAGCAAAGACGACATTAAACAAAAACTGGTTGGACATTGGGGAACAGTGCCCGGGCAGAATTTTGTTTACGCGCATTGCAATAGGATAATTCAAAAATACAACCAAGATTTAATTCTGCTGTCCGGACCGGGACATGGCGGCAATTTTTTGACAGCAAACAGCTATTTGGAAGGTGTTTACAGCGAATACTATCCAAACATTTCACGCGACCATGACGGGATGGCGCGCTTTTGCAAGCAGTTTTCTTTCCCGGGCGGAATAGGCTCGCATGCAGTGCCAGAAACGCCGGGTTCAATCCATGAAGGGGGCGAACTTGGCTATGTGCTTGCGCACGCGTTTGGTGCGGTTTTGGATAATCCAAATCTTGTGGCAGTGGCGATTGTTGGCGATGGCGAGGCGGAGACTGGCCCGCTTGCAACAAGTTGGCATTCCAACAAATTTTTACACCCACAAAATGACGGCGCGGTGCTGCCAATTTTGCATCTTAATGGATATAAAATAAACAACCCGACCATACTTTCACGCATGGATAAAAGCACGCTTAAAAAACTTATGGAAGGTTACGGCTACTCCCCAATTTTTGTTGAAGGCAGCGAGCCCATGACCATGCACAAAAAAATGGCAGCGGCGATGGATAGTTGCATGTCGACATTAAGGCAGATTAAGGCGGGCAAAAAACAAAACTATCCTATGATTATTTTGCGCACACCAAAGGGTTGGACTGGTCCAAAACAGGTGGACGGCAAAATTGTTGAAGGCAGTTTCCGTGCGCATCAAATTCCGCTGGATATGTCAAAAGATGAGCATTTAATTCAGCTTAAAAATTGGCTGTTAAGCTACCACCCCGACCAACTTTTTGACAGCAACTACAAACTTAAAAGCGAAATTGCGTCCGTTATTCCAACTGGCAACAAGCGCATAACAGCCAGCCCATATGCAAACGGCGGGCGATTGCTTAAAGAACTTAAATTGCCAGCCATTGAAAAGTATGCGGTTAAATTTGACGGGTACGGCACAGCACGCGCGCAAGATATGTTGGTGTTAAGCTCGTACATAAGGGACATTTTTAAACTTAACAAAGCAAACAAAAACTATCGCATTTTCAGCCCAGACGAGGCGGCAAGCAATCGGCTTTATCATGTTTTTGAAAGCGAAAATCGCGCGTTTGGTGAGCGCATTTTGCCAACCGATGAAAACTTGGCTGCTGACGGGCGGGTTATGGATAGTTACCTTTCCGAACACATGTGCGAAGGCTGGCTTGAAGGTTATCTACTCACTGGCCGGCATGGGCTGTTTGATAGTTACGAGGCGTTTATCCGTGTGGTTGACAGCATGGTTAGCCAGCACGCAAAATGGCTTAAATGCTGCAACGAAATTGAATGGCGCAAACCTATATCTTCGCTAAACTTGATTTTGACCAGCAATGTTTGGCAGCAAGACCACAACGGGTTTACTCATCAAGACCCAGGCATGCTTGACCATATTGTAAATAAAAAGGCGGATGTTGTGCGCATATATCTGCCTGCCGATGCAAACTGCTTGCTGTCGTGCTACAACCACTGTGCACAAAGCAAAAATTATGTAAATGTAATTGTGGCAAGCAAACACCCATCCTATCAGTGGCTGAATATGGAAGACGCCAAAAAACACTGCGCGCGCGGGGTTGGTGAATGGACTTGGGCGGGCGCAAACAACACAAAAAATCCCGACCTTGTTGTGGTTGGATGTGGCGACACTGCTACGCTTGAAGCGCTTGGAACTGTACAGCTTTTAAAAACATATTTGCCTACACTTAATGTTAAGTTTGTTAATGTGGTGGATTTGATGAAGCTGGTTTCAAGCAAGGCGCATCCGCATGGACTGACCGATGCCGAGTACGATAAAATTTTTACCGCCGACAAGCCAATTATTTTCAACTTCCACGGCTATCCACAACTTGTTCACCAACTCACCTACAATCGACACAACCAAAATTTGCACGTGTCTGGCTATATGGAAGAAGGCACAATTACCACCCCATTTGACATGCGGGTTAAAAATGGAATTGACCGCTATCATTTGATGATTAAGTCGCTGAAATATTTAAACATTGACCCACAAGTTAAGGCTAAAATTGAAAAGGAAATGAAACAAAAATTGTCAAAACACGCCGCTTACATTCGCGAGCATGGAGTTGATATGCCCGAAATTGCCAACTGGCAGTGGAAAGCTTAGTATTTAATATCAACCAAATGCGTTTACCTTGTTTGTAAAAAAAATAAAGCACAAATGTGCTTTTTTGGTGCACCCAGAGGAGCTCGAATCCCCAGCCTTCGGTTCCGTAGACCGACGCTCTATCCAATTGAGCTATGGGTGCATGCTGATTTGTAAGCGTTGATATTATATCAAATATTTTTTGAAAAGTAAACAGTTTTTTGAAAAATTTTTAAAATTTAAACAAAATTGTGTGGTTTTATTTTTATATCCATATGTAAATTTTTTGTCGGGATTAATACAGATGGCTTTTGCGCGCGGTTTTTATATATGATAGGTTTATTATTTTAATTGTTGGCAAACATTTATTTGGAGGGTTTATGAAAAAAATGATTACAACCAAAGATTTGATGTCGCTAAACGAAATGATGACCTACGAAAATTGGATGGCTACAAAAATGAAGTTTTGCGAACAAGCAGTAAGCGAGAAGCCGCTTAAAACCATGTTTAAAAGCATGGCGGATGAGCATAAGGCCAACCATGCAAAACTTTTAAACTATTTAAAAGCCAATGCTGAAGGAGGGGATAAATAATGGAATTCAACACGCAGAACACTTTGCAAGACGCACTGATTGCACACAAATTTTTAATTCATGCGTATGGGCAGTATTCAATTGAATGTTCAAACGAACAGTTGCGAGCATTGTTTGCTGAAAATCAAGCATGTGCAATGCAACACGATTTAAAAATCTTTAAAATAATGAATGAAAAAGGTTTTTATCCAGCCACGCCAGCAGCCGCAAAAGAAGTTAAACAAGCATTAAAATTGCACACCGACATGCAAAAGATGTTAGAACAAAATTTAAAAGCAAAATAAAGCAAGCGTAATGCTTGTTTTTTATATACCCCACCCCACTATTTTTATATTTGAAAATAACGATGTTTTGTTGTTGATGATTTGTGGTTGACTATACCCCATCACCCATAAAAGATTTAGGAAAACAAAAAAGGTAAGATATACCCCTACCCTGCATGTTAATTTTGAATGTTGTTGTTTTTGTGCTTATTTGCAAAATGGCGAATGATTTCGTAGATTATAACTATTGCAACAATTGCTAAGAATACATATAGCAAATAGTCGTTAAGTGCGGGGAAGAATTGTAGAATTAGGGTTATCAAAAGTCCAGCAACCACATTGCCAGATATTACGGTTATGCAAGTTGATGCAAAATCCAATCCTAAAAATACTGCAACACAACTGCCAGTCCAAACACCAGTAAGCGGTAAAGGGACAGCAACAAACACAAACACTGCCAAAATCTTTTTCCAGTATGTGCGGCTAAACCTTGCGCTTTTTTCGTTCGCGCCGTCTATTTTCTCTGTTTTACCTTTTATTCGGTTTTCTATGGCGCTAGCAAGTTTACCAAATAATTTTGTGCGCTTTAACCAGTTGATTATTGGGATGAAAATTAGTGCGATTATTGGTACTATCAGCGAACTGCCCAAAAGACTCCAACCAAAGGCTTGCCAATTGTTCATGGCGATTGTTTGCCAAATTCCCGAATTGGTGGCAAAAGGAATTGCTCCCCTAAGTTCGATTATTGGGACCATGGAAATCAATATTGTGGCAAGTATTATGTTGTCGCCAAACACACTGCCGAAAAAATTGCTTAAAACATTTGTCATTGTTATTTATTCTACCTAATTATTAGACGATTGTCAACATTTTTGTTATGGTTAGTTTGTGTAGGGCTTTGTATTTTATAATTTGCTGTATTATATCTTATTAAAATCAATACAAAATTTTAACAAATAAGCAAAAATATTGAAAATTTTAATATAATTTTTGCGTTTTTAAGAAATTTATTGCAAAAATTAAAAAAATGATATATTATTATTGTGGAGAAAGATATGGGAAAAGTAATTTCAGTAACAAATCAAAAAGGTGGAGTTGGCAAAACCACCACTTGCGTTAACTTGGCTGCATATTTGGCAGACGCGGGTAAAAAGGTGCTGCTTATAGATATGGACCCGCAAGGTAATGCTTGCCAAAGTGTCGGCGTAGAAGTTGATAAAGAAAAGGATACAATATACGAAGTTCTGCTTGGTGAATGCGATATCAAGTCTGTTGCTTATCCAAGTGTACAAAAAAATTTAACTATTGTGCCTTCTACCGTGGATTTAGCGGGCGCAGAAGTAGATTTGGTGTATTTGGACAACCGCGAAAAGATTTTAAAGCAAGCCGTGGACGACATTAAAAACCAATATGATTACATATTTATTGACTGTCCACCTTCACTTGGCTTGCTTACGGTAAATGCTCTTACAGCAAGTGATACAATTTTAATTCCTATTCAATGTGAGTATTTTGCTTTGGTCGGGCTTGGTCAGCTTATGAACACTGTTCGCCTTATTAAAAAACATTTAAATCCAGCAATTGAAATTGAAGGGGTTTTGCTCACCATGAAGGACAATAGAAGCAACCTAGTTGCTCAAGTGTCGGAAGAAATTAAAAAACACTTTGGTACTACTGTTTACGAGACAACTATTCCAAGAAATATTCGCCTTGCAGAAAGTCCAAGCCACGGAATGCCAATATTGATGTATGACGGGAAAAGTAAAGGGGCGGCTGCTTACCTAGCCTTATCGCAAGAGTTTATAAAAAGGCAAAAGAAATAAAGTCGGTTCTATGTAGAACAAGATTGGAAAGGATATATGATTTATATCCTTTTTTATTTTGCTTTATGTTCAGCTTAAAATTTGCAATATTATCCATTTTTCAATAAAAATTCACTATAAATTTAGAATTTTTGCGTTTTTTATCAAAAAATCGTTGACTTTTGGGTTTTGTTTTTTTATTATAATAGTGAGTTCTATGTAGAACCAAGGAGAAAGTATGAAAAAAGGATTAGGTAGGGGGCTGGATAGTCTTTTAAAAGTCTACGATGATGAAGTTGATGTAAAAAAAGAAGATAAGCCAAGCCAAAATGTTACACAATTTGAAATGAGACATGGTGATGTACAAAAAATTAGAATGGATAAAATATATCCAAATCCAAATCAGCCAAGAAAGAACTTTGATAAGGATAGTTTAAACGAATTGGCTGAGAGTATTAGAATTCACGGGCTTATTCAACCTATTATAGTCAACAAAATGCCAGACGGGTATATGATTATTGCGGGCGAACGAAGATTTAAGGCTGCAAAAATCGCAGGATTGGATGAAATTGATGCAATAGTAAAGAATTATAACGAAAAACAAGTGGCTGAAATTTCGATTATTGAGAATTTGCAACGTGAAGATTTAAACCCAGTTGAGCTTGCAAAAGGTATTAAACGGCTTATGGAAGAGTTTGGTTTGACACAAGAAAAAGTGGCTGAAAGATTGAGTATGAGCCGTCCATCGGTAACCAATACTGTTAGAATATTAACCCTTTATCCAGAAGTGTTGGAGTTGGTTGAAAAGGGTAAAATATCGTTTGGGCATGCCAAAATCTTGGTTGTGGTAACCGATTATGCCTCACAATTAGCCTTGGCAAAGAAGGTGGCAAAAGATAAATTAACGGTAAGGGATTTGGAACGTGAAGTTGAAGCCGTTTTAGGTAAATCCAAAAAGAAAAAGATTGCCCAAATGGCAAGCAGTGAATTGCAAGAATTTATAAACAATCTACAACGGAAACTGGGGACAAAGGTTTCGTTAATTGGTAACGACAAAAAGGGTAGGATTTATATCGACTATTATTCACAAGATGATTTGGATAGAATTTATGACATTATGTTTAGATAAAAAAAGGATAGTTTTAAACTATCTTTTTTGTTTGCTTTTAAGTATCTTTTTAAGCTTGGGTAGAAGTTCGGTTTTAATATCGGTATAAGATAAATCTGTTATAAAAGCTGCCGCTCCGGGATGCCCTCCACCCCCATATGATTTTGCCAATTTGGATATATCGTAATCGTCTTTTGTACGGAAACTTACGTAGTTGGCGCTACCACGATTTGAGTAGACGCATATGATTTTTGCATCTTCTATTCCATTTAATTGATTGGATATTCCATACAATTCGTCATTGCTGGCGTGATACTTTTGCATGTCACTATTTAATATTTTTGTAAAGACAATTTTGTTGTTTTCAAATTGTTCAACATTTAAAATTGCCACAGCAAGCATCTGCATGTTGGCAAGCGATTTATTGACTAAACTTTGCTTATAACATTTTTTTACATTAACATGTTTTGAACATTCGGCAGCAATTTTAAAAGTCTGCTCATCAAAATTGCCAACAGCGAATCCGTTTGTATCTGCAAGTATCCCACAATAAAGTTTTTCATATTCGTCATCGGTTGGGGTGTATTTAAACTGCCGCATAATTTTAAATATAATTTCGCAGGTTGAACTTATATTTTCTACAATATTTATATCGCCGCAAAAATCGTTTGTTGCATGATGGTCGATAACAATTTTGTATGGCGCATTAACAAATAGGTCTTTAAACTTGCCCAATCGCTCAGTGTTAGGGCAATCCATCATAACTGCACAATCATACTGTTTTGGTGTTGGATTAATTTTAGTATTGCTTATTATAGCCTGCAAACTGTTTGAAACTTTGTTATATTCAGCAAAAATATCCACATTCGCTAGTTTAAACTTGCTTTCTAAAAAATGTTTGAAACAAACTAAGCTTGCAAAATCATCAGTATCTGGCGAAAGATGCCCAATAAGGCAGACTGATTTAAATTTTTTAAGTTGTTTAAGTGGTTTATAATTATTCATATATTTATTATATCAAAAACGAAACAAAAAGTAAAACGATATTGATGTGGATAAATATTTAAAAATTAATAAAAAAATGCAAAAAATTATTAAAAAACATTAAAAAATGCTTAAAAATTGATGTTGTCCACAAAAAGTGGATAAAAATGTGGATAACTTGTGTATAAAATGTGGAAAACTACAATATACCCCATTATTCGACATGTGAACTAAAATAACTAAAAAATTACAAAAAATTAATAAAAAATATTAAAAAAATCAACACGAATGCTGATTTTTTTTAATATAATGAATTAATTTTGATTTTATTTTAGATTTTCCAACTCTTTTTCCAACTTTTCAAGGCGGGCTGGGTTTTCCAAATCATTTAACAAAAATTTGCCCAAACCGTTCAACTCTTGAATATCCTTTTTGGCGGTGCGATATTGCAGCTCAACATCTTTTGGGTCAACAAATATAGCTGCTTGACTTATTTCCGCCATGCTTTTGCCAATAACATTTGAACCAAATTGCGTTTCAATCGCAAAAGTGCCAGAGTATGCGTTGCCAGTTTTGTGCAATTTAAACGAAGTGGTGTCGAACTTCTTTTCAGTTGAAATTTTTGTAATTACAATCCCTTTGTCGTGAACAAACGAGCCAACAATCAAAAAACACTTGCTTGAATTGTCGTTTGTTTCGTACGCCACGCCAAAAATTTTGTTATCCTTACAGATGAATTGACCAACCCATTTGCCGTCAAGCGGAACTGAGGTGGGTTTTGTGTCCAATTGCCAAGAGCAAGAAATGTTGTAAACCTTGTCCATATTTTGCTCCTTTTACCTACTAAATTAATTATAATACAAAAAAATCGCGCTGTCAATACCAAATTTGAAAATTTTTTCCATATTTAGTTAAAATTTTATGGATTTTATCAATATATAGTTATAAAATAGGGTATTGACAAAACTATCGTAGTGTGGTAAAATGAAAGTATGAAGAATGTTAAAGTAAAATTAGTTAAAAAAGGGAGAAGGCTAAGGCGACTTAGAAGGATACTTGCTGGACTTGGAATTGGTTTTGTTGGCTTGGTTGGCACACTTGTAATTTATAACTCAGCCAGGTCGTGCGCAGTAAAAAATGAAGATTTAACCATTGACCCATTCTCTCCCCAAAATGTGTTTGACGAAGATTTGGAATTTGACGACAACGGGCAAATTGTGTTTGACACCTTTTCTGATGAAGAAAAAGAAGTGCTAGACAAACAAATTAAAGGTTTTGTTTTGCAAGATGCAAACAATTTGCTTAATAACAAAAAGATTGAAAGGGTTGACAACATTTTGTCAATCAACTATTTTCCATCCAATTCGTACAGCGAAAGTCCACAAAAATACTACCTTTCAATTTTGTTTTCGGACGGAGATAAAAACTATACTATAAATTATTTTACAAGCGAAAAATTTACAAGCACAGAAGAGATTACCAAAAATTATTTTACTGATTTTATTGACTATTTAAGTTACGATTGCGCGCTGTATAGGTGCGAAGAGATGACCGAGCTTGGGCAAGAAATTGCAACCAAAATGGGCGATGATGTATGCTTTGTTGGAAATACCTATGGGGGGTATACAACAAGCGATGCGGTATACTGTATACCGGTATATTATGCAGACGGAAATTGCTCGCTTTATTACGCAACAAAATCGCTTATTGATATGGACGACTTAAATCCAATGCAGCAACTTAGTGACGAACTTACCCAAGATGTTGAAAATATATTGTTTGAAAGCTCACCTTGTGAAAAGGATGAAGAGATTGAAAAGATTTTAGAAATTTACAACAACATTTCAAAGATAGAAAAGGGCGAAGACTTGTCAAAATAAGGGCAGCAAATTTACTGCTCTTTTTTTAATTTTTAAGAAAAAAATAGAAAGTTTTTGAAAATTTTTTAAAATGCAAAACAAAAAAGGCGGGATTAATTTTTACCGCTCTTTTTCTTATGCTTAAATATTGCAACGCCAATTAGGCAGATGGCAACTATAATAATTGCAGATGACACATAGGTTGAATAGTCAATCCAGCTGTCGTTTGAAGTGGTGATGTAAAATTCGCCCAATTGCGAACTAGAAATCAGCAAACTGCCGTTTTCAACTTTGCGGCTGGATATTAGTTGCACTTCGCCGTCCGCCATGCGCTGATACACATATATATTGCTGCTGTTGTAAATTTTGTCAGAAAGTTTTAGTGTGATTGAAAATTGTCCGTTTAAGTCAACTTGTTCATCGCCATTTTCAACCCAAATGTCAAGCAGCATACACGATTGTTGATTTTTCATTTTAAATGTGCGGCTGCTTAAATTTGATGTTGTTACATTAAGCGAATAATCTTCATACAGATTTGCCTTGTTTGTTGACAAAACCACACCGTTGCTTGCAATCTGCTTGTTTGTTATGTTTGCACTAAGCCCAACTGGAATAATCAAATTGTAATTTTCCGCCTTGCTGCCAGCCAAAGTTATGTCATGCAATTTTACACCTATGTTTGTGCCAACTTGACTTGAAGCAAACTCAGCACAATTTTCACTGTCGTACATCAAACTTACATCATTGTCTATCAAGCCAGACACATATGGATTTCGCAAAATTGCGCGCGTTGTTCCGTCATACACCTTGTCAAAAATTGTGGTTATTAAATAGGCGTCTTTTTTGGCAATCGTCAATTTCGCGTCCAACATGGTCACGCTGTAATTAGGGTGATAAACCCCACAAACAAGTGGATATTCGCCAACATCATCGCCCAACATGCGGGTGATGTTTCCGTACAGCACATCGCCGTTGATAAGCTTTTGCTCGCTTATAATTTGATAGTCAAACTTAGGGTCGTTCTGCCCATAAATTTTTGTGTAGTCTTTGCTTGCAATCGTAATTTCAAGTGGCAGAATTTCCACAGTGCTGGCAATGAATGTTATCCTATAATTTTTGTTGATTGTAAGCGCGCTTATTATATTGTACACGCGCACATTATTGCCCGATTCGCGATAGATTTCGCCCTTAATTGTGTCGCCATCCAAAAGTTCGCCCGACTTGATGTGGTAGGTGAGTTCGGGTTCTGGGTCGCCATAATGTATTGCAATTGGACCATCCGCCTCCACAACAATTTCGCGCGGAAGAATGGTGAAATAATAATCGCCAAATATAATTGAATAGTTGTCGTTTGTTGGGTTTGATGGCACATAACAGCTCATTTTATATTTGCCAACTTCTTCACCCGCAACACGGCTAAGCGAAATTGTAAGGCTGTCTTCGCCCACCAATTGTTCGCCAACATCAAAGGTTAATTCGCCATCCAAATATCCATATTGTTTGGATAAATTGTTTGGCACAATTTCAATTTCTCGCGGGGTGATAACCAAACTGTTTGCCACATAGCTTACAATATAATTTTCGTTTAAAGTCAGCTGGTTGTCAATTAGGTAACTTCCAACCGATTCGCCTTCCGCTCTAACAAGTTTGCCGCTTGCAGTGTCGCCAAATGGAAGTTCATCACAACTGAAACTATATTTAAGTTCTGGGTCGCTATCCCCATAATTTTTGCTTGCCGACAAGGCGTAAATGGTAACTTCTTTCTTTTTAATTTCCATTTTGCCCGCTTCAAATGTAAGGTCGTAATTTTTGCCAAGCGAGAAGCTGCCTTGTTCAATATCGTAAAAACCAATTGTTTCGCCTTCGTCTCTTTTCATTTCGCCCGTGATAATATCTTCAAGCCGGTCGTTGTTTTTTAAATAGCCAGAGGTGATAATAAAATCAAAAGTTGGGTCGGCGTTGCCATAAACCTTTTCTATATCGTCATACACCTTTATGCTGATTGGTGCAGGTGAAATTGTAAGGTTGGCCGGCACAAAGCTGATTGTGTAGCGCGAATCGTTTGTGGTGGTGCAAATCAATTCGTAACTACCAACATCTTCGCTGTACTCACTGCGGCGGATTTGAACATACAATTTTTCGTTTTCCACCTCGCCTTCAACATCATATTTAAACTCTGGGTCGTCATCGCCATAAACTTTTGTTGCGTCACGGCAAATTACATTAACTGGTCGTTTGTTGATAATAAAGTTTTGGTCGTCATCCAACACAAGCACGTAGTTGTCGCCAACTGATAGGGTGGATAAATCGTATGGGTAAACCCCAACATATTCTCCGCTTTGGCGAGATATATAACCCGTAAACACATCTTGTTGTTTTTCGTTGAATGCAAGTTCGGTTAACAAGTTGTAATCAAAAGTTTCTGGTTCGGCATCGCCAAAATATTTTTCTTTGTGCGGAATTTGAATGTGCAGCCGTTTTGGTTTAATTTCAAAATAGCCGCTTGTTAGTGTGATGTTGTAATTTGGATTTGTTTGGTTGTTAAGCGTGTCAAGATAGTAGGCGAAGTTGCCAACATTTTCACCTTCTTCACGCCCAATTTCGCCCACCAATTGTTCGCCAGCCACAATGTTTTTAACCGTATATGTAATGTCTGGGTCTGGGCTGCCATAAAACTTGCTTAAATAATCAACCGTTATAACAACATCCCTTTTTGAAACAACAATTTCTGTGTTTTTATAGTTGTAGACAAAGGTGTAATTTTTATCTTCGCCCAACACGCCGCATCTAACAACTTTAACAGACGAATTGCCACAATTTAAATTGGTTAAATTTGCATCAAGTTGAAGTTTGAAGTCAACATTTTTTATATTGTTGGTGTAACTAACCGTGTAGTCCGCATGCGCGGTGCCGTCATATTGTTTATCCAAAAATTGAATGTCAACTGTAATTTCGCGCTTAACAATTTCAAACAGATTGCCAGTGAAAACCACTTCATAATCTGGATTAGATACATCGCCTTGCAAAATACTATATAGCGCAGCATCTTCGCCCGCAACGCGCGTTAGTTTGCCAGTCAAGCTGTCGCCATTAACAAGGTTGGAAACAGAATAACTAAGTTCTGGGTCGTCATCGCCATATGTTTTTGATTTGCTGTCTGCGGTTACATAGACTGGGCGTTTAACAATTTCGCAATTTGCGCCCACAAAGCTGATTTGATAGTTAGGGTTGTTTAAACTGCCAAGCAGAATTTGTCGCGTGCCAACATGATAGTTGTCAACTGCAAGTTCGCCCGTAAGGTTATCAAAGCTTAACAGCCCGTCAACCTTGTAATCCAAATTTAATTTTTCGCCATACATCCTAACGCTGTCAATTGCGGTTACGGTAAGCTGCCGTTTAAGAATGTCACCATAAATAGGTAGGGCGTAATCTTGTATTGTGTAATTATCTTTGTCCGCGCCGCTTAGTTCAATGTTAGTGACATATGCTTCCACACTAAAACCAGCATTGCTTGTTACAAATCGCCCGCTTATGCTTGCCGACACATCTTCGCCGTTATAAATGTTTGCTAGCCGCGCGCTTATTGTTGCATTTGAATTGCCGTCATAAATCTTTTCGTTTACGTTCAAGCCTTCCAAGCGCAGCACGCGTTGAGTAATTTCAAACAATTCGATGTTGTTAAATATGATGTTGTAATTTGGATTGCTTTCAACTAAGTCGCCAATTGTAAAGGCGTATGTTCCAATTTCTTCGCCTTGTTCGCGCTGCAAATGGCCTTCCAGTCTACTTTGTCCGTCAGCCAAATTGGATGCAACAAAGCTTAGTTCTGGGTCAACATCGCCGTACTGCTTTTGCGTTTTGTTTGGCGTAACAATTGTGTCGCGCTTAATAATTTCGCCATACGAAATTGGGATTGCATTTGTTTTTAAACTATCCAAGCCCTTAACAACATAAATATCGCTGTTTTTGCCGTCAAGCGCAATGTCGTCACCAGTAACAATAATGGTTTTGCCTTTCCCCACATTTGCATCCGCGAACGAATAGGTAACATTTTTAAGTCCAACTTCATGCCCTTCCTCCACATCGCCATCAGCAAACAAAACTTTTATATTGTCGCTATTGATTTCGGTTTTGCCGTCATAGATGCGGTTTCGCACTTCCAGACCAGTTATGGTTATCTCTTTTGTAAACTTGGCAAATATGTAGTCGCCGCGATGAATCCTTGTAAGCAATGTTGGCTCGGTTGAAACTGGTTCTTCGCTGCCATTTACATACCAGCCCAAAAAGTTATATCCTTTGTTTGGCATTACCGATAGGGTGATATATCTATTTTCTGTATAAACGCCTTCGCCTGTAAACACGGCTGGGTTTTTAAAGTCGCTATGCACCTGCACCCTTATGCCGTCAGTTATTGTAAGGGTAACATAGTTAGATGATTGAATTATTTCTTGCGAATAGGTGTTTTTGTTTGAATACACTCTAAACACAATAGTTTCGCCAATTGGCGCATCGTCTTTAATAACAAAGCTGTCACCAATAATTTTAACATAATCTTCACCAGAAACAAACTCATAGTTTATTTGGTGATGCTTTTTTGCGTAGTACATAAAGTTGCCAGATGATTGCCCAGTAAGGTGGGTGATGTCGTTGTACGCGTTTATTTTTAAGGTTTGGCCCGGCGACACTTCTTGGTCGGCTTGGTCAAGCGTAATTGAATTTATTTCGGTGTGAATATAAATGGTTGGCTCATCCATTTGGAATTGCACCTTTCCATCTTGCAGGGTTGAAAAGCGGAATTCTATATCATCATTAATGTTGGTAATTGGCAGCAGTGGGGAGACAAGCAAACAACTTCCGCCATCATCAAATTCGCTTTGCACTTCGCACGAAGATTCGCCCGCGGAAAGCGTAATTTTTAAATTTGTGTTTTTGTTTACCGTCACTTTTGCTGTGGCTTGTGCGTAAAGCAAGCCGTTTGCAATAAATGGCTCCATATCCATTGATGCGTGATATGTGCTGCTGCCGCTTGCTGGTTGTGAGCCGTCGTTTACAATAGAATAATATTCGCCGCCGCAATCTTTATAGGTTGCGTTTACAAGCGTGCTGTTTTCGCTGTCGTCAACAAAATAGTGTCTTGGCTTGCTATTTACAAAGCCAGTAAGGGTGATTTTTTTACCCGACACATTCACAATGGATGCAGCGTCAACTTTGTTAATTCTGTTAAAATAGCTAGGCATAGGAAAAAGTACGCAGGCAATTGCCAGCAACAAAATTATTATTACAAATTTTAGTTGTTTTTTCATACCTTTTCCTTTTTGTTACAACCTTGATGGTTGCCTAATGCCAAGCAAGATGCCTTGATTGTCCGTATATTTTTCCCATGGCTTAATAAATGGGGTGTTGTTGGTAAAGGTTATGCCACGCACTTCAAGTTTGCAGCTTACCACACCAAGCGAAATTATCCCGCTTACATATGCGTCGTTGTAGTTACATTTTGGATCTAGTTCGGTTCGGTCATATGATGCACTGCTGCCCCATTTTAAATCTTCAATATTGATTTTTGCCACGCCAAGGTGATAGTAATTTACATCATTATAAACAAACGACATGTTGGCTTGCCTTGATAAAATGTCTTTAACTTGCCTTATAAGTGTTGGCATCAACACATCAAAGCCAAGCGCTTTTAACAGCTTTTCTATATCCTCGGTAAAGCCTTCAACCGCATCGTCAAGTGTAATCCAGTTGTAGAAGCGCACCGTGCCTTTTAAAATTAAGGTGTCTTCCTGACCAGAAACATTTTTCTTTGGATTTAATATTATGCCCGCCAAAAGGCTGTTTGAGAAAATGCAATCTTCCACAGTAAGCACGCTTGCCGGACCATCGTTGTTGTGTTCAAGTCGTATACCAGTCAGCGCATTGTTTAAGAACAAGCAGCCCTTAATTTCAACAACCGAGCGGTCAACAATAACGTTGATGTGGCCGTTTTCAATCCTTGAATTGTACAACAGCACACCAGTGGATGCAGTTATGCCAAGCGTCGTGCCTTTTTCTTTTAATGTGCTAAGCGAATCTTTTTCGCCAAGGCCGTATCCCCTTAACACCACATTGTCCACAACCAGATTGTTTCTGTTAATTTCAAAGTGATATAGTAGCCCGCCAACTGCCACTTTTGAGTGGTCTAGCATGTAGCCATTGCCGTATAGGTTGGATAAAATAACTACTGTTTTGGTGTCGTCTGTATCTTCAATTATTATGTCGTTTTGAAGCACAAGCGCGGTGTAATTTTCATTTTTGCCTTTGTTTTCTTCTGAAAGCTGTGCGTATGCGACCACGTACTGGTCAAAATTTTCCACATTAATGCCGTTTACAAAGGTGAATGTATAACTATTGCTTGTAACCAGCGCATCTTCATAAGGTGCAATTTGGCTAACCGTTATTGTAACCTTGCCCGGCGACAATACTGTTACCAAACCATTTTGGTCAACCGTTGCAACTTGGCTGTTGTTTGATGTCCAAACCAGCAAGTTTTTAAGGTCGTTAGAAGGATTTGTTTTTGCTTCCATTTGATAGGTGTTGATAAACTTATTTGAACTGTCAAGGAAGCGGTTGCCAAACACTCTATATCCACCCATACCAAAATTGTCTTTGGATGTGGATGGAGTTAATTCTATATCCTTAATTTTGTCGTAGAAAGTAAATTCCTTTTCAATAGACATATCTTTGCCAATAACTTTTGCAACAACTTTAACCGTGCCGCCTTGTTTGTTTAAGCCTTTAAGTCGATAGCCTTCATCGCGCTTTTCAAGTTTTGCAATGTCGTTATCTTCAAGGAAAAGTTCGTATTCAAAGTCTTCCGCATCAAAAGGTTGTGGAATAACAACTAGGTCAACATATTCGTTTACAAACATCTTGTCACGCGTTGCGCTAAATTGAATGGATTTTAATTCTTTAGTATATTGTATAGTTATTGTTTTAGATATGGCTGGGTTGCTTACAACATAAACGGTAATTTTAACCGTGCCAAATTCTTTAAACACAACCACACCATTTGCGCCCACTTCGGCAATTTCACTTCCGTTGGCAGAATATCCAAGTTTGTTCTGGGTTGAATCACTTGGGTAAACAGTGGCGTCAATTGCGTACCGCTGTTGAGAGATGTAAATCTCAGTGTCGCCCCAAATAGTTATATCGGTTGCATCTTGTGTTACAACAAGGGAAATTTCTCTAAGCATAAGGTTGTTGACATATAGGTCAAAGATTGCGTTTCCGCCATGGTCAGCATAGATGGTGTCGGAGTCAAAGTGCGCAACCGATTTGTTTACATCCACCTTTGCTTCAAACATGTTTTTGATTGAGAAGGTTAAATTGTCGTTATCGCTAGGCAGCGTGCGAGACAAATTAAATTTAAAGTTTTCGCCCGCTTTTAATTTTATAACGCCATTTTCAATGCCAAGTTCGTTCAAACTTGCTTCAATCAAATTGTTGCCCGCGTAGTAGAAGGTGTAGGTCTTTGATATTTCGCCGTTTGACTTGTCGTCACTGGTTATTTTTACCGTCACCCTGCCAATTTGATTAAACACAATTTTGTTGCCTTCCACTTTTGCAATGTCGCTTGAAAGTTCAAATTTAAGTGTGCGGATAAGCGCATCTTCTGGCACAAAGCGGGTGGTGAAACCAATTTCATTTTTGCTTGTTGTGTACGCGCTTTGATAGTAGTCAATTTTGTGGTCAAAGGTAAGGTCAAAACTTTCCACTGGGCTTAAAACTGTAATTTCGCAGTCGGCAAAAATTTCTTCCCCGCCATAATTATGGCTAAACACGCGCACTTTTGCCTTGCCGCCATAAATTGCTTCAATTGTGCCGTCAGCGGACAAACGAATAACTTCTTTATCGCTTCCGTCCGCCGCTTGGCTTGATAGAATTTTATATTGAATATCTTTTGCTTGCGTGTCGGTTGGATATGCTTTAACATTTAAGGTTGTTGATTGATTTTTGTTTAAGGTTAAACTGCTGTTTTCAAGTTCAATTTTGTTTAGATAACCCATTGTGCTGGTAACTGAAATTGTCTTTTTAACATCGCTGCCGTCAGTTGAACTTACCACAACTTTAACCGTGCCTGGCTTTTTAAACACAAGCACATTATCTTCAATTGTTGCAATGTCGTTAGGCAGTAATTCAAATGCCAAAGTTGCGTTTGTGGCATCGGCAGGAATTGCGCTTGCAACAATAGTGTATCTTTCGTTTGAAGTAAGCGCATCTTCTGCCACATCAATGTCTGTTACCTTTTTGCTTACCCTAACCACAATCTCTTTTGTTATGCCGTTGGAAAGTTCAACAATAAGTTTTGTTTCCCCACTAGACAGCGCGGTTATGGTCTTGGTTTTGTTGTTTACGCTTATAACCTTGTTTGGAGTAATGGAATCTTCCATAAGCACAAATGCGGTGTTGGTTGTGTCTTTCGGCAACCAGCGTACAGGTTCAATCTGCTTTTGTTCGCCCACTTCCAAAACAAGGGTATCTTCAACATTAAGTGTGGCGTCAATTGCGTCTCCCGCAGTGTAGCGCAGGTGATAGATTGCAGTTGCGTTTCCGTCAAGCGAGTCAACTTGAATAACTGCGCTGCCCGCCTTGGTAAAGTAAATGCGCTTGCCAACTAGATATACCCAGTTGTTGCCCATGCCGTCAGTTGATGTCTGTTTAATAATTGAAATTTTAACATCAAGGTTTATGGCAAAGTCTGGCTTAACTTCAAATTCTAGGTCAACATAATTGTTTGCGAATATATATTCGTTATCCACAAAATCCAAATCGCTTATTAGGTTAATCGATTCAACAAGTTGGTTTACTGTTATCTGCATGCTGTAAGTTAAGGTTGCAGTTGAAATTTGAATGTTAACTTTGCCCGCGCCAGTTGTTTTTAAATATTTGCCATCAACCATTGCAACTTCTTGCCCGTCAACAATTGGACTGCTGTCTAATATTGAAATTGAATATTCTTCGCTTATATCAAACACCAAAATGTCGCCCTTGTTAACTGATATATTTTGCTCATTAGGCGAGATGCGTTTTGCGCTAGTTTCAATCTTTTCAATTGTAAAGTCAAGTTTAACATCTGGTTTTGCCAAGCAGTATGCAGTAATCTTTGCCACGCCGTTTTGTTTAAAGGTAAGCGTTGCGCCGTCAACTTCGGCAATATCTGTGTTGTTAACAACAAATTTAACCGCTTTGTTTGACGCATCTTCTGGCAAAACTGAGTACAAAAGTTCAATCGACTGTGTGGTGATTTGCGCGCCGTCTTGATTTACCACAATGCTTTCTGGCAACTTTTCCACCACTATGTTTACGCTGTATCTTAACCAGTGGCAGACATATATAACCACGGTTGCGCTTCCGCTTGTAAGTGCGGTAACTTTGTTGTTGTTAACTTCAATAACATTTCCGTTTACAGTGGCGCGCTGGTTGGTGGTTTGCAGCGAAATTGTTGGGTCGGCTAAGTTAGATGGTATAATTTTATTTACCACAATTTCAAAACTTTCGCCCGCCATAATCTTTTGCGGAATGTCGCAAGTTGTTTGGTCTTTTATCGCTTTAAGTTCAGCATAAATTGGTTTTGAGCCAGTGTAGTAAATTTCCACACTATTTTCAACATCATCTATGGTTGCGCTAAGTTTTATCACACCAACCTGCCTAAACACAATTTTGTTGCCAACAATTGATGCAAGGTTGTGGTCATCAATCGACCATACAATGGTTTGATTTGTTGCATCTGTTGGATAGATTTCGCCCGCAAATTCAACCTCTTTTTCCGCGGTGACATACTGGTTGTTGAAATAATCTAGTTTAAGGTTTATATCGATTTTTGTTACATCAACCTTAACATTAATGTTGCAAACTTCTTCCACCACATTGCCGTCATATAAGGTCATTTCCAATTTAACAGCGGCTTTTCCGCCACCAACTGCAACGATTTTGTTGTTTAAAATTTGAACAACTTCACCCTTGTGCATCCAAGGTGTGCTAGATAAAAGCGTAATTGTAAGCGGCAACACAGTTGCATTTTTTGGCGTGTAGGAGTAGTTTAAATTTATAACTTCACCAATTTTTACATCAACATCATGGTCAATCAAATTAAAACTGCTTGCCATGTTGGCAGTGTATGTAACCTTGGTTGTGGTAAACACATTGCTGTTGTCTTCGTTTGCATAAATTTTTATTTCAACCGTGCAAGGCTGGTCGGTAGTAAATGTTACCAAGCCTGTTTCGTCAACCGTGGCAAGTGAAGAATATTGCTCATCTATATGGTAGAAATATTCTTCGTTAGTGGAATCTTCTGGCAGACTTGTTGGCTTTAATTGATAGGTGTTGGTTGCAGTAATTCCGTCTTCAATCTGCACACCAGTTGCCGGACTTTTTATCATAACAGGGATTGGAATTTCAATAACTTCATCCGCATTTTTGTGTACCCGTGCGCGAATGGTTGTTCCGCCACCCATATTAGCGTGTAGATATCGTTCGCTTACTATATAGGCAACATCTTCGTCATCCGACACAAATTCAACCTTGGTTTTGCTTATGTTGGTTGGGGTAAGGGTGTATTCCAAATACATATCCGCATCGCCAACCGTCATGCTTATATATGCAAAATTTACATCAAGCGAGTAGGCGTATCCGTCCGTGTAAATATATTTTATAACCTTACTAAATCCGCCGTCAACCGTGGTTATTGTAACATTAACTTCGCCCGCTTGTTTAAAGGTGATTTGACCAGTTTGGCTAACAGAGGCTACAGACAAATTGTCCACTTCAAAATTAACCATGCGGTTTGTGGCATTTTCTGGCTGAATCTGATAGTAAATCTGTTCGGTCGTCTGCGAGGTTACAATCGTGTCTTCTTCAACCGACAGCCCAGTAACCGGATTCCACACTTCCAAATCAAGCACGCCTTGCAGCCCGCCGTCTTCCGAGGTGGCGGTTATGGTTGCGTATCCTTCGCTTATGCCAGTTACCTTGCCGTTAGAATCCACTTCGGCAACGCTTGGGTTGTTGCTTACAAAGTTTACATGGTTGTTAACTGCTTCGTATGGCAACACGGTGGCGGTAAGTTGCAATGTTTTGTTTACATATACAAAATTTTGTTTTGCGGTAAGCACCACTTGATGCACTTTGGTGTCGGTTACATAAAACGAGCATTCCGCATTTCTGTTGTTGTCTAAGGTGGTTACAGTAATGCGAACCTTGCCAATGCCAACAAAGTCCACACGGCCAGTATTGTCAACTGTGGCAACTTGTTCGTTATCGCTTGCCCAAACAACATCTTTGTTTGTGGCGGTTTCTGGCTGAATGTGGTAGGTTAAATATTCACTATCGCCCACATTTGCAATTTCGTAGTCCTGACTTAAAGTTATTTTATCAACTGCGATATTAACATCACCGCGCACAGCAGTTGTTGTAAGGTTTACAATTATAACAACCACAAGCGGAATGGCGATCATTAAAAACATCATCAACTTTTTCATACTACACCTCTATTGCCGCATAGCGTTTTTCCAGCTTGCGGAACAAGAACAAGGTTTCTAGCAGCACATATGGTACACCAAAGCCGAACAGCACCAAATACATGGCTGGCACGCCAACAAAGAATGACACAACAATTGAGCCAACCCCCATCAAAACCGAAATCACAAAGCCAATGCTTAGTGAAGAGGCGATGTTTTTGTTTGTGGTAACTTCGCCATTTTCCAAATAGTGGAACTGTGGGCGTTTTATGTCAATTGAAATTGATTTTGCAATGTTGCCAACTGCAATAAGGCTTACCGATATTGAAATCAGCAATGCTTGAAGGTAGGTTATAAACTGGGCAAACGCAAGCACAAAGCAAGATAAGAACACGGCTGGAATAGACACCAAAATGTGGATGAAAAATTTTACCCTTACTTGATTTGTAAATCGAACTGGCACAATTTTGGAAAGGTAAAAATTGTCACCCTCGCGCGTGATTGAGGTGGCGGAAAACGATGTCCCCATGCTTAAAAACATAATTATAACCAGCACAGCAATGCCGGGCAGAACAGCCGCTCCCATTGCCGACACCCCAATGTTGGATGCAATTTCACTTGAAAAGTACACCATAAGCGGGGTGGTTAGCACCATGGTTAGATATTGGAACGAGTAGTTTGGTGAGCGGAATATGTTTTTAAATTCCTTAATCATCAGCGCGGTTTCTGGCTTTCTAAACACAACTTTGGTGGACTTTTTAAAGCTATGCTCATTCATTTCCACCGAAGACAAAATAATTTTAAGGTACGATTTGCTTGCAAAAAGATAAACGCATCCGCCAAGCACAAGCGCAATGGCAAGGTTGTTTATTAAACTTTGCAAAAAGTGGTAGAATATTATGCAATTTTTTATTAGTTGTGGCAGATATAAATAACTTGCAAACTGCTTTATTTTAAACATGGTTGCGTCAGAAAACACATCGTAAACTTGGCTGCTGTTAAGCGTGTTTAAAACAAATTTAAGCACAAATATGTACGCCATAAACGCAGCAGTAAGCACAACCAAATAAAAGGTAAGTATAATTAAATATTTATTTTTAAACAACCTTACCACAAACAGCACTGGGGCGGAAAGCAAAATTGCCACAAGGTAAGGGATTATTGGCATAAACAAAATGTTTGGCAAAATCATAACAAAGTACAGTGCGGATTGCATGGTTTTAACCCCAAACATAATCAAAATTGGGGCGGCGATAACCAAAGTGAATGCAAACTCTTTAACATACAAATACAAAAATTTTGCACCAAATATCATGTTGCCGCTAACTGGCATTTTTAAAATTGAATGGTCGGTTTGAAGGTAAAGCGTTTTGATTGACGCGGTAAGCCCGTAAACCAACTGCACCGCCATAAGCAGCAAAACAAAATAGGTCAAAAATTCATGCTCCATGTTGCCTTGAATAAATATGTCAAGTATGCTGCTTAGTGCGTAAAGGAAAAAGGCAACAATAAGCCCAATGCCCAAAACCGAAACAGCAATTTTTCTAAGTTGTGAAAAAAACCCATCATCTTTAGCACGTGGTGTGTTTGACAAAAATTCAAATTTAACTAGGGTTAAAAATTTTTTCACACTAATCCTTTTGTTTTCTATTTTTCTTTTTTGCCGGCTTAATTTCTTGCTCAGGTTCTACATCTTCTTGCAAATTTTTATCTATATCCAAATCGGTTGCCTTTTGCATGGCTTCAAATTTTTGGTCAGCCTCTTCATACTGGCTTGATTTGTTTTCTTTTAAATAAGTTAGGGTAAAAAAGTATTTTTCAAGCGATTTGCCCGTCTTTTTAAACTCGTTTAAATCAATAACTTCCAACAACTCACCCTTGCACATAATGCCAACGCGGTCGCACAACTTTTCCACCATATCGATGTTGTGTGAAGAGAAGAAAACTGAATTACCCAATTTTTTATGTTCAATCATGTAGTTTTTAATTTCGCCAATACTTTGCGGGTCAAGCCCAACAAGTGGTTCATCCAACACCCAAAAGCGTGGGTTATGGATAAGTGCCGCCATAATACAAATTTTTTGCTTCATCCCGTGCGAATATGACCGTATCTGTTTGTCAAGCGCGTGCGCCATCGAGAATAGTTTAGAAAATTTTTCCATCCTTTCCTGTATCGTCTTTTTGTCTACGCCATAGATGTTGCCCATAAACACCACATATTCTCTACCCGTCAAATTTTCGTACACGGCATGGTTGTCTGGCACATAGCCAATGTTAAGCTTTGCTTGCATGGGTTGCTTTTGAATGTCGTATCCGCAAACCGAAATTTCACCCTTTTCAAAAGGCAAAATTCCAGTTAAGCATTTAATGGTGGTGGATTTGCCCGCCCCGTTTTTGCCAATAAAACCAAAAATTTCACCATCTCTAATGGCTAAATTTACGTTTTGCACGCTGTATTTATCACTATTTTTGTATTTTTTGTATAAATTTTTTATTGTAAGCATCTAAACAACCTTTCAAGTTAGATATATTATAACAAAGTATAATATAATTGTCAATAGCAAAAAGCAAATTTTTATTTTAATTTTATTAATAAAATTAATTTGCGTTTTAAACTAGCCCGTTTTGTGCATTTTGTCGAAATTTAATAGATTTGCGTTTTGCCGCTTTTTTGTTGCTTGCTGTTATTATTTTTGTGCGGTTTTAATACAATTAAATATGAATTTATCCAAAAAATGTAAAATAGGGATTGTGCTTTTTTGTCTGTTTGTTGCGGTGTGTGCTGGCATTTGTGTTACAAGCGTGGTGCAAACTTCATCCGCGCCAAAAAATGGGCAGGTAATTGTTATTGACTGCGGACATGGTGGAAGGGATGGCGGAAGTGTAGGGGTAGGGGGTACAATTGAAAGCGATATAAATTTGCGTTATGGCAAGGCGTTGGCGGACAAACTTAGCGCAAGTGGATTTAGGGTTGTTATGACGCGCAAGGATGAAAATGGATTGTATGATGTAAATGCAAAAAACAAAAAATTAAGCGACATGCAAAAGCGGATGGAGATAATAAAACAAGCCAATCCTGCGCTTGTTGTAAGCATACATATGAACAGTTTCCCGCTTAAAACAGCCAGCGGGGCGAACTGCTATTTTAGAAAGGGAGACAAGCAAGGCGAGCAGTGTGCAAACCTTATTCAGCATACCCTTAACGCCTATTGCGGCGCGCCAAACAAAGATGCCCGGGTGGGGGATTATTACATATTAAATTGCAGTTACTACACATCGGTGCTGGTGGAATGCGGATTTTTATCCAATCCAGAAGAAGAAAAGCTGCTAAATTCGCCCGAATATCAGCAAAAGGTGGTGTATTCAATCTACGCGGGAATAATGCTTTATTGCTAATTTTGATGTTGATTTATTGGCGTCTTGTTGTTAATTGTCTGGCAATTGTTTGACGATTTGATATTGATAAAAATTAAATAAAATTTTTTAAAATCACACAAAAATAAAAAAATTGATAAAAATTCATTAAACGTTTTTGCTTTAAAGTTGGTTTGCTGTTTTTTGCTTTTTAATTTTAGGTTGTAAATGCGCGTTAAACATTTGCAATTTTTGTTTGGTTTGGGTATAATTTAGTTATGATTAAATTAGCGTTTGCTTTTATGCTTGTTAATGCGGTGTTTTATGCACTTAGTTTTTTTGCAAAAAGCAAGGTTGTGCTGCTGTTGTTGCAAATTGTGTCAAACATCTTTTTTGGCTTGCAATATCTTGTGCTAAAAGCCTACACTGGCGCAATTGTAATCGCGGTGGATACAGTGCGCATTTTGGCGTTTTTCTTTGTGGAAAAATTTAAAAACACAAACCTAACACGCACTGTGGTCGGCTTGTTCTTTATTATCGCGTGCATAATTTCCGCCGCCCTCACTTGGGATAGGTGGTTTAGCATACTCCCACTTTTGGCAACCACGCTGGCAATAGTTTCGCTTATGACTAACAACCTGCTGCTTATAAAAATTTTTGGACTAATTTCTTGCCCATTCCAAATGATTTATATGATTTTTATAAAAAGTTACTTCAACCTTATTGTTGAAATTTTCATCATAATTATGGAAACAATCGCAGTAACCATTGACATTGTAAAAATGAAAAAACAAAAGCGACAGTCCGCCTTACAAAATTTAAACCCCAAGAACCAAACCTAATTTCGCTAAATTTTTGCCCAACCACTTGATTTATTGCATCAAATCTGCTAAAATGATGCAAAAAGGAGATATAATGAAGCAATTTAACTATGCCAAGTATAAGGATTTTCATTGGGATAACGAAATTTTAGGATACATTTCACAAATCCACGAATATAAAGGGCAGTTATCCAACATAAAAATTAATTCTAACGCAAAAATTGGCAGACTTGTGGAAAGCGCAAAAATTCAAAGCGTGGTTTCGTCCAACAAAATTGAAGGAATTATTACAACTTCAACAAGGTTTTCACAAATTTTAACAAACGGAGCAGCCCCAAAAAATAGGGATGAAAAAGAAATTCTTGGTTATCGTGATGTGTTAAATATGATAAACGAAAGTTATAACTACATTCCTGTTAAAAGCTCTTATATACTGCAACTGCACAGAGAATTGTTTAAATACTCGCCAACATCAATTGGTGGCAAGTTTAAAAATGTGCAAAACTATATTTCGGAAACAAAAGCGGACGGCAACTCGGTTGTTAGGTTTCAGCCATTAGACCCGTTTGAAACGCCTGACGCGGTGGATAGATTGTGTGAAGAATTTAATATATTTTCAAGCAAGTTTTATGTTGAACCTTTAATTTTAATTCCTATTTTTATTTTGGATTTTTTATGCATTCACCCGTTTAATGACGGCAACGGCCGTTTAAGTAGATTGTTAACTTTGTTGCTGCTGTATAAATTTGATTACAATGTTGGCAAGTTTGTTTCTATAGAAAAAATTATTGAAGAAACAAAAACCGATTATTACAACGCCTTGCAATCCAGCTCGGTCAATTGGTTTGAAAACAAAAACGACCCAACAAATTTTATAAAATATATGTTGCAAGTAATTTTAAAAGCGTATAAAGATTTTGCTTTAAAATCTAAAACTCTAACTGAAAACAAATCTGCTTTGTCCGCCGTGCAAGAAATTGTAAAAACTCAAATTGGCAAATTTACCAAAGCAAATATTTGCGAATTATGCCCAACTCTATCCGAAACAACAATTGAAAGGTGTTTAAAACAACTTTTGGATAAGGGTATAATAAAAAAACACGGTGAAAAAAGGTCAACTTATTACACAAGAAATTAAAAAATGGGGAGAAAATGGATTTAACTTTTAATAAATATGGCATAACTTTCACTTTGCCAGAAAATTGTATTTATTACAACAAAAACGATGTGTGCAAAATCATAAATTTTACACCCGAGCAAAAGCGTAGATGCCTTTTTGTGGCAAGCGAGCCGCTGGATAAAAATTTTGTTATTGTTTCCGCGCTTGCAAAAAATGTTGACATGGCCGATTATGCAGAAATGTTGCAAGAATTTAGCGCAGGTTTAACTTCTGGCGGCGCAACGATTGTTAAAACAGAAAAACTTGTTTCAAACGATAATAGGATTATTGATTATTTTATTTCCACCTCAAACGGAACAAATTTAATCAACATATTTATTTTGGTAGACGGCTATCTTTTCAGCTGCAACGCAATGGCAGACAAAAACTATTATAACACCTTTAATTTTGCGCTAAATTTGATGAAATCCGCAACCTTCTAAAATTTTTAAAAAGGGTATTGACAACCGCAAAACTTGTGGTATAATTATATCAAATGGAGGGAGAATATGAAACATTTAGGTAAAAAAATAGCAGCGGTTGCGCTGGGCACTACAGTTGCTTTTGCAATTGCGGGCTGCTCAGGCAGTGGTTGCATTGGAGCAAACTGCATGGGGTGTGATGCCAACTTGCATTTGGGCTACATTGTTATTGAAGAAAATGGCCATAACGTTTTGCACACAGTTGAAAAATGGTCAGATGATTCAAGTTCTGATTCAGTCGGTGTAAGAACTTCTTGCTGTG
Source organism: uncultured Clostridia bacterium (assembly GCA_947630745.1). Classification (GTDB taxonomy): domain Bacteria; phylum Bacillota; class Clostridia; order Christensenellales; family UBA1242; genus Onthoplasma. The sequence continues at coordinate 158,976 of CANRIT010000001.1, forward strand.
GCAACTACATTTGGACAACTGCAAATGTTTCCAATTTGTATGAAAAGAAACCTGCTGACTATGCTTATGACATGGTTTGCCCAGATTTGCATTATTAAAAAAAACTAGCCACCCGCTAGTTTTTTTACTGCCAAATTAATAAATATTGATGGCATTTAGAAATACTTGGGTTTTTGTTAGTTTTTGCGCTGCAAAAAGTAAAATAAATTTTCAAAAAATACAAATAAACAAAAGAAAAAATAGGGTGCCGGGGCATCCTATTTTTGCGTTATTTGTTTGATGTAGTCTAATAGGGTTGATTCTTTGTGGGTTTGGGTGGAATAGATGTTGATTGTGTCAACTTTTACTCCGTCAACAATAATTTCCACATTGCCAACCACATCACCTTTGTTTACCGAAGTAAGCATGTCTGGCAGATTGAATTTTACACTATAATTAGGCTGTTCGCCGTTTTTTGTGATTAAGCTAAATTCGCGTTCGGCGGCAAGGCTGGTTGTACGGTTTTGACCTTTTATTGCAATGGTTTTGTCGTTAAGCATGTCGTAACTAAACAATTTGGTTGCGGAAAAGTTTGCAAAGCCGTAGCTTAAGAGTTCGCTTGCGGTGTTAAATCTTTCCTTACTTGTATCCGCGCCAAGCACAACTGCAATAAGCCCCATATTGTTGCGTTCTGCACCCACTGCCAAGCAGTATTTTGCCTCGTTTGTGCTGCCCGTTTTTCCGCCAATGCAACCCGAATAAAAGCGAGATAATTTGTTGGTGTTTGTCATTTGGGTTATTCTGCCGCTTGGGTGGACGAAATCTTGCATCCAAATGGAAGAATATTCGTGATAGGTTGGGTAATTCAGCACCTTATTAAGCACAATTGCTTGGTCGTACGCGCTTGAATACCCGTCCGGGCTTGGCAATCCCGTGCAATTTGCGTAGTTGGTGTCGTTAAGCCCAAGTTCGGCGGCGCGCTCGTTCATCATGCGCACAAAATTGGTTGTGCTACCCGCAATATGTTCAGCAAGTGCCACGCTGCTGTCGTTTGCGCTGGCAACGATAACCGACTTTAAAAGCTCGCTTAAATCGTATTCGCAATTGGCGTCCAAAAACACCTGACTTCCGCCCATGCCGCTTGCGTTTTCGCTAACCAGCACCTTGTCGTCCAAAGTTATGTTGCCCGTGTCCAAATTTTCCAAGGTCAAAAGCACGGTCATAAGTTTGGTCACACTGGCAATTGGATGGCGAGAATGCGCATCTTTTTCTTCCAACACCTTGCCCGTGCTGCGTTCGATAAGCACCGCACTTCTAACATGGTTTTCGTTTGGCAGCGCGTGAACAATTGCTGGTTTAAAACTTGGAATAATTGCAAGCATAATGGCAATCGCAACAAGCAGTGTTGAGCATAAAAATTTTTTCAAGTTACCCCTCCCGACTATTTGCATTTTGCAAAATTTTTATAAAGTTAGTGATATTTTCCGCGAAAATTTAATTTTTATGTAAAAAACCGATAAATTTTTTAAATAGATTGTTTTTTTTCTGATTTTCTGCTATACTGGTAGTATGAAAGCAAAAAAGGTCTGGTCCAACGTTTTATTTACAGTTTTGGTTGTGTTGACAGCCTTTTTTGGCTTGGTTGCAATTTGCGGCTTAAAGTTTAGGATTAAATTTAGCGTAAGCATTGTGCAACAGTACAGCATGGTGCCAACAATAAACAAGTCGCTATATTTGTCCGACCCGTACTTTGATTTTGAAAATACCCAGTCGGGGGATGTGGCATACATAAATAAATTTGCAAAAATTAAGGTGGGTGACATTGTTATTGCAAATGTAAAATCAGAACCCGACCCAGTTGCTAAGCGGGTGGTGGGTATGCCGGGTGACAAAATCCGCATAACCAAAACGCGTGACCAAGATGATCAAATTGTTTACACCTTGCTGGTTAACGAAAAGCCGCTTTACTCTAAACCCAATAAGCAACTAATTGGAACAAACAGCATGGGTGAGGGGGTATACTTAAACAACTACAATTCTTACAGCAATTACCTTAGCTTTTTTAACGATCCAATAGGCGTAGGCAACACGGTGCGTGCAAATAATGAAAAGGTGGAAAACAACCCGAATTGCTATATAATTTTGGGTGTTAATCAATGCTTTTTGATGGGTGATAATTGGCAATCAAGCCGCGATAGTTTGCTGTTTGGAGCGGTGGATGTAGGCGATATTCAAGGCAGAGTTGACTATATTGTAGATAATTTTGACAACAAGTTTTGGGCGGCAACAAAACTTATGTTTAAGGATATGTTTTATGGAGCTTATAAAAGCGGATTGGACTGGCTTAGATAAACAACAATTTTTAAACTATTTAACATCATTAAAAAATCCACAAAAAGTGGAATTTTTTGCGCGCGTTATAAATACCCGTCAACCCATATTGGCTATACCCACCCCCGCTATACAAAAAATTGCACGCGACATAAGCAAAGGCAACTTTTTATCCTTTTTAAAACTTAACATAAATGATTATTACGAAACTACTCTTTTAAACGGCTTTTTAATTTGCAAAATTAACGACTTTGAAACTTTTAAAACCTATTTAATTGGCTATGCTAAAAAGATAGATAATTGGGCATGTTGCGACCAACTTAGATTTAATATAAACAAAAATAATGTTGGCGATTATTTTGCCCTTTCTTGCCAAATGTTTAACAAGGCTGAGCCTTTTGCGCGCAGAATTGGTGTGCGGATTTGGTTTAAATTAATTTCGACCGACTTTTTGCCAAAAATCTTTGAAATTATTGCCGCAACTAACCAAAATGAGCAATCATATTATGTAAATATGGCAATTGCTTGGTTTTTATGCGAATGCTATATAAAACAGCCAGCGCAAACAAAACAATTTTTGCAGCGCGCAAAATTAAACCAGTTTACCTTAAAAAAGTTTGTGTCAAAATGCTGTGACAGTTTCCGCATTTCTGCAATTGACAAGCAAAACCTAAAAAATCTAATTAAAAACGCTTAATTTAAAACAAAAAAGCATATTTCTATGCTTTATTTTTATAATCTTTTGCCTTGTCCGTTTTGCTGTTGAATTGCTCGGTTTATATCTTCCAAAAATTCTTCTTTTGAACCGCGAACTCTAAATATAACGCCACTAAGTAGACCAACATTTGTATATCTTATATTTATGCCATATTCGTTGTGTTCATAGCTCTCCACCAAAGAACAGATGTGGTCAGTGTTAATCACTACTTGTTCATCTCCGTCAACTCCGCAATGATAAATAGTTATAAATGCCATAAAATACTCCTTTTTTGTTATTTTACTACAAATTATTTATTTGTCAATAAGGAACACAAAAAATTTGCTATTTTTTATTTATTGTTTATTGTTGCTTTTATTCGCCTTACGCCAGCCGAAACGGCTTCTTGTTTTTGAATTTTAAAGTTTACAAGTTCGCCCGTATGTTTTGCGTGCGGTCCGCCGCAAATTTGAAAGTCAACTCCCGGAATTTCGTACACAGAAACAATTTCATTTTCGTCCGCTTTATGCACGCCATAGCCGCCCTTTTGTTTTGCCTCAGCAAAGGTCATTTCAAGGCGATTTACCGGGATGTCTTTGTTTATTGCATCGTTTACAAATTTTTCTAGCGTGGCAACTTCTTCATCGGTAAGTTTGCGGTCAAAATTAAAGTCAAAGCGCAAACGCTCGCTTGTAATATTGCTGCCTTTTTGCTCAATCCCCGTGCCAAACATTTGCCTTAATCCAGCCAACATAATATGGCAAGCGGTGTGCAGTCTAGTTGTCCACTCGCTATCGTCCGCAAGTCCGCCTTTAAACACGCCAGCATTGGTTGTACGGGCAAGTTCTTGATGCTGTTTAAAGCATTCTTCAAACCCCGCCTTATCCACTCCATATCCGCGTTCGGTTGCCATTTCTATGGTAAGTTCAAGCGGAAAACCAAAAGTGTCGTACAGCCTAAACGCGCTTTTGCCGTTTATGGTTTTTTCTTCCACAAAATTTGGATTGGCGCGCATAAACTGGTTTTTGCGTTCAATGCCGGCAATAACCTTATCAAACTCTTTGTTGCCAAGTTCAAGCGTCTTTAAAAATTTTTCAATTTCCGCCTTGATGCTTGATAAAATATATTCTTCCTTTTCCAACAAATTTGGGTACGCCTCATCATACACCTTTTCAATGTAGATTTTTGCAATGTCAACAAGCCCATCCGTTGGCAAATTAATAAGCCTTGCATGGCGAACCGCCCTTCGCATAATCCGTCTTAGCACATAACCCGCACCAATATTGCTTGGCAAAATGCCGTTTTCGTCCCCAATAAGCATAACCGTTGTGCGCATGTGGTCGGCAATTATGCGCATGGATTTTGTTGTGTCGGCATTGTCGCCATATTTTAAATTTACCGCCTTTTCCATATACGAAATTACGCCCGAAAACAGGTCGGTTTTGTACCCGTCTGTTACTCCATTTAAAAACATAAGCATGCGTTCAAACCCAAAGCCGGTGTCAACATTCTTGTTTTTAAGCGGAAGGTAGCCATCGCTTGTTTTTTTGTACTGCATATACACATCGTTGCCAATTTCAACAAATCTGCCACATGGGCAATTTATGTCGCAATTTTTTCTGCCACATGGGGTGTCGGTTAGCGGATAAAACCACTCGTTATCTGGCCCACAAGGCGTGTTTAATGTGCCGTCAAGTTCCCACCAATTTTCGGGCAAATAAAATATATTTTCCGCCTTAACACCCAATTTTTTTAATAGGTCAGCCGTTTCTTCATCGCGTGGCGCGTTTTTGTTGCCCGCAAACACAGTTGAACAAATTTTGTTTTTATCAAGCCCAAAAACCTTGGTTAAAAGTTCAAATGTCCACGCGGTTTTTTCCTTTTTAAAATAGTCGCCCAAACTCCAATTGCCCATCATTTCAAAAAAGGTAAAGTGGCATTCGTCACCCACTTCGTCAATATCCACCGTGCGCACACAGCCTTGAATGTTTGTCAGCCGCGTGCCTTTTGGATGTGGTTTGCCCAAAAGGTAGGGCATAAGCGGTTGCATGCCAGCAACATTAAACATAACACCCGTTTCGCCATCGCCAATAAGCGACACCGCGCCAATATTCTTATGCCCGCGTTCGGTGTAAAAATTCAACCATTTGTTTCTTAATTCTTTACTTGTAATTTTCATATATCGTCCTTTTTAATTTATTTTTGCCTTTACTTTAACAATTTGCCTAATATTATTTGCAATTTCATCAATTGGCAACAGCTTGCCGTTTAAAGTGCAATCAATGGTAACCCAACCAAACTTTTTTGCAACCGTTTCCGCTTTTGCGTGTGCCAAATAGTAGTGGTTTTTGTCTTGCTCCAAAATATCTTTTGTGCTGCCATTTTTTAATTCTGTTCGGCTTGTGGCAAGTTTAAAACTTGTTTCGGCTGGCACATTTAAAAACAGCACCAAATCTGGGCGAGGCAGTTCCAACAAATCGTACTCCAAATTTTCCACCCAACTCAAAAAGTCGTTAAGCTTATTTTCGTCCGTTATGCGCACCGATTGGTGAATCATATTGCTGCCAACATATCTATCCAGCACAACAAAATCGTAGCCCGCAACATCATGCTGTTTAAAGGTTGCCATTCTGTCAGTAGCATACAAAATGCTGGCTTGATATGGGTTTACTTGCTCGCTGCTGCCAAAATCGCCATTAAGGTACATTTTAACCAGTTTGCAAGATGGAAGTTCGTAGTTAGGAAACGCCAGTTTTAAACATTTATAACCCGCTGCGCACAAAAAATCGTACAACAAGCCCGCCTGTGTTTTTTTGCCCGAGCCGTCCGTGCCTTCAATTTCAATAATAAAAGGTTTGTGTTTTTCCATGCTTTAATTATATCAAAGCGTAAAAAAAATAGCAAATGTTTTGTGTTTAAAAGCGGGTTAATTTGTTTTGCCCCAAATTTATCACAAAAAAGCGCGTTTAATCAATTTTGCAATACAAAACATTTTAAAATTTATTGACAAAAGGCGTAAATAGGTATAAAATAATAGCATGAAAGAAAATTTAAAAAAGATAGGCAAGTATCTATTAATCCTTTTACTTTTGATTTCTGGCGTGGCTGTGCTGGCGCTGCTGTTCTTGTTTTTTGTGCCAAGCGCAAGCATTTTTGGCATTTCGTATATAAGTAGGGATAAAAACACCTTTTCAAAAGCGTATTTAACCACTGGGATAAGCGAGGTTAAGCTTACAAACTCTTCCTACCCAGTGCGAGTAATAAATTCTTCTAATGAGGAAATTTCGGTTAAAGTGCATGACAACACTTTTGGTTATGTGCTTACCAAAAACAAAAATTTAACCTTAACTTCAAAAGTTAATCAAACCACATCCGGTGCGCAGTTGGAATTTATGGTTGGCGAGCCACATGGTTTGGCAAGCAGAAGTGATTCGTATATCGAATTGCGCCTTCCAAAAAAGTTTGCAACCAGTTTAACCTTGGTAAACGGCTCGGCAGACACAACAATCAAATTGGAAAATTCAACCACAATAAACAATTTTAGTTTGCAATCTTCGTCTGGGCAAGTAAATTTAAGCACGGGCAAAATTGCGGGCGAATTGAATTTGGCACTGGGTAGAACAAGTTTTACAGCAGGTGAAAGTTTTGATTTAGCAAACGCAAGCATTGTTGCTGGGCTAACTTCTGGCACATTTGACACATTTGCAAACACAAGCACAATTGCAAGCATAACAATAAACAATCTTGGTTCGGGCAGATTTAACATAAACAATTGCAACAAAATAGTTGGCGAAAAGTTGTCTGAATCGGGCGGCAAAATAACCATCAAAAAGCTTAACGGCTCAGCGGAAATTACAGCAGCCGACACAAACATTGTAATTGACCAAGCATCTGTTTCAAGTGTAACCATTGCGCTTACAAAATCGGGCAGCATAAAGTTTGGCGAAGTGGAGGGCAGCACCTTTTCCGCAACCACCAACACGGGCGACATCACGGTAAGCAGAACAACCGCACCTTTCTATTTAGAGTCAGAACAAGGCAACATCTCGGTTGATTCGGCGGCAATTATTTCTTCGGTCACCGACCAAGCACCTATAAGGATTGTAAATAATTCGGGCAACATAAACCTTAACTATTCGCGCAATGCTGATGATTTGGACAAAAACTTTTGGGCAAGCGTACAAAACAACAAAGGCAGAACCACAATAAACGAAGTTAAAAGGCTTGACTTAAAAATAACGGGCAACGGCGCGGCAGATGTAACCTTCTTTAAGGTGGATGGGATAAGCAACATTAACGCAACTGGCAAGGGCAGCATTTATGTTTTAGTACCGGGCAACCATGGCATCACAGACGAAGCACTGCTTAACAAATTTACAATCAACTTTTCTAGCGAATCTGGCACGGCAAGCGTTGCGCTCACCCAAACTTCACAAGGAGCGGTAGAAGAAACATCTCCAGTGCATGTTGGCAAAAAGGAAGATGAACCGCTTACCCAAGAGTGGGAAGATAATGTTGTTAACATTTCAACCACGGCTGGGTTGCTAACTGTTAGAAGCAGATAAAAATTTCTCTTATGCGCTTTGCATAGGAGTTTTTTTATGCAAATTAAACAAAACAAAAAAAATTTAAAAAACCACTTGATTTTTTGTTTGTTGTGTGCTATTATATAGTTGTTAGAAAAATTTTTTTTAACGCTTGTGTGGAATAAGTCGAGATAAAACCGCACATTCCTTACCTGAAAAGGTCATTAGTCCATAAGGAGGTTTTATGAAGAGTTTTGAATTGATGTACATCATTTCCAGTCAATCTTCGGATGAAGAGAAAGAGGCAAACATTGCAAAAATCAACGCAATGATTGAAAAAGATGGTGGCAAAATAGAATCAGTAGAACGCATTGGCAACAAAAAACTTGCTTACGAAATTAACAAAAAGCGCGATGGATATTATGTGCTTGTTAACTTTACAGCAGACAGCAAATTGCCAAACAAACTTGGTTCGTTGCTTGCAATCACAAGCGAAGTTATGCGCTACATAATTGTTGCAAAATAATTTTAAAAAATTTGTAAAGAGGAAATTTTTAAATTTCTGTTAAGGAGATAAGTATGAATAAAGTATTTTTAATCGGCAACCTTACACGCGACCCAGAACTTAGCCAAACCAACAGCGGGGTGTCTGTGTGCAGACTTGCCATTGCTGTAAATCGCCGTTATTCTAATGCGGACGGCAGCAGAGAAGTGGATTTCTTTAATATCACCGTTTGGCGTAATCAAGCAGATAGTTGCGGCAAGTATTTAAAAAAGGGCAGCAAAATTGCTGTTTCTGGCTCAATCCAAACCCGCAATTTTGAACGCGCGGATGGCACAAAAGGCTTTGCAATCGATATCGTTGCGGATGAAGTGGAATTTTTGTCTGCTAAAAATGATGGCGAAGGCGCAACCATTTCTAGCCCAGAGCATGAACAACCAGCTGTTCAGCAAGCACCAGTTGCAAACTTGCAACCAGTTGACGACAGCGATTTACCATTTTAGGTGGTGAAATGATAGAAAATATTTTTCCAGACGGACATAAAATGGTTGGCTATTACACACCAGCCAAAAAAATTGATTTAGGCTCTTGCTACTTGGTATTTGTTTCTGGTGTTCAAGCAACCAACACTAAAGGTGATATCAAACAACAAACTATCGAAGTTTTTAATGATGTCGGCAACATACTAAAAAACGCAGGCGCAACATTTGATGATGTTGTTAAAGCAGTAATTTATGTTACAGATATGAAAGATTTTGAAATCGTTTCAAACATTCGTGCAGAATATTTCAAAAACTCGCGTCCAGCATCTACACTTGTTGAAGTTAATAGAATGGTGCGCGATGGTGCAAAAATAGAAATTGAAGTTAACGCTATTGTAAAAAAATAATTTGTGTGCAAACACTTAAAAGGAGAATATATGTCAGAAGAAGTTAAAGTTGAAGCAGAAGTTAAGGCTAACGAAGTTAAACCAGCTGAAGCAAAACCAGTTGATAAAAAGAAATTCTTTAAACATAAACAAAACAAAAAACGCGTTTGCGCTTTCTGTGCAGATAAAAACATCAAAATTGATTATAAAGATGCCAATCGTTTAAAGAAATATATTGCTGAGGGCGGCAAAATTTTACCAAGCCGTCAAACTGGCACTTGCGCACGCCACCAACGCGAATTAACCGTTGCAATCAAACGCGCAAGAAACATCGCCTTACTTCCGTTTGTGGGGGAATAAGTAAACGAAAAAAACTAGCCGCAGAGATGCGGTTTTTTTTGTTCTTATTTGATAAATTATTATGCAAGAATGATCATCGCTATGCATGACACTTTAACCATACGAGTTTTTTTCAATGTGGCTTAAAAATAAAAAAAGGGCAAGTTTTTTGCCCCTAAATGTTTGTGTTGATTTCGTCAATTGAAATTTGTTCGTTTTCGGGTGCAGGCTGAGTGGTGTCAACTTCGTTAAATTTTATTTCTACATTTGCAACTTTTTTATCGGTAAGTTTGGCCATCAACTTTCTTATTATACCACCTACTGCCATTTGATTTTCCAATTCACTAGTATCGTTTTTATGCACAATAATCTTATTTTCACTGTTTTCAATTTTCACATCTGGTGTGCGCTCTTGTTCAGGAAGATTTTGTTCATATGCGTGTTTTGCGTCCCTTACACCTATGGTTAAGCAATTTATTTCAAACGATGCGTCATTGATGTAATTTTGTAATTTTTTATCCGCTTGTTTATATTCATATTCGGCTTTATCTTTATTAAATCTATCGCTACAAACATATACATGCATGTAAGATTTAAGTCTATCCCATAACTTATTCTTTTTGAAGCACTTATACAATTTGTGATAGTTTATATGTTCTTTATCCTTGGCACTTGCAACATAACCATAAGTTGCTATACCACCAAACAGTGCTGCGAGTATATAATCGCAAAACAACCATGGCGTTAGGGAAATGCCTGCAAGTGTACCAGTGATTGCCCATATTGCGCTTGTAATTGTATGCCATGTAGTATTTTCATAACCAGGTGCTAAAAATTTTTTATGTTGCTCCATTTGTTTATATATTAAATAATCCTCATAGGTTATGTCGTCAGCTTCAACATGTTTGTTAAATTTTAGTTGAAAATCGAACAAGGGATTTTCTTCACCAGCTTTAAAATACATTCCTGTTTTCATTTTTAAACTCCTAACTGAATTATACCACACAACCGATGAGTTGTCAATAGGCAAATTTTAAGTTTTTGTAAATTATTGTTTTGTATATTAACTTAATTTGTGGCGTAAATATTTTGCATATTTGCTTTTTTGTGATATAATACTAATATGGATATTCAAAATATTGGGGCGGAATTACAGCGGCTGGTGGACAAGTTTGAGCTTACCAAGCAGTGCCTAAAATTGGATGAGATGCAGGAAAGGCTGAACGCGCTTTCGCGCGAGCGGGAAAGCCTTACTTTTTGGAATAATTTGGATTATGCAATGCAGACAAACAAAGAGATTAAGGCGTTGCAAGAGCTGTTTGGTGAAGTGCAGTCAATTCAAATAAGTTTGGAAGACCTTATTGAAGCGGTTAAAAAGTTGGAAGAGTCGCCCGATGTTGAAATGCTTAATTTGGCGTTTACTGAGATTTGCGAGTTAAGGCCAAAAGTGGACAATTTAAATGTCCGCACTTTTTTGGACGGCAAGTACGACAACAGCGATGCCATAATAACAATCCATTCGGGTGCGGGCGGAACGGAGGCGCAAGACTGGGTGGTTATGCTTGCGCGCATGTACAAAATGTTTGCACAAAAAAATGAGTTTGAATATGCGATTGTGGACAAACTTGACGGCAACGAGGCGGGGCTTAAATCGGTTTGCATTATGATTAAGGGCGACTATGCTTACGGCAAACTTAAAGGTGAAATGGGGGTGCATAGATTGGTGCGCATCAGCCCGTTTGACGCCAACAAGCGCAGACACACCAGTTTTGCCAGCGTGGAAGTTGTGCCAGTTATAAGCAAGGAAACGGATGTTAAAGTTAACAACGAAGATTTGCGTATAGACACTTTCCGCAGCGGCGGAGCAGGCGGGCAAAATGTTAATAAGGTGGAAACCGCGGTGCGTATAACACATATTCCAACTGGCATTGTGGTGACTTGCCAAAACGAACGCAGCCAGTTGCAAAACCGCGAAATTGCCATGAAAATTTTAACCAGTAAATTGGTGGCATTGGAAGAAGAAAAACAGCGCCAAAATCTAAACGACATTAAGGGCGATTTAAAGCGCATTGAATGGGGCAGCCAAATCCGCAGTTATGTTTTCCAGCCATACACCATGGTTAAAGACCACCGCACTGACTACGAAACCAGCGATGTTCAAGCGGTTATGGACGGCGACCTTAATCCTTTCATCAACGAGTACCTAAAAAAATCGCATAGTTAGTTGAAACTTTAAATTAAGGTTGTACGATTTAATTTTATCCTTTACAAAAACAAAAATTTGTGATATAATATAGCAATGATAAACTTTTTTTGTATTGTATTTTTGTTGTTGATGTTAAAAAAGCAAAAGTGATTGCTTAATTTTTATAAATTGCAAAAATTAAAAAAGCACCATTTGGTGCTAAATTAAAAGTTCGGGCGGAATTTCTTTTGCAATGCTGTGGTTGGAAAACCTTTTGTCATCGGTCACTTCGCGTTTAAGTTTTATGTAAGGTGGCAGGTTAATTTGTTCGTTTTCATCATTTAGTTCAATCTCACAAATCGCGCTCTTTTTGCTAAATGGATAAATGTCAATTTCGTAATATCGGTTGTTTTCCATAACACAATAACGCGATTTTTTTACTTGATGCAAACTGGTGTCAGTTTTGTTAAGCAGGTTAAGATATTCGCGCTCGGTTATGCGCTTTTCGGTTTCTATGCGGGTTAAATTGCTTAACATCTTTTTAACAGTAAGGGTAAATATATAACTACCATCCACCCCGCGTTGGCGCACACGCCTTTCTTCGTTGTCTGACGACTGCAAATAGGTTTGCACAATGTCCACCTTTTTGCATTTTGTAAGCCGCGCCAACATATTTTCGTCCGGGCGTTCAATTAAATATTTTCGTTCAATTTCAAGCGGAACAGGCAGACCCAAAAACAAGCAAATTTCTTTAACCAAACGATGCATTTTTGTTTCAAAATTTGTGGAATTATCTATTGCCCTAAAATGCGGATGTCCAACCCAAGCGGACATGGTGCGCTCATCCATTTGTATGGCTTGTTCAATATTTTCCCGCCTTGCATTATTGTTGTTTGTGGTGTAAAATTGCGGTGCGCCTTTTGCCGCTGTTACCAAATGGAAGACGGCGTCATAATTATCGCGCAGTTCAACTTCGGACAGGTTAAGGTCGGCAAGTATGCGCGCAAATTCCGTTTCGCTTGAATACGACTTGCAGTCCATAGCACCGCGGTCGCACACCAAAAGTACTTTTTCGTCTGGCAAACTTTCACAAAAATTTGTGTAAAGCCGCTCGTTCATCAGTTGCAGTTGCAAAATTGCCTTTTCAAATTCGTAGTTGTTTACGCACGAGTTCGGTCCCAGGCCGTTGGTTATAATTTCGGTTGCTGTCTCGTTTACAAACACAACCTTATAGCCCATTTTTGTAAGTTCTTGTTCCAAATAGCTTAGCCCAGTGGTTTTGCCCGCGCACGGTCCGCCAGTTATAACAATTTTTGTTGTCTTCATTTTTACCTCTATTTGATTATATCACCCAACCAAAATTTTGTCAATTTTAATTCAACATAAAAATAAAAAACACCGCGCAGGTGTTTAATTTAATGTGTTTATCAGTTCGGCTTTTAGTATGGCAGGAAGGGCGTTTTCATTTTTTGACGCGCCATAGCCAGTGGAGTGAATTTTTGCTTTAAATTCGCCGTCAGTTATCTGTTTGCCCACAACTGCCACACATGCTAGACCGGTTGGGGTGATTAGTTCGTATTCTACATTTGCGGGCGCGGGATTTAATTTAAATGCTTTGCAAATGTTTTTTACAATTGGGGTGGGGATGGATTCAACGTTATTGCCAATTTTAATCTTTCCGCTGCCATCGCGCAGATTTTTAAAGTAGACATTTTCCACGCCCAAATTATCCAAACAGATAGCGAACGCAATTACATCCACCACGCCAGAAGTTGTGCCAATTTCGTTAAAAACAACCTCGTTTTTGTCAACATCGCATGCCTTGGCAATGCAAACAGCAAGCACTTCAAAAATTTTGTACGACACATTTTTTGCGTGCGGGGTAAGGGCGGAATTTTCAATTATATTTTTTATTGCGGACAGATTGCATTTTGATTCAATATCCAATTCAATTTGCTTTTCGCCGTACAAAACACTGCTGTCGGCTGAATAATTTTCTTGCCTAACAATATTAAAATTGGTGGCGGGTGTGCCGTTTTTAAACAACTTTTCAATTTCCAGCACAAAGCCAGAAATGTTAAGGCTGTCAATTGCCGACAGCAATACATTTTGGTCCGCACCCAAATCAAGCAGCGCACCGACCAGCGTATCCGCACTTAAACCATTTTCACAATCTATAACTAAGTCCATAATCTTCCTTTTTTAATTTTTTAATTGTTTTTAAATATTTTTGTTATTTTTTTATTTTTATTTTTTAAAATTTTATTAAATTTTGTTATTTTTTTATTAATTTTATTAATTTTTTATTGAAATTTTTTTATTTTGGGTATTTATTTATACAATTTAAAATGCACTTAATTTAGCATTTTTTCTAATTTAAATAATTAATTTTTTTATTTTAATTAATTTTGCACCTTACAATATCAAAAATCAATTAAAAATTTATTTTTTTATAATTTTTGCATATTTTTAATGATTTTTTTCAATTTTTATATGTTTTTTAGTGTAATTTTTAAAAATTTTTATTTAATTTTTATCAATATCAACCAAATTATATTCGCGGCTACCTATTTTTAAACGCGCGGCTTCTTCCACGGTGTGAATCCCGTGCCTTTCTTCCATGCGTTTAACAAGTGATGCCTTGCCAACATCGCTGCTGTTAACCACTTGGTCATAGCAACATTGGTCAAGCGCAACTGGGTCAAGCGAGGCAAAAATGCCAATATCTTTCATCTCGGGCGCATGTGGATTAGAGTCGCAGTCACAGTCAATAGAAAGGTTGTTCGCCACATTTATATACACAATGTTTTGTTTACCCATAAAGTTTATAACCGCTTGGCAAGCTTCTGCCATACTTTCCAAAAATGCATCCTGATTGGCGGTAAAATTCCACAATTCGTCTGGGTTTGCCGTGTTGCCCCAGCTGTGTATCCACGCTTTTCCGTTGCGCGAAGCCACACCAATGCTCATGTTTTTAAGCGCACCGCCAAACCCTGCCATCATATGCCCTTTAAAGTGGGACAACATAAGCATGCTGTTGTAATTTTTAAGGTGGTCGCCCACAATATTGTACCCTTTAAGATGTTTGCCACCGCTAACTGGGATGCGCATTTCACCATCCTCATCCATAATGTCGCATGGTGCAATGGCGGTAAAACCATGGTCTTCAATTGCTTTCCAGTGCGATTTAACATCAAACCGCTTGCCGCGATAGGCAGTGCAGCATTCAACAATAGTGCCATCTAACTTTTTAACCAACGGCGCAATAAGGTTTGGATTTAAAAAGTTGTGCCCGCCCGGTTCACCCGTGGAAATTTTAACCGCAACTTTTCCTTTTAATTTAACCCCAAGCGCATCGTAAATTTTAATCAGCCCCGCGCTTGAAATGTCTTTTGTAAACAAAACAGTAGACTTCATAATAACTCCTTATAGATATTTTATATTATTATAAATTTTAAATCAATCAAATTGCATAGATTAACGACTTAAACTGCGAATTTGTAAAAATTTAAAAAATTTGCTAAATTATCTTGACATAAAAAAATTTTTAGTATATAATATCGTGTATGGCGGTGTGGCTCAGCGGTTAAAGCAATCGGTTCATACCCGATAGATCGGTGGTTCGATTCCACCCACCGCCACCAGCAGTCACACTGCCGACTGCAAAAATTAATTGCCCAAAATAAAAACGGACGAGGCTTCAAAG
This sequence comes from uncultured Clostridia bacterium, assembly GCA_947630745.1. GTDB lineage: Bacteria > Bacillota > Clostridia > Christensenellales > UBA1242 > Onthoplasma. Next base: position 174,109 of record CANRIT010000001.1, read on the forward strand.
AGACTACATTCAAAAATTAATGAAGAGATTATAAAGGGAAATACGCTCAACTAAATCATATCGCATCGTGTGTCCCTTTATATAAGGAGTAATTTGCCCAAAAATGAAATGGGCACACTCCTGCGCCCATGATTAAAACGGGCAAATTACGACTAGGTCCCATGGTCAAGCGGTTAAGACACCACCCTTTCACGGTGGGATCAGGGGTTCGATTCCCCTTGGGACTACCAAAATAAATTGGCTTTTTAGCCAATTTTTTTGATTCCTCCAACGGATTACCAACATAGAAAAAATTGTAAATGCCAATTTTTTTGATTCCTCCAAC
>CANRIT010000002.1 GCA_947630745.1 uncultured Clostridia bacterium
AACCTTTTTTAATAAAAAATTTACATTTTTTTACATTTTTAGGGGGCGCGCAGTGTTTTTTGTAAACAAATATATTATACAACATTTTTTTGCGCATTGCAAGTTTTGTTATACAAATTTTGCTAAGCAAAACCCAAATTTTACACGCCTAGCTTAAAACCCGCACAAATATGCGAACAAAATTTTTTTGCGAATGGGTCATTTTAAGCAAATTTGTGGCAAACAAAGGTAAAATTACACAAAAAAACATGGTCGACAATAAAATTTAGCACAATTTGCAAATATGGTCATATGATGAAATATGGAAGAATTAAACCACTATAAACCTTCCATTAAGGAGAATGAATGAAAAAAATTTCTGTTTTACTAATGGTGTTTGTTTGTGTTTTTTCTATCTGCCTTTTTGGCTGCAAAAAGAAAAGCGACGACAACGTAATTAGAGTTAGCGAAGTTACCCATTCTATCTTTTACGCTCCTTTTTATGTGGCAGACAACATGGGCTATTTTGAAGAGCAAGGCATAAAAATAAGTCTTACCAACGCGGGCGGAAGCGATGCGGTTACAACTGCGCTTGTTTCTGGGAACGCGGATGTGGGACTTATGGGGCCAGAAGGCTTGGTGTATGTGCGCAATCAGGGTATGAAAGATGCCCCACTTGCTTTTGCACAGCTTACCAACTGCGATGGCTCGTTCCTTGTTGGGCGTGAAGATGAAGCGGATGATTGGCAATGGGAAAACTTGCGTGGCAAACACATTATTGGTGGCCGTAAAGGTGGCATGCCAGCCATGATTTTGCAATATATTTTGGAAAATCATGGGCTTACGCTTGGTGAAAACACCGCGGGCGGCGAAACCTATATTGACACCAGCATAGATTTTGCGCTTAATGTTCCTGCATTTTTGGGCAACACGGGCGACTATGTAACCATGTTTGAGCCAACTGCAAGTCAAACCGAACTGGATGGCAACGGGTATATTGTTGCTTCTCTTGGTGAAGAGCTTAGCGACATACCTTACACTGCATTTTGCGCGACTGCAAACTATTTGAACAACCACGGCGACAAACTTGAAAAATTTATGATTGCCTTAAAAAAAGGTTACGACTTTTTGATGAGCGCAACCGATGAGCAAATTGTGGCAAGTTTAAAGCCAAGTTTCAGCACAACCAGTGATGAATTGATTGTAAAATCAGTTAAAAACTACATTGGTGTTGGTGCGTATGCGGATAGTTTTGTGTTAAGCGAAGCCAAGTGGAACAAAATGCTTGACATTTTAGACAACGCGGGCGAACTTAAAGGCGGACGCGTTAATCATGCGGATGCAGTTAACACCAAATTTGCAAGCTTAGTTTAATGAACCTTGTTGAAATTGAAAACTTAAATTTATTTTACCAAAGCGTAAAAAGCGAAACACAGGCTTTGATGGATGTAAATTTAAGCATACAACCTTTTGAGTTTGTGTCGATTGTTGGACCAAGCGGATGCGGAAAAACCACCATACTATCGCTTATTGCTGGGCTTATCTCGCCCACCACGGGCGTGGTTAAAGTGAAGGACGAAACGCCTAATCCAAAAAAAGATATTTGCGGATATATGTTTCAGCGTGACAACCTTTTGCCATGGCGAAACATAGAAAAAAACATCTATTTTGGTTTGGAAATTAAGCACAAAAAGTCAAATGAGAACAAAGAATATGCACGCGAACTTGCCATTAAATACGGGCTGGGTGAATTTTTAAAAAAACATCCGCACGAATTAAGCGGCGGGATGCGGCAGCGGGTGTCGCTTATTAGAACACTTGCACTTAAACCAGAATTGTTGCTGCTTGACGAGCCGTTTAGCGCGCTTGACTATCAAACGCGACTTACCCTTTGCGATGACATTCTCCACATTATTAAAAGCGAAAAGAAAACCGCAATTTTGGTTACGCACGACATTCAAGAAGCAATAAGCATGAGCGACCGAATTATTGTGCTGTCCGCGCGGCCGGGCACGGTTAAAGCAGTGCATAAACTTAACTTTGATAAGGCTTTAACTCCGTTTGAACGCAGAAACACAACCAAGGCGAAAAAACTGTTTGATGTCATCTGGCAGGAAATACAAAATGAAAAAGCAAAAATTTAGCGTAGCACACGCGCGATTTGTTAAAAAATATCGCTTGCAAAAAGCAATTACTTTAACAACACAAATTTTAATTTTGGTGGCATTTATTCTTGCATGGGAACTGCTGACCAAACACGAAATTATAAGTTCTTTCTTCTTCTCTAGCCCATCAAAAATAGCAAATACCATAAAAGAACTTTATAATAGCGGCGAATTGTTTTACAATTCCATAATTACCTTACGCGAAACTTTGATTGGTTTTGCTATTGCAACTGGGATTGGCTTTTTGGTGGCGTTTGTGTTGTGGTATAACAACTTTTTAAGGCGAGTAGCCGAACCTTATATTGTTGTGTTAAACTCGCTGCCAAAAATTGCCCTGGGCCCTATCATTATTATTTGGTTTGGCGCGGGCAGTAAAGCTATTATATTCATGTGCATATTGATTGTTATTATTGTAACCATTTTAAACATTCTAAACAGTTTTATAAGTTGCGATAAACAATTGATTGCCGTTGCAAAATCATTGGGTGCAAACAAACTTCAAACATTTTTTAAACTGGTGTTGCCAAGTTCGGTTAAAGACATTGTTGCCACCTTAAAAATTAATGTCGGTCTAAGTTGGATTGGCAGTATTATGGGTGAATATATGACAAGTAAAGCGGGGCTTGGTTACCTATTAAAATATGGCGGGCAAGTGATGAATTTAAACCTTGTTATGACTTCAACCGTGCTGCTTTGCATTATGGCAAGTTTAATGTATTTGCTTGTTGCCTTGTTTGAAAAATTGATGAACAAAATTTATAAATAAAATTTTAAGCACCAAAATTTAAAAATTATTGTAAAAATGCCCAATTTTTACTAAAAATAGCAAAAAATCTCCAATTTTGGAGATTTTTTTGTAAATTTTAAAACAGCTATTGTTCCGTTTGCGGAATAATATCAAGCATTTTTGCGGAATAATGTAAAATTTAATTTTGACAAGTTTTGTTATAAATTTATAAAGCCAATAACAAAAATTAGTGTAGTTAAAATAGCAATTAGGCTTAAACGCACAGCAATAAAAATTTTTTGTTTTGGTTTGTACGCTTTGCCAAACTTATATACCCCCGCCCCTATAAAATATATCAGTGCAAAAACATATGTGCCAATAAGCAGATATTTTATTTTTGCTGCCAAAAAGGCAATGGCAAATGCAACGGCAAAGATGTATGCCACCATACTAAACCAATAAAAAGTTTGGTTTTTTGTTTTTTCAAGTTGCTGCTTTTGTTTGATATCTTCGTCCGATAAAAGTTCATCCACACTAACATTAAAAAGAGTGGAAAGTTGTTTTAAACTTTCTATACTTGGATACCCCATATCCGTTTCCCATTTGGAAATTGCCGTGCGGGTTACAAAAATCTTTTTTGCCAACTCGCCTTGTGTTAAGTTGTGCTGTTTGCGCAAATTTTTAAGTTTTTCACTAAATTTCATATTTCACCTCCGCCACCATTATATATAAAATAAAAACAAAATCAATAGTTTTCTGCGACACTTTCTCTCACCCCACTAAATGTGAAAAAATTTCTACCAAATTTAAATTAAATCCAATAAAAAACCATATCCTTTTTCCATTACGATATTTTTTACATTTTATAAACATGTCTCCATCTTTTAAAAAAACTGAATCATAATAATTAATTAAAAACAACAATGCGAATATTTTATTTACAAAAAAGGGCAAAATGTGTTATGTTTTTTAATTTTTAGTTTTAAAATTGTTTGGGTTTTGGGTTAATATGCTAGACAAAAAATATTTTTTTTGTTAAAATGTATTGCGATAAAGGATTTTTTATGGGATTATTTTCGTATTTATTTGCGTCTGACAACAAGCGCAGTTTGATGAAGATTGAAAAGATTGTTAAAATTGTTGAAGAAATGGCGGAAGATTACGCCCGCATGAGCGATGACGAACTTCAACAGCAAACACCTATTTTAAAAGAAAGGTTGGCAAACGGCGAAACGCTTGACGATATTTTGCCTGATGCTTTTGCGCTGGTGCGCGAGGCTGCCACGCGTGTTTTGGGCAAACGCCACTTCCATGTGCAACTTATTGGTGGTGTGGTTCTGCACCAAGGTCGTATTGCCGAAATGGGCACAGGTGAAGGTAAAACTTTAACTGCCACCACCGCAGTTTACCTTAATGCGCTTGCGGGCAAGGGTGTGCATGTAATTACGGTCAACGAATATTTGGCAACCAGCCAAGCGGAAGAAATGGGCAAGCTGTACAAATTTTTGGGGCTTACCATTGGCTGCACGCTTGCAAACCAGCCACCAGAAGAAAAGAAGGCGGCTTACGAATGCGACATCACCTATGGCACAAACAGCGAGTTCGGGTTTGACTATCTGCGCGACAACATGCAAATAAGCAAGCAGATGAAGGTTCAGCGCGGCCACCACTTCTGTATTGTGGATGAGGTGGATAGCATTTTGATTGATGAAGCGCGTACCCCACTTATTATCTCTGGCTTGGGCGGGCAGATAAGCGAACTTTACACTGTCGCCAACGATTTTGTTAAAAAACTTAAAGACGAAGATGTTGATTTGGACATCAAACACAAACAAATCCGATTAACCGAATCGGGCGTAAGCAAGGCGGAAAAATTCTTTAATTTGGAAAATTTGTCCGATATAAACAACCTTGAAATAAATCACCACATCAACAACGCGTTGCGCGCCAACTATCTTATGAAACGCGACAGCAACTACATTATTAAAGACGGCGAAGTGCTTATTGTTGATGAATTTACCGGCCGCATTATGCAAGGCAGGCGTTACAACAACGGCTTACACCAAGCAATTGAAGCCAAAGAGCATGTTAAAATTAAAGACGAAAACAAGACCATGGCAACCATTACGCTGCAAAACTATTTTAAACTCTACTCCAAACTTAGCGGCATGACGGGTACTGCCAAAACGGAAGAAACCGAGTTTAACAAAATTTACAATCTTGACGTTGTAACCATCCCACCAAACAAACCAGTGCTGCGTGTGGATGAACAAGATATGATTTTCTTTACCGAAGACGCAAAATACAACGCCATTGTGCAGGAAATTAAGGAAAAGTACGAAAAAGGTCAGCCAATTTTGGTTGGTACGGCAAGTGTGGAAAAGAGTGAGCGCATAAGCAAGGCAATTAAAAAACTTGGCATTCCGCACAATCTGTTAAACGCAAAAAACCACGCGGCAGAAAGTAAGATTATTGCACAATCTGGGCGTGTTAAAGCGGTTACAATTTCCACCAACATGGCTGGTCGTGGTACGGATATTTTGCTGGGCGGCAATCCGGAATTTTTGGCAAAACAAAAAATGCTTAACACCAATATTGAACCTGATGTGTTGGAACACATAACCACTTATGGTGCTGAACTTAATGAGGAAGAGCAAAAGTTAAAAGCCAAATATGATAAATATTACAACGAATTTAAAGCGATAACCGACAAAGAAAAGCAGCAAGTTATTGCGCTTGGCGGGCTGCACATTTTGGGTACGGAAAGGCACGAAAGCCGCCGTATCGACAACCAATTGCGCGGGCGTGCTGGGCGTCAGGGTGACCCGGGCAGCAGCATTTTCTTTATTTCGCTTGAAGACGATTTGCCACAGCGTTTTGGTGAAGATAGGATGAAAAACTGGTTTGCTATCGCCTTCCGCGGCAACGAAGATATGCCACTGCAATCACGCATCCTTACCCGCTTTTTTGAAAGTGCGCAAAAGAAGGTGGAAGCCAACAACTTTAACATGCGCAAGCAGGTGTTGGAATATGACGATGTGCTTAACAAACAACGTATGATAATTTATGCCGAGCGCGACAAAGTGCTTGACGGCGTGGACATTCACCCGCAAATTGTTGAAATGCTTAAAGAATATGTGTTTGAAATTTGCCACACCTATTTGGATGCAACCAAACCTAGTTATGAGTGGGAACTTGAACCACTTAACCGCGCGCTGGAAGATAAACTTTTGCAAAAAGGCAGCAATTTGATAACCGAAAAAATGCTTGAAGACACCGATGTCAACAGCGCAAGCCAGATTATTTATGACAAGTTGCTTGAAATGTACGAAAAGAAGATTGCCGACTTTGACAAACTTGATTTGCCTATTAAATTTGCTGACTTTGAACGCGACTATTTGTTGCGCACGGTGGATAAATTTTGGGTTGACCACATTGACACTATGAACACCTTGCGTGAAGAAATTGGCATTTTAAGTTACGGGCAAAAAGACCCAGTTGTCGCCTACAAACAAGAAGGGTTTGAATTGTTTGACCAAATGATTGGCGAAATACGCGAGTACACCGCATCCGCCCTATTTAATCGCCCAATAAAGATTACCTTTACTCCAAACATAAAAGCACCAGTTGCGGGCGCACTTAACCGCGCAGAAATGACCCAAGCCAAGGCGGGCAAAGATGCTCACATTGGCCGCAACGACTTATGCCCATGCGGCAGCGGTAAAAAGTACAAAAACTGCCACGGCAAAAATGCAAACTAAATGTTAAAATTTGTAAATCCCTTTTGCTCAACAGATTTGGAGAAAAAAATGAAAATGGATACAGATAAAAATTTTAAAGAATCAAAAACTAAGGAATATGACTATGTTTTACAACTAGGTTTTGATAAGCAAACGGAAAATTATATCCAAAATATTAAAAACACTTTAAAAGAAAACAACATTATAGACAAAGAGAAGAATTGGAAGCCGCATATAACTGTTGATATATACAACTGCGATGATGAAAGATTATTTATAAAAAAAGTTGATAAAATAATAAACAAAATCAAGGCGGTAAATCTAAAGTGTAAAAATTTAAACAATTTTAATGATAGAACGTTATATATAGAGCCTTTTAACAAAGAAAATTTGCTAAAAATCAAAACGATTTTTGATGATGGCTTAGCCGAATTTAGATTGGAAAACCGAAAGAATAAAATTTATAAACCACACATCACATTGTGCACAAACGATGATTTAACTAGTGCCACACAAATCTCTAGTCAAATGTTTATGCCATTTAACGGAAAAATAAAATATTTATGGATATACAACCCCGCAGTTAACTTAATAAAAGAATACGATTTAACTGAATAATAATTTTGTAAAAGACCATGATTTTATTCATGGTTTTTTGTTACTTATTTAACTGAAAAAGTAAAAATGCGTTAAATTTCTATAATTTGTTTGTTTAATTTTTTTGCATACTTATAACTATTGTACGCTCCGCTTTTGTATCTTTCAACAATATGGCAGACCAACACATCGCAATTTTCTATCATCCACTGGTTGCGTTTTGTTATGCGCTGTTTTGGATAAAAATCTTCTATGTCTGGATAAATCGTTTCGTCCCAAAGCGAGTTGATGCTGTCCGCTTTTTTATGATTGTAATTTGACAAAATTTTCACAAGTTTTATGTGTGGAAATTTGTTTTTTAATTCCAAAACTGTCTGCGCGGCAAGTTTATCAAAATATCCTTTGTCGCCATTAAAAAAAGTTGTATAGCCATTTAAAATCAAATTTTCTATAACTTCCCGCAAGCTATCTTCTACCCCAACATTGTACCAAGAATATCTATGCCCAGCAAAACAAACTCTTTTTTCTTTCATCTTATCTCCAAATTATCCACACACGATAATATTTAAATATTTTGACAATAATATATTAGCATTTAACGCAATTTAATGTCAAACAATTACCGTGTGTACACACGCTATTTTTATAAATTTACTTTGGTAATATTCTCATAGGAGGAATTATGAAAACACAAAAAGCGGTTGCGTTGCGCGTTTCTAATTTGTTGATAAAAAATAATTTAACACAATATGCGTTATGTAAAAAGATTGCCATGGCGGAAGAGACTTTGCGTTCGATTATAGACGAAAGATATAAGACGGTAAAACTTGATACAATAATTTTGTTATGTGATGGTTTTAATATTAGTTTAAAAGAATTTTTTGACGACGACCTTTTTAAGCGCGAAAATTTGGACACGGATTAAGGGTGAAATATGAAATTACAGCGAGCAATAGCATTAAGGATAAGCAATTTACTTATTAAAAACAAAATGTCTAGGTATGCGTTATGCAAAAAAGTTCTTTTGCCTGAGCAAACTTTAAAAAACATTATTGATGAAAGAAACGGCGATATTAAACTAACCACCATCGCAAAATTGGCGGAAGGGTTTAATTTATCCATTGAGCAATTTTTTAGTGACGACTTGTTTAAAAAAGAAAATTTAGATTTGTATTAAAGCGGAGGTTGTTTTGACAATTAATGATGCGGTTGCAAATAGAATTACAAAATTGTTGAAAATTAAAAATATTACACAATATCGTTTAGAACAAGATTCTGGCATAATTCATGGTGCGATGGATAGGATTATGACTGGTCAAAATAAAACCATAACCTTAACTACCTTATACAAACTTGCGCGCGGTTTTAATATGACCATATTTGAATTTTTAGACGATGATATTTTTCGCTCGGAAGATATAGAGATAGATTAAAAATTAATGTTAAAATTTTGCTTTTTGTTACTTTTTGCCACGCAAAAAGTAAAATAAAAAAAAGGCTTTTCGCCTTTTAAATTTACTATACCTAAAAAAAGGCATAACAAGGCTGAAGAGAAGCAAGCAAGACAAGGCTCGGAAGCAACTAAGTATAGATATATAAACTTTGCAAATTAGGCTGGTTAGAAACAAGCGAGACTAGGCTCGAAATTCGCGGAGGGCAGGAGTTTATTTGCCATAAATGACTGCCCTACGCGGATTTCAGTAAACGACGTATCGCGCCGTTTATAAACAGCCTAAATTTAAATTTGTTTGCGATTAGATAAAGCGCGGGACAAGGTCACGGCATCCGTATATTCCAGCTCACTGCCCATGCTGACACCTTGGGCAAGGCGGGTTACAGTTACGCCAAGCGGTTTTAATAGGTTGGCAATATAGATTGCGGTTGCCTCGCCTTCCACATCTGGGTTGGTGGCAACAATAACTTCTTTTATACCCTCCTCCCCTATGCGAGTAAGCAGACTTTTTATGTTGATGTCGTTTGGACCTTTGTTTTCAAGCGGGTTGATTACGCCGTGCAACACATGAAAACTTCCGTTAAAATCGCGCACCTTTTCTAGCGCGGTAACATCTTTTGGCTCTTTAACCACGCACACAACTGGCTCTTTGTTTGGGCGGGCGCAAATTGAACAAACTTCCTTATCCGTAAAATTTCCACACACCTTGCAATAGTGTATAGTCTGCTTTGCATCTATCATTGCAGCGGCAAAATCTTGCACATCATCTGCCGACTGGGTAAGCAAAAAATACGCGTACCTTTGGGCAGTTTTTTTACCCACCCCGGGTAAGCTAGAAAATTTGTTTACAAGGCGTTCTAGGCAATCAATTTGATTCATTAAAACATGCCACCCAATCCGCCCATGCCAGCCATAGGTGATTTTTCTTTTGCAAGCGCGTCTGCCTTTTCAATTGCGTCCTTAAAAGCAACAACAAGCAAATCTTCCAACATTTCAACATCATCTGGGTCAACTGCCGCCTTGCTTAATTTAACCGACTTAATTTCCTTTTTGCCGGACATGGTTATTGCCACCATATCGCCACCTGCTTTGCCAACCACTTCGGCATTTGCAAGTTCTTCTTCCGCCTTAACCATTTCTTCCTGCATTTTTTTGGCTTGTTGCATAAGGGCGTTCATATTCATGCCGCCACCAAAGCCGCCACCACGATAATTGTTATACATAATATCTCCTTTTATATTGTAATAGAAATTTTTGTTTTTTGTATCTGTTTTTTATAAATTTTTGAGTTTTTAACCAAATTTTACAAAAATTTTAAGGTTTTTTAATCAAATTTTGCAAAATTTTTTAAATTTTTAACAAAAGCGAACTAATCTTTAAACTTTATTTTGTTTTGGAAAACATCTTTAAGCCCGTCTTTAATATCCTTGGTTGATGCGTTTTGCTTGTCGTACAAAAGTTCAATTTTGGAAATATTTTCATCATATTGTTTAATAAATTTTAACAACAACTGCAACTTGTCCGTCTTGTTTATAAAGTCCATGTTGGAGATGTCATTGGTGTGAAGAATGATTTTTCCGTTTATAATTTCCACCCTAACCACACTTGTAAGCGCGTTGGCAAGTGCAAACATGTTTGCTTGTTTAACTGCCAACAAAACATTGCCCCACAGCCTATCAATTTCTGTCGACTGAGTTGGCGTTTGGTTTGGCTGATTTGATTGAACTGCTTGCGTTTGGGTTTGCGCTGCTGGTTGAATTTGCGGTTGCGCGGTTTGTACGTTTGATGTCTGCGCGCCAACTTGCTGATTTTGCGGCTTAACTAAACTGGGTTGAGGCTTTGCCTCGCTATTATCGGCAAACAATTGCAAACATGCGCTTTCAAACAAATTTTCTGGGTTAAGCGAGTATTTTAAATTTAATTCCACTTCGCTAAACTGGGCAAACGCACGCTTTAAAAAGTTTAAATCAAACTGGTTGCTAAGTTCGCTAACCGCGCCAAATTCGCCCGGCAAAATATCCAAAGTTTGATAGTCGTTTACGCCCACCTTTATCAAAATGAGCTGTTTTATAAAATCGGCTGTTTCCTTGCACAAAAGTTGAATGTTTTTGCCCGTGTTAAGCGCGGCTTTAATGTTTGTAAACACGCCTGCAACATCCTTTTTGTTTAGGCTTAACAACAGCTGCTGGATGCTGTCTTTGTTGGACAAGCCAATAACCTTTTGCGTGCCTTCAACCGTAATGTTATAGTCGCAAAACGATGCCACGCTGTCCGCAATTGAAAGCATGTCGCGCACACTGCCCTCGCCCGCCTTGGCAATAAGGTGCAGGCTTTTTTCGTCATAAGTTATTCCTTTGCGGTCAAACACATTTTTAAGGTGGTCACACAGCACATTTATTGGCAAAAGTTTAAAATCAAACCGTGTGCAGCGCGACAAAATTGTGGCTGGAAGTTTATGAATTTCGGTGGTTGCCAAAATGAAAATTACATGTTGAGGTGGCTCTTCCAACGTCTTTAAAAGTGCATTGAATGCGCTGTCGGTAAGCATGTGAACTTCGTCAATTATATACACCTTATACTTGCCAATAAGTGGCGGGAAATTAACCTTGTCGCGCAAATCGCGGATTTCTTCCACACGGTTGTTGCTGGCAGCATCAATTTCAATGATGTCAGTGTTTGGCTGGCTTAATGCAACACACTCTGCGCAAAGCCCGCATGGGTTGCCGTCCGTAGTGTGGGTGCAATTTACCGCTTTTGCGAATATTTTTGCCGTGCTGGTTTTGCCCGTGCCGCGCGGCCCGCAAAACAGATACGCGTGGGTAAGGCGGTTAAGTTTAATTTGGTTTTTTAATGTCTTAATAATATAGTCCTGCCCAACCACTTCGTCAAAATTTTTTGGTCTAAATTCTCTGTACAATGCTAAATTCATCACAACTCTCCTTTTAAAGTGCGCAACTTCTTTTTTATTGCTTGCAAGGTGTTGTCAACCTGCTTTTTTGTTATGTTGTTATCTGCCGCCATTTGGGTGTAACTGTCCCCGTTTAAAAACTGCTTTAACAACTTAAACTGGTCGGCGGACAACATGGTTTTAACCTTGCTTACCACAACCGCTTTCAACTCGTTATCTAAAAAATTTTTTTCCACATCGCTATCGTCATCCACCAAAAGCACATTTAACTGCTCGCCCTCGTCATCGTCATCTTCAAAATTTATGGGCAGATAGTTGTTAAGTGGGCTGTTTTTTTTGCGATTGGCGTTTTTAACCGCATTTTGCAGTTGCCTATGTATGCACAAACTTGCAAACGCGCTAAAACTGTGATTTTTGGTTGGGTTAAACACATTTATCGCCTTGTATAAACCAATCATCCCCTCTTGAATAAGGTCGTTGCTGTCCGCACCAATCAAAAAGTATTCACGGCTGATTGCGGTAACTTTTGGGGCGAACAGGCGCAACAACTTTTCCATGCTTACTGTGTCTTTGTTTTGGGCTTGTTTTACCAAATCGTTAATTTCTTCCACCTTTTTTATTTCTCCTTTGTCGAACAACTTCGTACGTTGCAATTGCCGCCGCATTGGATGCGTTAAGGCTGTTGACCTTGCCAAACATGTCCAAACTTACAACTTCGTCCGCAGTCTTTTTTACAAGTTGACTTACCCCCTTGCCTTCGCTGCCAACAACAAGCGCGGTTGGGTAAGTTAAGTCGGTATCGTAAATGTTTTTGCCACCTGCTTCAAGCGCGTACACCCACACCCCCGCGTCTTGCAAGTTTTTGATGGTTTGGGTTAAATTTACCACCTTTGCCACTTTTATGTGTGCCACCGCGCCCGCGCTGGTTTTGTACACTGTGTCGGTTATGTCAGCTGAACGATTTTGCGGAATTATTACCCCATGAACGCCCGCGCACTCGGCTGTGCGGATGATTGCGCCCAAATTGTGCGGGTCAACCACACCGTCCAAAATAAGGATAAAAGCGGGTTGATTTTGCTTTTGTGCGTGTGATAAAATATCTTCCACTTCACAAAATTTATATGGCGGAATTTTTGCCAAAATACCTTGGTTTTTGCCCACCAACTTTTCTAAGGTCTGCTTTGTGGCAAATTCAATTTCAACGCTTTTTGCACGCGCCATGTCAAGCAAAATCAGCAGCTCATTTGACGGATTTTCTTCCACAATAATTTTGTTGACTTTTGTGCCAGAATTTAAAAGTTCACGCACAACATTTATGCCTTCAACTATCATTTAAGTGCCTCCGCAATCATTTTGTAAACCTGCATAATTCGGTTGCGATATTTGTTTAGATTAAGCGCCCAAAAGCCGTAAACCGCTTCAAACGCAGTGGCAAGATGATATTCTTCAAAACTAGCATTTTTTGCCTTGTTGTTTGGGTGAGCGTTGCGCGCGCGCATAAAGATGTCGCGCTCTTCATCATTAAGTTCGGGCAACAATTTAAGGGCAAATTCGGCTTGCTTTTTTGCGCATTCCACACTTGACGCCATTTTGTTTAGCACATTTGGCTTAAAATCAAAATTTACAAACAGCAAATTTCTAACCGAATAGCTGAAAAGCGCATCGCCAAAAAACGCCAAACTAAGCGGATTTTTTTGTTTAAACTGGCTTTCCACCTGTCCGCTTGTTTTTGGCTTTAATTCCGCATTTTTATCGGCTTTTGGCGAACTTAAATCTTCCAAAAATTCCAACTCGTCCAACTTTTGCAAAACTTCTTGCTCGGTATCGTTGTTTTTGTGTTTATTATCCATGCAAAAATTATATCATATTTTTTAAATTAAGTAAAGCCTTTTAATTAAAATCCACATTAACTTTATCTGGGTTTGAAATTGTAACTCCATGCTGCTTTAAAAGTAGGAAATAATCTTGCCACATGTATTGGCGGATTGGTATGGGGGCGTGGTTTTTAAAATACAACACAAGCGCGGGGCTTATGTGCTTGTAGCGTGAAAAAATTGTTGCACCAATGGTGTTGTTTTCTAAAATCAACCGCTTTGCAATGGCGTGGTAATTGTAATACATATTTTAGTTATTGCCAGCAAAAGCAAAATTATTTATTATTACAACAATTCGCCCGTGTTGATTGAATATATGTACACATGTTCAACTGGCTTTTTAAACGCCTTTTCAACCGCAAGTTTATATAGGCAGAGTTGCTCAATGTATTTCTGTTTTAAAACATCAATTTTTAAATTGGAAAATTTGTAGTCCACAATTGTTATTTTATCTTCAAATTCAATTATTAAGTCTACTACACCTTGAATTAAAATTTTGTCAGTTATCTCACTCAAATTTTCATTTTTTTGCAAATTTTTAACTAAATTTTGCGTTTTTTGCTCATTTTTTTGCAAATTTTGTGTGTTTTGTGATAAATTTTGTAAATTGCCTGCTTCTCTTTCACTTAAATTTATAACCTCGTTATATGGCACATACATCATAAATTCCGCTTCTTTATGTGTCGCCTTTGCACCTACAACAAGTGCGGAAATTTTTTGATGCGCCAAACGGATTTTGTTATAGTCAATGTCGTCAAATTCGCTCGACTTAGAGTATGGTTTAAAATAGTCGATAAGTTCAAGTGCTTTGTGATAGTGAGTGCCGACAAGCGCCCTATCTTCTTCACTGTACTGCATGTCGGTTGTTATCCACCTTTTTGTGGTGAATTTTTGGCTTTGGCTTTGCTGGCTGTTAAGCCCGGTAACCGTATTTTTTATTGGCAGATTGAATTTTTGGCTGTTTGGATAGACAAAATCCTTATAATTGTTTGTTATAATTTTTTGCTCTTCCAAATTGGACTGTTTAAAATAAGACGGCTCTTCATTAAGAGTAATTTCGCAGTTGTCAAAACTGTTTTGCCCAACATTTAATTTAAGGTTGTAGTTGTTTAAAATCATGCCCAAAAAGTTGTTGGTGCTAAATGGTTTGTCAAGCGATTTTGGATTGTAACTGCCCGTAATATAAAGTTTGTTTTTGGCGCGCGTCATGGCAACATACAAAAGGCGCATTTCTTCTTTATACCCCTTGCTGTTGTTTAAAATTTTTATTGCCATGTGCGGAATGCTTGACGATTTTGTGCGATTTATAATGTCAAAATAATCCACACCCAAACCTAAATCAGCGTTAAAGTTTACAATCTCGTTTTCGGTTACATATCTAAACTGTTTGCTGGTGTTAAACAATACCACCACGGGGTATTCAAGACCCTTGCTTTTGTGAATGGTTTGTATGGTGATGCTGTCTTCGTTATCCATGGTTTCAACCTCGCTAAATCGGGTGAGGTTGCTTTCCACCACGCGGATAAATTCGGTTAAATTTAGGCTGTCTTCAAGTGGAGAAATTTTGTTGATAAACTCTTCTATAACGCTTATTGTGTTTTCGCCGTTAGGCTTGGTTAAAAGATAATATCTAAGCTTACCTTCGTTTAAAATATATCTAATAAGCCCGCGATTTGTGTTGCTTAACGCGGCTGTTTTTATGTTGTTTAGGCAGGTTTTGCCCGCAATGATTGAAGGATTTTGGGTATTAGTAATGGTTTGTTTAAAAGTTGAATTTTTGTTGTGAATTTCAACAAGTTCATCAATTGTAAGCGGGCTTAAACTTAAATAGAACGCAAGCAAATCCACATCGTCCGCCGTGTTGTTTACACATTTTAAAATTGACAAAATAAGCTTTATGCCTTCGCTGTCAATTTCAAGTTTTGTGGTGGTTTTAACCGGAATGTTACCAAGGCGCAAAACCCTAATCAGCTCTTGCATCTTTTTGTCTTCAATTGAGCGCGACAAAATGGCAATATCGCTAAATCTAAGCGGACGATAAGCTTTTATGTTGGCATCGTAAAATGGCTTTTTTAATATGTTTCTTATATGCTCAGCAACCATAACCGCTTCGCTATCAAACTGAGACTTCTGTCCGCTTGCTTTCTTCACGCTGTATACCCCAGTGGGTATAGCTGGTTCTATTTCAGGCGTTAACAAAATTTTAACCTTTTCGTCAACAATATCCCCACGCTTTGGGTTTATTGAGCCGTCTGTTTTATAGTCTATATTGGCGGATTTTTCTGTCATAATACTGCAAAACACTTCGTTTACAAAATTTAAAATAAGTGGGTTTGTGCGGTAGTTATCATTCATGTTATACGCATACCCCTTAGAGGTATCTAGTTTATACTCGTTATACTTGTTTATAAACCATTCTGGACTAGCCCCCCTAAACCCATAAATGGATTGCTTAACATCACCCACTGTAAACAGCAAACTATCTTTGCCTTTTAGTTTGGTTATCAAACTGTCTTGCAGCGGATTTACATCTTGATATTCGTCAACAAAAATGTATTTGTATTGGTTGTTTAATTCTTGTTTAACCACCTCGTTTTCCAATAATTTCAACATCAAGCGGTTTAAATCGTTAAAGTCAACCAAATTATTTTTTTGCTTTAATGCGTTGTAATTTTCAATAAAATTTTGCAAAATTTGCACAAATTTGTTGAAATATTCGGTAATTTTTGTGTAATTTTCTTCAAAATCCGCATCAATCATGTTCTTTTCAAAATATGAAACAACATCCTTGATTAAGCCGATTGCGTCCTTTAGTTCGCCTTTAAGTTTGCGGTCAAAAATGCTTGTGTTAAGGTCAAACAGCATGGTTAAATTGGTCTTTAAATTATTGTTTAAATTGAACTTATCTATCTCTTCAACAAAATTTGTTAGTAGTGTTTTTACACTTTCGTCCGCGTCTAAATAGTTTTCCACAATCAGCTGTTTTGCTGCCAAAATATGATTTACCAAATACTCGTTCACCACTTTTTCACACATACTGTTTGGGGTATATTGATTTTTGCTATCATTTAAAAATTTTGTGTAATCTTCTATATTAATTACATTGTTGTAAGCCGTCATAACAAGTTGTTCAAGCTGATTTAAATTGCGCTCGTTTCCACCAAAAATATCCAGCATCAAATTTATGCTGTAACTATCTTCACTAAGTTTATCCATTGTCTGTTTCATCGCGCGCGACAGATAATAATCGCGTGTGGCATCAGTAATAATTTCTATGTTTGGGCTTATGTTTAGCACATAAAAATACTTTTTAATCGTCTTGCTTGCAAAGCCGTCAATGGTGTCGATGCTGGCTTGTTTAACCTTGTCAATAATGTCCAAAATGTGCTGTTTATCGCTTGACGAAACTAGTTTTTCGTTAAGTTTGTCAATAAGGCGGGTTTTCATCTCTTGCGCGGCAAGCACGGTAAAGGTAACCACAAGCAGACTTTTTACATCCACGCCTTGTTCAATAATTAAATCGGCAATTTTTTGCACCATAACCGTGGTTTTGCCACTGCCCGCGCCCGCGCTTACAAGTTGGTTTTGCGCGTGAGTTGACAAAATTTCCTTCTGCACGCCCACAAAATCTTTACTATCCATCTTCTACCTCGCTAAATAAATCAAAACTTGACAAATCAACCTTGTCGGTGATTCGGTTGGCAATGTTGTTTGAAGTTTTTAAACAAATCTGCTTGTATGGGCAGTAACTGCACGGATTTTTGTAATCAAGCGGAGTTGGAGATACAAACCCAGCACGAATTTCATCCACCGCACCATTTGAAATTTTTTGCGCATATTGTTTTAGTTTATTAAAATCGTCAGCAGAAAGTGCCTTGTTTGTGCTTTGACTTGAAACCAAATTTTTGGTCATTTTAATGTTTACAATATCGCTTTTTTCGTTTGGAACAAGCCTGCTATCAAGCGCATGCACAACTTCAACCGAATTCTCAAAAAAGCCGTCAAGCGCGTACGAGTTTTCTTTTTCGCGTTCAAAATTGTTGTGAAGTGGCAGATAGAAATTACCCACCCCGGGCATATGTAAAATGTTTTCCATGGCAAGGCTGTACAAAAACAATTGCACTTTTTTGCCATAGTAAAGTTCTTTAAGTTTTACATCCGCATCGCGTGTTTTGTAGTCGATAATGCGGAAGAATTTTTGGTTGTCGTCATTATAGATATCCGCCCTATCCACAAAACCCATAAGCATAATATTGCCAAGGTTAAAATTGTCAAATTTAAATTCAATATATTTTTTGTTTGGCATAAAAAGGCTGTAACGGTCAATTTTGTCCACCCCGTCAAGCATGCGCATAGCCTCATTAATTAGATTGGTAATAATTGGGCTGTTTTCGTTCAGTTTAAGCCGTTCTTCGCTTTTTAAATAGTCAAAAATGGTGTTTTTAACAAAATTTTGCCTATTTTCTACCTTTTTATCGGCTTTATAATAGCAATACAAAATGTGGTGCAAAATGTTACCAATATCAAAAGTTTGAATGCTGTTATCCAAATCGGGCTTGATTTTAAGCACATTGTTTAAAAAGTGGTTGAATGGGCATTTAAAATAACTTTCAAGCTGCGAAGCGGAAATTGTTTTTAAATTATCGTACACTTTTAAACTTTTTTCAGTCAAATTATCAAATTGTTTTTGTGTGGTTTGCCTTATACCCGCTGGGGTATCTTGTTTGTACTTATAGCAAGCGGCAATATAATCCCAATTTGAAAGCGCATCATACCCCCCAAGGGTAATTTGATATTCGGGCAGAAGATTTAGTTTTGCGCCGTTTATGTCAACTTTAATTTTTGACAAAATCTCTTTAATAAGCTCACTTGGTGTTTTAGAATAGCTTAAAGTTAAGCCTTTGTTAAACAAAAGCGCGGTGTTAAAAAGCCTTAGTTTGCTTAATCTGTTTATATGCGCAATTGTTGGAGCAAGTTTATGTTTAAAGTTAAGCGCATCAATTTCGTCATCCAAAATTATGCCGCAGTCGGCTTTTGTGCTAGGCGCATTTTCTTGCGTGCAGTCAACCAAATATAGATAGTCAAAAATTTCAACAAAATTGTCCGCATCTACCACTTTTATTGCATCGATTGTGGCTGGCAGGTTGTTCACTGACAAAATTGATACTATATGCGAATATATATCAAACAACACATTTAGGTCGGCATCGGGATAAAATTTTACCACATCATCAAAAAGGTTAAATATTATTTCTTTTGATTTTTTAAGCAAAATTTTCGATTTTATATCCGCATTTTGCGAAATTTCATCCAAAATTGAATCAAAATTTAAAATTTGTGCCGCATTTTGCAGTTTTTCAACGCATTGTTTTACATTGCAATTCTTTAAATCAAACAGCGACAAAAACTTTTTTAACTGATCAAAATTTTCATTTAAAGCAAAATTATTAAGGCTTGATACAAAATTAAACTTTTTAAGCGTTTCTATCATCTGCAATTTTTTGTCTTCTTCAAACACAAAAAGCGGACTGTTGATTATGTCGCACAAATGGTCAACCACATTTGTATCCAAATTATATTTAAAAATTGACAACAAAAATTTGTAAAACACGCTTTTGGCAAGATTAAGCGGATTGTCTATGTAAAAATTTAGGTCGTATTTATTAAAAATTTCTTCAACCTTATCAACCTTGCCATCCAAGCCAAAGACAGCCACACCAAAGCTATCAAAACTTTTTCCGTCCAACACCTTTTGGCGGATGTCACGCGCAACAAGTTCAAGCTCTTGCTTAACGCTGTTGGCAGAATACACTTTTACCGTTTGGTTATTTAAACAAAATTCGCCATGCTCGGTAGAAAACAAATTGTTTTGCAAAAAGCCCACCAAATCGTTTGGCTTAGCAGTTTTGTCAATTTGTTTAAATCCAATATTGCAATTGTAGGCAATGTTTTTAAGCTGCTGTTCAAGTTCGCTGTTGTAAATGTGTTTGTTGCCCGCACTGGATTTATACACAAAAATGTTAACCTCGTTTGTGGTTGCCAACTGCTCGATAATTGAATATTCAATTGCGGTAAAATCATCAAACCCAACAAAAAGAATTTTGCTGTTTTGCTTTGTGTTTGCAATGTTTACGCTTGACAACAAAAACATGTCGGATGCGTCAAGCAAGCCCGCTTTTTGCCTTTCGTACTCAGCGTATATTTTTGCCAAGTCCAAAATTTTGCCTTCAAGTTGCTTGTTTGTGCTTGTAAATTTTGACATCTCTTCTGGCGAAATTTTGCTGGCTTTAAGTTGCCCAATTGTGCGGTAAACATTTTCCGCATAACTAAATGTGTAGTTAAAACTTTTTAGCACACAAAAATTTTGCGCGTTTTCGTTTAGAATTTTATGCACCAAAAGTATGCCACCCACCTTTGAAATTTGGCGCGATTTGTCAACATCAAGATTGCGCTTTGCAAACCTATTAAGCGTGCTGACCCTAAGCGAAAAACTGGCGGTTAAATTAAGTTGCTTAAACAAAAACCTTTCCATAAAAAGACTTAGTTTGTCCGGCACAACAACATCCACCACACAATCGCAATCTTTACAAAAGTCCGCCGCTGCAAAAAGCGCAGCATTAAGTGACGGAACATTTATCTCGTTAATCATGTAAAAATTATACCATAATTTATAACTTTTGGCAAATTTTTACGATAGAAAAAAATTGAAATATATGGTAACATGCGCATATATAAATTTGTTTGAATTGCGCGCAAAAAACAAAAAAATTGCAAAAAATTAATGATTTTTGCTTTAATTTTGCAATTTTTTAACAAAAATTTAAATTATTAGCTTTTTTATCTGTCCGCACGCAATTTTTTCACCAGAATTTCCTGACGGCTGAGTTGTGAAATCGTCCGGCTGATTGTGGATAATTATGGTTTTTTTAGTAATTTCATCAATAGTAAATCGGTTTGTAAACACCGCGCACCACGCCATACCATTATTTGCAAACAGCGGAGGCAAATCGCCCGCGTGGTTTGGGTGCATTTTGTTTGTTGGATTGTAATGCCCGCCAGTAAGCGAAAAATTGTCGTCACAACTTGCGCCCTCATGAATGTGGAAGGCAAAAATGTCGGTGTCCGTTTTTGGCAAATTGTCTATATCCGCCACCACAATCACCCCATTATTAACCGCAAAAAATTCCACCAGCCCGCCAATGTTGTTTTCGCCTTTAATAGTTGCAGTTGCGCTCGGCTTTAAGTTTGACAAGAATAAAAATAATTGTTGATTTTGATTGTTCATATATCCCTCAGTTTTAGATATTCTTTTACTTTTATTTTTGACAATTTTTAAAAAATAATGGCCAATTTTTTAAACGCAATACGCATTTTTTATAACTTGCAAAACAAATTTCTGTCCAGTTTGATTGTAACTTACCACTTCATAAACTTGACCAAACGCGGACTGCTTTTTTGTGTTGAAGATCCCATAATTTTCCGCAAGCGCACTTGCAACCGTTTTGGTCTGCCCATTTATTTGAATCTGTTGCAAAATGCCTTTGTTTATAAGCATCCCAGCCACATCTTTATACTTTAATTTTTTGCTTTCGGGATACATGTCAGAAATTTTGCCAAGGATTTTGGAAAGCGAAAGTTCGTTTTCATATTCAAATTTTTGCTCAATATCGCTTGGACAGACAAAGTCAAATTTTTTCAATTTTTCTGGCACAACATTTTCAAGCACATCACAAACTTTGTAAAGTGTGCGCACAACATCAGCATCGTTTAAAATGCAACCATTATCGCATTTTTCGCCCGTAAAACAATTTACTCCATTTGCCAATGCTTTTAAAAATTTTATCTCTTGTTCGTACATAAAAACTCCTAGTATAATTTTAACATTTTTTGTTTAAGTTGTAAAATAATTAAGCGCAAATACAAAACAAAAAAGCAAAATAAATTAAATTTACTTTGCCATTTTTTTACACCACAATGTTGAAAATGCGGTTTGGAATGTACACAATTTTTTTATATCCGCCCGCAACATATTGGGCAACTTCTTTTAACGCGGCTTGTTTGATTTCGTCCTCGCTTGCCGAACGCGAAACCGAGATTTTTCCACGAAGTTTACCGTTGACTTGAATTGGAATTTCAACCGTATCCAAAACAAGTTTGCTTTCGTCATAAGTTGGCCAACTTTCGTACGCAATGGTGGTTTTGCCGCCAAGTTGCTGCCACAATTCTTCGGTTATAAATGGGCAGAGCGGATTTAAAAGTTTAACAAATCCAAGCGCATATTCGCGTGGGAAAATGTCCTCTTTTGACAGTGCGTTTACAAAAATCATCATCTGCGAAATTGCCGTGTTTATGTTAAGGCTTAAATAATCTTCGCCCACCTTTTTAACCGTTTGGTTGTACGCCATATCCAAATTTTTGTTTGGCGCGTCAACAATCTGCTTTTCTTGGTAAATTTTGTACACCCTATCCAAAAATTTGCGCGCGCCGTTAAGCCCGTTGTTGTCCCATGGTTTGCTTTCTTCAAGTGGACCCATAAACATCTCGTACAGACGCAAAGTGTCCGCACCATATTTTTTTACTACATCGTTTGGGTCGACCACAAATTCGGGGTAGCGTTTGCCCATTTTTATGCCGTTTGCGCCCAAAATTGTGCCTGGATGCACCAACTTTTTAAACGGCTCGCTTACTGGCACCAAACCCTTGTCGAACAGATAGTTATTCCACATTCTGCTGAACAACAAATGCCCAACCGCGTGCTCGCTGCCGCCCACATAAAGGTCAACTGGCATCCAATGTTTTAAAAGCTGATAATTTGCAAATTCTTTGTCATTTTTAGGGTCGATATAGCGCAAAAAGTACCAACTAGAACCCGCGCTGCCCGGCATAGTGCTGGTTTCGCGCTTGGCTGGTTTGCCGTCAACCACCACATTTACCCAATCACTATTTTTTGCAAGTGGGCTGCTGCCGTCTTTGGCTGGCTTGTAGTCTTTAAGTTCGGGCAACAAAAGCGGAAGTTCGCTATCATCAAGCGCCTTTGTGCTGCCGTCAGCAAAATGCACAATCGGTATTGGCTCGCCCCAATAACGCTGGCGGGCAAAAATCCACTCACGTATTTTATAGTTGGTTTTGCGACGAGCAACCCCCATTTTTTCAAGTTTAGAAGTGATTGCTTCTTTGGCTTGTTCAACGGTCATGTCTGAGAATTCTTCGCTGTTAACAAGCGTGCAACCCTTACCTAAATAGTCTTGCTTTTCAAACGCACATTTTGTTGTGTCCGCGCCCGAAATGACTTGTATCATAGGTATATTGTGTGCAATGGCGTATTCAAAATCGCGCTGGTCGTGGCTTGGCACAGCCATAACCGCGCCCGTACCATAACTTGCAAGCACAAAATCGCCCACAAACACTGGCACTTGCTTGTTGTTTACTGGATTTATTGCAAAAATCCCTTCCAACTTGCAACCAGATTTGCCCTTATTTAGTTCGGTGCGCTCAAGGTCAGATTTTTTCAATGTCTGCTGGCGATACTCTTCCACTTCCGCCCAATTTTTTATGCGCGGTTTAAGTTCGTCCACCAATTTGCTTTCTGGCGCGACCACCATAAAGGTGATGCCGTAAATGGTTTCTATACATGTGGTGTAAATGGAGAACATACCCCCACCCACTATTTTAAAATCGACTTCCACACCTGTGGATTTGCCAATCCAATTGCGTTGCATCGCCTTGGTGGATTCCGCCCAATCAAGCGTATCCAGCCCGCTTAACAATTTTTCGGCATACTTTGGAATGTCAATCACCCACTGGCGCATGTTCTTTTTAACAACTGGGTAGCCGCCACGCTCACTTTTTCCGTCAATAATCTCGTCATTGGCAAGCACGCAACCCAGCCCCTCACACCAGTTAACCGGCATTTCAATACATTTTGCCAGCCCGTCAAGATACAATTGCTTAAAAATCCATTGCGTCCATTTGTAGTAAGACGGGTCGCTTGTGCTAATTTCCCTATCCCAATCAAAAGACAGCCCAATGTTTTTTAACTGGCTGCGGAAATAGTCGGTATTCTTTTTGGTAAACCCCGCGGGATGATTGCCCGTTTCAATGGCGTATTGTTCGGCTGGCAAACCAAACGAATCAAACCCCATTGGATGCAAAACATTATACCCTTGCATGCGCTTCATGCGGCAGACGACATCGGTTGCGGTATACCCCTCGGGGTGTCCAACATGCAGCCCCGCGCCAGACGGATATGGGAACATATCCAGCGCATAAAATTTTGGCCTAGAAAAATCCCACACATCGGTTTTAAAGGTCTTATGCTCATCCCAATATTTTTTCCACTTTTCTTCAATTTCAATATGATTATAATTTTCCATGATTCCTCACAATAAAAATAGTGTATAATAATTTAACTTTTTTGTCAACTAAATATGGTTTTTTAATGTTTTGCAATTTAAATTTTTGCATAATCGCTAAAAAAACAAAAAGTATAAAAATATTTTATTGGGCAAAAATAGAGATATGGATATTGTTTGTAGAAAGTATAGTTGCGTGTATAACGAAAAGGCGAAATGCACGCGTAAAAATTTGAGTGTGGATAAAAAGGCGGATTGCAGCGATTTAAAGGTGGATGATAGCAAATTGGTGGAAGATGTTTCGCTTGACATGTTTGAACACGAACCAGATGTTGCGCCCTATCACCACTGCCGCAATATGAACATTATGTGTGGCAACAACAAGTGCATTTTTAATGAGAACGGCGAGTGTTTTTCAAACGGCATTTTTGTGGGCAGCGAAAAGGACAGCGCGCCTTGCAATTCGTACGCACCAAGATAAATAAAACTTTTTTGCAAATTAATTTGGCAAATGCGCAGTTTGCGCCGTTATTTTTTTTGACTTTGTTTTTGATTTGTGGTATAATTTTATTAGGTAGGTAATATGAAAGTTATTTTAATTAAAGATTTAAAGGGCAAGGGCAAAGCGGGCGAAATTGTTGATGTCAACCCAAACTATGCGATGAATGTGCTTATTAAACAAGGCATTGCAAAAGAGGCAACCGCAAGCAATTTAAACGACCACAAAGGGCAAATGGATGCAAAGGCGTTCCATTATGGCGAACTGGTTAAAGAATATCAAGCCATGGCGGAAAAGATTAAAAACAAGTCTTACACCTTCACCTTGTCGGTTGGCGCAAACGGCAAGGCTTTTGGCAGCGTAACCAAGCAAGACATTGTAACCGCCCTTAACAATGACGGCTTTAAAGTTGAAAAGAATATGGTTAAAGACTTTCCACCAATCAAGGCGGTTGGCGGCTACAAAATAAAAATCCAACTTATAAAAGAAGTTGCCTTTGACCTAAATATCACAGTTATTATAAAATAGTCCAGTTGTGGACTTTTTTATTTTTCTCTTTTTTAAAAAAGAGAAACAGAAAAACTCGCATGAAAATATTTTTGCAAAAAGTTTTAAATTTTTTTAATTTTTTCGCCAAACCCCCTTGACAGAGACCCCCCCCCCCTATGATATACTTATTTATATATAAGGGAGGAGTATATGAAATACGAAATAACACAAGACGACATCAATCAATATGTCGCAAATGGCGGGGATTTAGATTTTCTTACGCAGGCACAAATTTCCGCAATTCCGCAAGAAATCTTATTGAAATATGTTGCCAATGGCGGAAGATGTGCGTGGTGTTTTGAAGATTATAAAATTAAAATCACTATCCCACAAGATATTGTTAATCAGCGCGCGGCAAATGGCTACGATTTGGATTCATTACCTTACGATGCTGAGCGTAAAATACAAGCAGTGCCGCAAGAGATAGTAAACAAATATGCGCAATTGGGTAAAGATCTAAGTGTCTTTTGTGATAAGCAAATTAATGCCATTCCACAAGAAATTGTCAATCAATATGCAAAAGATGGAAAACTTGACTCCTTTTCTCGACAACAAATTGATAATATCCCATCAAGTATCATCATGCAATATGTTAGAAATGGTGGAGTGTTAGATTATCTTTCAAAAGAGCAACTGTCTTCAATCCCAGAACTCTTTTTACACGAATATATTGCTAATGGCGGAAATTTGTATGATTTAACCAAATTTAAATTGATGCGGTTAGATTTTATACCACAAGACATCATCAATCAACGTGCGCAAAATGGTTTTCGTTTAGGGCATTTAGATTTTCTTCCAGAAGAAAAAATAGCTGCTATCCCACAAGAAATTGTAAACGAACGCGCGCGAAATGGTCAACCGCTTGATGGTTTCACCGCTGAGCAAATTGCGGCTATCCCTAAAAAAGATTTCAACCAATATGTTGAAAAAGGCGGAGCTTTGAATTTGAATTGCATCTCAGACAGCATGATAAAATCCATTCCACAAAAAAGCATTAATATCCGTGCTATGAATGGTGGAGATTTAACGCGTCTATCAAAAGAGCAGATAGATAACATTCCGCAAGAAAATTTAAATATGGCTGTTCTTTATTACAAGATCACGGCAGATCTCGTTGATGAAAAAAGGAAAAATTCCATCCCTAAGGTAATTCTTGAGCCATCTTACAGAGCGCAAAAAGCAATTATTCTTTACGGCGCGGGCAAAATTAAATCGGATGAATTACCTATTGAACTTTTTGCCAACAGTGAAACATTTGTGCGGTTATTTTACGTGGTTGAACAAAAATTAAAACAAAAATTTAACCAGATATGTGAAGAAAATGGCTACACTAATGAAGTGCCAGATAGCGTGGTTAAAGCGTTTGATAAACAACTGGATAAGTTGGAAGATGACATTTTCGACAAAAGAACCGCCGCAATAAAACAACTTACCGAAGAACAAAAACGGGTGGATGCAGCAATAAATCAAATAACTGGATTGGAGTGGTAATATGACAAGAGAAGAATTTAATATCTATATGGACAAAAAGTTTGACCAACTTATAAACAAAGTTTGTCCAAAACAAGAAAAAGACAAAAAGCCAAGTAAAAAACCAACAAAAAAATAAAACCAATTAACGAGCATTTGCTCGTTTTTTCTCTTTTTTATAAAAGAGAAACAGAAAAACAAGCCAAAAACTTGTTTTTTTGCTACTTTTTTATCAAAAAAAGTAGAATAAAGAAAAAAAGTGGCGGTGCCACTAGTATTCTATTTTCTTTGCAATATAATCTTTAAGATCGGCGATGTTTAAGCGGATTTGTTGCATGGTGTCGCGGTCGCGGATGGTTACTGTGTTGTCAGTCAATGTGTCAAAATCTATGGTTATGCACATTGGCGTGCCAATCTCATCTTGACGGCGATAGCGTTTGCCAATACTACCCGCCTCATCGTAACTAACCATAAAATATTTTGTTAATTCGTTATAAATTTCGCGCGCCTTATCCCCCAAATTTTTCTGCAACGGCAAAACCGCAACCTTGTATGGCGCAATTGCAGGATGAAGGTGCAAAACCACACGCGTGTCGCCATCGGGCAAACTCTCTTCATCATATGCCTCGCACAAAACTGCCAGACAAAGTCTGTCCGCACCAATTGAATATTCAATAACATTTGGAATATATTTTTCGTTAGTGAAAGGGTCGAGATAAAGCATAGATTTTCCGCTAAATTCTTGATGGCGAGTTAAATCCCAATCCCCGCGATGGTGAATGCCGTTTAACTCTTCCCAACCAATTGGATAGTTGTACTGGATGTCGCAGGCCGCCTTTGCATAGTGCGCCAATTTTTCGTGGTCGTGGAAACGCAAATTTTCCGCCTTAAAACCAATTGAAAGCAAAAAATCCATTGCTTTTTGTTTGTATTCGTTGTAAAAATTCATGCTCTCTTCCGCCTTGCAAAACCATTGATGCTCCATTTGTTCAAATTCAATTGTGCGGAAAATAAAATTGCCGGGCGTAACTTCGTTGCGGAAAGCCTTGCCAATTTGTGCAATGCCAAACGGCACTTTTGCACGCATGCTGCGCTGAACATTAAGGAAATTTACAAACTCGCCTTGCGCGGTTTCTGGACGCAAATAGATTAAATTTTGACTTTCATCCGTCACCCCGCGCGAAGTTGAAAACATAAGGTTGAAGTTGCGGATTGGTGTCCAATCACATTTGCCGCATTTTGGGCAAGCCACTTTGTGTTCGGCAATGTACTGTTCCATTTGTTCGTTGCTCATCGCGTCAACATCAACCGCGCCCTTGCTGTGCGCTTCAATTAAACTGTCCGCCCTATGACGCGTTTTGCAATTTTTACAATCCATTTTAGGGTCGGAAAAACTTGCAGTATGCCCGCTTGCATCCCACACTTTGCTGTTCATAAAAATGTCGGCATCCACCCCAAAACTGTTTGCCGATTGTTGCACAAATTTTTTCCACCACGCGCGCTTGATGTTGTTTTTAAGTTCCACCCCAACCGGACCATAATCCCAAGTGTTTGCCAGCCCGTCATAAATATCGCTGCCCGGGAAAATTATTCCGCGCGCCTTGCAAAGATTTACAATCTTATCAAAATTCTGCATAAAAACTCCTAACTATTATATTTTAATAAAATAAAACCAAAATGTCAATTAAATGATATGTTTATATCATATTCTATCGCAAATTCCAAAACATTATAATTAAATATAATTCCCATTCAGACCAAAAAGTTGCACATCTGTAAACATGTTATGATAAGAATTAACTTGTCATTCGCTTTAAATTATCCACACCAAAAAGTTAGACGACTTGAAAAGTAAATTGTTATGGTTAGAAATAACTTACCACTAGCGTTAACTTATCCACACTAAAAAGCCGCACAATTATTTTTGTGATTAAAGAAGTAAATTTATCATGATTGAATATTATCAAATATGTGAAAGCGCACATCAATTTAAAAAAATTTAGTGTGTTTTCGACAGTTTTGGCATTTTTTTGGCTAAATTTTGGCAAAATTTCAAAAAAATTTAATTTTTTCTTGCAAAAACCCGCATTCGTGCTACATTAATTACGCATGCTAGTCATGCACTTCTTTTCCAAAAAATTGCCATATTCAATCTTATGGCAATTTTTTTATTTACTCACTACAAAAATATGGCTAATTTTATATATAAATAAAAAGAGAGACGTTTTTTACGCTCGAAATTGTTCAATTAAAATTTGATAATAAATCAACTTTTAGTGATATTCGTTCATCAACTGCCAGCTGACAATCAATTTTTAAGCCGATTGGGCTAATAACAATTTTTATAGAGCATAGGACTATCTCTCTGATTGTATTTTGTGAGCATTTGAAAATTATATTCAAAAATATTAAAAATTGTTTTGGTAAATTATGTAAAAAAACTTACCCCAAAAAAAATGGGTGTCGATATAATCACAAAAACAAAATTTTTACTATAAACACCTTTAAGTAACCACAAAAACAGCGAGAAAATATTATCTCGCTGTTTTTTAAAGATTGCTTATGTTTTAATGAGAAAGCATTCTAATTAATTTTTAGTCTTGTAGACGTTTTTTAGTTTGCGTTTTGAGTTCTCCGTTTTTCTGCACTGCAATTCGCAGCTGTTCGGCTTTCTTTGTAAGCGCGATGTATGCCGCAAGTGGTTCGTCTATAGTTAATACAGTTTGTTCCATTGGACAAAGCCCCATTCCATCACGGCTCTTGATATTTGGGGTAAGCGTTGAGTATTCTACATATATCCCGTGTTTTTTCAGCACGGCAAGCCCACTTTCCGAAATCACCTCAGCAAATACGCCTTTCACGCCCATCAAAGCATACAACATAGCAGCGGCTTTGCCCACAATCTTGTCTGCAACTAAAGCACCATGCAGGTCTTCCTCCTGCTTAATCCAATCCAAAAGAGGGCGTATGCCACGTAACTTGCTTGTAAGCACACGGTCATCCTTTTGCACAATACACGACAAATTTTGAGTTTCAAGTTGCTCGCGCAATGTGGCGAGCGATGATGTAATTTCGTTCATAACGCGCCTTTTTATCCTATTCAATCATAATAATTCATCCAAATTATTGATACCATTATTTTATCATATTCGTTGAATGGAAATCAATAATTTTAAATCACATACAAAAATTTTTTTGTTTGCCCACTTATAGATACAAAAAAGCTCTAACCATAAAGTTAGAATTTATTTAGTGCGATAATTACAAATTTTGTTGTGTTTTACCCATACTAATTTAAAAATTTACAACTACCAAATTGCAAGTTTTTGTAGTGTGGTTTTTTGTTATTAAATTATAGTCTTTAAGATTTTGTTTATTATGTCGGCTTTATCCAAAAAGGAGTAATTGCAGTTTTTGGATATTAAATTTTGCAAGTTGGTTTTAATTTCATCGTCAAAAACTTCGGTTATAACTATTTTTGTGCCGTCTATTTTTTTGTAATTTTGGTTTGACAAAAACATGTCATTAGGTAAGTAAACCACCACATTTTCTTCTTTTAGCGCGGCAAGGATAAGTTTTGTTTCTGCAACGGCAAGGCTTTTTTCCGCCTTAATTGTAGGATAATTCAGCGAATTTAACAAAAAGTAATCAAATTCTTTTGCCAAATCAATAAATTTAAAGCCAAGTTTTTGCGCAAGTAAAGTTGCAATTTGACCTACCCTTTTGTTATTAAGCCCAACCAAACAAATTTTCAAACTACCCCCAATTACATTCTATCAAAAATTATGGTTAATTTCAAGCATTTTTACCCTTTTGTTTGTGCAATGCCACCGCTACGATAGAAACAATCAAAATTACATCCACGCAAACTGCCAGATACAAAAACTTAAATTCAAAGCCAAAAGTGGAATATTTGCCAGTAAGCAGTTTAAATCCGTACTTGTTGCCTACAACAAACATTATGTTACCCATTTTGTCCGTGCGCAAAATTGTTGCTTCGGCATTATCAATACGGTCTAGCGCTTCTTGGTCGGGATGCTTATATTTGTTGTTAACCCCGCAACTTATAACCGCATATTCTGGGCTGACCATATCCAAAAACTCGTCACAACTGCTGTTTTTGCTGCCATGATGCGCCACTTTTAAAATATCTACATCAAGCTCATTGCCATAGCAGTCTACAAACATCTGCTCAACCTTGCTTGGAATGTCGCCCGTAAACAAAAAGCTGCTGCCGTTATATTCAATTTTAACAAGCGGGCAAGCATCATTGGTGTTTTTAAATTCTTCATCAAGCGTGTAAACATCAACCACATCTTCTTGCTCCAATTTGGAATAATCGTAAGTGTAGGCGATGTTGTTTGCTTTTATGTAGTTCATCATATTGTTGTATACGATTGTGTTGCTTTCAATTGTTGGCAAAAACACCAATCCAACATCAAAATTTTTTAAAATTGTAAGTGCGCCGCCAATGTGGTCTTCGTCCGCATGGGTTAAAAGCAGATAGTCAATGTCGTTGTTTGTGCGGCTGGAAATAACCTTGTCTTTAATATAATTTTTAAACGCGCTACTACCAGAAGGTGGGGCGCTGTCAATTAAAAGCGTTTTGCCGTTAGGTAGATTAACCGCAATGCCGTCACCCTGCCCGACATCCACAAAATGCACAGCCAACTGATTGTTTGTAAACACCAAATTGAAATCGTTGAGCAAAAAACTGTACGCCCTATCGTCAAAGAAATTGCAAAATATGCACAGCACACTGACAATAACAAGCATAACAATAAGCGGAATTATTGTTTTAAATTTGGATGGTGTTTTAGCCTTTTTCATACAACAATTATACAACAAAATGCAAAAAAATTATAATAATCTTAAAATAAATTGCAAAATTGTAACAAATTTGGTTAATTTTGTTCCCTTCCATAACAAACCACCCCTAAATAAAAAGCCAGCCTAAAATAAAAAAAGAGCCAAAGTTGGCCCTTTAAATTATTGATTATCTCCTTCGCCTTCGCCCTCGCCTTGCTCTTCTTTAATTTTTGCAAGGATAGCTTTGTAGCGTTCGATATCCTGTTCGATTTCAGCAATTTGTTCGGTCAAAATCTTGTTTGTATGCTCTAAGATTGGGAATCTATCTTTGCTTTCGTTAATAACTTGTTCGCAATGATTGATACTTAATCTCAACCCATCCAAAACGTCAATTTCGTTTGCCAATTTTTGTGCTTCTTCTTTATCCAAGTCTACATAGTTGTTAACGCCGTAAAGGTCAGTTTTCATTTTTGCAACTTGAGCATTTTTTCTGCGATATTTTGCAAGGTTACGGTCG
The DNA here is from genome assembly GCA_947630745.1 of uncultured Clostridia bacterium. Taxonomy (GTDB): domain Bacteria; phylum Bacillota; class Clostridia; order Christensenellales; family UBA1242; genus Onthoplasma. The sequence goes on from CANRIT010000002.1 coordinate 31,640, forward strand.
TATTCGTTGTAAACTTTCTTTAATGGACGATATTCTTTTGCATTGGTACGCAATTCGGATTTGGCATTTTTAAGTCTTTCTTCCAAAATTGCAAGCCTATCTAAGCAATCTTGTTCGGTTGTAGTAACCTTAACTGAAGTTCTAGCTTCTTCCAATTGGCGATTTGCTTCTGCAAGTTGTGCTTTAAGGGCTTCAACTTCGCTGTTGTCAACCTTTTCTTCAACTGGCTCAGCTTTCACTTCTTCAGCTTCAACTTCTTCCTCAGCCTCAACTGGTTCAGCTTCGTCTTGCTCAGCTTCTTCTTGCTCAGCTTCATCTTCTTTTAAGAAGTCGTCAATATTGTACTGGTCAAGTTCGCTGTCCGATTTAACTTCGGTTTGCTTTTCTTTTTCTTCATCAACAATATCGTTGGTGATGCCTTCAAGCAAATCATCCAAATCAGCGTCATCGTCTGATTCTTCTTCATTTTCTTGTGCTTGATTTGCCAAAGATTCTTCCAACTTGTCAAGGTCTTCCTCTTCTGGTTGTTCTTCGGCTTGTTCTTCTGGCTGAACTTCTTCTGGTTGTTCGGTCAATCTTTGTTCTTCTTCTGCCTTAGCTGAGTTGATAGCCTCAAAGTCGTATTCGGATTCAGCATCGTTAGAAACGGTTTCTTCCTTACTATCCTCCTTTACATACTCTGTGGTTTTAGGTTGGCTTTCTGCTTTTTTGTCGTTGCCAAAAGCCCCCATAATCATGTTTGCAATAACTGCAATGATCCCTGCTGCTATTACAACGATAGCGATAATAGCAACAATACTTAAAAGTGCCCATCCACCTTCCATAATAAATCTCCTTTTAACTTTTTCAAGTTTTGTATATTATAACTCACTATTTTAAATTTTTCAATACCTTTTTTAAAAATTTTTTAAAATTTTTTGATTTTTTTTGAATTTTTGGCAAAAAATGACCAAATTTTCACCAAAAATTGCAAATTTTTGTTAATTTTTTAAATTTCTTAACCCTTTTGGGTAATAATTTTTGAACTCTCCAGCCGCAATTTTGAACCCGCCAAGCGGGCAAGAGCACACTTTTACCACCCCAAAACCGTCTTTTATCGGGCTGTCAATTTGCTCGCCAAGCAGATATTTTTTAACCCTTGGGTCATTAAGTTCCAAGTTTAGTTGGTTAAAAAATTGGTTGCCAAACGAAGAAAATAGATAGTGGTCGGGCAAAAATCTATCTTTTTCTACTCTGCCCAAGTTTACCCCAACCGACAAGTAGTTAACCCCTTTTTTGATGGCTGACGGCTGCTTTATATAATATATGTTATCCTTATATATGTAATTTATGGGCGGATTTGACATTGTTTGCTTTAAAAACGCGTCCGCGGTTTTGCTTGAACTAAGTTTAAGTGCACCCTGCGAAAATAAATTGTTTTGGTCAAGTTTTTGCATAACACACACAAACTGCCCTTCACCTTTTGTTTGGTGTGGATACAGCCTTACCGCTTGGGGTAAATCTATGCCGCGCGCAAAAGGATAATCTATATTTATCAATTTATAGTTATGTGATTTTAAAAAATTTTGTATAACCCCTTCGTTTTCAACATACTCATATGTGCAAGTGGAATAGATAAGTTTGCCCCCTTGTTTAAGCGCCTTGTCCGCCTCGTTTAAAATATCCAGTTGCCGTTTTGCGCAAAGGGTGGGCAGATTAAAATTCCAACTATCCACAACTTCCTGCCCGCGCCTAAACATGCCTTCCCCACTGCAAGGGGCATCAACCAGCACAACATCAAAACAGTTGGCGTACGCATTTGCCACATTTTGCGGGCTGTCGCATGTGATTACAACATTTTTAAGCCCCATGCGCTCGATGTTGGAATACAGCACTTTGGCGCGTGACAGAACAATTTCGTTTGACACAACCAGCCCGTTTTTTACCTTGTTGGCAATTTGGATGGATTTTCCGCCCGGCGCGGCGCACATGTCAAGCACAAACTCATCGCCCGCAAATGTGGTTGCGTTTACAGTAAACATTGCGCTTGGCTCTTGAATGTAAAACGCGCCCGCATGATGAAGTGGATGTCTGCCATACTTTGCGTTGTCTATGTAAAAGCCAGCGGGTTCGTACGGGATTTTTTCAAGCCCAAAATCCACCACAGACAAAAAATCGGCTGTGGAAATTTTGTTGTTGTTTACAAAAATTGCCTTTTGTTCGGGCTTATAAAGGCTTGACAAAAAGTTTTTGTAATCGTCTTTTAACAATTTTTGCATATTGTCCAAAAATGGCTTAGGAAGTTCAATCATACTAAAATTATACCAAAAGGTTGAAAAAAATACTACAAATTGTTGATTTTTTTTGCAAATTTATTTAAACTATTATTAAGGGGGAATTATGCAGCCGTTTGATATTATTCGCCAAAAGCGTAGATTTGAAATGTTTAGTGAAAAAACCAAAAGCAAAGTGCTTGAACTTAATGAGTTTTTTGGCAAATACAACATGCGTTTTGATGAGCGCATTAAAAAGACTTTTACTTATTATGACACCCCAAACAGCGACTTGTTAAAATCCAATATTGTGCTGTTTAAAACGCAAATTGGCAGTTTTGTTGAACTTAACATGGCAACGGAAAAGGCAAACACCGCCTATCGCTATGCCGTGCGCAACAACTATAAGCATTATACCGAACGCCTTAAACCACACGAAAGCATTTTAAAACACAAGCAGTTTTTGATTGATAATTTTAAAAACATGTTTTTGTCATCGGTTAATTTTGACCCAGAGTTTTTGATGAAAAAACTTGAAGTTGCCTACACAATTGAAACCACAAGTGAAGAATATCGCAGCAGCAACCTTACCGGGCTTAAAATCACCTATTCGTTTGATAAGGATGTTTACTACAATCCGCGAACAAAGCAGCGTTCAACTGCAAACATTCTTACCATATATCAGCACAGCAGCCCAAATTCGGACGAGGCGTTTGAAAATTTGCTTGGCAAGTTGGAACATTATTTAAAAGAACTTACCCCAACCACCGAAACCAAAATTATGATTGCCCGCAGGCTTACAAACAAATCGATTTTGGATAAAAATAAAGAATTGTCCAACAAGGTTAAAGAGAAGCAAGCCAAAGCCGATCAGCCAAAACTTAAAAATAAATAATATAAGTAGATTAATATATAAGTAATATATAGTATAGTAATAATCTAACTTCAAACATTTTGGTATAAAAAAATTACATCGGAAAATGTAATTTTTTTGCTATTCTTCTGTTTCTGGCTTGTCGGCTTGTTCGTAAATGCCAACCATTTCAAGCTGGCTGTTGCCCGTTACTGCCACGCGATGAAGGTAGAAATTGCTGCCCACCTTGTTGTAAAAATAGAAATCGTTGCCAATAACATCGTAATAATTGTCGCCCACCTCATTTTCGCTTAAAATAGTCAGCCCGCTGGCAAGCAAAGTTGCCTCGGTTTGGTTGCTGGCGTTGCAATTTACTGCTTTTATGTTGCCGCCATCCACATAAATAATCATTCCGCTTGCAAACCCCACAACTGACACGCTTGTTGCCTCGCTGTCGGTTATAACCACATTGGCGACTTTATCTTGGATGCGGCTTATGGTTTTGTCGTTAACTGCAAACACATAACCTTCGTAAAAAGAGTAGTTGTAATTTTTGCTTTGGTCGTAGTACAAAATTTTGAATTGCAAATCTTCCACATTTGCGCATGCAAGCAGATTACCTTTGTCCACAACACCCTTTAAATACACGATGTTGTTGTCCGCATACAAAATTGTTGGTGCTTCGCTTTGGGTCATGCTTTCAAAAACGATTTGATTTTTGTTTTGTTCGCTTGCGGTAAATGGATTGTAAACATGCAAAGTATAGTTGCTATCCGTTTGGGTTACATACAGCACGCGATTAGAATTTTGTGCTAGATACGCACTGTTAAAGTCGTCACTAATTTTTGTTACCTTGCCGTTTGCCACCAAATTTAGTACATTGCCATCTTTAACCACCAAGCGGACATCGTTACCCTCAGCATAGTAGGCAAAATCCACATCGCTATAATTGGATGAAGTTTCGTAAAGTCTTTCTTCCTTACCCGACTTGTTTAAGTGCAGACGATAGAAATCCACGCGCTCGCGCGCCCAGCCACCGCCACCCTTTAACTCGTCCTGACAAGGGCTGGAAAAGTAGATGTAGTTGCCGCAAATGAATATGTTGCCCGCTTCAAACGAAGTTAGGCGTTGAGTAATATATCTGGTTTGCGATTGGTCCAAAAAGTCATCTTTATCTTTAACCAATTGACCATTTTTAAGCTTGGTTGCAACAAGCGAACCAACCACATAATCAGTTTTGTTTTGCTGCTGATTTTTTTCTTCCAAAAAGCCGTTGTTAAAATACAAGAAGTCGCCCGCTTTTACCACCAATCCGCCATTGCTTGCAATTTCCCCCGCCTGGCTTGGCAAAAAAGGATCACCCTTATTTTTGCCGCACGCAAACAGCGTAATTGAAAACACACACAAAACTAAACATAATAAAAGTCTAAAACATTTTTTCATATTAAAATTATTGCCTCAGTTTGAACTATATTAACATACCGCAAAAAAAAAGTCAAACAAAGTTAAAAAGATTTAGCAATTATGCGCAATATTTTGCATAAAATTTTACATTATTTTTTAAAAAAAATCATTTTTTCCCACAAAATCCCACACTTTAGCAATATTTTTATCATATACAAAATTGTAAACAATTATAATAGAGATATGAAAACTAAAACAATTATTTTATCTGAGCAAAATTCTTCTGGACGCGGCATACTTACGCTGTATGTTGAAGACGGGCTGCTAAAAGCCAAACTAAGGCTGTATCAAGTGGAAAAATTAAACCAATACTGCAAACTAGCTGTGTACCACAAGCAGCAAGTTTTTTCCGCAAACCTAATTTTTAAAAACGGGGTGTATTTAAGTTCGCTGGTTGGCGACTGGGATATGGATGACGATTTTTACACCGCAATTGTTGACGCCGCAAACAATAATAATATTATCATTTCTGGCGGAAGTTATGCGGGCTACTTTTTTGAAGATAATGGCGTGTTTGGAGATGTTAAAAAGGGCGAAGATGATGTTGAAAAGGATGACGAATGCGGTGAAGATTGCGACAAATGCGCCAATTGCAAGTATAAGGAATATTTTTATTCTAATCATAGCGAAGAGCAAAAATTGCAAGCCGTAGAAGACAAAGCCGACCAACCTATTTTAGATAAAAAACAAAGCGCGGCTGAAGATGAAATGGATTGCAATTTAAAATTGGATAATGCAAACGAAACAGAAATGAATGTTGATGCAAACGAAATAAATAAACTAGATAGCGACAATAACACAGACGAAAATTTAAATAGCAAAATACCAACCATAATGGAAAGTTTGTTGCCGCAATTTGACTATATTTTTAAAAATTACGTGCAAAACGAAGAGCTTACCCACCTTATACCAAACAGCAAATTTGTTGCAATGGGAGAAAACGGCGACAACTATTCGCTTGGCGCAATTTACGAAGACGACAAGATGAAATACATCTGTTATGCGGTTAGGTGCAATTACAACACCCCCGCGCCCGAAGAACTTGGCAAGTTTTATCAATGGCTGCCAATAAACGCGCTTGACCCGCTTAGTGAGGGGTATTACATAGTTTATCAAGACGCAAACGATTTAAAAATAATAGAGGTGTAATTCACCCCTATTTTTCTAGCCCCTTGTTTTAAGCATTTCAACCAGCTGCTCGGCATCATCCATTTCTTTTTGATATTCAAAATAACTTTTTTCTGCATAACTTAGGCTGTTTGCAAGTTTTTTGCCCACCGACACAATATCGTCAGTTATCTGCTTAGAAAATCTGTCTTTTGCAAAATAGTACAAGTCAAGCAGTGTTTGCCTATCGCATTCCACCTGTTCAAACGCATTTTTGCCATTTGTAAGCTTTTGGAACAAGGTTAAATTTTTAACAATACACTCTTCCCACTGCTTGGCGCAATTTTCAAGCATCTTTGCGTTTGAAAGCATAAGCCAGCGATTATTGTAAAAGGTTAAAATGTCGCCCACATCAGCTGAAAAATATTCGCGCTGATTGTTAAAAATTTCTTTCATCTTGCTGTCCGCTTGCTGGCAAGTAAGCCCGCCACCAGTTTGCAAAATGTTATCTAGCAGCATGGCGGAGTTAATGTTTGAATACACATAGTTGTGCTTTTTGTAAAGGAAATCTGGCTTAATTAAACTTTCACAATTCCGCTTAAAAGTTGACAAATTGTTGTAATAATTAAGCTTTTCGTTATCGTCAATTGGGTTTTGCTGAGCAACAGAAAGCGAACTATCTATTATGTTAGATAAATCGCCCTTAAACTCAGCGTTTGGAATGCGGCTGTGCATAAGGTGATACATCATCCACGCCATTCCGCCATAATTTATTGCACTTTGCAGATTTTTTATCTTATCTATCTGCACGTTTAAATCTCTGTTTGTTTTGCCAAATTGAGTGACTAAATTTGCCTCCGCCTCATCAAGACGGGAAGCGATTGATGATAAATTTTGCCAGCCTTCAAACTTTTGCGGCAAGTTGTTTATTTTATCCAAAACGTAATCCTTATTGAAAGCGGCAAGGGTTTGCCAGTAGAAATCAACTGCAAGTTTTGCGTATGACTTAATTCTGTTCCAGTCAAAAAACTCACGCGATTTATGCTCCGCCTTTTTTATGTGCCTATCAAACAAATCAAAATCAACATTTGCAGTCAACAATTTTTCTGCTTGCGGATTTAAATTGAAATCTGCGGGCAATTCGCTCCACGTCTTTGGCAAAACATAGTTGTTGTCATCATCAAAATAACCACTCGCCCAATAAGACATTTCCACCTCCAAACAAGATAAAGGCCTGCAAAACTTGTCGAAACTAATCAATTTTATTATAGCACACATTTAAAATAAATCAACATATTTTTGCAAGTTTTATAAATTTTAATTTTTAACCTTTGTTGCGGGCAAATTGTCTTGAATTAAACTGTCAATTCTGCCGCCACCAACGCACATTCCATCCGCCATATAAAGCACGGCAAACTGTCCAACTGTTACCGCGCGCTGCTTTTGTTTAAAGGTTATGGTTAAATTTGTGCCGTCAACCTTGACATGGCAAGCCTGGTCGGGCTGGCGGTATCTAAGTTTTACAAAACAATCAAATTCGCCCGTAAGCGTGTCGGTTATAAAATTGAAATTCACCACCTTGCAGCCAGTTGAAAACATTTCTTCACACTCGCCACAATTTACATATAAGGTGTTGGTTTTTATATCTTTTTTAACCACAAACCAGCGGTCGTCATCATAGCCGTTTTTACCACCAATGTTAAGCCCGCGCCGCTGCCCAATTGTGTAGTACATAACGCCACTATGCTCGCCCACCACATTATTAGACAAATCTTTAATAAGCCCCCTTTGTGCGGGCAAATAGTTTTTTAAAAATTGCCTAAAATTGCGCTCACCAATAAAACAGATGCCCGTGCTGTCCTTTTTGTCCGCGGTAACCAGCCCAAGTTCAGCCGCAATCCGCCTAACCTCAGTTTTGTCGATGTCGGCAAGCGGAAAAAGCGTGTATTTAAGTTGCTCTTGACTAAGCTGATTTAAAAAATATGTTTGGTCTTTGTTTTGGTCGTGCGATTTGTACAAATACACCTTGCCATCTTTATCCACCCGCTTGCAATAATGCCCGGTGGCAATATAGTCCGCGCCCAACTCCAACGCATGGCGCAAAAATGGACCAAATTTAATCTCTTTATTGCACATAACATCTGGGTTTGGAGTGTATCCGCGCGCATATTCGTCCAAAAAATAACTGAAAACTTGCTGCTTGTACTCTTTTGCATAATTGACGGTGTAATATGGGATGTTCAACTTGTTTGCCACCCGTTTTACATCTTCAAAATCCTGCTCGGCTGTGCAGTTGCCGTTTTCATCATTCTCTTCCCAATTAAGCATAAAAAGGCCGATGACATTATACCCTTGTTTTTTCAACAAGTACGCCGCCACCGAACTGTCCACACCGCCGCTTAATCCAACCACAACCGTTTGCATTTTCTCTCCTTTTTCTTTTTGTTTTAATAGCAAATTATTTAATAATGAAAATATAAGTTAATTATCTTTAAAATTTATCCTTACCACCCGCTTGCCTTACCCTTATACTAAGCCATAGTTTAATTAAAGTACATTATCAATTTCTGATAAAAGTTTTATGCGTGAATGCGTATTTCCTTATAACACCCGCTTGCCTTACCCTAGAACCTAGAGTGCAGTTTGATTAAACTATGTTAGCAATTGAGGATAAAAGTGTTATGCGTGAACGACTATTCAAATTTGTCCTTTAACTACCCGCTTGCCTTACCCTAGAACCTAGAGCGACATTTGATTGGGTTATTGTGACTTTGTGCGTTGGGTGTTGTGCACTCACGACTTTGCGTAGCACCTAAGTGAGTGTGCAATTCCCAACACACACCTAAACAAACCCCAACTAACAAGCGATTCTTTAGAGAGCCAGCAACCCATTGCAGCCCACTCGTAACTAATTTAACTAACAAGCGATTCTTATGGAAGGCTCACAGGAATGCGCAATTTATTAAAGCACACCTTAGCAATATCTATTATCCACATAACCAGCACCGCGCCCCACACCAGCACAAGCAGATAAAACACTTGCATAAGGTCGCTTGTTGGTGAAATTTTAAAAAACGCGCTTAACACTGCATTTATTATGCCCACCAAACAAAACGCTGAATAAAAAATCCCCATTTTGTATCGCCCAACATAGTATAGATGCCCGCCGCACCAGCCCAAAAATATGGTGATAAGCAAAAGTTTAACCTTGTTTACATCGCTTGGAAGGCCTTTTTTAAGCAGCACCTTGTCTTTTTCGCCCTCGCGTATGGCTTGCTTGGCGTAAAAATTGGTTGCCGTTTCAAACTTGGCGTAGTTAAGTTTGCAGTTTGGGCAAACCCCCGCCGCCTTGTTAACTTTAAAGTTGCACCTTGGGCAACGCTTGTTTTCAAAAATCATATACATATTATAACAAATTTTTTGCGTTTTGTATATGGTTTTTTCAAATTAATTAAAATTTTATTTCATTTTATTAATTTTTGTTTTTTGCGCAATTTTGTTAGGTTTTTTTTAATTTTTTAGTTAAAATAATAAAAAATAGGAGAAATTATGTTGATTTTAACTTGTGACCATGCGGGGTACGATTACACTCACCGCCTTATGGAATATTTTAAAAAGCGCAAAATTGAGTTTAAATATTTGGGACCAAAAGAGTTTAATGCGGAAGATGATTACCCGGATTTTGTTCACCCCGCCGCCAAAGAAGTGCTTAAAGACAAAGACAACGCAGGCATATTTATATGTGGCTCAGGCACGGGGGCAAACATTGTCGCCAACCGATATAAAGGCATACGCGCGGTTTGCGCTTCCGACACGGCAGAAGCATTTTTGGCACGCAAGGACGAAGATGCCAATGTGCTGACCATGGGCAGCCGCCTTATATCCTTCCCCATGACACTAAAAATTATCAAAGTCTTTTTAACCAGCCCATTTGAAGGCGGAAGACATATAAGGCGAATCAACAAATATTAAAATCGCTTGTTAGTTAAATTAGTTACGGGTGAGGACAAAAGTATTATGCGCTCACTAAAGAATCGCTTGTTAGTTGGGGTTTGTTTAGGTGTGTGTTGGGAATTGCACACTCACTTTGGTGCTTCGCAAAGTCGTGAGTGTACAACACCCAACGCACAAAGTCACAATAACCCAATCAAATGCCGCTCTTGGGGTGCGGGCTAGATAAGTAAGTCTTATAAGGAAAGATTGAAAAGGTCGTTCACCCGCAATCCATTGCATCCCAACGGCTAGCGTACTTTAATCAAAGGCCGCTCCAGGGGTGCGGGTCGAACGATTGAGTATAATAAGGATAAATTTAAATTATACACATAATACTTTTGTTAAACATTTATTCAAAAAACCGCACATGATTTAGTGCGGTTTTTTAATAGGTCGCAGTTAGACAAGTATAATTAGAAACAAACGATAATAAGCTCGTTTAAATTATATTCAAACTATTTAATCAGGCGGGAGAAACAAGTGAGGCAAGGCTCGGAAGGTACTACAAGGTAGGAGTTTAGTCTGCCTAAATGACTGCCTTGGAGTGCCTTACAGAAACGCAGCATCGCGCCGTTTATACCGCCTGATTTAAAAGTGTGGGGTGTAACAGCTGTTGGCACTAGTTAGTTCTTGGGTGTAACTATTATTTAAGCCTAGTTTTAGGGCGTAAGAAACTACGCGCTTATATTCTAGCGGAGTGAGGGTGCGGTTGATTTCTGGGTACAATTTGGCGTTGTGCACGGGATTATACTGGCTCATAATGCTTACAATGCTTTTGTTGTCTATGCTGGCAATAAATTTTAGGCAATTTATGCTGTCGTCAGTGTGGGTTGGCAGCACAAGGTGGCGGATAATCACCCCTTTTGTTAGCACGCCGTCCACCACAATATCTTTTGGCTGTTGGCATTTCATTTCGCGGATAGTGGCTTTTGCGTTTTCCACATAATTTGGCGCGGCACTATACTTTGCGGCAAGGCGGTTGTCGGCATATTTAAGGTCCACCAAAAACACATCCACCAAACCTGCAAGCATTTTTATTGTATCCACACTTTCATATCCGCTGCTGTTCCACACAACTGGGATGGGCGGCTTGTAAATTTTAAGCGCATCAATTATCTGCAAACTGAAATGTGTTGGGGTAACCAAATTTATGTTTGCCGCCCCGCGTTTTACCAATTTTTTAAAAATTTTAACAAGACCTTTTGTGCTTATCGCCCTTCCGCGTTTAATTTGGCTGATTTTATAATTTTGACAGAAAACACAGCGCATATTGCAGCCAGCAAAAAATATCGCCCCACTACCCGCGCGGGTGCTTATAACTGGCTCTTCAAACTGGTGAAGCATAACCTTGCTTATGTGGATTTTGTTGTTTTGGCGGCAAAACCCCTTCTTTTTTGCACGCACTACCCCACACATGCGCGGACAAATGTTGCAAACTTGGCTTGCTAATAAATTCTTATTATGCATTTTTGATAAATTCATACAAAAAGTTTAACTTTTCGCGTGTTTTTTGTCAACAAAATGTTCTAACCCCGCGGCAATTTCAATAAATTAGTAGTGAGGTATGATATGAATAAGAAAATTTTAGCACTTGGCATGCTTGGGCTTGGACTTGTTGGCTTAACCGCTTGCGGCAAACAGACAAACATCAATTTGGATAATCTGGTTATTGAGCAACGAGAAAACCTTTTTGTTGCACAGGACAGCCTTTATCAAGTAAGTTATTCGGGCGGCATGCGTGAACAAGATTACGCTTTTGATGGCGTTAAAACCGAAATGGTCCCTTTTGGGATTGTAACCTTTAACCGACTGAATTTTGAGCCGCTTGCTGAAGACAGCTATAACTATGTGGTCAATATTGATGGGGTGGAATACACTGGCACGCTTGAAAATGACCAAATTGAAAACAGTTATTCAATTGACCTTGGAGTTAATGCCCTAAATACATCCACAATTAATGTTAAAATTGATTTTACTGGGTATAGTTTTAATCAAGAACTAAGCAATGTTTCAAGCGAATTTGCGGTTGACCAAGCGTCTGCGCTTAAAATTGCAAACAACGAGCTGTCTTCCCAACTTAAAAACATTGTTACCGACAGCAACAAGGTTGAAGTTGTGCAAAAAATTGTGCGCGACTATGCCACGCCAGAAGTTAGCAACTATTATTGGTATGTGGGTGCAGTAAGCACAAATGGCGAAACGCTTGGTGTGCTTATTGATGCCAACTCGGGCGAAATACTTGCAAAAAAAGTTTAAGGGCATTGCCCTTTTTTTTATGCCCCTGCCCCCTACCAGTATATTTAATCTATTGATATGGTTTTTATTAATTCCTTTTTAGAATCCATCAAGTTGTATAAATCCAAAAATGCGGACTGGCTGTTTAACAGATAGTCAGTTGCTTGATTTACGAAATTAATGCCGTCATATCGCACAAATTTTACATTACATGGTGCAATTTCAAGTTTAAGGCCCAACACGCTTATCACCGCCTGCCCCATTACGGACGAATAGAAGTTTAAAAAGTGCGTGTTTGTGTTCACCTTGCAATTTATGCCAAGCGCGGAAAACAATTTTGTTGTGCATTGCTGTTTAACAAAATTTTTTACATCGCAAGTCTGCTCTTTTGTGCTGTTAAAAAAATGGTTTAGCTTGTAAACCATTTCCGAATCATTTGTTTCAATTTGTTGATTTACATTTACATTCATAATTGCAATTATATTTCTTTTTTGTACAAAAGTCAAACATTTTTTACAAAATATTTAAAATTTTTACAAATTTACATATTTTTCGCTTTTTTAAGCATTTTTGCAACAATTTACACGCAAAATCGACAAATTAGATGCTTGAAACATTTTTAAGTTCGTGTTCGCGTTCGTAACGCAGTTTGTATTCTTTGTACTTTTCGCTTAAATCGGATATGTATTTTTGTCTGCCTTCAATGGATAGGCTGTTGTAATATTTGTGATCCATAAGTTCCTTTATTGGATTGATAATAATTTGGTCGCTATCAAGCATTTTGCAAACGCGCTCGTACAACTCTTGCTCTTTTGCGCTGAAACACATTTTTGCATAAGGCACTTGTTCAAAAATGCTGCGCTCCTTATTAAAATTTCTCATGCGTGATTTGGCATCGCGTGCCAAAAAATAAAGTTTACCCTTAACCTTTTTTCTCATAATACCCCCTTTGGTAATATTAAGGATACAACCAATTGCTCATGCCACAAAACAAATTCAACAAAATATTTTGCCAACATTTGTCTTATATTGTAGAAAAATAAAATATGTTTAAACTTATATTAATATATAAAAAAATCACTTTGATAAGTGATTTAATTTTGTTCAAATTTTGTGCCACATTTGTAGCAAAACTGGGCATCTCCGCTGTTTAAGGTTTTGCAGTTTGGGCATTTTTTCATGCCATGGCCAAGTTGTTGTTTTGCCCCGCAATGTTCGCAATACTCTGCCCCCTTAGGGATAACTCTGCCGCACTTTTCACAAAGGTTTTTGTTTGCCGTGCCGATTGATTTGTTGCCATCTCGCACACTTTTCCAGCTGTTGATTAGGCTAAACGAAAACACAAACATAAAAATGCCAAACAAAGCAAGCAGCCCGCCCACAATAAAGGCAACCACCGCAATAACATATTTTGCCCAGTGCGCCATTTTTAATATTGCGTACACTCCGCCAAAAATTGCGCCGCCGCCCAATACCACAAGCAAAAGCGAAATTATAACAAACAGCAATTTTCCATAGCGTTTTTCTTTATAACCAAACATATTTCCTCCGTTAAAAGCAATTGTTTTTACAACTTTTCGCCACAATCTGGGCAGAATTTAACATTTTTGCCAACCGCCTTGCCGCATTTTGGACAGATTTTATCCACATTAAGTTTTGCCCCGCAATTGCCACAGAATTTTGCGCCTTTTGTGATTGGTTCGCCACATTTTGGGCAAGAAAGTGCTTGCACCGCCCCACATTCTGGGCAGAATTTTGCCTTGCCCGGAATGGTCGCACCGCATTTAACGCACTGAACGGTCACTTGTTTTTGTGAGTTTTTTGCATTTGCCACGCTATCGGCAAACACTCCGCCCATATGCGCGCCCGCGCCAAGCCCAATGCCCAGCCCAGCCATGTTGCTGCCGTTTGGATTTTTGGCTGCTTCTTCAATTGCGTTTGCGGTTTTATATTGGGTGTAAGTACCCATTTTGTCTTGAATAACGCCCATTTTTGTGCGCTCGTCAAGCATCTTTTCAACATCTTCTGGAAGTGACAAATTTTCTATTACAAAATTGGAAAGTTCAAGCCCAAACGCGCCAAATTCTTCCGCACTGCGTTTGATAACCATGTTGCTAATCTCTTTGTAGTTCGCTGCCAAATCAAGTGCGGAAAGTTTGCTTTCGCCAATAACATCGGTTAAAAGTTGCACAATGCTTGATTTGTATTGCGTTTCAACATCCCCCACGCGGTAAATTGAATTTGTGCCAAAACATTCACGCATAAACTTGGTTGGGTCGCTAACCTTAATTGCGTATGTGCCGTATCCGCGCAAGCGAATGTTGCCAAAATCCACATCGCGCATCATAATTGGGTTTTGCGTGCCCCATTTAAGCCCCATAAAACGCTTTGTGTTGATAAAGTACACTTCCGCTTTAATGCGGCTGTTGCCCAAGGTGGACAGGCTTAACATTTTGGTTAAAAACGGAATGTTTTCGGTTGACAACTTGTATGTGCCCGGACCAAACACATCAGCAATTTCCCCTTTGTGGATAAACATTGCCACCTGGCTTTCCCTAACCACCAAAGTGGAACTGTTCATAATCTCGTCCCTATCGGTGAGCGGATAGCGGTAGACGATAATGTCTTTGCTTATATCCCTCCATTCAATAACTGATAAAAATTGACTTTTAAAAAACCCCACTTTAAACTCCTTTTAATATGAAATTGTATCTAAGTTTGCCATCCGCCGTTGAGCGGGCTTAACCAGAACATAATTTCATTTATTAAATCGTAAATATTTTACCATATACAAAAAAATTTTGCAACTAAAACGCCGCAAAATATTTTATATTGTCCTATTAAATTTTTTGTTTAATTTTTATTAGATTTTAAAAATTTGTTGTTATTTGTTAACTTTTTCAACTTTTTTACGCTTTTTTGTGGATTGTTTATCGTTTTGATTTAAATTTTGCTCTTCCACCACATTTACTTTGCTTGGCTGCATGCTTAACTCTTCCGCTTGTTGTTCGGGTTTAGATTCACTTAATTGCTGGTCTTTTATGCTTTGCGCTTCACTTACATTTTCGTTTGCATTCGCTTTGGATTTGCGCTTGAAAATTTTAAAGAACAATTCATCCAACTTATCTTTAAAGCGCACGCTTAAATAGAACAGCACCGCCATAATCACAATTAAAACCGCCCAAACAATTAGCCCCCAACCTTTAAATGGAATTATTTCGCCGCGCCCAAGATACACAGTGCATAGAAGCCCAAGCCCGCGCGCGATTACATTCGTCCAAAAGAAAAATCCAAATCCCATTTGGGTAAGGCCAGCCACACAACACAAAATGTCGTCCGGGAACATTGGGAACACCATCATCAAAAAGAATAGATATTTGCCTTCGCTCATTTTGTCAATCCATTTTTGTGCCGTATCTTTGCCAATCATCCAATTTAAAAATGGTCTGCCCGCTTTGCGCCCGATTATAAACATAATAATGCTGCCCACCATAACAGCAAAATAACTCATGCAAAACGAAGGGAAAGGTCCAAACACCCATGCCCCCGCAATGGTTACAATAATTGCTGGGATTTGTAGCACTGTGGTTTGTAAAATTTGAAACAGAATAAAAATCGCAACTGAAAAGCCGCCACCCTTTTTTACCACTTCTTGAATTTTTGCAATTGAATTAAGCCCAGTTGCACGCAGAATAAAATATCCGCCCACAAAAATGCCAGCAAACAAAAGAATAACAAGACTAAAACGCAAAATCTTGCCATGCAAAGTATTGTTGTCAAATGCCTTTTTTAATTTTTTCATTTATAATATTATATTCATTTTTGGTTTTGTTAGCAATAATTTATATTATATTCAATTTTTATTTTTTGAACAGATTATATTATATTCATTTTTTTTAACATCTTCCAAAAACTCACTTTTTTTTAAAATCTCGATAAAATTTTGATAATTTTTGTGTTTTTTTGATGTTTTTTTGATGTTTTTTTGATGTTTTTTTGTTAAATTTTTTAAATTTCTTCAACTTTTATTAAATTTGTGCAACCATTTTGTTTTGGCTGCCCGCTGGTTATAACAATTTTATCTCCCGCTTTTGCCATGTTGTTTTTAACAACAAAATCGTGCGCAAGGTTAAACATTTTTTCCACAGTTGAATAAACTGGCGTCAAAATTGGGTATACCCCCCAGTGTATATCAAGTTGGCGGTAAACTTTTGGATTGAATGTTGCGCCAATAATTTGTGTGGCTGGTCTAAATCGGCTTATCATTGCCGCGCTTGTGCCAGTGGAAGTAAACACAACAATCGCTTTTGTCTTTTGCAAAAAACTTGCGCTTACCGCCGAGTGGCTTATTACATCTGTGGTGTTGTTTAGTTTAATAAATCCCTTTTCAAAACGCTTGCAGTAGTCGATATGTTTTTCCGTTTCTTCACACACTTTTGCCATGGTTTTAACCGCCTCAACTGGGTGTTTGCCCGCAGCCGTTTCGCCCGACAACATAACCGCGCTGCTACCATCGTACACCGCATTTGCCACATCGCTTACTTCTGCGCGTGTCGGACGAGATGAAGTTATCATACTCTCCAACATCTCGGTTGCAGTGATAACAAACTTGCCCGAATGCAACGCCTTTTTAATCATAACTTTTTGTATGTCAGGCAAGCGTTCAACTGGCAGTTCAACCCCCAAATCGCCGCGCGCCACCATAAGCCCATCGGTTTGTTCAATAATTTTGTCCAAATTGTTTACCCCACGCTGACTTTCAATTTTTGCCACAATCTGCATGTTTCCGCCATTGTCCGCAATAAATTTTTTAAGTTCAATTAGGTCGGCAGGGTCGTTTACAAAACTTGCCGCAACAAATTCCACATCATTTTTTATTCCCCACAAAATGTCTTGCTTGTCCGCCTCGTTAAGATAAGGCACGGAAAAACTTACATTTGGCAGACTTAGACTTTTGCGATTTGAAATTACCCCGCTGTTTTCTGCAATTGTAACCACATCTTTGCCCACAATTTCAACCACTTTAAAGGTTAAAAGGCCGTTGACCGCCAAAATTTTTTGACCAACCTTTATGCAGTTTACAATTTGCGGAAGATTGAAACTTACAATATTTTCATCCCCAACAACATCGCGCGCAGTAAACACAAATTTTTGCCCGCGCTTGATTTTTACCTGACCGGCAGCAAAAGTTTTTACTCGGATTTCCGGGCCGCGCGTGTCAATCATAACAGGAAGCGGCTTGTTTAATTCTTTGCGTAACTTTTTTATGTTCGCCATAATTTTATCCATGTCGGGCAGCTGCGCATGCGAAAGATTTATCCGCACCACATTCATGCCCGCCAACGCCAATTTTTTAAGCATGGCATATTCCATACTTACCGGACCGATAGTTGCCACAATTTTAGTTTTTCTCATTTCCCCTCCAAACTTTTTACATTATATCATAATTAAAAAATTATCCAAAACAAATAATATAATTTGACAAATATTTTAAAATGCGGCTTGCCAATAAATTTTTTGTTCGATTGCATATTCAACTTATAAACTGATATATTTAATGTCGCATGTCATTTTTTACCGCTGGATATTTATTTAAATCCACTGTGTTAATAATATTTAAATTTGGTTAGATTTTCATCAGCGGACTTTTACTTATAGTTATCAAATTGATAAATAGAGATATGTTTTTTTATTTTATCGCTTGCTTTTTTAATCAATAAGGTTTATGTAAAATATGTTTTTTGTAACTGTTTTGATTATTCAAAAAAATTACTGCGCCGCACAAAAGTATTCTCAAAAATAAAAAATTTTATAAAAAATCAATAAAATTTTGCGTTTTTTAATCATTTTTTGCAAAATCCCTTGAAAATTTTTAATAATGTGATATAATTAAATTGCAAAATCCCAAACAATCCCCAAAGGCTCATATGGATTTGCCCCTAAAAAGAAATTTTCACTGACAAACTATCATATATAACAACAGTGAAAATGATTACAAATGGCATAAGTCTTCGAAGAAATTGCTATCAAATTAATACTCACCTGCCTTACTTTCAAAATGAAGAGATTATAAAGGGAAACGCGCTTTGCATAATTTATTTGCCCGCATAGGAATAACATTCAATGACTAACTTACTCCGCTTTCAAAATGAAGGGATTATAAAGGGAAACACGCTTTACTTTATTATCCAACTTCGTGTGTCCCTTTATAGAGGAGCAAACAAGTATAGGCTTACAATTATTTGTCTCGCAAATAATTTAGCAAATGCGCAGTTTGTGACGATGTGTGTCCCTTTATAAAGCGGGCAATTAGCCCAAAAGTGAAATTTTCGCATCTCTTCAGTTCGCATTCTTTGCGAAAATGATAATAAAGGGCATACGTCTTCGAAGAAATTGCTATCAAATTAATACTCACCTGCCTTACTTTCAAAATGAAGAGATTATAAAGGGAAACGCGCTTTGCACAATTTACTCGCTCCGTGTGTCCCTTTATAGTAAAGGCGCAAACAAGCATTAGGCTTACAATTAATTTGTCCCACAAATTAATTTAGCAAATGTGAAGTTTGCGCCTGGGGGGATGACTTAGTTTCGACTGGCTGGTTATTTGCTTATACGCATGCCGAGCGACATCTCGCTAAACATGTGTTCGTTTGCTCGAACTTAAATAAACGCTAACAAACAAAACAAACTCGCTTACGCTGCCTAGTTGCGCGTGGCCGTCAGTTTAATGGTACCGATACATTAAAGTCTGGCGTCGAACATCGGTTAACGCCACAACCTGTTGCCTAGCAGTTTGCGGTGTACAACAAGGCTAGCCAAATTAAGGTGTCAACGAAGTTTAATTTGGTGAACTCAGACATTGACTAAGCATGTAGTGTATGAGCACATCTCCCGTCAGGACAGGGGTGCAACTCCCCTCATCTCCACCAAAAAAACCACCATGATTGGTGGTTTTTTAGATTTATAGAGATATATTTGTAGCGCGTTGTTTTTTGTCAGGTAAAATGATATATAAATTGTTATTTGCAATTGTTTGACTGCTTAATTCTATTGCTTCATTTGCAGTTGAATTATCTGGCCAAACAACATCTTTCAGCGTGCTTTTTAAATGTTCTATATGATTTTGTTCCCTGCCTTCAATTAAGTTAGGGTCGCGGTAAACTTTTTCCATATGCCACCTTGTGTGGTCGGTATTTTTTACAAGTGCGCCATTTTCAACAGTTTTATATTGGCAAAGCAAACGAATATCATCTGGGTTATCGAACAATTTGCTCATGTCGCGGTCTTTGTAATAGCCGTTAACATTTAATCCACCATCAAAGTCCACTGTTTTGTTATATGTCCATGCTGGACGAGCGCCAAATAGATTAAACACAATTGTAAGGTCGCTGCCTTTATCATCATAACTTTCACCATTCCAAAAATATGGTTTGTTTGATTCGTAAGCCGCAACTATAAATAAAACTGGGTTACAATAACGGTTTCTTAAAACTTTAATAGGGTCACTAAGCCCATCATTGGTTTTTCCAAACCATTCTGCGTATTTATCATATGTTTTATTAACGGCGTCATAACCAAAACCTTCACCATAGCCCTTGTCTATGCAAATCTTACTTAATGTATTATAACACAATATATCATTAAAGCCCTTAAAATAGCAACCCATATTCTTTTTATTTTCAAATAATATGGCCGCGTTAGATTCTGTAAACACTACATTTTCAAAATAGGCTTTATCGTTTGTAAATGACAATTGATAGCATGCCCATGAAGCATATCTTAATACACTATTTTTAATGTAACTATAAGTGCCTAGTTCATCTCTCTTATTCCCGCCATTTCCAGTGTCTGGAACTGAATTGTCGTAGAATGTGTTAACCTTAGACATATATTGAATGTCGCTATAATAAGCATAACCAATTCTAAACACCATAGCTTGTTTAGTTCGTGATATTATGTCTGTAGAATTAGAACCCTTAAGTGTCAAGTTATAAATGTGCTCAAATGATGCACCATTGTGATATCCAAGTTGGCTTACTGCATAACCATTATCAGTGTCTTTTTTACTATAGGCCTCATCAATCAATTGTTGATTGCGTGCTTGTAAGTTTATGTGATACCCATTTCCATACACGGTTGTTTTACTTACATTGTCTGGGCTTGTTAAAACTGTATTTTCTTCTGGGTTTGGAATTTCACCTGGACCATATAAATTTGTGTGAAGAACAATTTTGTCGTTGTTGTAATAACCTTCTGCGTCAAACACATTAACAACTTGGTCATCGTCAAGCACATTAAAGTTAAAGTGGCGATTTATTCCACCAACCGCACCATCTCCCGCTTCAATTTGCAAGAATGAGTAGGCGTTTTTGCTTGGGTCAAATATGCGGTCGGTGTCGTCCTTTTCAACCAGTTGTGGCTGCACCCAATTTTTATCGTCCGCGAAGTTTCCAAAATAACTGTTTTGCACATCGCTTTCAGTTAGTCCTGCAAAATTGCCGAAATATATGCGTGCATATCCCGGCTCACTAAACACGTCCACCCAAATTACGCCGTTTGGATTTTTGCCATCTTTGCCAACAACAACATTGCCCGCTTGGTCTTTTAAAACATAGCCATCTTCATCTGGTGTAATTGTGTAGGTAGTGCCGCCAAATGTTACATCGTATCCAAGTTGAGATGTTACAATTTGTTTATCATTTCCAACAACGCGGGTTAAATTCCAACAAATAACTTCTGGGTTGGCAGTTTGTTCACCAATAAGGTTGGATATCGCTTTAAATGGCATTTTAAAGTAATCCACCACGCTACCATAATAGCTGTGCTTTGCAAACACGCGCACTTGTTGAATACCTAAATACACATCATCCTTTTTGTTGGAGATGTCAAATCCTTTAAATTCCACCGAGGTCAAATTTATCCTTGATAGGTGCAAGGTTGTGGATAAATCTTTATAACTTATTTTAACATCATTAATAAATTCTTTTTTGCCGTTAAACTCCAACGTGATTTGCTTGTTTAATGCGCTGTAATTTGCATCCCAGCCATCCAAGCCCGTAAGGTCAACATTAAACATTCCTTTAAATGTATCGTCATCGCCAAACCCGCCTAAAAGGTTAGTTTCGGTTACAATTTCAAGCGTAATTTGGTCTAACACATCGCTTGGCACTTTTAATGGATATTCTAGGCTATCTTTAACATGGTCAATTGTGCCAATTGTGTTGTTTAATGCAATAAATTTAATGCCAAAATCGCTTAATTCAACCTTGTTTACAACAAAATTAAAGGTTGCATTGCCGCATTTAACATCGATTGTGTTTGCGGTTTGCACATTTAATGTAATAATTCCATTTTCCGCATTCATCCAACCAGTTTGCGAATCTATTTTATATTGTATTGTTTGGTCGGTCACTTTTCTTCCGTCCGCACGGCAAGGTACAACATTAAATGTCAACTCGTCAAGCAGTGTTTTGTATATCTCTTCGTTTACAATCTCAGTTTGATTATTTGTTATTTTAAGTTGGTCCGCTTTTGAATTTACGGTCACGCTTAGGTTAAATCTAGATTTGCCAACTTGGATTACCATTGACTGTTCGCTACAAACTTCATTGGCGTGCAAAATTATTATGTTGCCTTCAACTTCATTTGTCACGTATGAATTTTGGCTTATAATTGGCTTTGCTTCTGTTTCAGTTAAAGTAAGTTCAATTTGCTCACCAATATTGTTAAATGTAATCTTATTTGTTGCACCTTCTTGTTTGCTTAATTGTTCGCCCGCCATGGTAAGTATTGCATCTTTGCCAACTTCCGATTCAATTTTGCTTATTGTTAAATTTTCCGTGTTGGTTACAAGTGTATCCGTATTAAAGTCGTACGCTTTTGACACCACAACAACATCAATAAAGTTTACGCAATCAATATCGGCACCAAACACAAATCTATGTTTGTTGTTATCAAAAGTTATCAGGTCTAAATTTGGTGTAATTCCGTCCACATTGCAGGTTATTGACACTATCGATTTGCTTGCATCCACATCATCAAAATCAAACCCTTCCCAAACATCAAACCAATCGTTTGGCAACTCTGCGCCCGGCTGGCAGTCGCTCCACTGCACCAAATTTTGAATAAATATAGGTTTTGCAAAATATCCGCAAGTAGAAACAAATGTTTTGCGTGCGCTAACTTGCCCGCCACCAAAATCGGTTGCGGTAGCGGTTATTGTAACTTTACCCGCGGTTTTAAAAGATATTTTGCCATTATCATCCACTGTGGCAATGTCTTGGTTGCTAGAAAAGTAGGAATATACAATATCTTCTTGGTCTATATCTTCTGGCAACGCGCGCATTGAAGGGAATTGCACACTAGTGGCACTGGTTTGAATAACTTCCTTTTGTTCGCTTGTTGTTAACCCCGTTATCTTTGCATGGCAAGTTATTTCAAGTTCGGCATAAATACTCTCATTTTCAACCGAAGTGGCTATCACCTTTGCTGTTCCAGCACCCATCGCTGTTGCTGTTCCGTTGGCGCTTACATCCAAAATTGCAGGATTTGAACTAGTCCATTTTATGCCTTTATTTTCTGCTTCTTGTGGATATATGCTTGCGGTTAATTCGACTTTGTCGCCTTGATATAGGTCGCTTAATTGTTCATTTATTTTTACTGCATGCACTTTATCATCAGTAACAATAACCTTTCTTGTTGCCGATGCGGTTAAGTTTTCTTTACTTGTAACGGTTACATATGTTTCACCATAAAAATTTGCGTGAATTATGCCATTGCTGTCTATTGTTACAATATCTTCATTTTCGCTTGTATAGTTAAGTTTTTTGTTTGTTGCTTTAATTGGCAATATGGTTATTTCTTCGCCCAAATTGTAGTTAGGCGCATTATCTTCATTATCCATAACAAGCACAATTGTGTCTTTGTTTGTAAGTTCAATCGTTTCCACATAAATATGCACAGAAATACTCATTATTGCACCGCTAACAAGCAAAATTGCTAGCAAAATAAGCGGCAATACAATTATGGTGGATGTCATTAGTTTTTTCATAATTTCCTCCTACGATTCTATCTTTCTATACTTTTTGTTTGCGGTGAACCAGAAAACAAGCACATTTACAAGCGAATAGATTGCTGCGGTTGCAATTATTATTAAATATGTAACCGCTTTGTAATTTTCCATAACTCGCGGTAAAACAATGCTTGCGACACCAAACAGCGCGGCAATTATAAGTCCTATAACAAGCATAATTGTAACATTTATCTCTTCCGCCTCGCCGTTGGCTTTTGGTTTTAAATTAGGATTGACTAGGTTTAAATTCACGCCATTAAACACAATGCCAACAACAAACAAAAGTTGTGAAATTGCAAGCACAATAAGTTCGATTGTTGTTATAAATTTTAGGGCTGCCAAGACGATTGTGCTAATAAGCAATGCACCAAGGCTAACAACCACATTAACTGCTCCTTTAATGAGCAATTGTTTGCGATAGTTTACTGGTATCATTTTGGTTATATAAAAGTTTTTGCCTTCTATGCTTAAAATTGTTGCCGCGAACGAACTTATCATTGCCATAAATACGGATACAACCAGCATTGAAACACCAAAGTTTATACCGCTGCCAATTTGCGCTGTGCCAACCAAACCAACCAACCTGTTGCAGAAAAACACCATAACTGGGGTGGATATTGCCACACCTAAATAGAAAAACGAATAGGTTTTTGTTTGGATAATTTCGTTTATTGTATGTTTTAAAATTGCCACTCCGCTTTTGCTATTATCCAGTTTTGAATATCTTTTGTAAACATCACTGCCGCCATCCAAAACTTTGGTGCGTATTTTTGTATAAACAACTTTCGCAACCAAAATTCCAAGTCCAATAAACACCACACCAAAACCAAGTGTTGCACCCAAACCAAGCCAAAATTTATTAAAGAATATTATGTTTGATAGGTAATATGCTGGGTTGTAATAGCCATTTAAACTGGAAATCAAATTTTGCCAAATTTCAAGCGTGCCCTCTTCCCAATTGCGATGGATAAAGAATTTTGCCAGCACATTTAAAACATAATAATAGGCAACAAACAAGCCAACCAAAAGAATTATGAACAATATAATTTTAATAACATTTTGTCTTTTTAATAATGTGCTTAAATACATTATTGGAATTGCAATAAAAATTGACAAAGCAAATGGGACAATTGGTAGCAAAATTGCTGCTAAAATAACGCCAAACACAAACGCCACAGATACGCAATTCATAGCAATGCCAAATGCTATCATTATAGGCAGAAGTAAAATTAAAGAATAGATTGTTAAGTCAATATAATTTAAAATTAAACAACTTATAAACATCTTTATTGGGCTTAATGGAAACCTTGCCGTAATGTTTAAATCGCCCGGATGATAAAGTCGGTTAATTTGCATCCCAATTGCAACCACGGCCAAACCAATCATAATAATTGTTAAATACAAAACGGACAAATCTTTTGGCCTTACACTTATGCTCATTTTAAGCACAAAAGAAAGCCCAGCAACAAGCGCCAATGCAACCAAAACTGCCAGCAGCGCTATAAGTGAAGTTACAATTGCATTAAGTTTGCTATTATTGCGGTTTAACCCCCATTTTAATTTAAGTTGCAAGCGGATGAAATTAAACATCGTCCACCTCGTTTACTTCCATAAATATCTTTTGAAGGTTTGCTTTTTTATTTTTGCGCAAGTCAACAATCTTTGCAACTTCGCCATGCTTTATAAATACAACTTTGTCACACGCCTTTTGCACCGTTTCCAAACTGTGGGAAGAAAACAAAACGGATTTTCTTGTTTTTGCATAATCTTTAATAAATTTTATAAGCAACGCCATAGTTTGTGGGTCAAGCCCAACCATTGGCTCATCCAAAATCCAAAGCGATGGATTATGAACAATTGCACCCAAAATGCAAATTTTTTGCTTCATCCCGTGCGAATAGTTTGCAATTTGCATATCAAGCGCGTAATCTATGTTAAATTGTTTTGCAAGCGTATCGGTTACATATTGCTTTTGCCCTTTTGTTGCACCATATAAACTGCCCATATAGTTTATATATTCACGCCCAGTCAACTTTTCGTAAACAGAGTGGTCGTCTGGCACATAACCGATACGCTTTTTTGCTTGCTCGCTTTGCTTTACAATATCAAAACCATCAATTTCAATTGCGCCTTGTTGAAATGGCAAAACACCAATTATGCTTTTTATAATTGTAGACTTGCCCGCACCATTGCTGCCCACCAAACCAACAACCTCACCATTATTAACGGTAAAACTAACATCCTTGGCAGAAAGTCTGTCGCTGTTTTGATATTTTTTATTTAAACCTTTAACTACAAGCATATTTTCCCCCTAAAATATTTTGTGCAGTTTTTTTATTTTTCTACATTTTTCTACATTTTTCTTGCTACCTTAATTTTAGCGCCCCCCCCCCTAATGTCAAGGAAATTTAACAAAATTTTAAAAAATATAGATATTTTTTTAAATTTTTAATTTTTTTTTACAAAAAACATAAATAAAAAATCTTTATTTAATAAAAAAAGAGAGTTATTTGCTCTCTTTTTAAGATAAGGTTATAAACTCAACCAATTTTATTAATAATTTGTTAGAAAGAAAATTCTTTCTTTGAAATATTTTGTTTTGACATATATAGCAAACATAAGACAAATATGAAAACAATTTATCAATTTTAATCTCTAAATTAAAAAATTTTTATAAAATTTATTTTGCATTACAACTGCCCCACCAAACAAAAACAGTCGCGCGGCTGGTTGTTTTTTTATTTTAATTTAGAGCGGATAAAGGTAAAAATTTTTGATATGTTTTGTGGCGATTTGAAAGCCCTATCACTGTGCCCAGCGCCATCAATTAAATCAAGTCTAATGTCAACGCCCATTTTTAAGGCTTTTTCAAAAAACAGTTTGCTTTGCACAAAAGGCACAATATCATCAGCCGTTCCGTGTTGAATTAAGGTGCTTGGCAGGTTGGTTGAAAGATGGTGAAATGGGCTTGCTTTTTTAAATTCATCATCGCCAATTTCGCTCAAGTTTTTGTTGAAATAGGTTTGTGTGTTTTGTATTAAATAGGTTTTGTTTTCATTGTCATCGTCTAATTTTTTTGTAAGATTTATTAAAGATAACAAATCCAAAACCGGATATAGGGCAACAACGCAAACTTTTTTAAATTTTTTAGTTAGCGATTTATTTAATGCCAACATAAGCGCATAATTAGCACCTGAGGATGCGCCCATAAATGCTATTTTGTAATCTAGATGATATTCCTTTGCTTTGGATAGCAAAAATTCCACTGCTTGCTGGCAATCGTTTATTCCCGCAGGGAAAGGCGCTTCCCCGCTAAGGCGATAATTTACACTTGCAATTACAAAATTTTGATTGTTCGCTTGCGCTAAATTGTTTATAGTGCCTTGCGTCTTATCCCCGCCAGAAAATCCGCCGCCATGAATGAAAAATATAAGCGGTAATTTTTTGTTTAAATAATCGTCTGGAAGATATAAATCCAATTTTTGAAATTCACTTGAATTTCCATAACAAATATCTTTTAAAACTTTCATAACTCTCCTTAAACAACTCCCCCGCCACAATCACCTTGCCTCACTGTATATTGCATCTTTCCCACACAAAAAACACATCCGCTTTATTTATATTCAAATTCAAGTTCGGTTTTGCGTTCGTATATTTCACCTTGCGGGGTGTCTAACATGCTTTGCGGCGTGGATTTGCGAGCATAGCAATAATTGCAATTGTGGCGGCAGGTGTCGTAACGGCCGATGTCAATGGCGGGCATGCATCCGCAATATTTACGCTGGCCGTCAAGTTTGTTGTTTTTGCGCTTTACAACAATGCCATCGTCCTTAAATTTGTCAGTTAAAAGTTCTTCAAAAATTGCGCCGTCAATACATTTGCTTGGCAAAATGTTGTATCTGCTAAAATCTCCACTTTCCGCGCACGCTTCAATTTTTATGCCATTTTTGATTGCAATTTGCGAAAATTTTGCTAAAATTTCATGTTTTTGTGTTAAATTTGGTGCAAAAACCGTTTTTGAGCAGCCCTTGTAACTTTCAATTACAAAACTTATTTTGCAATGTTTTGTGTATCCTTTAAGCTGTTCGCACAAATATGTAAATTGCTTTATATGCCAATTAACATCAATCCCATCCGCAAGCAAAATTGGATCGTAGCGCCAAATTACCGGGCAATATTTTGTTAATTCTTTAAATGTTTCAATCCGCTCAATTAGTGGCGGCAACCCACACTCGATTGTTTGCGGATAAGCGTTTAAGGTAAACAAAAAATAATATTTATAATCCTTTAATTTTTCCAATTTACTCAACATGGGCTTTGGATTTTTTGACCAAAACACTATGCCTTCAATGTTGCCTTCCGTTTCAACTTTTTTATCGCCCACCAAGTTATATTCCACGCTTTTAATTTTAAATGGTTTAATTTCAATTTTTGCAATTTTGTTTGGATTAATAGGGTTTGGCACAAGCGCACATCCGTCCGCCAACCTATCAAAAAACCAATCGCTATAAAACGCCGGAATATCCGTCCGCCTAGACACACTTAAAATCATCGTCCTACTCCATAATCCATTATACCTCTTCCACCCAAAATGTCAAACTTTTTAAACTTAAAAGCCGGCTTTAATTTATTTATTAATTTATCTATAAAATCCTGTTCTTCTTTTGGCGTGTGATAATTGCTGTTAATTGTATAATCGCAAATTAAATATAAACTATCCTATAAGGAATTCCCTGTCTTTATTATAACAATTTTTCTTAACTTTCTTGTCTGAAACATATCACAATATAAGCAACCTGGAGAACTTTTGTTTCACCAACCAATAGCCAAGTCACCCCTTTTTTGATAAAAATGTATAAAAATGTAAATTTTTATTGACAAATATATTTTATTGTGATATCCTAACGATAGAAACTATGTTTCAAAAGTACAAAGGAGGGCGATATGAAAAAATATATTACTCCAGTTGTGTGCAAACTTGATTTAAGCAAAGTTACTGTTTTTTCAGGTTGCAACACTTATTCTAGCGACGATAGTTCTTGCTATTAACTTAAACGAAAAAGTTATATTCTATATAACTTTTTCTTTTTTGTCTGGAGGCGTTTGTGAAATATAGAATTAATGATGATATTGTCATAGATGAAATGGATAATATCTTGATCTTAACCAAAAAAAATCAAAATCAAGAAATTGATTATAATAATGCCATAATTTTGGAGGATGTCGGCAAATTTATTTTTACGCTTATAATGCAAAATAAAAATGAAAATAATATTATTAATAACATCCTAAAAGAGTATGATGTGCATATTGATACCGCGAAAAAGGATTTTAAAAATTTTATTGAGCAGCTTGTTCAAGCGGAGATAATTCATGTTGAATAAATCGAAAATAAAAAGTTTTTTGTTTAAGAAACATTATAAAGTTTTGTATGAAGATAGGAAATTATCTTCTGCCACTTTTGAAATATTAAATGCTTGTAATTTTAAGTGCGTTCATTGCTATAACCAAAATTTGGCTATAAAATTTATGCCCTTAACTGATGCACTTAAAATTATTGATGAATTATGCATGCTAGGTTGTAAAAACATCACATTGACCGGCGGTGAAACAACAATGCATCCACAGTTTGAAAAAATTTATAAATATTGTTTCGATAAAGGATTAAAAATCACGCTCTATACCAATGGGTACTACATTAATAAATTTCTCAACTTTTTAAAAAAATATCCTCCACTAAATATAGATATAAGTCTTTATGGGATGAATGATAAGACCTACAAAGAAATATGTCATATTAAAGACGGCTTTTCTGTGATTAGTAACAATATTAATTTGATTTTATCAAATGGATTGCCTATAACATTAAAATCAGTAATAATGCAACAAAATTGTGATCAATTTGATCAAATTAACGCGTATTGTACGAAATTAAATATTCCATTTAGGTTTGATTTAAATTTACTTACAAGCAAAGATTTTGTAAATAAGCAAGAAGATAATTCGTTAACCGACGATAAATACTTCCAAGTCATGAATCAAATACGCAAACATAAATTAAACAATTGGATGGGATACATTACTAGGGAAAATGTATTTAATGACAGTGATGCACTTTATTCATGCGGGGCCGGCAGAATAAGTTTATTTATTAATTGTAACGGCGGTGTAAGAATTTGTAATTTTGCAGAATTTAGCGAAAAAAATTTTAATGACACATCACTAGAAAAAATTTGGGAAAGTTTCAAAGAATATTTAGTTTTAGATAAGGATAAAAAGGGTGACTGCTACAATTGTAAATATAAAAAATTTTGTTCGAACTGCCCAGTAACTACTTATATGGCCCATAAAACAGACGGCAAATCAATCCTACCTGTCGCGCAAAATTGTAGAGAAGCGAAATATATTTATAATAGTGTTAATAATGAATAAATTAAGTACAAAAAAATTCTTTATCAATAAAATTAGGTCTGGTGACATAAAACATATAACAATATATGGTTCTAGTATGTTGCCAACTTTTTCAAGCGGTGAAACTATTGAGATTACAAAAGATATTGAGATAAAAACCGGAAATATAGTTGTCGCGATCAATAATAAATCGGATAATTTTGTTGTTCATAGAATTGTGGATATTAATAATTCGAATAAAGAAGTATGCCTACTGGGAGATAATCAAACAAACTCTGAAAAATGCTGGTTGCCGATTAGTAGTCTTATCGCACAAGCCAAAGAACATGCGCATTTAAACAAAAAAAATTTAAACTTTAATTTGGTTTGCGATATACCATTTAATAAGCCTAAATATTTTAACGAACCAACATATCAAGTTTTTCAGTCACTCAAAATGAAAGATTATGATAGTTATTACTTTGATTATAATATTCAATTCAACTTAAAGCTCTACGATGAAGAAAAAGTTCAAGATTATAAAAACTGCAGTAAAATAGAATTTAATAATTTTATGAATTATTTTAAATTGGTTAGAGATATAGCTGCCAGAAAATATAATTTATATAAATTCACTTTTGGAGAACTTGTTTTATGTAACCCTGCCGAATCCGAAGAGATAAAGCATATAATTGATAATTATAAGGAAACAATATATTATTCGTTTTATAAAGAAAAAATTATAAAACTCAAAAATTTCATAAAAACAAAAAATAAAAATTTCAAACCAGTGAAAGTATATTTAGTTGTTAATAATTTTAACAAGTTAATAAGCTCAATAATATTTGCAAAAACATGTAACGAAATTTTATCTATAAAGCCAATTCTCGTTAATAAATCGCCTATTTTTGATGGCCGATTTGATACAAGATATTACGAACAATTTTTTCTGAAAATAATTTCGATTGCGGAAATCAACAAAGATATTAACAATTTAAATTCTGATTATTCCCAAATAAATTTTGATGACTATATAACACCATTTAAAATTGCACCAATTACAATCAGAGAGGAGTGTTATTATAAAAAATGTTTGTTCTGTGATAGACATTGCAAAGATAATTTTTCATTTAATCTAAAAAATATTGTTGATAAAATATCAAATTTGACAAAACGCGGTATCAATAATTTTGTATTTGAAGATGATTGTATTATCCCTGGTGAGATGAATAATATCATAAATGCACTAAAAGCAGTCGGGATATCAATCAAATGGCAAGGGGTGTTTAGATTTGACAAAGCTTTAAACAATGAGGCAATATTAAAAAATTTTAGCGATAATGGATGCAAATTTTTATTTTTTGGATTAGAAACTTTTAGCCCAAAGTTATTAAAAAAGATGAATAAGGGCATCGATTTAAAAGACGCTATCAATGTATTAAAGTTATGTAAGCAATATTCAATTAATACTAGTGTCAGTTTATTATTTAATTTTACTCAAGAATCTCTAGATGATGTTAAACAAACTTATGAGGGTGTCCAAAATTACATAGATTTGATAGACAATTTCGAAATAAATTTTTTTACCCCTACAAAAAATTGTAAGGTTTGTTATGATACTAAGGGGATAAATTATTTATGTCATAGTAGAAAAATTTCGAAACAAAAACAAGAATATATTCAAAAAATTTTAAATTTAATTAAAGAAAAACATAAATTAGATTCATTTTATCTGAAAAATTACGAAAGTTGGAGCTAAAATTTGCCATTTTAAGAAAATTTGACTATTTTTTATTGCTAAATTTTGTGATTTATAATATAATAGTTAGGGCGTGGAGAAAATATGGATAAAGATGTGATTTTACAAGAACAGGCGCAGCTTGAAATTATTCAAGGCGTTATTCTTGGCGAAATAAATGATTTGGACAAATCGATTAAATTCAACGAGTCCAAAATAAAAGACTCGCTAAAATATGCGGCAACTGAAAAGTTGGACAAATATGAAGTTGCGGATATTTATGGCGATATTTACGGGCGCGATGTCAGCCTTGATGCTTTGATTAAAGACAGGCGAATGTTTGCGAGGATACTGCCAAAACCATTTTTCGCCAAAATTGTAATAAAAGAAGGAAAAGGTGAACCTGAAACATTTTATATCGGATTAAAAAATGTGCAAGATGATGGCAAGCAATACATAATCGATTGGCGTACACCAATAGCTTCTTTGTTGTATTTTTCATCGCTAGGTGAAACTTATTACCAAGCGCCAATGGGCAAAATTAAGGTTGATTTGCAGCTTAAAAGGCAGTTTAGATTAGAACCTAATAAAATTGTTTCATACATCGACACAAACACAAAAATAGATGATGATATTTTGCAAGAAATATTAAGCAAAAACACCTCATCCCACATGACCAATATTGTGGAAAGCATACAAGAAGAACAAAACGAGATAATAAGAAAACCCGCAAATCAATCGGTAATAATTAATGGCATTGCAGGCTCGGGCAAAACATCTATTGCGATGCATAGAATTTCATACATTTTATATGCAAACCGCGGCAACATAAAAAATGAAAATGTGCTTATAATCTCTCCTAGCAAAATATTTAGCACTTATATAAGCGATCTATTGCCAGAATTGGGCGAAGACAATGTGCCAACAACTTCCATGCCGCAAATTTTAACAAGGGTTGGGCTTAATCCAAAAATTTTTGGCAGCAAGCTTTCAATGGTCGACAGTCAATTTTATGATGAAAATAGAAAAAAAGAAATTGATACCAAATTTTCTGTTGAATTTTATGATAAAACTTGCGAATTTTTAAAAAATTATGACATTGTTACACCAATTTATGAAGCATTTAAGGCAGAAGGGTTAAACGTTCCTTTAGCTGCCATAAAAAAATATAGCAATTTTAAATCGGACGAGATTAAACAAAACATAGAGATGTTGATAGACAATGTGCTTTATTTTTGTTACCCGCGCGCAAATGAGCGCACTTTGCAAAAAACAAAGCAAAAAATCATCAAACGGCTAGAGGCGGTTTTGACCACTGAGCAAATTTTTAACGACCTTTATACCGCCAACAATTTGCATGTTGCCGAGCTGCAATATGGATTTGAAGATGCGCCTATTTACGCTTATATAAATGCAAAATTAAAAGGTGTGGAAAAAAATTATTTTGTTAAACACATTTTTGTTGATGAAATGCAGGATTATGACGCATTCAGTATTGCTCTTTTAAGGCAAATTTTCCCTACCGCGACCATGACATTAACGGGTGATTATAATCAAAACATTTTGTCCACCCAGTCAAATTTATCGCTGCTTGAACGCATCTTGCCGGGGGTTAAGGTGGATAACCTTTTGATTAGCTATCGTTCAACAAATGATATAATTGACTTTGCACAAAAAATAATTGGCAAAACAGCAAACACACGCTTTGTTCGCAATGGAGATAAGCCCGAAATTGAACAATGCAAAGATGTTGAAAGCATTGTGGAGTTTGTTGATAAAATTGTTAAAAAATTTCCAAATGATAAAATTGCAATTGTGTCAAAAACAATAAAGCAAGCGCAAAAAATCGCCCAGTACTTAACCGACTTTACTTGCATAGTTAACGAAAATGACGATGCGCTAATTTCCGCAAATAAAATTATAACCACCACATATCTTAGCAAAGGATTGGAATATGATAGGGTTGTTGTTTTGGATGCCGATTGCGAAAATTATAACACTCCACTTGATAGGCAAAATCTATATGTTGCATGCACACGCGCGCTGCATGGCGTTTACATCACCTACAAAAACGAATTAACGCCATTCATCGACCCACAATTTAAAAAAAAAGAACATTTTAAGCAAGAAATTCTAAAAGGGTGCTCACTGACAGAAGAATCAATAGATACGGTACATAAAAAAGATTTATAGGCACAATCCTTTTCATAAAATGTATATAAATTCAAAACTGGTGAATAGCTATCTCACAAATAATTAAATAAAGCAGTCATATGGCTGCTTTATTATGTTTTGGAATCGCAATTGTGGCCAAAGAGTTTTTATTAAGCCTTTGGTTAATAATAGATTACCAACTAAATTTAAATTTGCCGGACCAAAGCAAGCGCATAGCAATACAACTTATAATACGCCTTTAAAAATTTAACCAACATGCCGTCAGATAGATTATAATTCCAAAAAAATTCATGCGAAATGCTATTTCTCACTTTTTTCACAGCTGAATATGTGTTTATAAAGTCTTCTTTTTCAAAAATATTTTGCTCACCCATTCGCTCTATGCATTGTTTTATCTGCGCTTGGCAAACTGGGTAAAACACATTAGTAAATTCGCTTGTTGATATATCTGGCAATTTAATATCATTTATTAAATCTTCCAACAATTCAGATTCCAAAAATTGGCCCGAATATCTATTTTTTTTGTTGATAAATGAAAATGCAAACTTATCCTCTTGATATTTATATTCAATAATTAGACCTATAATCGCCTCAATCGCGCACGAAATAAAGTTGAAGCTTATGATTTTTGTATATTGATCCATATCGCCTTCTGCAGCGTACTTAACAAACATAAGATCATTAATATTTTTTAGTCTTTGCAACAAATTGGAATGAATTAATTCTATTTCTTCTTTCGCATTATCCATAATTATCCCAAAAACTGTTTTACAAGTTCTACCCTATTCTTCACATTTTCCAAAGTTGTTGTGGATGTTGTAAATAATTTTTTCAAATCTTCATCATTCCAAATTTGTTCTTTAAATTTTTCTAATTCTGTTGCTGTTTTTTTGAAGATAGGATTTTCAATTGTAGCAATAACCACAGCCTCTGCAAAAATTTCATGGACGCGATCTGAAATTTTTAAATTGTCCCTTGAACGCGCATAAAAAGCTTGCGGGTCAAATTCATGCAAAATATCAAGTGCTTGTACAATCTTATCCAGTATAGTGTTGTATTCAATTTCGTTTTTATTGGCATAATACAAAAAGTTGCTTAGCATTTCATTTTTGGAGCTGGTAAAATTTCTATCAGCCTTATCACAAAATTTATTTAGACCATTTTGATAATTTTTATAAGCTAGATAATATGTTGCAAACCTTAAAACAATTTCTTCTGCCTTCTTCCTCTGTTTGATGTTGCCATCATTGGATGTCAACTTTAAGAAACTATTTGAATTGGTTATCGATTTAATCCTATTCAGCACCTCGCCAGCATACACAGCATTTCTAACCTCTTGTTCTGACAATTTAATCGAGCCAGTGTTGATTCTTTCAAAAACTTCTGTCATATATAATTTCTTTTTCGACTCAGATTTCTCAGCAGAATCAAAAATCGTTAAAGAAAAGATATAATCGTTAAAGAAATCTTTATCTTCATCCGACAAAGTTTCGTAAGTTTGACCAAACCATTTTGATTGCTTATTTGTAATGGCAAATTTTCTTTCGTCTGGCGTTCCTGCCTTCCATACCCCAGTTTTAAACGCTTCGATTGTTGAAACGCGTTGAAAACCGTCAATTAAATTGTAAATTTCATTTCCATCTTTAATTTCTTTGTACACAAACAAATCTGGGATTGGCAAGCCCAGCAAGATTGATTCGATAAATTTTACACAATTTTTATAGTTCCAAACATACTCTCTTTGAAAATCAGGAATAATCAATTTACCATGATCCTTCCACTTTATCAAATTATCAATTGATCTATCCGTACGATAAGAAGTGATGGCATATCTGGAAATCTCCATGCCATTGCTTTCTTCTTCATTTATAACCTCATCAATTTCGTCTTTAATTTCTTCCATAAAAATTTCTCCTATGTCATAAATGTGCTTCAAAAATATCCTTCGCAAATTTCAATTCAATATGCAAATTTGTATACTTACAAAAATTGCTTTTGCCACACACATTCATTAAGTATAATAATACCACAAAAATCTAAAAATTGTCTACTATTTCCGCCAACCAAAATCAACTTTTTGAAAAATCTCACATGTTTCAACTTGGTTTAATTGGCTTTTATAGGCTGATCCAATGACTTACTGCTATCTATATCGCTTCATCTATATAACCATAAGGGTCCTATAAAAAAGTGAGTTGACTGAACTACTTCGCCTAGTTCAGTAGGGACAACCTAAAAATATTACTATTCTAATTTGTTTATAAGCATAATTTCGTTCTTAACATTAAGCGGAATTGTATCGTATAAAAATATTAATAATTGTATTTTATCAAACATTATATAATAGTATAAAATATCTTGCCCTTGTATAATTCTAATGGCGAGGTTTTTATCTTTTGTATTATATTTTAATAAACAATTATAAAATCTTTTTAAATTTTTTATATCACAAATTTTTGCATATAAATATTGAACTAAAAGTTCTTCCGTTTGTTTTACTATGGTCCATAGATCAACTGCACAAATTTTTTTTAAATTTTTAAACGTCCTATCAAATTTTGCCGTAGTTAATTTGTAATCTTTTAATAATTCTTCAAAATCAAAGATTAGATTATTGCAGAAATAATAAAAATGTATTTTATTTTTATGTTGGACTATATTCCGCATCTCGCATAAAATTCTATAATTCAAATTATTATCATATAAATATTTTGTAATTAATTGAAAATTCACTTCACCTACTATTTTTTTTAATTCATTTAAAAAAACATTAAGTTGTCCAATTATATCATTTATATAATTTTGCAATAAATCTATTTTATCATAAGATAAATTTGATTTACTAGCCTCTACAAAAAGATGATCAACCGTTTCAAATTTAATTTGTTGCGTATCAAAACACTGATGTAATTGTGAAATCATTACATAATGTTCGTAATCATTTTGAAATTCTGAATACAACTTATTAATATCAATTATTCCCGGTTCGTATAAATCTACTAAATCACCATTCTTTTTGCTTAAATATACTAATGTTTTATTACTCATATATCACCATTATTAAAATTGAATTTAGAAGAAATCTGTTAATTTATTTGATATTCTTTTCTATCATCTTTCATAATTTCCTCCTTTTTAACCACTAAATAAAAGGAGATAAAATGCGTACATAGAAGGCATGATTATGTTAGCATAAATATTTATAAAAGTCAAATAAAAAACCTAAATTGTGGTTCAATTTAGATTGAAAGTGGTTGCGGGGGTTGGATTTGAACCTTTTACTTCGAAGTACTCACTGGTTATATGTTTCGTTACACTCACATATAAGCCCTCGGTAGGGCTTTACGAACCCAATCCCCTTGCAACAAAAAACCACTCTAACGAGTGGCTTTTCTGGTTGGGCGAACCCAACCTAAAACGAATCATATAAAAACTTGCTTTTTATTTGCATTTGTATTAAAATTAATTTTGTTAAAATTGTCATGTTTTGGAAAATTCCGCTACTTTCTAATTTATAATGTTTTGGGAGTGTAGAATGGGTATTTTTGATAATTTTAAAGAAATAAATGGTAAAATTGAAGATGATTCTTGGATTGAATGGTTGCACTTTTTAATACCTAACAAAGAAAATTGGCTGAGAACTCTTCTAAGGTCAATTTTGGCTTGTTTTGGACATTGTTTAAATTGTACTGCTCTAGATGGATGTTATTTTGTTAAATGGAATATGCCTAAAAACAAAATTCCAAATTCAAATGGGCTTTTGCATCCCAATTGTGATTGCCAAACACAAGATATAAGCTTAAATAAAGTGAGATATAAATCAAGGGCAGATTGCCAATTATCAAAATTTACTAATTATGTTTTTGGAGAAAATTCAAAAGGCAAAAAAGCATTGTTTGAATCTTGGGGATTCTCTATTGAAGATTCAGAATATTTAGTTAATATGTATTGCACTCAAGCAATAAAAAACTATTTAAGCGGTAACTACGTATTAAAAAATTTGGATGAATATGGTCAAAGATTGGCAATTCCAATCACTTTAAAAGGTAATATAATGTTTTATTCTGGCTGGATGGTGC
This sequence comes from uncultured Clostridia bacterium, assembly GCA_947630745.1. Classification (GTDB taxonomy): domain Bacteria; phylum Bacillota; class Clostridia; order Christensenellales; family UBA1242; genus Onthoplasma. The sequence continues at coordinate 68,997 of CANRIT010000002.1, forward strand.
ATCCTGAAGGCTTAATTACAAACACAACACCATATGCGGGAGAAATGAAATGAAAAAATATGATATAGTAAAACTTGTCGAGTTAAATGAAGATTTAAAAAAGAAAAATTTGCGTGTTGGTTTGCACGGCGTTGTTTTGTCTGCCAATTTTGATAACAGCGTTGTGGCATTCTTCAACGATGAAAATTTGGGTGAAAATTTAACAGTCCAGGTGGACAACAAGTTTTTAAAAAAAGAAAATGTTACATTGCCACAAAAAATTATAGATATTTTAGTTTCCAACCCAAATAAATTATTTGCAAATGATAAGGCATTAACAACACGGATATTTAACGAGACAGATTGTGTTGAACTTGTTGTCGAAAAAGAAGAATACTCGAAACATAATATCCATAAAGGTGAAATTGGGGTAATTGCTTCCGGCGAAATGATAAATAATAAAATGTTAGTAGATTTTACTAGCGTTGATAAAAATGGCAAAATTTCTGGCGAAATTATAAGTGTAGATGTAAATGATTTGAAATTGAAAAAAAGACCAAAATAGTTAGTTTGGTCTTTTTTGTTTGGTTGCGGGGGCTGGATTTGAACCTTTTACTTCGAAGTAGTCACTGGTTATATGTTTCGTTACACTCACATATAAGCCCTCGGTCGGGCTTTACAAACTCAATCCCCTTGCAACAAAAAACCACTCTAACGAGTGGCTTTTTTGGTTGAGCGAACCAAACCTAAAACGAATCAGAACCTTCAAATTTGTTGTCATATTTTTTATGCAATATTTGCATTTTTATGTTATAATGTTAAATAGATGAAAAATAAGGAGTAAAAATGAAAGTAGAAAATAAAGATATTTACGAGAATGATTTGATCGGCCGAAAGGATTTTGTTGAAAAAATTTTAACAACTATTGAAAATGTTTCAAAAGATAAAGGCTGGTGTTTCGCAATAAATGGAGAATGGGGATCTGGTAAAACATTCATCTTCAATTTATTAAAAGAAAGTTTAATAAATAAGGATGATTATATATGCATAACTTACGATGCTTGGAATAATTATTTTTATGAAGATCCATTGATGGCATTGTTGTTTACGATATTAGATTATTTTGACAATACCAAGGGTATTGGTGAGGATATAAAACAAGGAATTAAAAATGTTATTAATGGATTTTGGACAATTTTAAATTGCATTCCAGGAGTGGGAACATTTACTCAGACAGCCAAAAAAGTTAGCAATAGATTAACAAAAACAAGGGAAAAGGAAACCAATAATGTTGCCTTATCGAATTACAAATCCTACAATACACTATTAAGGGAAACTCAAGCAATTTTAGAAAATCTTACCAAGAAAAAAACTCTTGTTATTTTGGTAGATGAAATTGATAGATGTACAGCAGATTATGCAATGAAAGTACTCGAAAGAATACATTATTTATTTGACACCAAAAATACAGTGGTCATAGTAAATCTTAATAAAAAAGAGTTAGAAAATGTTGCCTTAGATAAGTATGACGAACTTGAAAGACAAAGATATTTTAATAAAATTTTCGACTTGATATACAATATTCCACAAGGACATCAAAATTTTATTCAAAACCTTTGCTTGGAATTAATGCATAAAAACAATATTTTATATAACAATGACGATATTACTAAATTAGCAAATATTTTAGAATTTGAAATAAACAATCTCCAACTTAGAGAAATAGTTCAAAGATTTAATATATTTAATTTTTTAATTTCAAATATAAATCAAATTGAAAGGGATTTTTCACTTGTTTTTGCTGTCATAATATATACAAATTATATTATCACAGAAAAGACTATAGTTTTAAGGCATGTTCCCCCTAAAGAGTTTAGGTTTTCTAATATTATTGATATAAACAATCAAATGTTTGACATATTAAATAATATGACTGTCAATTATTTACGCAAATTCGTTTCACATACGACAACTTGCAATGAAAATGCAAAAATAACCACATATACTAATAAATGTTTAAACGAGTTATTTTACTTTTTAAATATGTCTTATTTTGGAGACAAAATAAATGTAGATTTGAAAAGTTACTACAATATTGATGACAAAAATTTAGAATCGCATATTAAAAACAATTTACATCTTTACGAATTATTGTAAATAGATCATTCCCATACATCCCTAAGTTGAATGTATTAGTTTAATTTAGTAATATATTGAGTTGTCTTTTATTTTAATTAATATATTTCAATTATTATTTTAAAAATTTAAAATACATTATCTAAAATGTAATTATCCTTTTAAAGTTTGACAAAATTTGCTATCTTTGCTATTATGTATTTATGAGAGAGATAAAATTGGATGAAAATAAAAATCCTTACCTACATTCTAAATTATTAAGAAAATCCTTATCCAAAGCGATAAAATCCATTTCGAATTATCCTGAAATTTTACCGAAATCAATAATTCAAACCGCATCTCGAGTATTTGATATAAACGAAGATGCTATTGTTTTTGGCAATGGTTCAATGGATTTATTTGGCAAAATTATAAACCACTTTGGAAATAAAAATTACGGGATATTTAAGCCAACCTTTTGGGGCTTTAAACATTTTTTATACTTATATAATTTCAAAAATTATAAAGAAGTTGAATTCTCAAACTCATATAGCAAAAATATTCAACTTCTTAAATCATTATCTTTAAATACTAAAGTTTTATATTTATGCAACCCAAACAACCCGACACTTTTCTATTTCAAAAAAGAAGATCTAATTAAAATTATTAAAAACAACCCTAATTGTCATTATGTTATTGATGAGACGCTTCTAACATTTGAGAATTTCCCCAAACTTTCGTTATATAAATATGTTCAAAAATTTACCAACATGTCAGTAGTAATCTCTTTATCAAAGATTTTCGGCATCGCAGGTTTGAGATGTGGGATCATGTTTACAAATCCGAGTTTGGCAAAAATCTTGAAATCTAAACAGTTTCCATTTGGAATAAATATTATAACGGAATCATTTATAAAAAACAACCTTTATGAATTTAATAATTTATCTAAAGTAAAAGCAAAAATTTATACAAACTACAATTATTTAATAGCAAATCCACCTAAAAATTTTTATAATAAAATTATTAATAGAAACTCTAGTTTTATTTTAATATATACCAATAAAAGCATTGACATCCAAAAGTTAAAAAATTTTTTAGATAAGAATAAGATATTTTTAAGATATTCCTTCGAACTTAACAATGTATCGGATAATTTCATAAGAGTCAGCGCGGGAAAAATGGCAGTATCATAAACTTATAAAAAATATCGAATGTTTCTTAAAAAAGGGAAAACAAAATGTTTAGTAAAATTTTTAAAAATGAGTATTTAACTACTTATAGACACCAAATGGCAATACTAGAAAAGCAAAAGCATATTGAAAAAAACCAATCTATAAAAATTTTGAACGGAGAATTACAAAAAACATGGAAAGATGTATTTTCTATTGATGATATTTTAGATTTTAATCTTGGAGCAATTAAATTTAAGGATTTCGAATGGGAATTAATTAAGAATTCAGCTTTCAAAACCCTTTTTAGTGAGAAATATCTTGATTCTTCGTATAAATATATAATGGAAAGTGATGATGGTGTGATTCTTAGAGGTTGCGAATGTTATTATTATATTGCGGCGTTTAAAAATAAATCTAAACAATTAAATAATGAATTTATTATAAATTGGTTAAAAAATATTAGAAATTTTCTTACCAAATCAATAATTTGCTTGGATGTTAAAATTATACTATCCTCGATTAATAAAAAATTTATTTTGGGAATTTTAGACCATCTAAGGATGGTTTCGACAATAATGGCGACATTTAATATGAATTTAGACTTTAGTTCTGAAACTCAACTCAAAATTTATGATTCTATTTCAGAACTTTATAAGTTGAAGTTTGTGAAAATTCTCGATTCGACAATTAATCAGTATTTAAACATTCTTTTTAAAGGCAGATTCAACAAAAGTCAACTTATAAGAATTTTAAAACAAACTATTGCGTTTATCGATGAAGATATTGAAAAAATTTCAAATATTCAAACTCTTGATGTATTAATTAATTCATTTAAAATTCATCGCGAAATTGATTGTTTAATAGAAAATTACATATCAGTCTATAATGCTTATGTTACCATGTCGTCAAAAAATTTATTTGACAATAATAAGAAATATCTTTTAATTGCAATAATGAATGGTGCATTGGAAATGCCATTAATTTTAAAAACTTTTATGCATGGTAAGAGATTATCTTTTGGTTTTTTTAGTGATTATAGACCATACATCATACGGCATAATAATCTAAATAATTCTACTAAACATACAATAACATTACAATCAACCGATTTAATTATAATGGATGATAATATTATGACGGGTAAATCAATTGATAATTTATTAAACCTTTTTAAAAGCCCTATTAATTATCAAACAATTTTAGTTCGACATCCAAATATAAATAGGATAAATCAAACTCGCTATAATGGTGTATGTATTAATATTAATGAACTAAGACAAAAAGCATATGGCATGACTTTTGATTCACCTTATACAAAATTAAAAGTAAACACCAATTATGGAAACGAATTTTTAGACGAACTAGGCATTTTTACATTAACTGGAGATTTATTTTTAAAATTACTTTATAAAAATGGACATTTTGCACCAAATTCAGAAGTTTCAACTATTAGGGGGTTATTAAATGATAAAAAATGATTTTGTTAGCGTAATAATAACAACATATAATAGAAAAGAAAAATTAAAGAACGCTATAAATAGCGTTTTAAACCAAACTTACAAAAATTTCGAACTAATTATTATAGACGATTGTTCAACTGAAGAAATTGAACAATTCATAAAAAATAATTTCAAATCAATAAAATATTATAAAAATTCAACAAATCTCGGAGTTTCTGCCAGCAGAAATAAGGGAATTGAATTGGCATCATTTGAAACAATTGCTTTTTTAGATGACGACGATGAATGGTTGCCTAACAAATTACAAATATGCATGAATGAAATGCGTAGTGGAAACTATGATTTTGTTTTCACTCAATTTTTCAAAAATTCAAAGGTTTACCCTGACTCAACTTTTGTAGATAACAATTTTATTTTTCATTCTATACTTAAAAACCCTATTTTATCACCATCAACATTCGTTTGTAAAAAAAATATACTTCAAAATGTCGGTTTATTTGATCAAAAAATTAAATGTTTTGAAGATTATGAATTAAGTTTAAGAATTGCAAAAAATTACAATGGGAAATTTATTCCATTGGCATTAACAACAGTCAATTTTACAGAAAATAGTCTATCGTCTAACAATAATGCTATAGAAGGTCTGAAAACTAGAATAGAATTATTTATTAAATATAATAACTTTTTAAAAAAATATCATCTTGAAAAAGAGTGGTTAAAAGGTATAACCAATTTTCAATATTTTATGGAATATAATATTTATAAAAAGTTAATTCATCCTGTAGAAATGATAATGGGGTTTAATTTCGACATTGAAAGAACTTGTATTAAAGAAGAATGTCTTAATAGAATTGTTCCTTTTAAATTTTTTGATTCATTTGATAAACCTTTTTGGAGTGTTACTGTAAAAATAAATATCAACAAGTTGGTTATGTTTTGCAAAAAAAATAAATATTCATTTTATGGCTCTATGTCCTATATACTTTTAAATGCCTGCAATAATGTCAGAAACTTTCGTTTAAGGAAAGAAGGTAAATACATTTTTGATTATGCTAATTTACAAGCTCAATTTACAACTTTAACAAAAAGCGGAAATGCCGATATTACTAGAAGAATCAAAAATAATAATTTTATTACATTTATTAAAAATTTTAATGAATTAAAGCAAGAGACTTTTAATGAATCTATCCCTCCTCATCATTTGGAAATTTATGATGATGTTATATTCTTATCATGTTTACCTTGGTTTGATATCAAACATTTAGAACCTGTTATGAATTATAGCTGGAAAGATTATATTCCAAGAATAACTTGGGGTAAATATTTTATAGAAAATCAACAATACTTTATAAATATTTCATTAACAGTTCATCATGCTTTTGTAGATGGATTTCACGTTCAACAACTATTGTGTGAAATAGAAAGACAAATTGATATTTTAGTAGATAAAAAATAAATTATTTATTTAATAAAAATCCACGGATAAACCCGTGGTTTTTATAGTTCATTATTTTTCCATATTATCTTTAAACATATTCTCTGATAAATGCTCAAACTCATTTTTTATCTCTGCGCCTATTAAACTTTTAGGGTTTTTTCTTATTTCTTTCTTTATTAAACCTTCAGAACTCTTTTTAACTTTTTTTTTTAGTTCTTGATATTTCTCTGAAACTTGTTGTGATTGCAACCTTTCGAACAACATATCATTGTTTGTAACTGTTAAATTTTGTCCAATTTCAACAGGTTGCCAAGTAAAATTTTCTTCTAAATTAAGCTTTTCTTTAATTTTTTGACAAGTTTCTGGAATAAAAGGCCCAAATAAATTTGCAATGTTCGCCATCATGTAAACGCAAGTATATGTAGTATTATTAAACCCGTTTATATCTTCAACAACTTGAATCCAAGGTTTTTGATCGTCATAATATTTGTTACCAGCACTAACATAAGCCATTGCACTATCAAGTGCTTGCCTAATTTTACCTTGTTCAATTAATGGACCAACTTTATTAAACGTATCAACTGTTAAACTTTTAATATTCTCGTCAACTTTGCCGTTTGGAATTTGCCCTTCAAATTTTTTGTTAATATAAGATAAATTTCTATTTACAAAATTACCGAGCACACCAACCATAAATTTATTGTGAATTTGGACAAAATCATCAATAGAGAAATTGATATCTTTTGTTTCTGGTCCGTTGGCTAGCATGTAATAACGAATGGAATCCTTAGGGAATAAATCTATCATATGGTTCACACTAATTAAATTGCCTTTGCTTTTAGACATTTTTTCGTTGTTCATGTTTACATATTCGCAAGATACGATGTAGTCTGGTAAATTTAGATTTTCATTTATAGACATTAACAATGCTGGGAAAATTACTGTATGAAAAGGAATGTTGTCTTTACCATGGGCATAATAAGATGTAACATTACCATTTTTCATAAACTCTTCAAAATTAATGTTTCTTGACTCAGCAACTTGCTGACCCGCAGTTAAATATCCCAGTACGGCCTCTATCCAAACATAGATCTTTTTATCATCAAAACCCTCAAACGGGACATCAACGCCCCATGACAACTGTCTAGTTACAGCCCGATCTATTAACCCCATATCTAAAAATTTATTAGTTTCACTTGTGGCATTGTTTCTCCATTGCCCCTGCCGTTTCTGGTTCAACTCCTTAACTTTGTCTTGAAATTTTGAGAGGGCAAAATAAAGATGAGTATTTGGTTTTTGAATAGTTGGGGTATGGCATATACTACACTTTTTATCCAAAACTTCTGAAGCGTTTAATGTTGCTGAACAATCGTCACATTGATCTCCTTTAGCAATCCCACCGCAATGTGGACATATCCCAACTATTTCACGGTCTGATAAAAAAGTTTTACATTCTGGGCAATAATCTTGCATCTCTGTTTTTTTATAAATATACCCATTATCCATTATCTTTTTTAAGTAATGCTTAACCAGTTCTCCATGATATGGGGACATAGTTGAAGTGTAGAGATCGTATGAAAAATCTAAATCTTTAAAATTTTTCGTGAATTCTTCGTGATAATGTTGTGCTATCTGTTTTGGTGGAATTCCCTCTTTCTTTGCCCTAACAGTAATTGGCGTTCCGTGAGAATCTGTACCTGAAACATATATAACGTTATCTCCGTGTTGTCTGTAATACCTTGCAATTACATCTCCAGGCAACAATGCCGCCAAATGTCCGACATGTAAAGAATTATTTGCATATGGCCACGCTCCACCTATAAAGATATTTTTTCTCATAACTATCCTCCTACTATAATATTTCATTCCAGTTTTTTAACAACTTTAAGTCTGCATTCCTTTGATAATCTTGATTATATTTTGTACAGAACAAGATCACATCAATTCCAAGATACTGTTTAATTTCGATACAATTTTTATAAGAGTCATCAATAAACAAATCACATTTATATCTATCAACCATATCTCTTTTTTCTTTGTTGCCGATATCAAGCGTATCAAAAGTTATTTTGTTTTTGATTAGCCAATTTTTTGTAATGGCATAAACATCTTGTTTGTCGCTATAGTGCCTTGCGGAAATAATATGTATTTCATTGTTCATATTATGCAATTTTAACAAAATTTTTTTTACATTTTTTAATGGTTTAACTTTGTCAAGATAATATGGGTAGCAAGTTTGAAAAAATTTTGTTACATCATCATTATTCCAACCTAGTTCTAAGGCAAAATAGAAATAATCATCAACATTAGAAAGTTTATTTTTTTTATATTTTCGCTTTAAAACTTTTAAATGAAAATTTTTTGCAAATTTTTTGATAACTTTTGATGTGTTACAAATAGTATCATCTAAATCAATCGCTATCTTTTTATTATTATACATCATTCGCTCCACTATGTCAATACTTTTAATAATTTTTTACTATATTTTTTGGCTTTCTTCTTTAGATATCTTTTTTTATTTGGATTTGCTAACTTATAGCCTAAATACATTTCACCAGCTAAAAAATTAACCGGATTTACATACAAATTATCCAAAATTATATTAATATCTTTTAAATTTGATTCAAAAACATTATGAAGCATTGTTAAAATTTCAAACCACGCTTTTTCTTCGTAATATTTATCATTTATTACTTTTCCACAGCTTTTGTGGTCGGTTGTTAAAATATTTAAAAATAATCGTTTTTTCATTTCGGGAGAATTTAAGAACTCTTTGCTTTTAACTATATCATGATAAATATACTCCCCTTTAGAATTTCTAAAAGGAGAATCAGTAAAAACGTTTTCAACTTCTTTCTTTGTATAAATTAATTTATTACTAAAAGGTATCTCTTCATCAATTTTTAAATTTTTGCTTTTTTGAAAATTTTTAGTTGTAAAAATTAATTGTTCTTTTTCTTTTTGTGTTAATTCATCTTCTACGATTAAACATAAATCTAAATCGCTGGAACTACAGTCGTAAATATTTGAACCATAGAATATTACTTGTACTTTGGGGATAACTTTTTTAATCTCATGCAAATAGGCTTTACAAAGACCATTCATTTAATACCTCTTTACCAACTTTTTCTACATAAGTCACCATCTCTTTTAGTGTTTTATTTGTTATATTTGGGTTGCCAGACATATATCGTAATGGATATAATATTTCATCTTTTTTAATTACTCCCAAATCATCATCTAATGAAAATTGATGTAAATGAAATTCCCCATCTTTATAAATTCTATCATGAATCTCTTTATTTACTTTATTTAATAAATCGATATTTGTTTTTATTTTTGCTGGTGCATACATAAAAACTACTGAATTCATTTCCACATTATTTAATAAAACTAAGTTGTCGCTGGTCAAAATCATTTGTTTTAAATTTTGAGCCATATGCATTCGTTCTTCTATCATCTTAGCAATACCGTTCAATCCCAAGTTTTGGAGTACAAACCATAATTTTAATGAAACCCAACTTTTCGAACCTATGAAAGGTGTAATTTGCCCAAAAGCATAATCTTCTTGCATAATTAAGTCGGAAGTTGAAGTTATTAATTTAAATTTTTGTGGATTTTTAACTAGCAAAGCGCTTAAACAATATGGAAGATCTAAAACTTTATGAGGATCGGTTGAAATACTGTCAAATTTTTCTATACCTTTAATTCTTTGTTTTAATTTGCTACTAAATGCTAGTGAAAACCCATGACAAGCATCAGCGTGCAACCAAATATTTTCATCTATAGATTTAACCAAATTATAGACATCTTCCAAATTTTCAATAGTCATTGTTCTACTGTCTCCAACGTAAGCGACAACACACATAACTTTGCCTTTGTTTTTTATTAATATTTTTTTTAACGCATCTAAATCATATTTAAATGCTTTAGTTTCAACTTCGATTACATTCTTGCCAACACCAAGCCACATGCAAGCACTTTTAATGCTATAATGCCCTATACCTTTTGGAATTATAGTTATAAACTCATCGGGATTTGTAACACCATGTTCCATTGTTTTATTTCGATGATTTTCTCTAGCCAACATAATAGCGGTTGTATTACTACCGGTTCCTCCATAAGTAATGATGCCACCGACATCCCAAATGTTATTAATTTTACTTGTAGTATAGCCTAAAACCTTTCTTAAGCAATTAATCACCGCTATCTCTATATATGTTGCTATTGGAGCACAAAATGTGCTATTTATCAAATTTTGTTGCAATAAGTCGGCATAAATAGATCCTACTAAACCAGCAATTGAATTGCCCGCATCAGGGAAACTCATAAATTTTTCATTGCTGAAATTAGAACAATACGGCATTATTTCATTGTTAAATAAAGTAACTAATTTCTCAATTTCAACCCCATTTTTTGATATTTTTAAGAGATCATCTTTTTTTTCTTTTTTAAAAATCTTCTTCAAAAATTTTTGATCAACCTTAAAATCTATACCATTGTTAACTACTTCGTTTAATATTTTTTTACATTTATCTTTATTATCGTTATTAATAAACAATTTACCTCCTTAATACAATGATTAAACCATAATGTCAATTTTTAAAATATACTACAGAATAGATTTATGAAATTATTATACCATAAAAGAATTCGAAATCAATCGTTTTTTTTTAAATTTTTTAAATTTGACATCCTGGCGTGTGCTTGTCTTGTAACAAGTGGCGTCGCTACGCTCCGCCAGACAAGCACACGCAAGGCATTTCAAAACCGCTTGAATGGAATTTAGAAAGGCGTTCGCTAGCTGAAGCAAAAGCGAAACGCCTTTTTCTCTAAATTCTTAATTATTCAAGCAAATTCGGTTGTGGATAAAAAAGATACGATTGCTAATTTTTTTCGAAAATTATTAAAAATCATTTAAATTTTAAATAAAATTAGTGTAAAAAAGTCATATTTTATAAAATTTTTACAAAAAATGTGTGATAAAATGTTTTTGAAGTTAAAAAAGAACACGCAAAAATGACAAGCCGAGTTTTTAATATATAGTGTTTGAAATACAAAGTTTTGCTTGGAACTTATAAACAAGTCAGTGGTTGCATTTTAAGGCGTAGATTAGAAAATTTTTCTATCTATGTCCTTTTTTAATTCCTATTAGGAGTTGAGATGAAAAAACAGCCACAAGTTATTTTTACAAATGAATTAAACCCTGCCATTTTTGATGAGTATTTTTATAAGAAAATTTTAGAACAAATTTTAGAAATAAAAAGCAAACTGGGATTCTGACGTGTGCTTGTCTTGATACAAGTAGAACTCGTTATTGAGATTCACACGTGTGCTTGTCTTGATACAAGTGATTTCCACTAAGTGAGATTCTGGCGTGTCCTTGTCTTGAAACAAGTAGAAACAAAATTTGCAACCTACACGTGTGCTTGTCTTGATACAAGTATATGTCTTTCGCAAGCGAAGTTTAAACAAAAACTCTTTTTAGTCAAGGGTAAAATGTATTGCAAGGCAACCCTTGACTAAAAAATGAAAATCACAAATTTAATTATACTAAACCATTTTTGTTTGTTTCGCTTGTGTCGAAAGACAAATTAAAAAATTTAATAAATAGAAAAGGAGTATTTAAGATGAAAACAGCAGTAATATATGCAAGGTATTCAAGTGATAATCAAACCGAACAATCTATTGAAGGTCAACTAAGAGTGTGTGAAGAATATGCCAAATCTCATGACATATTAATTTTAAACACATACATAGACCGAGCAATGACAGGCACAAACGACAACCGCCCAGATTTTCAACAAATGATAAAGGACAGTAGCAAAAAAGATTGGCAATATATTTTAGTGTACAAGATTGATAGATTTTCACGAAATAAATATGAGATTGCAAAATACAAAAAGATTTTAAAAGACAATAATGTGAAATTACTTTCAGCAATGGAGAACATCCCAGATACGCCAGAAGGAATAATATTAGAATCCTTACTTGAGGGTATGGCGGAGTACTATTCAGCCGAACTTGCACAAAAAATTAGGCGTGGTATGCACGAAACAAGATTAAAAGGCAATTTTCAAGGCGGATATGTGCCTTATGGATACAAACTTGATGGCAAAAAATTGATAATAGATGAAGAAAAAGCGGAAGTGGTTAGATATATTTTCAAACAATATTCACTAGGCACTTATGTTAAAGATATTATTAAATCTCTTACAAATATGCACATTTTAAACAAGGGAAAACCTTTTGTTAGGAATACAATTTATATGATTTTGAAAAATGAAAAATATTCGGGAATTTACAAATTTAACGACGAGATATATGAAAACACATATCCACAAATAGTTTCGCCAGAGATATATCAAAAAGTTAAAAATAAAATTAATATGAACAAATATGGCAAACGAAGTGTTGATGTGGTTTATTTGTTAAGAAACAAACTTGTATGTGGTTATTGCGGAATGCCAATAAGTGCAGAAGGCGGAACTGCAAGAGATGGAACTAAAAAGCACTATTATAAATGCCTGGGAAGAAAACGAAATAATGGTTGCAAAAAAGCAACAATAAGCAAAGAAACATTAGAAAATTTTGTAATTGAAAGCATAACAAATGTTTTAAATTCGCCAAAATACATTGACACTTTAATAACCAATCTAATGAAATTACAAGAACATTCAACAGAAACAAATTTAACATTGAAAACGCTGTTGAACGAGCAAAAAGAAGCGAAAACAATTTTAAACAACATTATGAAAGCGATTGAAAGTGGAATCATAAACAAAACAACAAATCAACGGATGAAAGAGTTGGAAACGCAAATAGAAGAATTAGAAAAATTGATTTTAATTGAAAAGAATAAAACAAATGTAAAGTTATCTAAACAAGAAATTAAAGAATATTACATACAAGCAATAAAGCTTGAACCCAAAATGCTTATAGATTACGCAATTAAAGAAATTAAAGCATTTGATGACCAAATTGATATTACATTTAACAGCCCATTAAAAAGTCCTGAAAATCATCAGGGCTTTTTTCTTTTCAGTTTTACAAAAAATTTACATAGCAAAAATTTGAAAAACAATAACATACTTGTAAAATTCTTTGCATAGTGGCTATTTATTCCATGGTGAACTTGACAAGAGAACTCTGGAATGATTTTAACCCCATTAATAAGGCAAAGAAGAAGCATTATGCTATCTCCTTTGCCTTTGTGATATTATTTTTCATTCCATCTCTTGTCAAGCACCTTTCACGGCATAAAACCGCCACCTTACTTTGTGCATTTTATATTTTCAAAATTAATAGATTTGATAAGTTTTTTAAAAGTTAACATACATTTATTGTAGTTATCGCATGTCAATGCCGGGTTATTATATATTGTGAAGTTCATTAACCTAATATGTATATCATTTCTTATATCAATTAAATTTTCTAATATTTTTATTTGTCTTTCAGTTAAATTTATAATATTCAACTCTTCTAATCTAGTTAATAGCTTTTTTAAATCATATGCTTGGCTTTTGTTTATAAGATAATTACATTTCTTTTGATTTCTACACTTTGAGCAAAAATCCCTATAGCGTTGAGCTAATTCATTTAATATAGCCTCCAAAATAATTGCTAAGTTTATACTTTCATAATAAAAATATACTTTTTTCATCTGACCAAAAATATAAAATCTTGTATTAAAATAATGCGTTAAATCAGAATATTGCATTAAATACGCAATATTGCTTTGATGTTGATAATTATCTGTTATTTTTGCCAAATTATATTGTTCAATAAATTCTTCTTTTTTTCTAATATATTCTCTAGGAATTGTTATTCTATTACCCTCCATAACTGGGAAAAGACGTCTTTCTAAATCACTCAATTCGGAAAGATATATTGTTTCGTTTCTCTTCAACAACATCGATATAGTGCTGTTATTATCTATAATTTTACGCTCTGCTTCCTTTGATAATTTTTTCATCTAATTATTATATTTTACTTTGCTCTAAAAGTCAAATAAAAAACCTAAATCAAACTTTTGTGGTTCAATTTAGGTTTAGAGTGGTTGCGGGGGTTGGATTTGAACCAACGACCTTCGGGTTATGAGCCCGACGAGCTGCCGTGCTGCTCCACCCCGCGATATGAAGTACAATTGTAGTGTACTACATATTATATGTTTTGTCAAGAGAAAATGTAAAAAAATTTTAAATTATAGTTCTTTTAATGCAAAAATTAAGAAAAAGGTGGATAATTTTAAACTTTTTTGCACTTTTTGTGAGACTTTGCCTGCACCAATTTGTTAATAATAGCATATTTCTTCGCTTCAATTGAAACGGATAATTTGGGGAATGTTAAGTTTATAGCGTTGGATGAATATCAAAACAATGCGCAAGGGAAGCTGGACAATGAGGGGCATATTGATATAAATGTGACGCCGCAAAAATTTGAAATTTACTATATTAAACCATTAAAATTTTAAAAGCAAGCCGTTGGGGCTTGTTTTTTTATTTGCGGAATTACCGCGTGGCGCAAACTAGTTTACCTTTAAAAACACTTCTTTGTTTCAATAATATTACAATCCACACAATTTAACTCTTATTTATCTTTAAATGTGTATTTTTTTGTGCATTAAAATTTTGACAAAATAAATACTAGTCGGTTAGATAAAAAGTGCAAGAGTTTAGTTTGGTGCGGGTTAGTTTAAAAGTGGTGCCGTCGGGCATTTTGTAGGTGTAGCCGTCTTTGTAAGGGCATGCGGTGCAATTTGCATTGAGGTGGTTTTTAAACGGGCAGTGTTTAAGAGTCATATATGGCATTTTTGTTATATCCCCCATAAGGGTATTTTCTGCCACCATATAAGGCGAGTCAAAATACTGCGCGGAAACTTTGTTGTAGATATTAAGCCCCGCTCCAGCAATCTTTTTGTTTGGATATTTAAAGCCATACAAATTGTTTACTACTATACCCAGACGGGTATCTGACAAAATATCATCAAGCAGTTTTAAATCGTCCCTATCCACATAAACAGGCAGATTTAAATAAGGTTGTTTGTTTAAATTTTGGCAGTTGTCAACAAATTTTTTTATATCATCCTTTAAAAATTCTTGCGGAGAATAGATTACAATTTCTTCCTTTATCGTCCCAAAATCAGCCAAATTTTTAATAATTTTTGCATTTTTAAGCGGTTTTACATCAAATTTTTCATCAATTTCAACAAATTTTAAATTTTTATTGGTCTCATAAGCTGCATAAATTTCATCCAAAACCTTGCGCCTAAATGCGTTAAGTTTGCTTTTGACGATAAAAGCATTTGAAGTGGTGATTTTTAAATTGACATCAAAAAGTTCGCTCTTATTAAAGTTTTCTCTTAGTTCGCGCTCGGTTATTGGTTGGCTTTTTGCTTGTTCCACCACATCCCCCACTGGGGTATATTTTTTGCTATCTACTTTAAAAGTTGCAGTTATGTTTTTGTTTGGCACAACTAACAATTCTACATCAATTTGTCTCCGCTTTGTTAATGCCAAAATTTCTTTTTCTTTTGCTGCATCCAAAATTATATTAACCCGCTGCCCCACTTTTAATTTAGTGGTTGTGGTAAAACTAAATTTGCCGTCCGCTTGCCTAATATCGAAAGGCGACACAACTGCAATTTCTTTGCCATTTTCAAAAATTTTAAAACTGCTTTCCGCACTTACCTTATAGTTGGATTCCACCACCACTTCGTCAAATTTTTTGCCCGAATTAATTTTTACAATCTTTCCAATTTCCGCGCCAATGTTTGCCGCGTGCTTGGAAATAATTTTGCCATTGCCATCAAAATATGCCGGGGTAAAATCGCGATTAAACGCAATTTTTAGGTCAGTTAAATCTTTATTAATTTCTCCATCAAGTGCTGACCGATAATATTTTGTTGCGGTGTAAACATAATACGGCCGCCTTGCCCTGCCTTCAATTTTAAGCGATGTCACCCCCGCCCTTTCAAGGTCGCGCAAATTGTTAAGCATGCAAATATCCTTTGCGCTAAGCAGATTTCCGCTTGCCACCGTTTTGCCATTAAACATCATTTTGTAAGGCAGCCGACAAAGCTGTTTACATTTGCCACGATTTCCGCTTAGCCCCAACTTGTAACTGCTTAAATAACAGTTGCCCGAAAAACTCACACACAGCGCGCCATGCACAAAATATTCAATTTCCACCTTGCTGTTTTTGTGGATGTTTTCAATTTCGTCAAGCGGCGTTTCGCGTGCAAGCACAACTCGCTTAATGCCAAGTTTTTCTGCCTGTCTAACCCCTTCCAAGTTATGAATTCCCATTTGCGTGCTGGCATGCACAACAATTTGCGGATAATATTTATGAATTAAATAAGCAAGCCCAATATCTTGCACAATAAACGCATCCACCCCAATGTTATAAGCATCAACCACCAACTTTAACGCATCGCCAAGCTCTTCATCCGTAAACAAAATATTGACGGTCAAATGCACTTTAACCCCAAAAATATGCGCAAAAATAACGGCGTCTTTTAACGAAGATAAATTAAAGCCTTCAATGTTGCGCGCGTTAAAATCTTTAACACCCAAATACACCTCGTCCGCGCCCGCATAAACCGCCGCACGCAAACTCGCCATATCGCCCGCTGGGGATAAAAGTTTCATTTTCATGCAAAAATTATATCACATTCCCCGCATTTTTGCAATAAAAATCAAAAAATATCTAAATCTGTTAGATTTTTCGCGTAAAAACACTAATTTTATAAAAAACCTAAATATTGTGCTTAGAAATTTATTGTAAAAAAATTTCAATAGTTTGTATACTCACAATCTAATTCCAGCCCCGAAATAATGTTTTTGAAACCCACAAAAAATTGCATATAGTTATCGTTTTCAATATCGACAATTGAAATTCCTCCTCTAGTTGTCAGTCTGGAATCTATATATTTGTGATTGCCCAAATATATTCCGCAATGCCCAGGATAATAATTTTCGTCTGATACAAAATTTTCTTTTTTTGATTGCCTATGAAAAAACAAAATATCTCCAATCTTGCAATTTGTATCAATAAAATTAATTTTTCGTTTTAATGTAGAAGTTTCATCAATAACGTTTGGAATATTGCCCAAATCTGCTGTAAAAATTTTTCCCGTCCAACTTTTCCCGTATCCGCCTTTGATAATATCAAGACCAAAAAAATTATAGTAAAGCCTATAAACAAACGTGGCACAATCAAGTTTGCAAATTTCTTTATCCCTGCCTTTGTGCGAAATATAATTTTGTATATATTCGTAGAATGATAATCTTTTATCCCATTCATCCGCTGATTTGATAGAAACATCAAACTTTTGCATAAAAAGATTTTCTCTATCTTTAAAATTATCAATAGTTGCGTCAATTTGTGATTCGTCTAATCCAATATTTTGCAATGCAGTTTTAATTTGGCTTAAATTTATTTGCTTGCAATACTTTAATTTCATAATTGTTTCAGCATCGGTTATATTAAAAAATTTACCAAAGTATTCCAAATCTGATTGAGTCGGCTTTCTTGAATAATAAATGCTTTGAAAATCGTTCATTTCTATTATTGTGTCATCATTCCAAAGTTTTATCAAAATCTTATTTATGTCAGTCATTGGCAATGCCAACATATTTAAATTCCACGCATTTTTATATTGAAAATCAGCACAATCCATTCTTGGATCGCAATAATATAGGCCACAAATATCATATTTTTTATCAATTAACAAAACCAAACAATTTGCATGGTTAACAACTTTTCCATTTGCATCTTTAGCCAAACATCCTTGAACTGCACACTGAATACCTAATTTTTCACACAACCTCTTTAATATTGTGCCATAACCTACGCAAACACAGAATTTATTAATTAAAACATCAACATAGCTTCTGCACGCTTGAAAAGAAGAGCCAGTTGGGGCGAAACGATAATGGAGCTTTGTGGCAAAATGATACGCGCAAATAAACGATTCAAACGGCGACAAATTTTTGGATTTTATATTTTGAACAAAATCATCCAGCCAATTTTCCACCACCAAATAATCGCATAACTTCCAAACCCCGCCAAACCAATTTGAATCTTGCACATAAACATTATTGCAATTATCAAATTGTTTTAAAATTTTAATTTGATCGTTAGAGACATTGCAATCGGTAACATCTATGATTGTTCCTTCTTCTAGATTTTTTATATTATTTATTTCATTAATTTTAATAAAAGTATTGAATTTACACCTCTTATTTATGCTATTATACCATCCAATTTTCTTTTTGTCAATATAAAAAATTAACAAATTAAACAAGTAAAAGGCGTCACTTTATTGACAAAATGTTAAAAATATGGTAGAATAATGGTATTGGAGGGGATATGGAACAATCTGGTATTGCAAGAAGGCATGATGATAGAATAAGAAAAATTTCCGGTGACTTAACCGATGACCAAGTGGAGGAATTTTATACAAAAATTTCTAAGCACATTGAAGCTCATGGTGTGGACGCAAAGGTTGTGGAACTTTTAAACAAACTAAATTGTCAGCCGGGGCGAACTGAACTGGTTAATAGACTGCAAAATTTTGTGTTTGAGCGCGACAATATGGAAGATATTTGCAATTTTGCTTTTGTTCATTACTCAGGTTTAGAAAAAGCAGCAGATATAATTATAAAAACCCGTGACGGCAAATTAATTTGTAAACTGGCGAACGCGATAGCCTCGCAAAACATCGGCAACAAAAAATATGAAAAAGAGCTTACAGAAAAATTGCAAACCGCTTTGTTTGAACTGGATGACATTGCACATCTTTGCGCATTTGCAACATGTATGAAATTTGCGGACAAGCGCAAGATTCAAAAATTGGTTGTGGAAACAAAAAATGTAAAATTAATAAAATTGTTTGCAGACCAAGTTGAAGGGGTTAACAAAAAGAAATTGTACAAAATTTGTGACCGTTTGCTTGCGGAAGAAGTTTCACCAAAAACCACCAATTCCAATATTTAGGCATAAAAGTGCGACAAGCACTTTTTTTATATTTTTTGTGTTTAAATTTAGATTTTTTAAAAATGTAGTTTAATTTGTTACACTTTTTTAAATTTGGTGATATAATTAATGTGCAAAAAAGTTTAAAGGAGAATTATATGCAAAATTTTAAAACTGTCCCTATCACACTTGTAACTGGCTATTTAGGCAGCGGCAAAACCACCCTACTCAACCACATATTGAAAAACACGTCTGGTTACAAAGTTGCGGTTATTGTTAACGATATTGGCGAAGTTAACATTGATGCCGACCTTATTGAAAAAGGCGGTGTGGTTGGCAAAAAAGAAGAAAGCCTAGTCGCGCTTCAAAACGGCTGCATTTGCTGCACGTTAAGAAAGGATTTGATTGAACAGATACACGAAATTATCAAGCAAAAGCGTTTTGACCACATAATTATTGAAGCGAGCGGCATTTGTGAGCCTATTCCAATTGCACAAACCATCAACTTTTTAACCGAAAGTTTCAAGCAAAAGCACATGCCAATTTTTTGCAAGTTGGACGCGATTGTGTCTGTGGTTGACTGCCTTAGAATGGTGCAAGAATTTGGCTGCGGGGATGAGCTTACCAAGCAAGATATTGGCGATGAAGATATAGAAAATTTGGTTATTCAGCAGATTGAATTTTGCGACATTTTGATTTTAAATAAAGTTAGTGAAATAAGTGCAAAACAACTTAGTCAACTTAGGCGAATAATCAAAAATTTGCAGCCAAAAGCCAAGATTATTGAAGCGGATTATTCCAATGTTGAACTTAGCGAAATTTTGGACACAAATCTGTTTGATATGGATAATGTGCTTTCTTCCGCTGGCTGGTATCAAGAGATTGAAAAAGACATTTATGGCGAAGATAACCACGATGAAGATGACGAAGATGAAGATGATGAAGATGACGACCATGACCATGATGAACATGATGATGAGCATGAAGAACACAAACATCACCACCACGATGAAGACGATGACGAGCATGAGCATCACGAGCATGGGCATCACCACCATCATCACGAAAGCGGGGAAACTGAAGAATATGGCATTGGCACATTTGTGTACTATCGCCGCGCGCCATTTGACCGCTTGAAGTTTGAAGACTGGGCGCAAAAGGATTATGGCAAACAAATTATCCGCACAAAAGGGTTAGTATATTTTGCCGACCAGCGCGATATGAGTTATATTTACGAACAAGCGGGCAAGCAAAAGGTGTTGACTGAAAATGGTCCATGGTATGCCACCCTGCCAAGATACCAAATTGAACAACTACTGCTTAATGACGAAAAGTTTAGGCACGATTGGGATTCGGTTTACGGCGACCGCATGATTAAACTTGTGTTTATCGGTCAAAAGATAGACAAAAAACAAATAACCGATGAGTTAGACAAAATTTAGGGTGTTATGACACTCTTTTTTGTTTTAAATATTCCGCAAATTTTATTACAAATTTTTGTTTTTTATTTTTAAAAACCCTATTGACAAATTATTTTTTGGTGTTATAATGATGTTAGCAAAAGGAGAAAATAAAATGATTTACGAAGGCAAATCGTACGATATTAAAAGGGTTAACGAATACCCATATAAAGAGATTAGCGAACTTACAGACGAAGATTTTGACAAGGATGGTTGGGCACTTTTGGGCATAAAAAGAACTGGATTTGGCGATTATTGGAACCCATATTTTAAGTTGGTATATTTCAATAAAGACAAACAAAACAACCTACTAAAATCCCCCGACTATCTGCAAGTTCTTTCGGGCGTGTATCCAAAAAAAGTAGAGCCATCCAATTATGTTGGCGTATATGCAACGTACGAAGAAATTTTTGAGGATAAAAAGAAGTTTTTGCTCACTGCCCCATTAAGAAAGGTGTTGTTACAACAAATTGCTGACTACCCTTACAATATTTACTGCACTCCAACCAACATTTTATTGGACGACAATTTTAAAAGGTCATTAAGAAAAATTGTAGATGAATCACAAACCAAATATGGCTATGTTGCTCGCTTTAGAGAAGCACGCAACGCAATGATGCAAACACTAAAAAACCAAAACGAATCAACTTTAAATTTTTAAAATAAAATTAAACACGGCTTTCCCGTGTTTTTTTTATTATATTTTTGTTTTGAGAATTTTTTTTCTTTATTTTGTTTATTTTCTTTATTTTACTTTTTGCGGGGCAAAAAGTAACAAAAGACCAAGTCAAAAATTAAAATACTAATTTAAAAAACTTAATATAAAAACATTTTATTTTTTTTAAAAAGTCGTGCAAATTTAAACAATTTTAAAATTTTTTAATAAAAAACTATAAAAATCATTAAAAAATTCACCAAAACGGTGAATTTTTTATTTAAATTATAAAAACGCTGTAAATTTGTTTTTTGATTGTTTTTAAATAATGAATTCGCGACCATCTTCATAGATTGTGTAAGAAGGATTTTTATGTTTAAGACGGTCTCTTTGATATACAAATCCATAGCGTTCATAGCCATCTCTCTCTAAAATTATACCTTCCTCCATACTAGTAATAGCATCCACATTTCGTGTGTCAAAAATCTCTTGATACTCTTGTGCTTTGCTTATGTATTGCTGCCTTAAATCATCAAAATTTGCAATGGCTTTTTTGTGTTTATTTTTAAAACGTTTTAAGTCGGTCATCCTAGCAATTAAATTAGCATTATTTAGGGTTAAGCTATGCCTGATGATAGCTTTTTCCTTCCTATACTCTTCCCTATCAGATAGCATTGTTTCAAATGCAACATTGTCAAACCAAGTAACAATTTTGTCCGCATTTACTAATATCCCCAAACCATGCCAACTATCGCGCATATTTTGTTTAATGGCTTCAATTTCTTCTGTTCCAATATACCCCCATAAATTTGTAAGTGATTTTTTAAGTTCAACATCATGTCTTGCGCGTTTAATAAGACAAATTGCCGCCCCTAATTTTGCGCCGTAGCATAATTCATTTTTTGTTTCCATAACAATTTACTCCTTATGTAAAGATTATACCACCTAATTTTTGTTTGTCAAGGGGGTTTAATAATTTTGTTTGCTTGTTAAAGCAAAAATTCAACATAAATTTACCAAAAGTTGGCGGATAAAGCAAAAATTTAAGCTTTTTTTATTGAAAATTTTTTAAGATATGATATAATATAACAAATTGGAGTAGAAATGAAAATTATTGTTGGGCTGGGCAACCCAGACGGAAAATATGCAAAAACTTACCACAATGTTGGTTTTAGTGTGGTGGATATGTTTGCCGCGCAAAATAGGGTTAAATTCAATAAGAAAAAATGCCTTAGCGTTATTGCTGAAGGTGATGGTTTTGTTGTGTGCAAGCCACAAACCTATATGAATTTAAGCGGAGATGCGGTGAGTGAACTAAAAAAATACTACCACGCAAAAGATGAAGATATTTTGATTGTGCTTGATGACATTGACATGCCAAAAGGCAAGGTGCGTTTTAGGCTGACCGGCTCGGCTGGCACGCACAACGGGCTTAGGGACATTGTTGCAAAAGTGGGTGCTGTTCCGCGGCTGCGCGTTGGCATTGGCCGCGATGCCAGCATGGACTTGGCGGATTATGTGCTTTCCACAATCGATTTATCAAGCCAACAAACGCTTAATGAGGCATACAAAACCGCCTGTGCGCTAATTAACAAATTTGTTTTGGGGGAACTATGCCAAGATACGACGATTTAACTGATACCTTACAAAAACAAACCATTTTTTGCAGCAATATTGGCTTTGGCGAACAAGGCGCGGTGCTAAGCAAACTTAAAAGCGCGCTGTACATTTGCCCAGACATTGCAACTGCAAAAAACATGCAAGCACAACTTAACGCGCTTAACAAAAAAAATGTGCTTATTGATGATTTTAACAAGCCCTTTACCCTATATAAATACACGGACAATAATTTTGCGCTTGATATAATAAATGCACTTAACAGCATTATTTTTGACGAGGCGATTGTTATTTCCACTCCGCAAATTATATATACCCCCACCCCTATTAAGCAAGAGTTTGTTGACAACACAATTTTGGTGGATAAAGCATATCCGCTTGACATTGCCACCCTTACCAAAAAGCTTGTGGATGCGGGCTATAAAAAGGTGGAATCAGTTACAAATAAGGGCGAATTTAGTGTGCGTGGCGACATTGTTGACGTTTTTAATACGATTGATTCCACCCCTACCCGACTTGATTTTTTTGATACTGAAATTGAAGACATTTATACCTTTGATTTTTTAACCTTTGAAAAGTTGAAACATTTAAACAGTACCCGCATCTGCCCATATACCCTAGGGGAGCATAAAAAGGCAGCGCAGATTTTAAATTTATTAAATAAGTATACAAGCAATAATTTGGTTGCAGAAATTGTTGCCGCATTAGACAGAGGCGAAAGTTTGCCACTAGAATTTTTTGCACCAACTGGTTTTAACACGCTTTGTGATTTTGACTTGCCAATTGTTGTTGCAAACAATCTACAATTTGAAACGATTGTAAATGCGGAGTATGAAAATATTGTTAAAAAAATTAGTCTAGTTTTTAAAGACAACAGTTTAATCAATCACTATTTAAACAACAAAACCTTTTTAAATTTGGATAATTTTTACAAAAAATACGCAAAAAACCTTGTTTTTTTTGAAAATTTTGATATTTCAACCACAAATTTAGCGTCACGGTTTAATGCAAAAAATATCGACTTTGCTTCGGTTAAATTTGATAATTACATATTTAACTTAAACAAACTTTACACTGACTTAACCCCATATTTAAACAAACAAATATTTTTGTGTTTAGATAACGCACAAACATTATCCGCTGTTAAAAAGATTTTTGATGATACCCTTACCCCCTATACCCAAAACAAAAATGCAAAGGGTTTAATTTTAACCGAACTAAATATTCCTTACAACATTTGTTTTGCGGAGAGCGACAAGTTCTATATTGGCAGCACAAATTTCGCCCATCAAAAGCAAGTAAGTAGCACCGCAAAGCAAACGGTTAAATATCTACCAAAAGCGGGCGAATATGTTGTGCATAATGTGCATGGCATAGGCAAGTGCGAAGGAGTGGTTACCTTAACCGTTGAAGGCGCGGCAAAAGAGTTTTTTAAAATTGATTATCGCGGCGGAATTGTTTATGTGCCAACTGAAAATGCGGATAGTTTGTCGCTTTACATGGCGGACGGCGGCGCGGTTACGCTTAATAAATTGGGCGGCAAGGAATTTTTAAATCAAAAGCTTAAAGCGATAAAAAGCATTGAAGATATGAGCCGCGAACTTATTACCCTATACGCCAAACGAAAGGCAACAAAAGGCTTTAAATACAGCGAAGATGACTATCTTTACACCCAATTTGAATCCGCCTTTAACTACACCGAAACCGCCGACCAACTTCAAGCCATTGCGGACGTTAAGCGCGACATGACCTCGGGTAAGGTTATGGACAGGCTGATTTGTGGCGATGTTGGCTTTGGCAAAACCGAAGTTGCAATGCGCGCGCTGTTTAAAGCGGTGGAAAATGGCAAGCAAGTGGCAATTCTTGCGCCAACAACAATACTAAGTTTGCAACACTATATGACCGCATGTTCACGCACGGCGGACTTTGGTGTGCGCGTGGCAATGCTAAATAGATTTAAAACCGCAAGCGAGCAAAAACAGATTGTAGAAGGGTTAAAAAATCACACAATAGATGTTGTTTGTGGCACGCACAGGCTGCTAAGCAAGGATGTAAATTTTGCCGATTTAGGCTTGCTTATTTTGGACGAGGAACAGCGTTTTGGGGTTAAGGCCAAAGAGCACATTAAAGAACTTAAAAACAGCGTGGATGTGCTAACACTTTCCGCCACCCCTATACCCCGCACCCTATCCATGGCACTTATGACAATACGCGACATAAGCATAATAAACACCCCGCCAATAAACCGCTTGCCAATAAAGACATATGTTATATGTTTCAACATGGAAATTGTTGCAAATGCAATTAATGACGAAATTGCGCGCGGCGGGCAGGTGCTGGTGGTGTATAACGACATTTCCAAAATTTACGCGCTTAAAGACAAGCTTGTAAAAGCCACCAACAACGATAATGCCGTTTTTGATGTTGCGCACGGCCAGATGGGCGAAATTGAACTGGAAAACGCAATTAAACGCCTTTATGACGGGCAAACCAATGTGCTTGTGTCCACCACCCTTATTGAAAACGGAATTGATTTGCCGTTAGCCAACACGCTGATTGTTGTTGATAGCGATAAACTTGGGCTTAGCCAAATGTATCAGTTGCGCGGGCGTGTGGGCAGATCGGACAAGCAAGCCTACGCCTATTTTACCTATGATAAAGAAAAGGTTTTAAATCAAGACGCGGCAAACCGCTTGCAAGCCATTGCTGAAAATACTGAACTGGGCAGCGGATTTAAAATTGCCATGCGCGACTTGCAGATAAGGGGCGCGGGCGAACTTTTGGGCAAGGTTCAGCACGGAAATATGGTTAAAATCGGCTACGAAATGTACACAAAACTTTTAAACGACACGCTAAAACGCCTTAATGGTGAAAATGTTGAGATTGAGCGCGAAGTTAAAATTGAAATTAGCCTGTCAAGCCGAATTCCGTATGATTTTGTGGGCGAAGAGAGCGAACGACTTAAAATTTTGTCGCGCATTTCATCTATTGCGGACAAGGATAGTGCGCGCGCTGTGTTAAACGAACTGATTGTTACCTATGGCAAACTGCCAAAAGAGATTTATCAACTTACCAATGTGGCAATAATTCGTGCGCAGGCGATTAAGCAAAAAATTAAAACTATAACCCTAAACAAAAACAACAAATCGATTGTGTTTTATGACGATGTTAATATGCAAAATTTAATTAAAAAAGTGGCAAATTTCAAAAACTTTAAGTTTGTACAAGCGGGATTGCCAACTATTTCGATTGACGAAGATAATATTGTCACCGCGCAAAATAGTTTGATGGAATTTTTGTATACTAAATAAATTGTCCTTTTTGTGGCTGAAAACAAGCAAAAGTTTGAGTGGAGTACGGCGGCTTGGCACGGGGCGGGGCTGCCATGCGCCGAGCAGGCGCATGCGGGCGAGTTGGCTCGCCCGAGCGCGCAAAACGCAGGGTTTTGCGCGCGCAGCCCCGCCCCCGCGGCGCTTGCGCGGCAGCGCGCAAGCGCGGAGTGTTGCTTCGCAACAGAAAATATTTTTGTCCAAAATATTTTTAAGGACATTGCGCAACAAAATAAATTTGCTACGCAAAAATTATATCTAACTTGCGACTAAATTCATTTATCAATCTTACAATAACTATTTCAAATTTTTTAAAAAACATTGTGTTATAACAAATTTCCCACACAAAAATTATGCCTACTTATAACTCAATCATTTATCAACCTTTTTTAACCTTACTCTATAAATAAAAAAATTTGCCAAGCAAAAATTAATTTAATAACCTCACAATTACAACAAATGCAACATATTTTAAGTTGTATTTTTTATTATGTTTAATTGCGTAATTAATTTTTAATTTAAATTTGTAAAATTTTGTTGGATTTTACTGCACAAATTTAAAATTTAATTACAAAATGTATTTTTTTAAATTACAAAAGCAATTGTCTTTAATTTAGTTGATTTTTATTATAAAATAATATATAATAGTCAAAGATTATAATGGAATTTTCCTTTTAGGAGGCAATTATAAAAAAGTTTTCCGCGTTAATTATATGCTTTTTGTTTATTGTTGCGTGCACGCTGTCTGGTTGCGCGGGTTTTTATCGTGACGAAGTTAAATATCAAAACCGCACGGTTATAAAGGTTGGCGACTATGCCATCACCCAATTTGACCTTGATTCAGCGTACAGAAACGCAAATTATGACCAATATGTCCGCATCGGCTATATGACCGAGGCAGATGCGCGTGAGCAAGTTAAAACTTCGCTTGTTGACGGATACATTTTGTACCAGCAAATAAAGGATAACATAACTTTAACACCAACCGTTTACCAGCTTAACGAAATTGCAAAAAATGTGGTTGACAGCGCAATAAGTCAAATGGCGGACTATCTATCCCAAGCGCGCAAAATCTACAAGGTTGACGCCCCGCAAGAAGATAGCGAAACAGAAGATTCTTCCACCAAATACTCGCGCAACAACTATCAAAAATATTCGCACCGCGCAACGCTTAAAAAGGTTGGAGAAGAATATGTTATTGAATACAACCTAGACAAATTCCCAACCCCAACGCTTGACGAGGCGGTTATTGACCAAACCATTTTAAACAACTTAAACAGCAACATTTCAAGTGCCACATATTTGCAACAGTATGTGTCCGCTATTAAGGAAAAGTTTTTGCAGCAACTTTACAACAGCGTAAAAGATGAGCAGCTGGTTTTGGGTGAAAGCAAAATTAATGTTGGCGAGCAGCTTGCCGACAAAGCCTTATCACTTTTGGTTGACGACTTGATTAATTACGAATATTATTTGCGCCAACAAAATCCAAAGCAGTACAACCTTTCAACTGACGATTTGTTGTATCGATTCTTCAAACGCAATGTGGATGGTCAAATTCAAAATCAATTTATAACCAACCTTAGAAACGACTACCTATCCACCCACACCAACGAACTTAAACCAACCGAACTTTTGGCTGAGTGGAAAAATACAATCGAATTCAACAAGCAGTATAACACCGACCAAGAGGGCTACAAATCCAAAATGCGCGGCATAAGCACGGATGGCGACAGCGTGTTGTATCACCCAGTTTTAGACGACTGCACACAATTTGGCTATTTCATCCACGCGCTGCTTACAAGTGAAGAGTTCACCAAAGAGGTTGAACGCATAAACGAAGAATATCCAGAAACGGATAGCGAACATAAATCTGCACGCGAAACCGCACTTAATTCTGCCCTTTCGCTAATCAAAATTCAAGCGCGCGATGTGGACGGCAATTTGGCGGAAACAAAAACTGATTTAAGCACAATAATTGATGAATACAACAGCATTGTTGCAAAATCAAATATGGATGTGCGCATAAGTGAATTTATAAACTTTATGTTTAAATATTCATCCGACCCGGGGCTGCTGTCTGGCGGAATGCCTTATGTGGTTGGCACAAACGGCAACAGTAATATGAATGAGCCATTTACCTTAGAGGCAGTCAACCTTATGACTGGCAAAACTGGCAACAAACTTAACACACCAAACCAATTTGACGGCAATATGTCGATATTCACCCGCGCTTCAAAATACGCCGACCTGTGCATTGCAAACAACAGCGATGGCAGCTATGGCATTCACCTAATTTTGTTTGTGGGCGATGTTAAAAATTATGATGTTGATTCAAGCGTGCTTACCCTTGCCGATTTAAACAAAACAATCAATCCGCTTACTAAGGAAACTTACTTTGACATGTTGTTTGACAAGGTTTATCCAGCAACCAGCGACACCGTGTTGTACTCTTCCAAAAACGGATATTCCGAATACGAGTCAAACATAATTTCAGGCAGCGAACTTAAAAAGCAAGTTGTATATTATAAATAACCTTTTTAGGTTATTTTTTTTGAAATTTTTTATTTTTTTAATAAAATTTAAACTTTTTTATTGTTTTTTATTTATTTTTTATAATAAATATTTTTTTTAAATAAAAAAAGTGGAGTGAGGTCCACTTTTTACTTATCGCCTAATTTGATATAATCGTTAGGGTCAACAAGTTTGTTGTTCAGCTTCATTTCCAAATGCAGATGCGCGCCGGTTGACAATTCTTCCGCCATGCTGTCGCTAGTTTTGCCAATCACCTGTCCTGCGGTAACCGTTTGATTAAGTTGCACATTCAATTCTTTTGCAAGCGATTTGTACACGCTAACCAGCCCGTCTTGGTGAGTGATTTCCACCACAGTGCCGTAAAGATAGGTATCTTCAATTTTGGTTACCGTGCCGTTTGCCACAGCCATAACATCCGCGCTTTCGCCAGTTACAAAATCAATTGCCTTGTGAATGCGCCACTGCTTTAAGGTGTTGTTAAATTGAAGTTCGCTGCCCGAATAGTCTTTTGCGATGGTTGCGTCGTTAACTGGCAGAACAAACACATCGTTGGCAACTGGGATGTCTGGCAATGGGTCGACATTGCCCGCTGGATTTTCAACCGAGCCGCCCCTAGAACGAGTTGCAAGTGCGATGGTAACTGCGCAAGCCAAAATCAAAAGTCCGATAAGTGCTGCGTAAATCAAATTAATAGCAATTTTTTTCCTTTGTTTGGTGTTTTTGTTGTTCATATCTTCCTCCCAAAATGATAGTTGACAGTTTTTTTGCATTTAAACAATAAACTTAAAAATTTTTTGCGCCGCATGGGCTTAATAGCTTCCCAAAATAAGTGGCCAACCAACAATTGAATAGTCGTCATAGCAAGCGATTTGCAAATTCACCTTGCTGTCGTTAAACGATACCCCCGCGGGTATCTTGCTTGAATACGCGTAAATAATAGTTGCCGCGCCCACTTGCTCAGTTTTAACCACTTTTGCGGACAATTTTTTAATTGCGGCGGCTGGTTCAAAATTGTAAATTTTCATACTTTCGCCAATCGCCTCGTTTGACTTTACGCTGTCCATATAGCAACTGCCCAAATTTATGCTGGCGGAAGAAATTGGCGCGTTTGAATAGCAAAAATATTCGCCGCAAAAATAATTTTTTAAACTAAAACTTTTGTTGCCCGAATATGCGAACATCAAAACCGCAAACACCACAATAACTGCAAACAATTTTTTCATACCCAAATTGTTGCCAAAAATGCTGATTTTAAACATTTAAACTTTAACAAAAATACATAAAAAAATTAACAAACAATTGTTAACTTTATCTAAATTTAAAATCTGTCGAAATTTTTTTAAGAAATGTCGAAAACTTATATTTTTTTTAACTTTTGTCTAAATGTATCTAATCTTTCTAATTTATGTCGAAATTTATTTATAATTTGTCGAAATATAAAAAGATTTTTATACTTTTGTCGAAATTATTTAAAATGTCGAAATATTTGTCGAAAGTTGGTTATAGTGAAAAGACATTATACAAATATAAATAGTTTAGCAAATCGCCGCTAACCTTGCTGTAAATTTTTATCTTTTGCAAAATAAATTCAATCTGCTTTTTGTCCGCGCCGTCAACAAAATTCAAAATTGTTTCGCGCGTTTTTTGCCCCACTGCGGAAAGATATCTATAATTTAGTTGCACAATATTTTTAAACACGCTGTTGTTAGCCATGGCGTAAAACTTATCCACCAAATCGTAGTCCTCGCCCGCCGCCTTATACACATCCACCAGCTCGACATTGTTTGTGTGCAGGCTGGCAATCAAGCAGCAAAAGGCGGTCACAAGCAGATAGTCCACCATCCCCAGCCATTTATATTCTAGCCCGCAAGCGCGCAAAACCAAAATGTCGAAAAACACCAAATTTTCTGGCGCGTCATTCACCATGCCTAAAATTTTTGATTGCGTAATTTGGTCAATGTCGAAATCGAACTTAACCTGCCCCTCGTCCAAAAAAATCAAGTTGTTTAAATAGTTGTAGAAGTTGTTAAACATTCTGCTGCAAATTGCGTTTGCATCCAAATTGTTAGGTTTAACAAGCAAATATCTCACCGCGCGCGAAACACACCCATCCTTGTTTAAAAAATAAGGCAACACCGCGTTATCCGTTGGCATAAAAACGCACACAAACTCATCCAAGTCAAGCGGGCAGCGCAAAAATCCGTCCGCCGTGCAAACAAAAATAACAAGTTTGTAGCCGTCAAAAAGTTGTTCAAAATTTTCGCCAACCGACATCTGGTTGAAAATGCACTCCCCCTTAACCGCGTTGTAAACATCCAAAAGTTGCGCATTGCCCACGCTGTTGTCGTAAACCAGCATCACCTTTTGGTATTTTGCGTGCTTGTCCACAATGTTCTTTAATTCAATAAGTTTTGCATCCAAAATTTCCATAAAAAGATTTTATCAACTTTTCCGCCCCGCCCATAACAAAATTTTGCCATATTTTTTGTTAAAACCAACTTTTTTATCACATTTTTGCACTTTTAATTTTTTCCTTTTTCCCTAACTTTATTTTGTCGAAATCTCATTTTGTTATTTTTGTTGAAATCTCAATTTAATTTATATAAATCTATTTTATTTTTGTCGAATTACTAAACTAAATTGTTATTGTTATTTTGTCGAAATTATTAATAGATTTATTAATTGTCGAAATTGCTTAATTTGTTTTGTCGAATTTTCTAACCGCCAAGACTAATTTTTGTTTTTTATTATTTTGTCGAAAAAGACTTACTTATATTTTGTCGAAATTATTTTACCGCTAAGACTGATTTTCATTTTTTTTATTTTATCTTTTGTCGAAATTATTTTTACTTTTTGTCGAAAATGAGTTAGTTTTTTATTTTGTCGAAAGTTATTTTGGATAAGAAAAAACTCTGCACAAGGCAGAGTTTTAAATTACTTTTTTTGTTTTTTGATGTATTCAACAATGTCCCCAACAGTTTTCATTTTGGTTGCATCTTCGTCAGGCAAAGAAATGCCAAATTCATCTTCAAATGCCATAATAAGTTCAACCACATCAAGGCTGTCCGCACCTAAATCTTCCACCAAATTGGTTTTAAGTGTAATGGAATCCTTTTTTTTGTTTAACTTATCTGCTATAAGGGCAATAATTTTATCTTCCATTGCATCCTCCTAAATATATTGTACCAAAAATCCAAAATTAAGTAAAGTAATTGCAAGCATATTTTAATTAATAAAATTGATGAATGCTTCTGAATTGCCCAGTAATGTAAAGCCCCACATATCCATTAACAGAAGTGAAGTCTGGAGTAGCATATGATAATATATCTCTTAAAGCATAAGGTGCTTTGCCTGAATTGAATTTATTGTAAGAAAAATTTTCAAAGAAAATCCTAGTAGCATAACCAAACAATCCGCCACAACATCCTCCACCATTAGGGTTTTCACCTCTACATAAATCATTTATGTATGGGAATAGTTTATCGCCGTCAAGGAAAACTGTTTCCAAGTTACTGCAATAGTCAAATGCATGTGCGGCTATATAATTAACATTTCTTGGAATGCGTATACCATATATGTTAGAATATGCAAATGCATAAGAACCAATTCTTTCAAGCTTTGTACAAACACTCAAATCCAATCCATCTTCATAATCACTATTATTCACCGCCATTCGACAATAAGATAAATATTGACAATTTAGGAATGCACCATCGCCTATAATTCTTAGTTGACATTCATCTATATTATTCCAATTCGCGAAGATTATGCGTGCAATATCGGTATTCATAAAAGCATAATTACCGATTGTCTTTAATGAATACGGTAAGACAATTTCTCCAATGTTAGTAATATTAGTACAGTTCGCAAATGCATTATTACCTATACTCTCTAAATTATGAGGGAAAATGATTTGACTACCATTATATAGATTAGAATTTGCGAACGCGCCATCGCCAATTGTTGTTAAATTTGCACATTCTTCAAAAATGTTTATACTATTTATATTAATACATTTATAGAAAGCGTATTTACCAAGTGTTTTTAATTGGCTTCCTTTTTCGAAGTCGACATAATTTAAATTAGAATACTCTTCAGGTGTGCTGAATGCGTAGTCACCGATTGACTTGATTGTTTTTGGGATATATAAATAATAAAAGTCTGAATTATAGAATGCATAATCACCAATTGACACAACTGGCTCGCCCATATATTCGTCTGGAATATTCAGTTCTCCGTAATAATCTTCTTTTGCCTTGCTAAGCTCCCAACCTCCATTGTAGGTATCATAGATAAATTCAAACTCTGACTCTTCCATCTGTCCCCAAATGAACAAATAGTAATTGCCAGCAGCCTCAGTCCTTGTTGTATCAGTATAGATAAAGTTGTTGCGATAATTATCCGCAATTGTTTTTGGAATAAGAACTTGTTTTGCCGACTGCAAAAGATTGCCGCATGAATCCCTATCAGCTATTTCTCTATAAATTGTATCACTATCTATTGTGACTTTGGTTGGCGTGTAATAAGATTCGAACATGTCGTAACCAATAGATTTAACTGATGAAGGAATGTAAATTTCATATGGATTAGTGCCATAGAATGCTCTCGCTCCAATTGTTTCCAACTTTGAGAATCTGCTGATTTTTATAAATACTGCATTTGTACATCCTTCAAATGCGTTATTGTTAATTTCTTTTACATTGTTACCAATTGTGATTGATGTTATATCATCGCGTCCTTCAAACGCAGAGTTACTTATTGCTAGTACCTTGTAACCTAAATATGTATCAGGTATAACGCATTCTCTTGGTCTGCCCCTATACTTAAAGCCTTCAATTTGCCAACCATCCAAATCATATCTCCACGCATAATTAAATGTTGAATCTGCCAACCAAAAATCATAAATATCGTCACATTGTTGGCCGAACCAATAAGTACCATCTTCAAGGAGACTGCTATAATTATCATCTACAATATTACCTGGCACTGTGATCTTTTTCGCGTTCGTTATTAATTTACCACAGGAGTTAGAATCCACCAATGCTATAAACACTTCTTTACTTTTAATTGTTACAGTGGCAAGTTTGTTACAGCCTGCAAAGGCTTGGCTGCCAATGGTCGAAATGTTTGCGCCAATGGTAATTGATTTAATGTTGGTGTTGTTTGCAAATGTTCTTGCTGCAATTCCCTTCACTGCATAGCCTTCGTAACTATCTGGGATGACCACATCTTCCATAACCTTGTCAGTTGCAAAACCAGTAACTTCCCAGCCTTCCAAATCTTCATTCCACGCAAACGTAAAGTCTGTTGCCTCAGTAGCCTTTCTAAACTCGTAATTATCGCCCGCTGGAATCTTAATAAATTTACCTGAATTTTCCAAATACTCGCTTTGGTAACTATCCGCAATGCCCTTAGGCACAATAATCGTAGTTGCGTAATTTAATAGACTTCCGCAATCGGTTTGTGTTTTCAACGCCTTGAAGACTTCTATGCTGTTAATAGTAATAGTTTGCAAATCTGTGCAGCGATAAAATGCATTTGACCCAATACTATTTACATTTGCAGGAATTGTTATTTCTAGTAATTCGCAACTATTAAATGCATATTCCCTAATTGTTGTTAAACTGTTTGGCAAAGTGATTTCTATAAGTCCAGAACCCATAAATGCGTCTTTGCTAATTTCAGTTAAGCCTTCACCAAGTGTTATTCCATACAATCCAACAGCATACTCAAATGCGCCTTCGCCAAGTTTTGTTATTTTTGTAGATTCAACTTCTATATGGCCTTTGAAGCTTCGGAATGCTTCATAGCCAATTTCTGTAACATTTTCTGGAATGACGATTTCGCTTATATCATCGCCCCAACCTATACTAGCACCAATAACTTGCAAACTATTTGGCAAATTAATTTCTTGTAAAGCGCCAAACACAAATGCGCCGTCGCCAATTGATTTTAAGCCTTCTTCAAAGTTAATGATTTTAACATCTTTTATGAATGTTAAAGCGTAGGAACAAAGGTCAACCACATCTGCTGGAACAGTTATTTCATTTTCAAATGCCGCCCCATTGATTGTAAATTTAAAATTTTCAGGATGAAGAATTGCCTCCATTAACAAATCGCTTGAATTATCTAAAAGTGACATAGCATAATAATGGCATGCCAAATTCATATCCTCACCATATTTGCTAAGGTCTACACCTTTAAACCATTCTGTTAATGAACCAATAAAGTCAAATTCTCTTATTGTTGTGATGCCAGCGAATGGTGAATTCTCACTCGAATCTATTTCTCCTGATTCCGACACACTTACCAAACATACATCAATCATATTAGTAGAATAAGTGAGTTTGGTTGCGCTTGTGCAGTTTGCAAATGCCTGCGCTCCAAGTGTAGTTACCGAACGAGGAATTTCAATCTCTGTTAAATTTGTACAATTAGCAAATGCCATAGTCGCTATTGTTTGCAAATTAGTAGTGCTCTGGAAGTTGATATGTGTAATGCTACTTCCCAAGAATGCACCGTAATCAATTTCAGTAACATTTGTATTAATTGTAACATCTGTAATTTTTTTGCAATGGTTAAATGCGCCCGCACTAATCACTGTAACATCTTCTGGGATGACTAAACTGCCTGTAATCTCTTGACCTTCAATGAATAATGTGCAATCTTCTGATGTTGTTTTGCTAGACATTAACATTACCAACCAATATGATAAATTTTCATATCCAGTGGCGTCTGATTGCATTATGTTTGTTATAAACTCAGTCATTTCGGCGTTTTTAAAGCCAGTGCACCAGTCGCTTAGCGTGCCGGTAAATTTAAGGGTGCTTAGGGTAACTGTGTCGTCGAAAATGCCCTTGTCTTGCAAATACAGCGTTGCCAAATTGGATATATTTTTGCCAAAGGTAAGTTCGGTCAGCGCAGTGCAGCCTGCAAATGCATTTTCACCAAATGTGGTTACATTTTCGCCTATGGATAAGGTTTTTATGCTTGTTTTGCCTTCAAACGCGGACGCGGCAATTTCAACAACATCGTAGCCCATATATTGGTCTGGAATTGTAAGGTCGGATGGAGATTTGCCATTTTTCAAGCCGTCAACTTTCCACGCTTGCTCGCCGTCCAGCCAGGTGTATATAAGGTCGGTCGCCTCCGCCTTGGTAAACTCATAATTCTCCCCAACCAGCCGCTTAACAAAGTTATCCAAATTTTCAATGTAACTGCTGTTATACTCGTCCACAATCCCCTTAGGAACAATTACTGTTTCCGCATTGCTTACAAGGCTGCCACATGAATCACTTTCTGTAATTTTCTTGTAAATAGTTTCGCTGTTAATAATAACTTTTGTTATGTTGCATGAAGCAAATGCATTTGAATAAATCCATTCAACTGAACTAGGTATGCTAATTTCAGTTAGTTGTGTGCAAGTGGAAAACGCATAACTTCCAATATATTGCAAAGTCTCTGGTAAAGAAATTTGCCGTAAAGAATTGCAACACGTTCTAAACGCGAAATCGTCAATAGTTTGCAATGAATCAGCATGGCTAAAATCTACATTTGCTAAATAAACGCAATTAGCGAAAGCATATTTCCCAATAGTTGTTACACTGCTACCAATTACGACATTGATTAGACTAGTATTATTTTTGCCTGACAAGTTGTAGAACAAATAGGCTGGGATTTTTTGTACTTCTTCGCCAAATGTTACAGTCATGTTATCACCTGACTCATTAAAGATCGATGAGTATTCTGTTAAATCTTGTAAATTTATTGCATTAAAATTAATTTGCTTTAAATTTTGACATTTATTAAATATATGACCAGGAAGGCTTTCTACATTTTCACCAATAGTTAATGTTATGCCACCTTCAGCTAAACTTCCTGTTGTGCCTTTAAATGGCATATGAGTGCCTTGTACATTTGTTGCGTTATAAATTATCTCTTTTAGACGAATGCAATTACCAAATGCTGCTGGGCCTATAGTTTGCACACCTTCTGGGATTGTGATGGTGGTTATTTGATTACATTCATAGAACGCACTCTCACCAATAGTTGTAACAGTCTCTGGAATTGTTACTGAAGCCAAGTTTTTGCATCCATAGAACGCGGCTTCGCCAATCGATTCTAGGCTTGTTGCTTGTCCCCAATTAACTTCTATTAGACTTTCACAACCAATGAATGCATAATCTCCAATGCTTGTGATGCTAGAACTTAAAATTACGTTTGTAATGTTAGGTGCATCAGATGCGTAAGATGTGTGGAACAAATCCGTAGGAATTTTTTGCACTTGATCGCCAAATGTCACAGTAATGCCGTCTTTTGACGCTCCGGCATATTTAAAGGTGTCCATTGTGGTTAAATCTGCTACATTTATTGAGTTGAAATTTATTTGTGTGATATATTTACTGTCATTAAACATATATGCTGGGATTTTTTCCACATTTTCGCCAAGTGTTACAGTTAAACTTTCAGCATCACGCCCTGCATTAGTGAAGACATAATTTAATTGTGAAAAATCTTTCACGCTAGTTGCATTATATACAATCGATGTCAAACCATAGCAGTCACTAAATGCACTATTTTCTATCGTTTCAACATTTGCCGGAATTGTTATTTCAGTTAAACTTCTGCATCCATAAAAAGCACCTTGAACTATAGTTATCAAACTATTTGGTAAATTAATTGTTGATAAGTTGGTGCAATTTTTAAATGCGTAGTAACCTATTTGTGTTATTCCTTCATTTAGGGTTACATTAGTTAATTCTGTACAATCTTCAAACAAGTCGTCTTGAATTATGGATACCTTATTTGGTATTTCTATAGATTTCAAGCCATAGCAACTGCGGAAAGCAGAATTTCCAATAGTTGTTACACTGCTTGGCAATACAATTTCTGACAAACCTTTACATGCGTAGAAAGCGTAACTTCCAATTTTTTCCAAACTTGTGGCTTGTTGCATGTCAACTTCAGACATAGCTGAGCAAAGTTGGAATGCAAAATTTCCAATTGTCGTTAGACTGCTTGGCAACGATATTCTTAACAAATTACATTGGCTAAATGCGTAATTGCCAATGGTTTGTAAACTTGTGGCATTTTCAAGGTCAATTTCAGTAAGGCTGGTGCAGGAAGCGAATGCCTTTTCGCCGATTGTGGTAAGTTGCGAGTCGGTTAAGGTTGTGCTGGTTAGGTGGGTGCAGTTTTCAAACGCGGAGGCGCCGATTGTTTGTATGTTTGCGCCCATAACCACGCTTTCAATTGCGGTGCCTTTAAATGCGCTGTCCTTAATTGCAACCACATTGTAACCCATATAGTCAGCAGGGATTTCAAGTGCGGTTTGCGACTTGCCCGACTTAAAGCCATCAAGTTGCCAAGCGGACCTATCTTCCAACCAAGTGAAGTTGAAGTCAGAGGCTTCATACTTCCTAAACTCGTAATTCTCGCCCATGTCCACCCGCAAGAAGTTGCTGCTATTTTCCAAATATCTGCTATAATAAGTGTCCACAATATCCTTAGGGACAATAACAGTGTTGGCATAGTAAACTAAGTATTGTTCACTATCGCTATATGAAATTTTTTGATAAATTGTAGCACTTTTAATTGTAACTTTTGTAAGTGAACTGCATCCACTAAATGCTCTAGCCCCGATATGTTCAACGGCACTAGGAATAATAATTTCTGGCAATGAAGAACAACCATGAAATGCATAATCGCCAATATTATTAATAGATTCTGGAAGAATAATATTATTCAAATTTGAACAACCATAAAATGTGCTGAATGAAATTTCTGTTAACCCATCTGGGATTCTTATCGATTGAAGCCCATAGCAATTTCGGAATGCATTATTTTCAATAGTTGTTACACTGCTTGGCAATACAATTTCCGACAAGGCTGTACATTCATAGAAAGCATAATTACCAATTGTTTCCAAGCTTGTGGCTTGTTGCATATCTATTTCTGCCAATTTAGAACATTCTCCAAATGCATTGATCCCAATAGTTATTACACTACGACCAAGAATTACACTTGTGATTTTAGATGATGATGACGTCCAGAATAAATATGCTGGGATGTTTCGCACTTCGTCACCAAATGTCACTGTAATACCATCTCTTGAAGTTCCTGCATCTTTAAAAGTATCCTTTGTTGTTAAATCTGCCGCATTTATTGAATTGAAATTGATTTGAGTTAAGGAAGTCATATTTTTAAACATATATGCTGGAAGTTTTTGTACATTTTTACCAAATGTTAGAGTTAAACTTTCTGCATTTTTCCCCGCACTTTCAAACACACCATAATTTGATGACGTTAAATCTTCCGCACTAATTGCGTTGTAACTAATAGTTTTTAAGCCATAGCACCTTGCAAATGCTCTATCGCCTAATTTCGAAACGCTTTCAGGAATTGTTACTTCAGTTAAACTTTCGCATTCATAGAATGCTGTACTGCCAATTGTTTTAAGGCTAGTTGCTTGCGTTAAGTCTATCTCCGCCAAATTTGTACTTGAGAATGCACTATCGCCTATAGTTTCCAATGTGGTTGGGAATGTAACAGAATTTAACCCAGAACATCCATTAAATGCACCACTTCCAATCGATTGAAGTTTAGTTGGTGTTAAATCTAATTCGATTAAACCATAACAACCACTGAATGCACTATTGCCAATGCTCGTTATGTTAGAGCCAAAAGTTACGCTTGTAATTTTTGCTGCATGACCCGACCCGTTATAGAACAAATATGCTGGAACTGTTTGTACATTTTCGCCAAATATTACTTGTATACCATTATCCCTTGCGGTTCCCGCATCGTAGAAAACTTGACCACCTACATTTTCCACATTTGTGCTATTGAAATTGATTTGTGAGATATACTCACAATCATAAAACAAATATGTTGGAATCTTTGTTACATCTTCGCCAAATGTTACAGTTAAACTATCTGCGTGCCATCCTGCATAATCGAATACTTTCGCATCTTTTTGAGTTAAATCGTTAGCATTGGTTGCATTGTAATTAATCAATTTTAAATTATGACAATCTTTAAATGCTTGCACTCCTAAATTTACAACATTTGCTGGTATTGTCAATTCAGTAAAGCCAGTACATTTATAGAATGAGAATCTTCCAATGGTTGTAATATTTTCACCAATTGTTAATTGCGTTATATCTGCTTTGCCACTAAATGCACTTTCTTTAATTTCAATTACAGGCTTGCCGATGAAGGTGTTTGGAATTATTACATTGTCGGAAGATTTGCCGCTGGCAAAGCCGTTAACGCGGTAGCCGCCGTCAATAAGGGTTAAATCCAGATACTTATGGGCGACTTCCAAATCAACAGTTACGGCTTGTTGAACTTTGTAATTGCCGTCTTCGCTAATTGCGCCAGTAACATGCAAGGTGGAAATGGTTTCTGGCTCATCTGGCAAGCTTAAGGTTGACGAAACAGATATTACGTCGTTATAACGCAATTTGTCGCCACTTTTTAATTGTCGTTGTGAATTATATTTATCATCACTTGAGCCAGAAACATATAGAACAGATATATATTGTTCCATTTCTGGCTGGATGGTAAGGGTAAATTCGACATACTCATCAGTGTAAGACAAGCTGATTGCTGTGTTGTGTTCCAAATTTGTGTTGACCCTAAACACGCAGCCGCTAACTGAATCTTCACCTTCAGCCAAAGTTAAACCTTCCGCTGTTACGCGTGGATTTTGCTTTTCTTCTGGGGTGGTCCAGGTTACATAAAGTTTATCGAAATACGATACATTGCCTTCAACGCCGCTTTCAACCAAATCGCCATTTTCGCTACCTTTATGAACTTGGAAACCAACGCCGTAATCACTGTAAGTTAAGGTGTAGGTGTTAATCTGTTTTTCATAAGTTATGGCATCGGTGATTTCGCTTTCATGTTTAAGCGCCTTGGCGGATTCGCCATTCAAAACATATGAGTTGCCCGCACCCTTAGTGAAGAACATTTCGCTTACATCAAAGTTTTTGGTGATGTGGTAACCTTCTGGCAAAGTTTCAACCGTAATGTGGTAAGTTTTGCCAAACGAAACAATGTTGTTTTCAATTTGGGTTTCCGTGCCATCTGCGTTGACTTCTTTAACCGTTACGCCTTCTGGGATGGTGAGTGTGTAAGTGTTGACATCTTCGCTATATGTGATTGTTGTTTCGCCGTCAACTGTGTGTTCGTAATCGTTAGCAATTTCTTTTTCACCTACCTTGAATGAGATTTTGTGGTGACCGTCCGTTTCTTTATAAGAAATTTTGATTTTGTCGTTAAAGTGAAGTTTTTGACCTTCGGTGATTGGTGTGCCATCACCCAAATTGCTTGTACCGCTAATAAAGGTTACAGTTACATTTGCTGGGATTGTGATGCTGTATTCGTGATAGTGCTGGTCATAGTGAGCATAGAATGAAGTGTCTTGTGTGATATTGCTTAAATCAGTTTCAATATATTCTTCCTTGCTTGTACTCCAACCTTTAAAGGTGTAGTAAATTTCTTTATCCCCTTCACGAGTTGGTGTGCCGTGTGAATATTTTGCTGTTCCTTCAAATTCTACATTAACTTCTTCCAATACACTTTCGCCGTCATAATCATAGAAAGTAACCTTAAATTCGTTTCTAATTTCGTTGTAAACAATTTTTACATCGCCTTTAACTGTATGTTCATGTCCACTTTCAAATTTTTCACCATTAACTGTAAATGTTTCAATTTTATAGCCTGGAGTGGTGTCACATTCAATTGTAATTACATCGTTTAAGTGAAGTTTGTTGCCGTCTTCAAGTGGTTGATTTTCCTTATACTGACTGCTTGTGCCGCGGAGATATTTTACCGTTACACGCTCTGGAATGGTTAGGTTGTATTCAATATACTGGTCGGAATAAGTAAGGCTGATTTCGTCCAAGTCATTCAAACTGCTTACTGTAAACACGCAGCCACTTTCTGTATCTTGACCGCTTGTAAGATTTAAACCAACTGCTGTTATGTGTGGCTTTTCTTTATCTTCTGGAGTGGTCCATGTTACAATAAGTTGTTCGCCATACGATACATTGCTGGTTACGCCATTCATCACCACATCGCCCGGTTTGCCGTCTTTGTATCTTTGGACGGTCAAATTTTCTGAGAATGTAAGGGTGTAGGTGTTGATTGCTGTTGCGTACTCGATTGCGTTTTCAATTGTGCCTTTATTTTCCAGCGCGATTGTAGACTCACCATTTAAAACATATGTGTTATCTTCGCCCGCGCCCTTAGTGAAGAACAATTCGCTAACTTTTAACGGCGTTTCAATATGATAGCCAGCGTCAAGCGCTTTAAGCACAATGTAGTAAGTTTTGCCAAATGTTACCGTGCCGCCGTCTAAAATTTCCGTGCCATTATTGTCGTTTTCTTTAACCGTTACGCCGTCTGGGATGTTAAAGGTGTAGGTGTTAACATCTTCAGTGTATGTAATTGTGGTGTTACCTTTAACTGTGTGATGATATTTATTGTTTTCAATTTCCTGCTCGCCCACCTTGAATGAAGTTTTGTGGTGGCCGTCAGATTCTGTGTAGGTGATTTCAATTTCATCGTTCCAGTGAAGTTTTGCACCATTTTCAACCGTTTTGTTGCTCTCATATTTGTCTGAACTTGAACCACTAACAAATTTTACGCTTACTTGGTCTGGAATGGTGATGTCATATTCGCGATATTTTTCCGTGTAGTGTGCGTAGAAAGAGGTTTCGCTGGTTATGTTGCTAAGGTTGGCCGCTACATAACTATCCTTTTGCGAACTCCAACCGTCAAACTCGTAGTAGAATTCGTTCGTTTGACCCCTTGTTGGATTTTGTTTAGTATATGATACATCATCGCCATATTCAACAGTGACAGTGTCCCAAACCTTTTTGCCATCGTAATCGTAGAAGGTAACGGTTAGTTTATTTTTAACTTCTTCATAAACAATGTTTATGTCGCCTTCAACTTTGTGTGTGTTGCCTGAAACAAAATCGTTTCCGTTGACTGTAAATTTGGATTTTTCATGCCCCTCGGAATGGTTATACTCAATTTTAATTACATCGCCCCAGTGGAAGGTTGAATCTGTGGTGATATGAGTTGTGTCGTGCGCGATGTGTGGCGAGCTGTATGAACCTTCTGTTTGTGTCCTTTCCGATGTGCCAGAAACGTATGTTATGGTTACGCGGTCTGGCGCATTGATTGAAAGTTTGTATTCCCTATACACCTCTGTGTAAACAGCGTACACATCCATATCGCTTGTGATTTTTTCAAGCGAGGTGGTGGTTGTTGCATTTTTGGTTGCGCCCCAGCCTTCAAATGTGTAAGAATATACATTTGTTTGGCCGCGCGTTGGCTGTACGCCGTTAAACGAAACTGAGTCGCCATGATTTACTTTTGCCTCAATGATTGTTTCGTCACTATTATAGTTGTGGAATTTTACTGTGTATTCATTTATTGCTTGCTCATAGTCAATTGTGGTTGCACCTTGTATTGTATAGGTTGTGCCTGGAGTGTGGTCGTTTTGGTTAACTTGCAATTTGGTTTTATGATAACCTTCTTGTGGATTGCATGTAATTTCAATTTTATCGTCCACGTGCAATTTTATGGTTTGCTTTGTGTAAGTTTCATTAACTGTGTTGTGTGACTGGTGGTTGTCGTTATCTGGCAAGTTTTCGCTACTTGTACCAGACAGATATTTTACATTTACATGTTCTGGAATATTCAACTCATATTCAATATATTTTTCAGTGAATGTTGGGCTGAATGATTGGTCGCTTGTGATATTATTAAGTTCACCTTCCCAACCTTTAAATATATAGGTAAATTTGGTGGTGGCTGTTCTGCTTGGTTTTTGTTCGCCAGTAAACTCTGCGTTTTTGCCATGCTCAACATAAACTGTTTGCAATGTTTCGCCATCGTCGTCCAAAAAGTTAACCGTATAAACTTTTGCGGTTTGCTCATATACTATATTTACAATTTTGTTTGGAATTTCGCCTTCTAGTGTGTAAGTGCCTTCGTTTTCAATGTCCTTGCCATTGACTGTAAATTTGCTCTTTTCTTTGCCCTCATCTTCTGTGTAAGTTAATTTAATTGTGTCGCCATAATACAATTTATCGTCCGCAGTTAAAGTGGCTTGTTGTTCGTGTTTGCTGTTGCCCGAGATAAATGTAACGACTACATTTTTTGGTATGGTTAACGAATATTCCACATAGGTTTTTTCGTAAAGTGCGTAAACAGTGGCGCGCTCCTTTATGTGGGTTAAGTCAACCTTATCCTTTGCTTCTGGTGAAGCTCCCCAACCTATAAATGTATAGTGATAAGTTGCGTCATCTTCGCGTGTTGGGTCTTGTTCCTTTGGATATTTTGCCTCAGTGTTGTAATTTACTGTAACTGTGTCAAGTTGATGACTATCATAGTCTAAGAATATAACTTCAAAGGTTTGAATTTGTTCGAAATAAACAATTTCCAATTTGCCTTCAAATGTAAACTCGCGGCCCGAATCAAACTCGCTACCGTTAACTGTGAAAGTTTTAACATCATACCCTTCAGTTGGGTTGCATGTGATGGTGATTGTGTCA
This sequence comes from uncultured Clostridia bacterium, assembly GCA_947630745.1. Taxonomy (GTDB): domain Bacteria; phylum Bacillota; class Clostridia; order Christensenellales; family UBA1242; genus Onthoplasma. The sequence goes on from CANRIT010000002.1 coordinate 113,307, forward strand.
CCATAATGAATTGGTGTTTCGTAGGTAATTGTTTTGCCTTTTTCGTAATTTGAATGACCGCTCACATATTTTATTGTGATATGTTGCGGAACTTCAATTTGATATTCACGCAACGATGCTTCAAACACTGGGTAGAAGTTGGTTTCTTGTGTAATGTTGGTTAAATCAACAGTTACATCCGCACCAATAGTTGCACCCCAACCAATAAACTTATAGTCATATTGTACACTGCTTGGCTTGGTTGGTTGTTGTTGCAAGGTGTATTCTGCCTTTTGACCATGAGTTACTTGCACCGTTTGCAGAATGTTTTTGCCCTCATAATCATAGAAATGTACATCATATGTATTGATTTCTTCTTGGTAAACAATTGCGGTTGCACCCAAAATCGTATAGGTTTGTCCGCTTTCAAAAGCTTGCCCGCCAACGGTGAATGTGGTTTTGTGATAGCCAGTGCTTTCTTTAAACACAACCATAATTTGGTCGTTATAATGAAGCATTGTACCCGATTGAATTTCACTACCCTTTTCAATGCCGCTACTTGTGCCTTCAACATAGGTTACTGTTACATTGTCTTCATTTTCTTCAGTAATGGTTAATTCATATTCTCTATATTCTTGTTTGTACACTGCGTAGAAAGTGGTTTCTTGTTTAATTTCAATGCTATCTAATTCTACCAAATCATCGCTGTTTTGTTGAGTTGACCAACCTAAGAAGGTATAGAAATATTCATTGGTTTCTTGCCTTGTTGGTTTATCTTGGTTAAACTCAGCATGATTGCCCCACAAAACTTGTGTGCTTGTGATAAATGTGTCATCATAGTTTTTGAAGGTTACAGTTATTGAGTCTAATTCTTCATTATATGTAATTTCTAATCGTTTGCCTTCAACCGCATCCACATCCAAAATATATTCGCCGTTAAAACTTATGTCTTTGCCGTTTAATTTAAGTTCGCTTGCATGATGCCCTTCACTTGGATTGCAACTAATTTTTAGTTTGTCACCCTTATGCACATTTATAGTTGTGTTGGTGTAATCTTTATTTACTTCCGCGTGTGAAGAATGCTTATACTCAGTTGATTCACTTGTGCCGGACAGATATTTTGCAGTTACATGTTCGGGAATAACCAAATTATATTCAATATATGTCTGATCAAAAGTTGGGGTAAAGTCAGTTTTTTGAGTAATGCTATCTAAATTACCTTCCCAGCCACTGAATTTATAATCAAATGTGCCATCGCTTGGGCGGGTTGGAGTTTTGTTGCCAGTGTATGTAACGCTATCGCCATGTTCAACCTGTTTGGTTTCAAGCACAGTGCCGTCATAGTCTTTAAATTGCACGGTGTAAATGTATTTATCTTCAGAAACAACAATGTTTACATCGCCCTGAACTTCATGCTCTGTGCCGCTATTAAAGTCGTCACCATTAAGTGTGTGGGTAGCAATCTCGTGCGCATCGTCAGACGCTTCAAATTCAATTTTTATTTTATCACCATAATAAAGCGTGTCGCCAGAATGAATTGGGTCATTAACTTTATGCGATTCACCACTAACAAATGTTACAGTAACATTGTCGCCCATAATGGTGATTCTATATTTAACATAATCATCTTCCACAAAACTTGCATAAACATCAAGTGATGCGCCATTTTTGCCAAGCTGAACATTGTTTAACTTTTCTGTCATGTCGCTACCATGCGAGTCAACCCATTTGTCGAATCTATATGTGTGAATTTTGTCGTCCGCTTTGGTTGGCAAATCAAAATCAATCTGCACCGCGTTGCCATGAATAACTTTTAATGTATGGATTGGTTGTTTGCCGCCTTCATCATAAAAGTTGATTGTGTACTCGTTAAGTTCGCGTTCATAAACAATTGAAACATCGCCATTAACTGTAAGTTCAAAATTATTTTCTTGCGCCTCGCCATTAACTTCAAACTTGCTACAATGATAACCATCGCTTTCGTCATCGTCATAAACAATGGTAAGCGTATCGCCCCATTCAACCTTGTCACCATTTGTTAAAGGTCCATCGTGGCGAGATGAAGTTATTGTAAGCTTTGAATAATCATCTTGGAATACACTTAAATTAAGTTCATATTCACGATAACTTTCAGTAAACTGGGCGCGAAGATATGTATCTTCTTTAATTTGGTGATTGCCCAACTCATCCTTATCAAAATATTGTTCTTCGCCAAACTCATCCAAAATTGGCTCATTTTCGCTATCCACCAACAGCCAGCCTTTAAATGTGTACTGATGCTCTGGGGTTTTGTCTTTGGTTGGAGTTTCGCCTTGATAGCTTGCACCCAAACCATATTGAACTTGCTCATTTGAAATTTGTGTGCCGTCTTCGTTTAAGAACCAGACATCAAAAGTTTTAATCTGCTCGTCGTAATAGATGCGGATTTCTTTATCATCTGCGGTTTTGTTATCTGCAACAATTTCGTAAATAGGGTCGCCATTTTCTGTTGTTTCATCCGTTTTAACCGCACCAAAAACTTGCAAAATGGTCTGTTCATTTTCTGGTGGAGTGGATGCAATAACCACAAACCTATCACCATGGTGAAGGGAGGCGTGAATGTCAAGCGGATTGCCGTTTACATCTTGTATTTCCAAATGGTCAGCAAAAGGAGATTCTATTTTAAAATTGTAGTTGATTAAAATATAGTACAAATAGATGGTTGAATCTTTTGTAACCTTTGTGTCAAGTGAAAGTTCGTTTGACAAAACTCGGTCGCTATAAAAACCAGCGAAATAATACCCCGGGCGATCTGGCACGGTTATGTCACGCAAAGTAGCACCCTTTTTTAGTTTAAGGGTGATTTGCCCACCATCAACATCATCGGCCACCGTTTCTATAGTTACGGTAAAGCCTTTGTTTTGCGTGTAATAAATAACTGCAGGTATGGTAAGGGTTGCCGCAGCAAGCAATGCTGAGGTTATAACCACAGTTATCTTTTTACCCGTATTGTGTTGCTTTTCTCCTTTATTGGCGTTTTTACCAAGTTTGTTTAAAAGTTCCTCCTCTTGCGGAGTTAGTTTTTTGCTGCCTTTAACTTGTTTGTTATCAGCAGTGTTTTTTGGTGTTGAACCTAAATTTGCGCTTTTGCTTGGCATAATTTTCTCCTTTTTTACTCAGCCAAAAAATTGTAGACTTATACTATTGGCATTATAGCACAGCTGTCGATTTTTGTCAATTATATATAGGTATATTTTGGCACAAAAATGCAAAATTTATAAATAAAATATTTATAACTTATTTTTTGCTTTAAACAAAAAACAGGCAAGGGAAATAAGTTAAATATTTTGCAACAAAAAAAAACGAGCCTTAGCTCGTTTTATGCAACCCAATTTTGTTGCAGATATGAGATTAAATCCCCCCAATCCGCATTTAGGTTATAGTAGTAGTGATATTTGCTTTCGTAATTGTTTGTTGGATTGCTGCCCGTTGTGTAATATGGCACAACATAAACATTAACTTCCGCCTCGCCATCCGTGGTTTTTACGCCAAAGCAAAGGTCCCTATAATAGTAAACTTCGCCATCTGCATTTAGATAGTTGTTTTTGCCAAGTTTAAGAAGTTGTGGTTCACGGTATCTATAAATTACAAAATACTCGTAATTTAAACCGCTTGGTGTGGTTAGCGTGCGCGTGCTTGAACTTGCCGTTGAAACTTGGGAAATGGTGGCTTGCTTTTTAACATTGCGCTCAAACAAATTGGTAAGCACCGACCGTTTGCTGGCATTGTTTATAAGGTCAACAATTTTTGCTGACTGCGCGCTGTCTGGGTCGGAAGACATATAGCCATCTCCGCCCTGCCTATCGTAATACTCTTTGCTTGTTCTGATTAAAATTGAATTTGGAGTGGCGCAATTTATGTTGTACTTAACATCAATGTTTGCCATAACAATTGTTGCAATCACCACAACTGCAACAATAAACAAACTTATCCCCGCCAAAACTCTTTTAACAATATCGCTTTTTGTATACATGTTTTCTCCTATTTTACTTGTCGTCATCATCTTTTTTGCGCTTTCTTGCTTGGGTTGCTTTTTCCGCTTTTTGTACTTCGGTCTTTTCTTTTTCTTCAGCCTTTACTTCGCTTGGATTTTTGCTTTCCGCACTTGAATTTTCGCTGTTTGCGTCAGTATTTTCTTCCGCCTTTTTTGCTTGCTCTTGCTGTTCTATTTTGCCAATTTCCGCATTAAGCTGTGCAATTTCTTTTTCCGCCTCGCGCTTGATGTTTTCGTAATCTTGTTTAGAAATTACTCCCGCTTTTGCTAGTGCCTCTGCTGTGGCTAAGCGCGATTGAATATCACGCGATTTATGCTCTTCAAGTGCTTCCTTTTTGGCACGTTCTTGATATTCGCGCTTTTCTTGCTCTTTAACATCAATTGCCTTTTCAACTTCGTCCACGCTTGCGCCGTTAAATAGCATTTCAAATTCTTCTTTATAAATTGTTTCTTTATCCAGCAGAATTTGCTGTACCTTTTCTATAACATCCTTTTTGCTTTTGATAATTTCGGTTGCGCGTTTGTGTGCCTCGGCAATAATTTTGCCAACCTCGCTGTCAATTAGGTTTGCCACTTCTTGGCTGTAAGGAAGTTGACGCTGATAATCCCTACCAACAAAAATCTCTTCCCCTTCGCCATAACTTAACAAGCCAAGTTTTTCACTCATGCCCCATTCCGCCACCATTTTGTGTGCCAGTTTGGTTGCGCGTTCCAAATCGTTTGATGCGCCAGTGGTTATGTCGTCCAACATAATTTCTTCCGCCGTTCTACCCCCCAACATCATGGTGATAGAATCAAGCAATTTCTGTTTTTGCATATGGGTGCGGTCTTTTTCATCAAAAGTTAAAGTGTATCCGCCCGCCATGCCACGCGGGATAACCGAAATCTCTTGCACATTATCGCAATTTGGCAAAGTTTGTGCCACAATTGCATGCCCGCTTTCGTGTATCGCGGTTATCTTTTTATCTTGCTCGGTTATAACGCGGCTTACTTTTTTAGGCCCCATAAGCACTTTGTTAAGCGCCTCTTGAATGTCAATCATAGAAATTTTGTATCTGCCATCACGCGCAGTTAAAAGGGCTGCCTCGTTAAGCATATTTTCTATATCCGCGCCCGCAAGCCCACTTGTTAGGCGTGCTAAACGCTTAATGTCCACATCGTTTGAAAGTGGTTTGTTTTTGCTGTGCACCTTAATAATTTCTTCCCTACCCTTTACGTCTGGAAGATGAACATAAATCTGCCTATCAAAACGCCCCGGTCTGGTTAATGCTGGGTCCAAAATGTCCGCACGGTTGGTTGCCGCAAGCACAATTATGCCGCTGTTGGCCTCAAACCCGTCCATTTCAACAAGCAATTGGTTAAGCGTTTGTTCACGCTCGTCATTGCCACCGCCAAGACCCGCGCCGCGCTGACGACCAACCGCATCAATTTCATCAATAAACACAATACATGGGCTGTTTGCCTTTGCGCTTTCAAACAAATCACGCACACGGCTTGCACCCACACCTACATAGAGTTCAACAAAGTCCGAACCCGAAATGCTGAAAAATGGCACTTTACTTTCGCCTGCAACCGCTTTGGCAAGCAAAGTTTTACCCGTACCCGGATTGCCCACAAGCAACACGCCCTTTGGAATGCGCGCGCCAAGTTCGGTGTATCTGGCTGGATTTTTTAAAAATTCCACCAACTCTTGCAACTCTTGCTTTTCTTCTTCCGCGCCAGCAACATCGGCAAAGCGTACATTGGAAGAAACCACCAACCTTGCCTTACTTCTGCCAAAGCCAAAGCCCTTGTTGTTTGCCGACATCGACCTGAACAGGAATATCGCCGCAACAATGCCCACAATCAAAATGATGTATGGACCATATGTTACAAACCAACTTTGCACGCGTGGCTCATAACTTGCCTTTATAACAAAGCCGTCTTTTTTGGCACTTTCCACTTCTTCCATAAGCTTGTCAATGCTAAGGTAGTAGCAATATCTATCATAAGTGCGTGGGAAATCGTTTTCTTTTACCCCGCCCTTAAGCCTTATGCGAATTGTGTTGCCATACACGCTGATTTCTGCAATCTGTGGTTTTTGCGCATCCTCTTCAACCAACATGGTTTGAAATTCGGTATAACTAATCTGCTTAGAGGTGTCGTTTCTGCCAACAAACCAATAAATAAGCACAATCCCCACCAATAAAATAAGCCCGTATATCAAAAGCGTTTTTAGTGGATTTGATTTTTTCTTCTCCATAAATATGTCTCCTACTGCCCAAAACAAAAGTTTTACATTTCGCTTGAAGTTTGGGCAAAATTAAATTAAACAAGCAAAATGATAAAATAACCCTTGTAGATTATATTGTAACATAATTGCAAAATATTCACAACCAAAATTATCCATTTTAAAAAAGATTTTTTAAATTGTTTAGTAATTTTTTAGTTTTGCCGCCAATATTAATAATTATTTATAAAAATATCATTTTTAAAATCAAAAACAAAAAATAAACCAAATTAAAAATTTAAAATAATCCATTAAAAAGTTTACAAATTATCAAATTTGTGTTAATATAATTTTTAGGAGGATGTTTATGGCAACTGCAGGTGTTGTTATTGATATTATTGTTGTTGCAGCCTTAATTATTTGTGGGCTGATTGGTTTAAAAAAGGGTTTTATAAAATCTATATTGTCGCTTTTTAGTTGGGCGGTGTGTTTGATTGTGGCGGTGTTCTTGGCAAGATATGTTGCCCGCTGGTTAAATAATATTTACAATTTTGACGCGCTTATTGGCAACAAAATTGCATCATCGCTTATTAAGTCAAACGAATATTTTGCCTTGCCAGCCGAACAATATGCGTCCACCCCTATGCCAGATTTGGGATTTTGGGGCACGGTAACCAAGGCGGTGTTTAAAAAGGCAGCAAATTATGGTGACGCAACAATTGGTGCAGTTGTAGGCAAAAGTTTGGGCAGAGTTTGCATGATTGTAATTTCGGGCATACTTGTGTTTGTTGTGCTTAAAATTGTGCTTTTGTTGTTAAACAAATTGTTCAACAAAATTACCAATATAAAAATACTTGGCTGGTTAAACAAACTTTTGGGCGCGGTGTTTGGCGTACTTAAAGCGGCGGTTATTATTGTAATATTTAACATTGTGCTTGCATTTTTAAGTTTGCTGCCACCAGTAAACAAAACCATCACCCCAATTATTACCGAACACTCTGTGGTTGAAAAGTTTGTTTACAACACCACAGACAAGGTTATTAAAGACAAAGTTATTGACGGCGGAATGATGCAAAATTGGTTGTCCGATTTGTGGGAGAAAAAATAAAAATTTAAGCAAAATTTTTTAAAATATTGCAAAAAATCATCAAAAAACATTAAAAATTTAACAAAAAACTAAAAATTTTTAAAAATTTTATCATCTTGTTTCAATTTTAGCAGTGAAAAATCTAGGAGAATTTATGTCATTATTCAACACACTTAAAGAGAGAAATTTGTTATATCAAACCACCGATGAAGCGGCACTTAAAAAACTGCTTGACGGCAAAATTACTGTATACACCGGCACCGACCCAACGGCAGATAGTTTGCATATTGGTCATTGCGTGCCATGCACTATTATGCGCAGATTTCAACAAGCCGGGCATAAGGTTATAATTTTGGTTGGCGGGGCAACAGCTGCGATTGGCGACCCTTCTGGCAAAACCGATATGCGCCCAATGCTTACAGGGCAGCAACTTGAACATAACATTGAAGGGATTAAGCGCGCATACAGCAAATTTTTGCGCTTTGATGGCGACAACCCTGCAATTATTGTTAATAATGCCGACTGGTTTAAGGGCTATGATTATGTAAATTTTATGCGCGATGTGGGCGTGCATTTTAATGTAAATCAAATGCTGTCTAACGAAATTTATTCTAAGCGCATAGAAGAAGGCGGACTTACCTTTTTTGAAATGGGCTACATGCTTATGCAAGCATACGATTTTGTGCATTTAAACAAGGCTTATGGTTGCAATTTGCAATGGGGCGGCGCGGACCAGTGGGGCAACATTGTTGCTGGCACTGAACTTGGCAGAAAATTAAACTTTGTTGACGGCAAAAATCGCGTTATGGTGGGTGCAACCAACCCACTTTTGCTTACCCCAGAGGGCAAAAAGATGGGCAAAACGGAAAAAGGCGCAATTTGGATTGATACTGACAAAATTTCCGCGTACGATTTTTATCAAGGGATATATCAAACGCCAGATGCGTGTGTGGAAATGATGTTTGCGCTGTTCACTGACGACCCAATGGAAGAAGTGCGCAACCTTATAAAAACCGATATTGTGGGTGCAAAAAAGCGGCTTGCGTATGAAATTACAAAATTTATCCGCGGGCAAAAAGATGCGGATGAGGCAAGTCAGATGAGTGCTAACCTTTTTGCAAATCAAACCATAGACAAATCAAATGCCCCTACCGCCCATATTGAAATAGCCGAGGGGGGTATGGGTGTGTTGGATGTGTTGCTAAACGCAAAATTTGTTTCTAGCAAAGGGGAAGCCCGTCGCTTAATTGAACAAAAAGGTATAAGTATGGATGGTGAAGTTATATCCGACCCAACTTTAAACATCTTAAAATCACAACTAAAAGACGGCATTTTATTCAAAAAAGGCAAAAAGAATTATCTATTAATAAAATCCAAATAAATCTTAAAATTTGCAAAAAAATTTAAAATCAACATCAAAAAAGGCATACAAATATGCTTTTTTTGTTTAAAGTTATTAAAAATTTTATTAGATATTTGTTAATTAAAAAATTTACAATACTTTATGTAAGAATATCTTTAAGCCTTATTTTAAAAATTTTTATTGTATACCCCTACTCCCTATATAGCAATAACAATATTTGTTAAAAAATTTAATTGTTTTTCATTATTCACAAAATTATAAAAAATTTTATTTATATACCCCCACTCCTTATATTGTAATAAAATATTTGTTAAAATATTTAATTGCTCTGTTTTTATTTTACAACTAACCGCCATTAGAAAAACAATTTTTTATTTATACCCCAATGCCCCATATTATAATACATTTAAAGCCAATCGTTCTGTCTTTCCTATAATTTATTATCAGATATCTTTATTACCTTATATTAACATCAATTTTTTAAAAAAATATAAATATTGTAGTTTTTTATTCTAAAATGTAAAATTCTTTATTTTTTTATAAAATCATATAAAAATAAAAAAAGATGCACATTTTTTGCATCTTAAACATTAAATTTAAACAACATTATATCGCCGTCTTGCACAACGTAGTCTTTCCCTGCGGAGATTATTTTACCCTTTTCTTTGCAAAGGTTGTAGTCGCCAAGTGAAATAAGGTCGTCATATTTCACCACATCGGCGCGGATAAACCCGCGTTCAAAGTCGGTGTGAATTTTGCCCGCCGCTTGTGGTGCAAGCGTGCCGCGTTTTATTGTCCATGCGCGCACTTCTTTTTCGCCCGCAGTTATAAAGCTTATCAGTCCAAGCAAATGATAACTTGCGCGGATAAGCTTATCAAGCCCAGAGCAGTCAATCCCCAGTTCTTGCTTAAACATTTCCCTATCCTCAGGGGGCATATTTATAAGCTCTTCTTCCGTTTTTGCACAAAGTGAAATCAGTTCCGCCCCCTCGCTGGCAGCAATTTCTTTCATCTTTTCCAAATTGCCACGCTGGAAATCGTCAATTGTGTCGCTTGTGTTGGCAACATAAATTATAGGTTTGCTTGTTATTAAAAAGAATCCGTCAACAATCTTTTGCTCTTCCTCTTTAAGTTTAAGCGTGCGCGCTGGCTTTTCTTGTTTTAAAAGTTCCAAAATTTTAGAAAGCAGTTCGTATTCCTTCTGTGTTTGCAAATCTGCCCCGCCACCATTTACCACTTTTTTAATTTTGTCTATCCGCTTTGTTGCCGTTTCTATATCCGCCAAAATAAGTTCCAAATTAATTGTGTCAATATCGCGCAGCGGGTCCACACTGCCATCCACATGGATGATGTTATCGTTTACAAAACAGCGCACAACATAAACAATTGCGTCAACTTCGCGTATATGGCTTAAAAACTTGTTGCCAAGCCCCGCGCCCTCGCTTGCGCCCTTAACCAAACCCGCAATATCCACAAATTCAATTTGCGCTGGCGTAATTTTTTTGGTGTTGTACATTGCACCCAACTTTGTCAGCCTCTCATCCGCAACGTCAACCACCCCAACATTTGGTTCAATTGTGCAAAATGGAAAATTGGCGCTTTCCGCACCCGCTTTTGTTATTGCATTAAACAATGTGCTTTTGCCCACATTTGGCAAGCCCACAATACCAAGTTTCATTTCAATCTCCGTTTTGTTAAAAATTCTTCATAATATTTTTTGGTTAATGGTTTAAACATATCGCTGTAACCACCCACCTTTTTGTAAAGTCCGTCAAAAATTTCGAATATCAAATTTTTTGGCGTACCATTTTTGATAGCGGTTTCTATAAATTCCATATATGATAGCCGATTTCCTTCATTTTCAAAAAACGCATCGGTTGTCGCTAATTCATAAAACAATTCAAAATTATCCGCCAACAGATAATTAGGGAAACCTTCACTTACATCCATTTTGGGCAACATCTTGCAAAACAACATGGCAAGCTTATAGTCGTCCTTATCTTCATACCCCGTTTTATAGCGATTTTTATACGCCTTTTCAATTTTATCCTTTAACATACAACCCTTCCAACATGCTATCGACTATTATTTTACACCAAAACAAAAAAAATTTCAACTGTTTAAAAATTGTTTTTGCAAAAAGGATATTTTAATTTTTTAGTTCATAATTTAATTATTTTTCATTTTAAATTTATTTATATTTGTTTAATAATATCAGCAGTAAAAAAATATAATATTTTGTGGAATGGTTTAGGTATTTTGTTATTGGGCTGGTGCAGGGGTTGACTGAATTTCTGCCCGTGTCGTCAAGCGGACATATTGTGCTGTTTGGCTCGTTTTTTGATATGGACAACCTGCTGCTTATAAGTGTGGTTGCGCACCTTGGCACGCTGTTTGCCGTGTTGTTTTGTTACAGAAAAACATTATCAACGCTGTTTAAACAATTTTTTAGTGATGTTAACAACATTTTTCACAGGCGGAAAGTTGAAAAGAATTATAACACCACCACATATTTAAATTTAATTTTTGCCACACTGCCAACTGTCGTTATAGTTTTGCTGTTTAACAAGTTTTTTGAAGATAGTTTTAACATTTCCAGCATAGTGTGGGGATTTTTGGTCTCGGCAATATTGTTGCTTGTCGCCGATTTAAAACCCGCAAACAACAAATATCTTAATAAAAAATCATCCGCAATTATGGGCGTTGCGCAAGGGCTTGCCGTACTGCCCGGGATAAGCCGAAGCGGGACAACCCTTGTGGCGGGATTGTTTTTGGGCGTTGACAAACAAGAAGCGTTAAATTTTTCCTTTTTAATGAGCATTCCAATCATCCTTGCAAGCGGAATTTATGAGGGAATTGATTTAATAAAAAACCCAGTTGCAACAAACTTTTTAGGCATTGCTATTGTGTTTGTTTCGTCATTTATTTTTGGCATATTATCAATTAAATTAATGCTTAAAGTTGTAAAAAACAACCGCCTATACTATTTTAGTTTTTATCTAATATTTTTAAGCCTAATTCTACTTATCTTCTTTTAAATTATATACCATATAGGGGTATGTAAATTCAATCAAAAGTTTTACAAAACTTTTTTAGTTTTATCTAATAACCAGCATACTTTATAGGGGTATATAAAAAAATGGGCTAATGCCCAAATTTTTATATAATTTTATTCAGTAACAATAGATTCGCCTTCAGCTTTGTTGCCAGTGTATTTTGTATTGTCTTTTACTGCTGCGCCTTCAAGTTTGGTTTCTTTGCCATCACCTTCGCCGTTGCGGATAAGAAGAGTGCCAATATTACCTTTTTCGTGCGTGAAAGTTGCAGCATATGTACCATCGTATTCTACATAAACTTGTTCAATTTCGCCACCCTTTTGGATTAATTTACCTTGCTCTTCTTGCGTACCAGATGCGTTGGCATTTTTGAAGACTTTGCCAACCTTACCAGCAGAGATTGTTGCTTCAACTTCTGAGCCTAGCCACAAATCTTGCGATGCTTTTCTATCATAAGATAATTCAGTATCACCTTTTTTAACTACTGTGTTGCCAGTTATGTTGCCAGATTTCATATCAAGCACTGATTTACCAGTGATGAACGCGCCCGCACCTTTGCCGCCTTCCAGTTTACCGCCAGTGATAGAGCTGCCTTCAATAACCAATTTGCAGTTGTCAAGGTAGATTACCCTTGCTTTGCTGTTGGCATTTAAGGTGCAATTTCTAATGCTGTAAACAAGGCCTTCCAATTGTGTTGCCGATTTCTTGCCAAATTCGAAAAGATGTTCGCCAGTAAATCCGTCAGATGCACTGATTGAATATTTATTAAGGCCATCAATGGTTATTGATTTGGTCTCGTCCATATCGATTGTTTCGTCAACAACCACATTTTTATGTAATTCAATTGTGCCTTTGTCTGCAACTTTACCAAGTGCTTCAGCCCAGTCGTCACAAACAGTTTTTGTGCTATCAGCTGCCACCACAAGAATTTTGCCAGCGTATTCGTCCTTTGGCTCAGTTTTGTCGCCACATGCAGCAAACAACATTCCGCCAGATGCCAAAAGTGTTACTGCTGCAGCAATTGTTAATTTTTTATTCATTTTTCCCCCTTTTTTAAATACTACTAGTTATTATAAATAAAACCAACTAAATTATCCAATAATTTTACAAATTTTTTAAAAATATTTTCAAAATCATTAAAATTTAATACAATTTCAAGCAAAATCTCTTATCTTGGGCGGCAGTTTTTTAATTTATCCTTTTTTTAAGCTTGGCAAAACGAAAGATGGCATAAGTACGGGGGCTGGACTTCGGGGCGGGGTTGGCGCGCGCAAACGCGGTTTGCGCGCGGGGCGGTCGCTCGCCCCATGCGGCAACATGCCGCATCCAACCCCGCCCCGCCCGTTCAACCGCCCGCCAAATCAAAAACAGGCATACAAAGTTCAAATACTTGACAAAAATAAGGAAATATGATAATATATTATTATGAGGCGCAGTATCCTAGTCAACTATGCTATGTGAGGATGCCGAAATAAGCATCGCTGGCACAACTGTGAAGTTTCTGGTGTTGGCCTTGATTGCCCAAATTGGGGCTGGTGCTGGAAGTTAAGATTTTTGGGAGGTGTGTAACGGCATACATATTAAACCCCAATTATCGTGGAGACCTAAGTGGGTAAAAGCGGAAAGTCCGCAAATTCATATTAGTGAAAATTTATCGCTTAGGATAAGAACCTACATTCGATGAAAGTTGGATGTAGTGTAGCCTGCTTTGAGTATCAAGTTGGGATTTAGCATAAACGCCTTTGGGTGAAGTACAAATCCAATCCCGCGTTGCTAATGAAATTCTTGCTGCAAAATAAAGATAAGCATGGCAGATGTTGTTAAGGAAATCTTCTAGGCTGTAATCGGCAATTTAGGGATTATAGTGTGGTCTAAGTGGCGATTCGGTGCAAGTTTTGCGTAAAGGGAAACCGCTTTGCTGGTAACGGCAAAGTGCAAAATTGGGAAATCCAACCGAACCTATGCCGCAAGGTTTACTTAAATTGTCGCCTCCAAATTTTAAATTTAAAGGGAAACCTTTGTAAATATTGAAAATTTTGCACAAAAACAATAAAAAAATATTAAAAAATTAAAAGAAGAGTATGGAAAACAAAAATTTAAACAAAAATAATGCGGACGAGCAGGAGACCCCTGCCCCGTATTTTATTAATGAAAAAAGTGACGCAAAAACCAAAAATGTTTCAGCCAAAACTAAGAGTCAAAATCTAAAAATGTCAAAACAGGATAAAAACAAAAACACCCCCACCCAGTATAGTAAAAATAAAGATAAAATAAATAAACAGAATACCCCTATCCCTATCATAGGTGGAAAATTTAATAATGATATGGGTGAAAAAATAAATAAGGTAAATAACGATACTAACAAAACTGAGCAGCCAAACAGCGCAAATAATTTTGGTAGTCAATCAGCAGAAAACAAAAGGGATAAAAAAGAAAAGCGCAAGCCAAAAACAAAAAAGCCAAAAGCGTGGGTGTGGATTGTTAAAGTATTTATTATGGCGGTGGGATTGTCGCTTGCGTTCAGTTTGCTTAGCGAATTTACACTATCCAAAACAAACATTGCGGTTAGTATAGTTGTAATTTTGGTGTTTATTGCGGTTAGCATTGTGTTTGATATGCTTGGGCTTGCGGTGGCCTCCTGCCCTATTGAACCATTTACCGCCATGGCGGCGCGCAAAGTGGCTGGCAGCAAGTTGGCAATAAGTCTAATTAAAAACGCGGATAAAGTTAGTGCAATCTGTTGCGATGTTATTGGTGATGTTTGCGGAATTTTAGCCGGTGCGGGCGGAGCAAGTATACTTACCAAAATTGCATTATCCAGCAGCGGATTTATGCCTATTTTTGTGGCAAGTTTAATATCTGCCATAATCGCTGGGCTGACCATTGGCGGCAAAGCAAGTTTTAAACGCCTCGCCCGCGCCAAATCCAGCCCAATCACCCTAAAATTCGCCCAAGTTCTAAACCTATTTGTTCACAAAAAATAAGTGGCACCGCCACTTGTTTTTTTATTGTCTTTTAATTTTTTGTTTATTTTGGGATTATTTTTACTTTTTATGGGATAAAAAGTAACAAAAAACCAAATTAATTAATCCGCTAGATTTTTAACCAAAATCTTTATTCGGGATTTGCACTCGGCTGCGCCAAGGATTTTCATAATCGAGTAAAGTTCGGGGCTGTTGGTTTTGCCCGTTATGGCTAAGCGGACAAACTTGCTTGCGTCCGACACATTGCCCGCGTAGGCGGTTGGGTTTTGTTTGTAGGTTTTGTTATCCACAAAATTGAAGCGCGCAGCAATGTCTTTTAAATTTTCAAACCAAGCAGTGTTGTCTATCGCCTCAGTATATTCATCAGCATAGGCGGACAAAAATTCAGTTAAACTCGCCTTATCTACTTCGCCCAATTCAATTTGATAATCCGCTTTAAAAGACGGCAGCACATAGTTATAAAGTTCACAAATTTCACTATAATAAGTAATATCTTTGCGCGGCCGCTCGCCCCCGCGGTCAATTGAAAGCACGCTAATTAGTGCAGCCTTGTTTTCCTTAATAATTTTATAACTATCTTCATCCCACTCTTGCGCCCAGCTAAGCGCATTGTTGTACACTTCTTCCGCCGTCATTTTGGATATAATTGTTTTGGAAATATCGTTAAGTTTAACAAAGTCGAAAAGCGGATTTGTTACCCCAATTTTTTTAATATCAAATGGGAAGTCGGTGTACGGCAAATCAGGATTGTTTTTGCGCCAAATTTCAAAGTCGCTGTTAAGCAAATTTAAAAGATATTCAATAACAGCATTTACTGGATAGCCTTTTTTTAAAAAGAACCTTACATCAGCAAAAGTATCCTTACGCTTGCTTATTTTGCGTTTGTTGCCAGTTGTCTCGTCAAGCACGCAAATGTTGGGGGTGTGGGCATATTTAAACGGCTTAAAATCAAACGCGCGGCTAAGTTCCAAATGCACAGGCAGCGACTGATACCACTCCTGCCCGCGAATAACCGTCGTTGTACCCATAAGGGTATCGTCCACCACATGCGCAAAAGCGTACACTGGTATGCCGTTTGACTTGATAAGCACATCATCTTTGGCATTTTCGCGCAAGTCTTTTTTGCCCTTAATTTTATCTTCAAAAACGTGGGTTTTGTTTATATCCCCTTCGCTTTTAAGCCTAAGCGCAAATTTTTTACCCGCCGCCAAATTGTTTTCAATCTCTTTTAAGGTCAAATTTCTGCACGGGTCTTTAACTTCAATATCCGCGCTTTCGTTAAGTTCTTCTTCGCGGCGTTTTAAAATTTCTTCCTTATTTTCTGCCGCCGCGCAAAAACATGGGAAGGCATGTCCACGCTTAACCAGTTCTTTTGCAAAAGCGTTGTAAATCTGTGTGCGTTCACTTTGCACATAAGGCCCATAATCGCCAATTTCTTTATGCCCCCCACGGTATCCTTCATCTGGCTTTAAACCAAAGCGCACCAGCATGTCGTATGCAATTTCGCCTGCATTTTCCACTTCGCGCTTGGTGTCGGTATCTTCAAGGCGGCAGTAAAATATTCCGCCCGTTTTGTTTGCCAACATCCTATGCACAAGCGCTTGATAAAGTTGCCCGATATGCAAAAAACCAGTTGGGCTAGGCGCAATGCGGGTAACTTCGCCTTTCACATTGCGTGGAGCGTATTTTTGCAAATAAAAAGATGCATCCAAAACATTTGGATACAGCATCTCGGCAAGTTTGTTAAATTGGTCATTATCCATAAAAATCCTTTTATGCCAATTGATTGTGAAGCGCAATTAAAACGCCGTTTAACTCGTTGATTTTAGACTTGTAATTTTCCACAATAAACAAGCTGTTGTCATATTCAAAACCAGTGTCTGTTGCGTTTAAAATTGTATCGCGCGCGCTTACAAACGCGTTGTAATCGTTGTGCAAAAGCGCAAATCCGTTGTAATATTGCACAGCTAAAAGTTTGGTTTTTTCCGTATCAGAAAACTTTTTGCTTCCGTCAAGTTTGCATGCGTTTAGGCTTTCAACTGTGGATTTATACAAATTAAATTCTTCCACATTATTTTGTGCGGCAATCCTAAAATTCTGTATTAAATACACCTGGCTTGTGCTGAATATTTGATATGCCACCCGCGCGTTGAATATGAATTGATTGGACAAAACTTCAATGTTCACCTTGTTTTCAACATACTGTTTGTAATAGTTAACATTTTCAGCGCTCATATAATTGCTGAAATATATGTTTGCGTAAACCTGACTTAAATTGCTTATTGCAACAAAATATCTGTAAATTGCATCGTTAAGCGAATTGTACGCGCTTTTTAAACTTTCGCGCTGCTGTTCAATTGGCTGCGAAGCTGCGTTGCCCGACAAAAATTTAAACACTTCCAACTTTTTGTCCGCCTCGGCAAGCGACTGTTTCATGGCTGATAAATAATTTTTTACCCTATCTCTGTTGCCATCGCTTATGCCCACATTGCCCTTTTGCCCGGACAAGGTGACTGTTTCAGCAAGGAAGGCGGTTAGGTTTTGATTTATTGTTGCAATTTCGTCCAGCTCGCCTTGATAGGCTGTGGATGAAATATCTTCAAAATTAAAGACATATTTGCCGCTTTTAAAAGAGATTGCGCTGTAACTGCCGCTGCCGTAGTCGGTTGCAAAATTTGCCATGTTATAATGTTTTTTGCCGCAAGAAGCAAACACTATGCCGCCAAGCAGAATAAACACACAAACAAAAGCGCATAAAAATTTTTTAAACTTCATATTAAACCTCCGCATTAGGCGTCAAAATCGATTTTAAATAGAATGCCGCCTTATCTTCGTTTGAAGAGGAATCGGTTATGCTTTTTGCCGCATCAAGCCGTTGTTTTAAATTTTTTGCAAACGCTTGCTTGTCAAGGTTGTTGTACGCTTCAATAAAATAATTGGCTTTTATATCTAAGTTTACATAATTTTTAAAGCTGCCGTCTAGCCTAAACTGTTCAAAGGCGTCCAATTCGTTTTGGTTTTGGAACTGGATATAGCTGTTGACATCCTTTAAATTTTCAACCGCAACTTGCACCACATGGAAATACAAGTCGTCTATATAAAACAATATGTTTACATTTGTATTTGGAACATTTGCAGAGATTTGGCTGTTTATTTCCCTTAGCATCTCTGCGTAACTGGATAGATACCTTCCGTACATGGTGATTATTCTATTCCCTCTAACATCGGCATCAAACTTTATGTCGCCTGTGTTATATTCAAAAATTGTAAGTTCGCTGACCAAATCCGCTTGGTTGGAAAGCATTGTGCGATATTTGCTCATAATTGTTCGGTTGTTTAAACTGTAACTATTCATGTACGGGATTATGCTTTGCGCAATCTCGTTAAGCGTTTGGTCTGCTTGGGTTGCAATTGTAAACCTTTGTTTGTTGTCTTCAATTGCTTGCTTGGATTCAACAAAGTCAATGCGCGATTTTAACTCGCCACGCTCGCTGCTGTAAACATATTGGGATACATTGGCATAACTATTTTCTTCCCGCCTTAAAAAGTGGAAAAACAAAAAGCAAGTGCCAACAATAACCCCAACAACAAGCAGCACTATCAAAATAATTTTAAGCACGTTTTTAATATTTCTTAAAACCTTCATATTTCTCCCAACCAAAAACCGTTTAAATACAATTAAATTATAATATATAATTTTGTTAATGTCAATAATTTTGGTTTTTGTTTTGCATTTTTTTATTTTTGTGCTATAATCGAAATATGAAAAATGTATTGATAACTGGCGCAAGCGGAGATATTGGTGGGCAAATTGCCAAATCGTTTTTGGCAAAAGGATATTTTGCCATTTTAATTTACAACGCGCACACCCCAAAAATTGAACATAAAAATGTGTGTGCCTTTAAGTGTGATTTAACCAATGAATATGAACTTGAACTTACAATAAAAAAAATCTATTCCAAATTTGGGCATGTCGACTGTTTGATAAACTGCGCGGGGGTGTCGCTTTTTGGGCAGATTCAAGATTTAACCGAGCAGCAGTATCAATTTGTGCTTGACAGCAACCTTAAATCCGCCATGTTTGCAACCAAATATGTGTCAAAAATTATGATTGGGCAAAAAAGCGGGAAAATCATCAACATTTCCAGCATGTGGGGGAAGGTTGGCGCAAGTGTGGAATCGGTTTATTCAGCAAGCAAGGGCGCGCTTAACGCATTTACGCTGGCAATTGCAAAAGAACTTGCCCCAAGCGGAATTTGTGTGAACGCGGTTTGCCCTGGGCTTATTAAGGGTAAAATGAACGCACATTTAAACAAAGCGGAAATTGGTGCGCTGGTTGAATCCACTCCACTTGGGCGAATTGGCACGCCAAAAGATGTTGCGGATTTGGTTGTGTTTTTGGCAAGCGATAAGGCAAACTTTATAACCGGTCAAATAATTTCAGTTGACGGCGGGCTGGGCGGAAATTCAGCCTTTTAAAATAAGCAAACTGCTTATTTTTAATATTTAAAATTATTTTACTATTTTTTTATTATTTAATTTTATTAATTTTTTTATAACCAAATTTTTTACAATATCTTTATTAATTCAAAATTAAAAACATTAATTTTAGATATTAATTATATTATTTAATTATTTCATAATTTTTTAATTTATTTTGATTTATTCTTATTATTTATTCGATGTTATAGTTTTGTACCAATTATTTGACAATGATATTATTCTTCATATTTTTTTATTATTTATTTTCTGTCTATTTTAATCTAATTATATTATTAAATATTTTCTTTTTTTGTTTATTTAATTTTTTATAATATTTTTTACATTATTTTTATTATATTTTTAACATATAATTTATTGCTATTTATTGTCGTTTTTTAAATTAATTAAAAATATTCAAAAAATCTATTTTATAGTGGTTTTTATAATTTTTTAAATATTAAAATTATATAACAACAATAGGCTAAAAATTAATAAATTTAATTAAAATAAATAGTTGAATAAATAACAAATTTAAGTATAAATAAAATAATTAATTAAATAACAAATTGCAAATCAAACAACCTGTAAAAAATATGATTAAATAATATATAAAATTACAGATTAATATAATTAAATAATTAGTTGGATTTTCAAATTAAATAATAAGTTAAATAAAATATACTTAAATATCCAATTAAATATCCGATTAAATACCAAATTAAATACCAAATTAAATACCAAAAAATTAATAATTTATATTAAAAAAATTTGCAAATAATGCAAATTTTTTTATTGTTGTCTGTTTTTGCGTTCGGCAATTTTTTGTGTGTTGCTTGAATGTTGAACTTGGCTTTGACCTACGCACCAAGTTGCAATCATATAGCCAGTTGTCATAAGCGAAATTACGCTTGCAGTTAAATACAACCACATAAAGTCGGCAACAAGTCCGGTGCGGGTAGCGTTTGTGATATAAAGGATAATTGACATAGCCACGCACAACACGCTAAGCACATATATTATAAGCCCAGAAACATATTTGCCTTCGCCCGTCATTGTGCAGATAATGTCAAACACAATCGCGCCAATAACCAGCCCGCTCCAAATGTAGTAAATCACCTCTGCCCACATTGGAAGTGCTTTTGCAACCAAGGCAAAGATAAAAAATCCCGCACTGGCAATGGCAAGCGCAGCCAAAGTGAAATACACAATTGTCGCCAATATTTTTTTGCTTTCTTCTGACATAAATTTCCTCCTAACGCTATTATTTACCGATATAAAAAATTTAGTCAAAAATTTTAAAAAAGGCAAAATTTATCAAAAACAAACTAGATTAAAGTATAGAAGTATAAAACAGAAAATGCTTATAAAAATTAAAAACAAAAAAATCACGCGCTATTGCGTGACCTTTTGTTGTTCGTCAGTTTGAACTTCTTCCAGCGAATTGAAAAGCGCCTTGTATATGTTGTTTATACCAAGTGAACTGAAAACCGTGTCAAAATCGTCATAAGATTCAACCGGATGCAAAATTTTGTCTTTTAAATCGATGACAATTTCATCCAACTTTAACTGCCTATCAATCTGTTTTAGGCGGATTGGAGTTGTGCCATAAATCCAAATTTCCAACCAATCCTTTTCGCTATCCTTAATTTTGCGGCGGAAAAATTCACACATCAAGTTGTTGTGCGCCTGCCTTAAAAACTTTTTAATATGTCTAATAAAGGTGGCAGCATCCACTTGAAAGTTGATATTATCGTAGTTTACTCTATCCACCAACTTGTTTAACCTTTTTGTTTTTATATTATACTCTTCCAAAATGTTTTGATTGGAAGGTGATTGTTGCAAATGGTCTTTAAGTTTTGGCAATTTTAAATTCAATTCGTAAATCTCTTTTGCACATTCCAGGTCGCTCATATTCAATAAGTTTTTCATAAAATCTCCCAAAGCCGATGCTATTATAATATGCAAATACAAATTTGTCAAGCCTATTTTTTAATTTTTACCCTTTTTTGTTTGACAAATTTTGGCTTGTTTAAAATAAGCTTAAACACTTCGCAAAGCGGAATTATGCTGATTGAAGTTATTGCAACCATTATCCATTGCGACAAATTTAAATATTCCAAGCCAAAAAGCTGATACATAAATGGCACGCACGCCACAATCAAGTTAAGCGCAAGGGTTATTATAAAGCAGATGTTAAAGGTTTTGTTGTCAAACCAATTTTTGTCAAACAAGCTATTGTTGGTTTTGCAATTTATGCTGTGCAACAGTTGCATAAAGATTATGGTGAAAAACACCATTGTGCTTGCCACTGACGGATTGTAGCAGAACACGCCAACAACAAACACCAGCATAACCAGCGCGGTTTGAAGTATGGATTGATAAATTATGGCTTGCCCCACCTTGCCACCAAACAAACCCGCCTTGCTGTCACGCGGAGGGGATGCCATAACTTCCGGTTCAACTTTTTCCATGCCAAGCGCAAAGGCGGGCAGGCTGTCGGTTACAAGGTTTATAAACAGCATCTGTGTAGGCAACAAAAAGGTGTATTTAGGGAAGAACAGCAGCGCAACCAGCATACCAAACACTTCCACACAATTGGTAGAAATTAAAAACTGCAATGCCTTTTGAATGTTGCTGTAAACCTTGCGCCCTTCTTCCACGGCAATAACAATCGAAGCAAAATTGTCATCGGTAATAACCATATCCGCCACATTTTTAACCACATCTGTGCCCGACTTGCCCATGCCCACGCCAATGTCGGCAATTTTTAAACTTGGCGCATCGTTTACCCCATCGCCCGTCATAGCAACAATTTTTTTGATGTTCTTAAACGCTTTAACTATCCTAACCTTATGCTCTGGGCTTACGCGTGCAAACACGGTGTGGGTTTTTATAATTTCACAAAGCTGCTTGTCGCTAAGTTTGTCCAACTCTTCGCCCGTTATAACTTGATTTAAATTTTCCGCAATGCCAAGTTTAAGCGCAATGGCAAACGCGGTGCGCTTGTGATCACCCGTAATCATAACTGGTTTAAGCCCAGCCTTAAAACAGCGTTCAATGCTTGTCTTAACCTCAGGTCGCGGATTGTCCATAAGCCCAGCCAAGCCCAAAAACACCATTTCTTCTTCAAGCTCGTCCGCCAAGTTAAAGCTATCAAAAGTCTTAAAAGCAAAGCCAATAACGCGCAGCGCGCGGTCGGTCATATCGTTGTTGATTTGGCGGATTTTTTGCTTAATTTGCTCATTTAGCGGCAAAATTTTGCCATTAAGGCAGATTTTTGTGCATTTTTCAAGCAAAATTTCGGGCGCGCCCTTTGTGTAACTTTTAATTCCGTTGTCGTTTACAATCACCGTCATCATCTTGCGCGTGCTGTTAAAAGGAATTTCGTGTATTATACTATATGCCCCCGCCCGGTATCTCTTTTGCGCGTACTCGTAAAGCGCAGTTTCGGTTGGCTCGCCAGACACAACTCCATTTTCAAGTTTAGCATTGTTGCAAACAATCATGGTGCGGATAATCTCATCAAAAGTATACCCCGCCTCCCCATCATAGATATTGTCAAAATAGGTTTGCACCACTTGCATTTTGTTTAAGGTTAGCGTGCCAGTTTTGTCTGAGCAAATAACTTGGCAACTTCCAAGCGTTTCAACTGCGTGAAGATGCTTTATAATACATCTCCTTTTGGCCAGTTGTTGCACGCCAAAAGCAAGTATTATGGTTATAACTGCGGGCAAACTTTCTGGTATGGCAGCAACAGCAAGTGCCACGGACACCATAACAGCATTCATAATCCCATGCCCACCAACAAGTTCGATAAGCAAAATTATTCCGCAGATGCCAAGCACCGCCCAGGTTATAATTTTGCCAATTTTGTCAATGGATTTTTGCAGCGGGGTTACCTCTTTTTTTGCATTGAAAAGCAGATTTGCAATTTTGCCTATTTCGGTATTGTTGCCCGTTGCCACAACCACCCCGCGCGCCTTACCCATGGTTACCATGCTACCCGAATACGCCATGTTTTTGCGTTCGGCAAGCGGAGTGGATTTTGGCAGCACCACATCCGCATTCTTTTCAACTGGCACACTTTCGCCCGTAAGCGAACTTTCGTCACACGCAAAATTGTTTGTGTCAATAAGCCTTATGTCCGCCATAACCATGTTGCCCGCTTCCATAAGCACAAGGTCGCCCAGCGCAAGTTGTCGGCTGTCCACATTTACAATCGCCCCCTGACGCACCACCTTAACCATGGTTTTGTCCGTTTTTTGCAAATCTTCAATGCAGGCTTGTGCCTTATTTTCTTGTATTACTCCAATTATGGCATTCATAACCACAATAAAAAGGATAACAAACCCTTCAAACAGGTCGCCATACTGTTTGTTGACAATTGCAATGGTTAGGCTAACCACGGCGGACACAAGCAAAATTGCCACCATAATATTTAAAAACTGCTTAAAAAAACACTTTATAAACGACTGCTTTTTAACCTTTTTAAGCTCGTTTTTTCCATGTTTTTTAATCCTGTCAAGCGCCTCAAAATTTGTTAGCCCGTTTGTGCTTGTCCCAAGTTTTTTTAAGCATTTATCAACATTTTCAAAATACATATATAGTATTTTATTTATAAATAAGGCTAATTAGAACATGTGCGCAACAAACAAAAAATGCCAGCAAACTGGCAAAATAAAAATAAAAAAAGGAGGGGTACGCCCTCCATAGCCGTTAAGCCAAAAGTTTTGGTTGTTTCCAAATGCAGATGCAAACGATGTCGATAATCCAAAGGATGCCCCAGCCGAGTAAGATCCAAAGGATACCACCAAGGATTAAAGAAACTTTGCCGTAAGCTGCACCTTTAACAATGCGATAAACTGCCCAAACAATGTCAAGAACTGGCAATGCGAAAACGATTTTTAACCATAATGGGGCGTCATCGAACCATTTAACAAAATTTTTCATACCTCACTCCTTTTATATGATACTAACATTATAAAGCATTTATGATAATAATGCAAACTTTTTTTGGCGTTTTTTAAAATTTTTTTTAAATTTGTTTATGCGGGACAAAATAATTTATATTTTATTTGACTATTTCTGCTATTTATTATATAATACACATGATATGAAACGCGGCAAAAAATTAAAATATAACACAATAATTCCTTACACAAACTTGCAACAAGATGTTGTGGATTTTAACATTTCGCCAATTAAAATTGATGAAAAATATGTTTACATTCACCGCAACCCTTTCTACCGCTTTTTTAGTTTTTTAACTTATTGGCTTATTGCAAAGCCTGTTGCCTGTCTGCACTACAAACTGCATGGCTACAAAATTGTAAACCGCAAACTGCTAAAAAGCGTTAAAGGTGGATATTTCATCTATGGCAACCACACTGCGCAAATACTTGACGCGTTTGGGCCAACACACATAATAAAGGGCAAAAATCCGCAAGTTATATGCAACGCACAAAATGTAAGCAATGGACTGGTTGGCAGACTTATTCGCATGTGGGGTGCAATCCCGCTGCCAGACACAATTGCCGCCACCCGCAACTTTAATGCGCGCATAGATTGGGCAATTAAAAAATCCCAGCCCGTGCTTATCTACCCCGAGGCACACCTTTGGCCTTATCACACAAAAATTCGCCCGTTTGATGACGCCTCGTTCCACTATCCAGTTAAATACAAAAAACCGATATTCACTTTCACCACCACCTATCAACTGAAAAAGCCGGGCAAAAAGCCGCGCATTGTGTTGTATGTTGACGGGCCGTTCTATTCAGATGAAACACTGCCCGCAAAACAG
Organism: uncultured Clostridia bacterium; assembly: GCA_947630745.1. Classification (GTDB taxonomy): domain Bacteria; phylum Bacillota; class Clostridia; order Christensenellales; family UBA1242; genus Onthoplasma. Next base: position 138,300 of record CANRIT010000002.1, read on the forward strand.
CAGCGCGAACAATTGCGCAACTGGGCGTATGAAACCATGTGTAAGCGCAGTTTAAACAGCAATTATGAGTATATAAAATATCAGTATAAACCCTCTGACAGCACAGAAAGTAAGAACGTTGACAAAAGCGACAATACAAAATTAAACAAAACAAACAAAACAAATAAAAGCATTTCAACCACAAAAACAAACATAACAAACATAAATGATGAAAGGAGTATATAATGATAAATCTATTATTTGGCGGAAACTATAAGGTGATAGATGGGCTTACCCTTTGCCTTATGAGTATGCGCAATCACACAGATGAAGCACTAAATGTTTATATCTTAACCGCCGATTTAACCGAACTCAATCCAGACTATCGCCCGATAACAGAAGAAAATAGGCAGTTTTTGGAAGATGTTTTAAAACAAAAGAATTTAAACAGCAAGGTTACACTTATAAAGTTAGGAAAGGATTTTAACAATTGGGCGATGTCATCATGCAACAAGCTTAATAAATACACACCTTTTGCCTTTTTGCGTTTGTTTGCAGATGATGTGAAAGAGTTGCCAGATAAGGCAATTTATTTGGACACGGATATTATGATTAATGGCGACATTTCTAAACTTTGGAACACGGATATTTCAAATTATGAACTTGGTGTGGTTAAGGATAGATATGGCAGATTTTTTATCCGCCCAAACTATTTCAATTCGGGCATGCTGCTTATGAATATGCAAAAAATTAGGGAAACAAACTTGTTAAAGCGCGTAAAAGAAATGTGCCTAAACAAAAAAATGAAATTTCCTGACCAAACTGCACTTAACAAACTTTGTAAAAGCAAGTTGTATCTGCCACGCCGCTTTAATGAGCAAGGCGATTTAAAAAAGGATACAGTTGTGCAACATTTCAGCAATAGGTTTAATGTTTTCCCTTACCTTCATATGATTGTGGTTAAACCTTGGCAAATTGAAAGGGTGCATGAAATACGCAAAAATTTTGCATATGATGATGTTTATAGCGAATTTTTAGCGTTAAAAAACAAAACAACAGAAGAAATAAACAACCCTAAACAAACCAGAGTACGACTTAGCAAAACAACTAATCAACAAAATAATGAAATCATTAATAATTTACAAAAAAAGTAGTTTAAAAACATTTGGCTTAAAAATTTTAATATGTTAAAATATATCAAATTAAAAGGAAAAATTATGGCAAAAGCGGATGTTTCAATTTTAAAAAATCCACAAGAAAGGTTTGAAGAACTTCAAAGCATAGGCGTGGAATTGGAAAAAGAAGGTAAATTTCATCAAGACCAAGACGAGCCAGCACCAGACAGTTGGTACCCAGTTGATGAAAACTATCCTTACATAAAAAAAGGGCTTGGTCGTCGCATTAAATCGGCGTTTTACTATCGTGCACTTCGCAAATATGCAAAACGCATAAATAGGGAATTATGTAATCTTAAAGTTGAAGGGAAAGAAAATTTAAAGGGCGTTAAAGGCGCAATTGTAACCTGCAACCATTTTAGTGAAATTGACAGTTTCCCTATGATGGAAGTTTTGGGCAACATCAAGTTTGTGGCAAATGAAACCAATAACTGGAAAAACTTTATTGGCGACATTATGCGCAACACTGGTTATATGCCACTTCCAAGCGGTTTAAAATTAAAACCTATGCGCAAGTTTAACGAAGCGGTTTCTTACTATCTTAAAAAAGGCAACAAAGTGCTTATTTATCCCGAACAAGCCATGTGGCGTGAATACACAAAACCACGCCCACTTCAAAAAGGCGCTTTCCACTACGCAATTATAAACAATGTGCCAGTGCTGCCTATGTTTATGACGATTGAACAAAAAAATCCGCAAACAGATGAGCAAGGCCGCCACAATTTTGGCAACTACACGCTGCACATTCTTCCTGCAATTTACCCTAAGGCAGAACTTAGCGTTAAGGAAAATGAAGAGTATATGAAGCTTGAAAATTTCCGCTTGTGGAAAGAGGTTTACGAGCGCGTTTATGGCAAAAAATTAGCCTACACCACCGACAAAGAAATTTGGAATAAAAATTTCAGCGAATACAACCAATTTTTAACCGCCGACAAAACCAAAACAAAATAAATTTATAAAGCACACCCCTGCGGTGTGTTTTTTTATTTAAGTTTTATTTTTTGTTTTTGTTCGATGTTTATTTTTACTTTTTGCAGGGCAAAAAGTAATAAAAGCCAAGTAAAAAAAGTAAAAACCAAATAAAATATATAATATAAAAAATTTGCGCTTTAACTTTTTTAAGAAATAATATAAAACACAACCAAATTATGAGCAAAAAACAAAGTAAAATCGAAGTTGTTTTGATTAAAATTTAACCCCACACTACTTACATATAGTTTAGGATTTAATAAGTTTTTAGTAACTTTCCAATAATAAACAATTGTCGTTTTATTAGATTGCAATTTACATAACATTTTGTAATTAAGAATAAATATGAAGGTTTTTTTATTTGATTTTAATTTTGGTTTTTTGTTACTTTTTATCCCATAAAAAGTAAAATACTCCCCCAAAAATTAAAAAAACTGTAAAAAAACAATAAAAAATGCAATTTAACCTAATAAAACTTCCAAAATTGTCATTAGTGAAAAGCCGACAATAAACCAAAGGCTGCCAAGGTTGGGTGCGGAAAATTTGCTGTCCGGGATAAGTTCTTCCACCGTGACATAAATTGTTGCGCCCGCGGCAAACGCCAAAAACCACGGCATAAGGGTGGAAATTCCAGTTGCAAGCACAATGCCCAGCATGGCAAAAATTGGCTCGACCACTCCACTTAACATGCCATACATAAATGCTTTGTTGTTGCCCATATCGTTTTTCATTGCAAGGCTGACTGCCAATCCTTCGGGCAAATTTTGCACGGCAATACCTATTGACAAACTCAGTGCAGAAAAGTATGCCGCTATACCCCCTACCAGTATAGCATTTCCAAACGCCAAACCCACTGCTAGCCCCTCGGGAATGTTGTGCAGCGTTACCACCAAAAAGAACTTTTTACACTTGCTTAATCCGCCATACCCCCGAGAGGTATTTTTTCTTTTTATTTTTGGAATTAAATCCAACAAAATAAGCAAGGCTGTGCCAAGCGCCAAACCAACCACAACCGGAACAAAACTAAAATGTCCAAACCCTTCCGCCTGTTCAAGCGCGGGCATAATAAGCCCAAAAAACGCAGTGGCAATCATCACCCCGCTGGCAAAGCCCAAAATGCAAGCATTTGTTTTTTGGCTTAATTGGTGTTTAAAAATGTACACCAATGCACTTCCCAAACTTGTTGCCACAAAAATTATAGAAACTCCAACTGCCGTCAGCCAAAAAGCATACATACACTTCATACTATGCCGCCATCCGCTTTTTTGATTTTTTGCTGCAATAATAACAATTTTTTAAAAATTTTAAACAAAATTTAAAACTATTTGACATTTTTACTCATAAGATATACAATCAAATTGGTGAAAAATTATGGAATATTATAGTAAAAAAATTGATTCTACACTAAAAGATGTTAAATCTTCAACAGACGGACTTACTGAACAAGAAGCCGCGTTGCGACTTGAACAAAACGGCAAAAATGAGCTTAAAGATAAAAAAAAGACGCCCGCTATTTTAAAATTTTTAATGCAATTTAAAGATGTGATGATTATTTTGCTGTTTGTGTCTGCGACCATTTCAATTTGCTTTTCGTTTATAAATCACAGCAGAAGCGAGCTTATTGATGCAATAATTATCTTTGCAATAATCATACTTAACGCAACCCTTGGCTTTATGCAAGAGATGAAGGCGGAAAACGCCATGGAAAGCCTAAAAAAGATGTCCAGCCCATACACCAAAGTTATACGCGCGGGCAAGGAAATTTTTGTAAAGACTTCCGACCTTGTTGTTGGCGACCTTGTGCTGCTTGAAGCGGGAGATATTGCGCCTGCCGACCTGCGCCTTATTGAAACGGCAAGTTTAAAGTGTGACGAATCCGCCCTTACTGGCGAAAGCAACGCAATAGAAAAAGATGCTAGTTTGGTTTTAAAAAGCAACACTGCGCTTGCGGACAGAAAAAATATGGCATATTCGTCCAGTGTGGTGGTTTATGGCAGAGGCATGGGTGTGGTGGTTGCCACCGCGCAAAACCGCGAAATTGGCAAAATTGCCACCATGCTTAACGACCAGAAAAAAGAGACCACCACTTTGGAGCGCAGCCTTAACAAGCTTGGCAAAATTATCACAATAATTGTGCTGGCAATTGCGGTGCTGATTTTCTTTGTTGACATGTTTGTAACCCGCCTATCGTGGACCGAGTCGCTTATGACAGCGGTTGCCATTGCGGTTGCCGCCATACCAGAAAGCCTTATGGTGGTGGTTACAATAATATTGTCACTAAGCGTAACCAAACTTGCCAAAAAGAACATAATAATTCGCCGCTTGCAAGCGGTTGAGACGCTTGGCTGTTGCGAAATAATTTGTTCGGACAAAACGGGCACAATCACCCAAAACAAAATGACGGTTAAATCTGTTTTTGTAAACAATCAGTTTATAGAACTTGACGATAAACTTGACAGCCTTGCAAAATCTCACCTATTAAACGCCATGGTTTTGTGCAACGACACAAAGGTGCAAGAAGGCGAACTTATTGGCGACCCAACCGAAACCGCGCTTGTTGATTACGCGCACAAACTTGGTTTGGCAAAACCAAATTTAGACAAGGCTTTTAAGCGAGTTAACGAAATTCCTTTTGACAGCCAGCGCAAGCTTATGTCCACCCTAAACAACTTTAACGGCAAACTTATTCAGCACACCAAGGGCGGAATTGACGAGCTGCTGGCAAAATGCAGTTATATTATTGAAAACGACAAAAAGCGCAAAATCACCAAAGACGACCTATCCGCGCTTAAACAAGCAAACGAAAGCATGTGTGCAAAAGCATTGCGCGTGCTTGCCTTTGCGGTTAAAGAATGTGCTACAGCGGCAGAGTTTGGTGAAAATGACCTTACCTTTGTTGGGCTGGTTGGCATGATTGACCCGCCGCGCGAAGAAGTGTACGAGGCATTAAAGAAGTGTAAAAAAGCGGGCATGCAAGCCATTATGATAACGGGCGACCACAAAAACACTGCCTATGCAATTGCTAAGGAATTAGAAATTGTTTCCAGCATAAGCGAAGTTACAGACGGCGCGTATCTTGACCAATTTACTGATGAGCAATTAAAAACAGAAATTTGGAAGTTTAAAGTGTTTACCCGCGTTAGCCCAGAGCATAAAGTGCGCATTGTAAATGCGTTTAAATCAAACGGCAAAGTGGTTGCAATGACGGGCGATGGCGTAAACGATGCGCCAAGCATAAAGGCGGCAAACATTGGCATAGGCATGGGCAAAACTGGCACGGAAGTTACCAAAGACGTTGCCGACATGATTTTGACTGACGATAATTTTGCCACAATTATTGTTGCGGTGGAAGAAGGCAGAAAAATATATTCCAACATTCAAAAGACGGTGCAATTTTTGGTGGGCTGCAACATTGCAGAGGTGCTGGCAATTTTTGTACTTACCCTGCTTTTCCCAAACATTCCATTTTTGGTGGCGGTGCAAATTTTGTTTATTAACCTTATTACGGACAGCTTGCCAGCCATTGCGCTGGGTATGGAAACGGTTGAACGCGATGTGATGTCGCACAAGCCGCGCTCAGCCAAAGAAAATATTATGGGCGGCCAAGTTGGATTTAACATATTCTATCAAGGCTTAACACAAGCGATAGTGGTTATCTTCTTGTTTGTTATGGGCACACATTTGTTTGGCGGTACGGTAGCGGCAACTATGGGCTTTTTGTGCCTTAACCTTATCCAACTTGTGCAGATGTATTTGGTGCGCACAAATCATTCAATATTCAAATCAAATCCGTTTAAAAACAAACTTATGAATTTATCGTTTGTTGTGGGTGTTGGGCTGCTGCTATTTATAATGCTTGTGCCACATGTAAACAGCGTGTTCCACATTGCAAACCTTACATTAAATCAATGGCTGATTTCAATTGGGTTTGCGCTTATCCCAATCCCAGTTACTGAGATTGTAAAACTTGTTCAACACTCAGCCAACAAATCCCAAAACACAAAATAAAATCAATAATCAAACTAATCAACTTCAACTAAAAATATCTACTAAAAAATCCACTAAAAAACATTTACAAAAACATTTACAAAAACATTTACAAAAACATTTACAAAAACATTTACAAAAACATTTACAAAAA
>CANRIT010000003.1 GCA_947630745.1 uncultured Clostridia bacterium
AACAATTACGAAAGTGGGGAAATTAAGGCACTTAAAGTTAAATTAACCAAATTGGAAGCGGAAAAAGAAGACGCGGTTAACCAAGAAGATTTTGAAAAGGCATCGCGTTTGCGCGACCAGATAAGCAAGTTGAAGGACCAAATTGACAGCCTTAAAAACAAGCCAGTAACATCCGACCAAACCAACGCAACCATAACCGAGCAAGACATCGCCGAAGTGGTTAGCAAGTGGACAAACATTCCGCTTACCAAACTTACCGAGGGCGAGGCGGAAAGGTTGCTTAACCTTGAAAGCGTGTTAAAAGCGCGCGTAAAAGGGCAGGACGAAGCGGTTGAAAAGGTGGCAAAAGCCATCCGCCGCAGCCGTATTGGCATACGCGATCCAAAACGCCCAATTGGCAGTTTCTTATTCCTTGGTTCGACCGGCGTGGGTAAAACCGAGCTTAGCAAGGCGCTTGCCGAAGCCTTGTTTGATGACGAAAACAAAATGATTAGGCTTGACATGAGTGAGTTTATGGAAGCGCACAGCGTGTCAAAACTTATTGGCAGCCCGCCAGGATATGTCGGCTTTGATGATGGCGGACAGTTGACCGAGCAGGTACGCCGCAAGCCATACAGCGTGGTGCTTTTTGACGAAATTGAAAAGGCGCATCCAGAAGTGTTTAATATGCTGCTTCAAATTTTGGACGATGGCAGACTTACCGACAGCCATGGCAAAGTGGTAAGTTTTAAAAACACCCTTATAATTTTAACCAGCAATATTGGCAGCGACAAAATCAACAAAAATAAGGTTGATTTGGGCTTTAATGATACGGTTAAAGAGGACAAATCTGCCATTATGCTTGACGAACTTAAAAAGTATTTTAAACCCGAACTTATCAACCGTATTGACAACATTGTGGTGTTCAACAAACTTTCTGCGCCAGTGCTTAAAGAGATTGCCAAAAAGATGCTTGCCGACCTTAACAAAAACTTAAAGCAAAGCGGAGTGGAGTTGAAATTTACCCAATCTACACTTAATTATTTGGTTAAAAATGGCACAAATGACGACTTTGGTGCGCGGCCTCTTCGCCGACTTATTACCAACCAGATAGAAGACGAACTTGCCGACAAAATGCTTAAAGGCGAAATTAAAGCGGGCGACAATGTGCTTATCGACCACAAAGATAACAAACTTGTTTTCTTAACAAAAAACGCAGAATAACCACCCAAGCGGTGGTTTTTTGCTGTCAATTTGGTTTTTATTTTATCTAGTGCCTATTGACAAATAAAAATTAAGTGGTAAAATAATAACAATTGGAGGAACTATGTTATCGGTTGAAGAAAAAATTGAACATCTTAAACAGCTTGGCATAGAAGGTGATATGACGCAGGTAAAAAAGATGTATTCTGGTGACTGGTTTAAACTTAAAGATTACGCCTATCAACAACTTATTTACATGTCAAAAAAGTTGTGCGAAGAGTACAACATGCTGTCTAGTGAACTTAACAATCCAAACAAAAATGTATTAAAATTTGTAAAAAACCGCCAGCAACATATTTTGGACGATTTATTCCCCGGGCATGGTGTGCTGCTCGGCTGCCTCGACGGGCTTGAAGTGGTTATTGGTTGTGTGGATATTGGCGGGTTTAACTACATAAATGTCCGCAACAAATTTAACAAAACCGCACTTGTAACGCTTGACGAATATGTCGTTGTTGCACCAAACAATCAATTTGGGCAAAGCGAACTTACTGTGGTTGACGGTATGGCAAAACTTGAAAAAATTCATATTAAAGATAACACTTGGATATGTGCAAATTGCAAATTTTTGGGTGATGTTACCATTGCAGCAAAGTCAGTTATTGGGTTAGGTAGTGTGGTTAACAATCAAAGCAAGATAGCAGAAAACTCACTGGCTTTTGGCAATCCATGCAACAGTTATAAAGTTATTGATGACAATTATGTCGCAAAAAAAGAACTTGTTAAGCGTGAACGCAGCAAAGACGAAATTCAGCACCTTATTGCGCACGCAAAAAAACTTGGTTTTGATGGCGATTTTGAACAATATATAAGGATGCTTAATTGCGAAAGATACAACGCTTTGGATGATGTTATGGCGGGTATATCCAATTTAAGCCACAATTTATGCTCACATTATAACGAAACCAACACTTCTCAATTAACAAAGCATAAGATTTTAGAGAGATTATTCCCGCTTTGTGGCAAAAATTTAAAAGTAGGGGAAGATTTGTTTGTGGATGTGTTGGGCGCAACAAAAATTGGGGACGATGTTTCAATTGGTGATGGCGTAACTTTGGCGGGCAATGTAACAATTGGCAACAATGTAAAAATGGGCAAAAATCTGGTTGTTCAGTGCATCGGACACAGTGTTAACTACAAAGAACGCCAACTCAAACAAACCACAACAGGCGGGCTAAGCAAAATTGCAGTTTCTGGCTTTATTGATATTGCGGACAATCTAAATTTGGCTGACGGAACAAAAATTCTTCCAAATGTTGTTTTAACTCGCGACACTAATCCAGACGAAATCGTCTTAAAATAAACTTGTAAATTGTTAAACCACGGAAACCAGTGCTCTTGACTGTTGCTGTAACTTCCATGAATAATCAAATAATTTTTCATAAATACTCCTTATGTTTATAAAACTTATGGATGCGGAAGCGGTTTGCATAGACAACGCGGGGCATTTCTGCGATGGTGACTATGACAAGAGTTTTGAAGAGATTTTGCCTTACCTTGATTGCTTAAATCTTGAAGCGGGAATTTAGTTTAACAGAAAATGGTCGCAAATTGCGGCTATTTTTTAATTGGTTTTTATTAATTTAAAGTTTTTGTAAAAATCAAATTGATTGTTTTCGTGGGCAACAATTGTGCCACTAAATTCGCTTAGTATGCTTGTGGCAAGCGGGTGATATTTTGGTGTAAGGGTAGAAAATAAATTGTCGATAAGAAGATATTTTGGTTGCCTAATCACCGCGCGCAATAAGCACAAAATTTGCTGTTCGTCTTTACTTAATTTGTAAACTTTTAATTTTTTAATAAAATCAATTGATTTTGTTATTTGATTAAAATCGTCTTTGTTAAAGTCTGTGGATGATGTTTGATTTTCTAATTTATTTAAATCACTAGTATTAATTTCAGCATCATTTAAAAATAATAGGTGGCGGGCGATTTCATTTTCAACTGTTTGTTTTGCGTCTTTTATTTTGCGGATTTTAAGCGGATAGATTAAATTTTTAAATATACTTTTGTGTTTAAACAACACTGGACTTTCTGGCAAATATGCAAAAGGCAAATTGCTGTTTTTTATTTCGCGTAAATTTATATTATCGTAAAAAATATTGCCAGAATAATTATCCATTTTTGCAAGCAAGCGCAAAACAATTTTGCCGTTTTCATCAAGCAAAAGCGTGTTAGAATTAATTGCCGTATTGTAATTTAAAACTGCATAAAAATCTTTAATATATTTTACGCTTACATTTTGCATTTCAATCATATTTAAATTATACAACAACTAAAATAAATTTTCAACCAAACAAAGCGAATAATAAAAAATTGGTAAAAATTTTAAAAATTTCAATAAAAAACCATCAAAAATCAGTAAAAATAATCAGTTTTTTAAGATTTTATAAAAAAATCAACAACTTTTACAAAATCTAACAAAATAAACTTAAATAATTTGTAAATAACTGCTGATTTTAAAATTTATATTAAAGTTGCGGATTTTTTTAATAAAAACAACATAGTAATTTTTTTAATCGGTTAAATTTTTAAAATTAATATACCCCGCACCCTCAATATTTTTATCCCCAGTAATAGGCGTGCAGTTAGCAATTAAAAATTGTTTAATTTGATTATTTGTGGCGTTTTTGTATCGTGACAAAATGTCCGCGCAAATTCCAGCAACAATTGGGGCTGCCACACTTGTTCCGCTCATAGAAGTGGTGGGTGGTAGGGTATTGTTAAGCGAAGTAACATTTATGCCGGGCGCAAGCAAATCTGGTTTGTTGCCATAGATTGTCGGACCGCGGCTAGAAAATTCGGGTACGGTTAAATTTGTAGAGTCAAACGCACCCACAGTAATAATATTTGGATTGTTACCCGGGCTTTTAATTGTGTTGTTATCCGGTCCGCTATTTCCCGCAGCGGCAACCACAACAAGCCCGCGTTTCCAAAGTGCTTCCGCGCCCTTGCTAAGCGGGTCATCATTGTCAAGTGAATTTGCACCAAAACTCATGCACACAACTTTTATGTTGTACGCCTTGTGATTTTCGTACACCCACTGCATGGCATCCAAAATGGTGTTACTTGTGCTGTTGCCCGATTTGTTCAGTGCTTTAATTATAACCAAGTCAGCGTTTGGTGCATACCCATATGGGGTATATGCGTATTTTCCGCTTCCGCCAGCAATTCCACTTACAAAAGTGCCATGACCATTATCGTCATATGGGGTAGGATTTTGGTTTACTAAATCAATAAATTTTTTAATTTTGCATTTAGGAAAAACAAACCCCAAGTGCAAATACACGCCAGTGTCAATAATGCAAATTGTCTGCCCTTGACCAAGATATTTGTTTTGCGTCAAATTTTTTAAGTGCATAATGTCGGCATCTTGTTCGGCACATACATTTGTGTTTTCGCATATAAAATGTACGCAATTTTGCTCAGAAAGGGTGCAAATTTCGTTAAAATTTGCATTTACACTAAAACATTTTGCAAATCTATACGTTTTAAATGGGATGTTGTTCGCGGTTAAAAAATGTTTTGTATCCTCAAAATTTTCAGCACAAATAATAAGCTCATTTTTTGCATTTTTGTCTAAAACTTGTACGCGATTAAAAAGTGCGCGGCTTATTTTATTTCTGTTCATTTATTGCATTCACCAAGTTATTTAACATCTCTTTTTGTTGTTCGTTTAAAAAGGGGGAGAGGGTATTTTTCATATTGTTTAAACTTGCACTGTCAAGTTTGCCTTGCTGCTTCAATTTGCTTGCTTCGCTAAATAAATTTTGCATAAGTTCGTTTTGATTCATGTCCTTATATTTGTTTATTAAATCTTCGTAAATTTTTGTGTCGTTTGCGTTTATGTTGTTTTTGTTTTCGTTAACAAATTGTTTTAAATCTCGTGGCATGTTCACCTCATAACTTATTATGACCAAGAGATTTTTTTGGTGACAATTTTTTACATGCAGCATAAATAGTTTAAAAGGAGAGTTATGGAATTTAACGACCAAAGTTTTAACCTATACTGCGACCCAAACGCATACATTCAAAATTGCCCAATATATTGCAACAAACCGCCCAAAAAGGTTGTGTTTAGTGAGCCATATTCTACTCTACCAAACTTTTACATAAACAACAACTTTAAAAAAGGAAATTGTGCATGCGTTCCAAAGCCAAAACCAAAGCCACATCAGCAAAATAATTGTCCGCCATTATTTAATTTTAATCTTGGCGGACTTGGTGAAATGATGGGTAAACTTTTTTCTAATGGCGGGCTAAATAATATGTTTTCTAAAATAGGGGGTGGGGGCTTAGGCGGGATTATTTCTGCCCTTGCTGGAATGAATAATTTAAACAGTCAAAAAGGTGAGCAAAATTCAACTGATAGTAACAGCGTTCTATCAAGTTTGTTAAACAATGGTGGGCTTAACAATATTTTAAGTATGTTTAAACAAAACGATATAAAACCAAATGTATCTTCATCTAAAAACAATATAAAAGATTATGTTATTGTGGAAGAATAATAAAAATTTTTATAATTTTTATTGATTTTAACTAAAAAAACAAACAAAATAAAAAAAATCTAAGGCAAATTTCCTTAGATTTTTAATTGTTTTTTAAAACGTGTTTAACTCCCTTTTTTGCACTATATCGATACAAAATAATCTTCCGCCCAATTGTTGTTACCACATCCGCACCAAGTTGAACAGCCAAACTTGCCAGTTCTTCTTTGGTAGGGGCGGGGGTATCTTCTTGCATTGAAATTTTAATCAATTCGTGTGCCAAAAGTGAGTTGTCAATCTCTTTAATAACATTTTCGCTAAACCCATCTTTGCCCACATACACGCTTGGCTTAATTGTGCTTGCCATGCTTCTTAATTCAATCCGCTGTTTTTTGTCAATCATAATCCTCCTTTAAAAATAAATTTCATATTGCAAACTGCCAAATATAACCGTGTCGCCATCAACGCAGCCCGCTTGTTTAAGTTTTTCCATAACCCCGTCTTTTTCTAGCCGCGACTGGAAATAGGCAAGGCTGACATTATCGCTAAACACAATCCCGCGCTGCAAATTGTCTAGATACCCGCCGCTAACTTCAAACACATGCGGTTCAAGTTGGGTGATATTGATGCTTGAAGTATCTTTAACCGCAAGCGCGTCTTGCTCAACAGGGATTGCTTCCGGCTTTGGCAGCGTTTTAAGTTTGTTGTAAACAATTTTTATAAGTTCGTCCACATTTTTGCGCGTAACTGAACTTATTGCCACCACATCCACATTTTTAACCTTCTTTTTAAACGCGTCAATTTTTTCAGACACATTTTCAATTAAATCGCACTTAGTAAACACCACAATTTGGGGTAAACTAGCAAGCCGCTTATCATACTTTTTAAGCTCGGCATTTATGGTTTTGTAGTCGGTTAAAATGTCGTTACCATAAAACTCAGACGCATCAATAACATGCAAAACAAGGCGGGTACGCTCAATATGTGCCAAAAATTTATGCCCCAGCCCAGCACCATCGCTTGCCCCCTCAATCAGCCCGGGGATGTCCGCCACAACAAAACTGTCGTCATAAATTTTAACCACACCCAAGTTTGGAGATAGGGTAGTAAATTCGTAATCCGCAATTTTTGGACGCGCGTTGGAAATTACGCTAAGCAGAGTGGATTTGCCCACATTTGGCTTGCCCACAAGCGCGACATCGGCAATTGTTTTAAGTTCCAACAGCACCTTGTACGGCTTGGTAACTTCACCCAACTGACTAAAACGCGGGGCTTGACGGGTGGGAGTTTTAAAGAAATTGTTGCCCTTGCCGCCTTGACCGCCATAGAGCGCAACATATTTTTGACCATCGACATACATGTCCATAAGCACTTGATTTGTGCTGGCATCCTTAATTACTGTGCCAAGCGGAACAGGAATGAAAACATCCTTGCCATCTTTGCCGTTTTTAAGCCCGCCCATGCCAGAGCCGCCATTTTCCGCCTCAAACTTGCGCTTAAATTCAAAGTCAGCAAGAGTGTTTTTGTTTTTATCTGCAACAAAAACTATATTTCCGCCCTTGCCGCCATCGCCGCCGTTTGGACCGCCCTTTTCCACATTTTTATCATGCAAAAAACTGACCGCACCACTGCCGCCATTGCCAGATTTTATTGTTATTGTAACTCTATCTATATACATGCTTTTATTATATATGATTTTTAATTTTTAGTCAATAAATTATACCCAATTTAATTTAGTTTATATTGTATGTAGGTTTTTTTAAGTTGAAAGCTAGGCGACGGGGGCGGGGGCTTTTATGCGCCCGCAGGGCGCATCGTGGCAAGTTGCAACTTGCCACCGCGTTAAAACGCGTTTTAACGCAAAAGCCCCCGCCGTGCAAAGCCACCCTTCGCTTTAAGTGGATAAATTTTAAAAATCACTATTGACAAACCAAAAATCATGTGCTAAACTTAAACAAACGGAGGATAAATATGGAAAGTCGCATAATAGGCATAACTAGCAAAGGTGAGGTGCTTTTTGATAGCGCTGAAGTGGACGAAGCAATAAAAAATCATTTCAGCCACCTTGTTCTGATGAGATATAAAAACAAAATTGATGGTTCGTATAAATATGAAAATCTTGCACGCGCTGTTTATAACGAGGCGGTAAGAACCAGCTGGAAGTTAAATAGATATGTAAATAGCGAAAATGATTACAAGCTTGAATATCTTATAAAGGGTATGGTTTTGCTTGCCCCATATTGCAAAAGATTTTTGTCGGATTATTTTATAAAAAATTTTATAAAAAATGTCTCCAACATTTCAAGCGAGACTAAGTCAAAATTGCTTGATGCCGCCTTGAAATATAATTCAAAGCAAACAATTGTGCAAATAACCAGCGAAAAAGCGCCAAAAGATTTTTCGATTGAAGAAATTAAAGAGTTGTATAACGAATTTCTTGACAAATTCCGCACAACCGAATCCGCTTTTGTACAAACATTTATAAATTCTTGCTGGGATAAAGAACAAGTTGATGATTATAACAAAAATTTATAAAAAAGGATGGGATTATAAATTGATCCCGTCTATTTTTTATTTTTATAGTAGACGCAAATGTCTTTTAGTTGGCAAATATCACATTTTGGCCTTTTCGCCTCACAGATTTCACGCCCAAACCAGATTGTTTGATGATGAAATTTTGTGCGGACTTCATATGGTACAATTTTTAAAAGCGACATCTCGCATTCAAATGGGGTGGAGTTTTTGTCCGCCAATCCCAACCGCTTGCTTACCCGATGAACATGAGTGTCTACCGCAATTGTTTGTCCTTTAAACGCATTGGCAATAACCACATTTGCTGTTTTACGCCCAACTCCGCGTAAACTTGTAAGTTCTTCCATACTGCTTGGCACTTTACCATTAAATTTGTTTATAATATCTTGGCTTAAACTTATTATCGCCTTGCTTTTTGCATTGTAAAATCCGCATGTGTGGATGTAGTCTTTAACCTTTTGCTCGCCAAGTTTAACCATTTTTTGTGGAGTAGGTGCGGCTTTAAATAGGGCGGGAGTTACCATGTTTACCCGCTTATCCGTACACTGCGCACTTAAAACAACCGCAACAAGCAATTCATACGCGTTACTAAAATTAAGCGCACACACTGGGTCGGGATAAAGTGTGTTGAAATAGGACAGAATTTTATCAATCTTTTTCATATTAACATTGTATCAAATTTAAACAAAAATATCAAACAGTTTTAACTCCCCGCGCCAAACCCCTTTCGTCAGCACGGGAAAGTGGTTTGGCGCCAAGCCCGCCGCTGCGTGCCAGTAAGGATTAATTTAAACTCCCGCAAACTTAACTAAAAAAATCATTTCAGCAAACTAAAACTTAGCAAACCGAACAACTGTAAAAAACTTAGCAAATTCCCACAAATTAAATCTCACAAAAATTAAATCCAACAAAACAAGCAAAAAAAAGAGTGATAATTTTCACTCTTGTATTAGTAAATTTTGGAAATTTGCTCTTTAAGCCCAACGCGTGCAACAAGGTAAACGCCAACAAAATTTTCATAAACATTATGGCTTAAAAGGTTAATTACAAAATTTGTGTAGGTTAGGTTAAGTTTTGCGCTAAGTCCGCAGCTGATTGAAATCGCGCGCGGCGTGTTTACAACCTCAACCGCAATCCCGTTAAGCCGCAAATTTTTTGTAAAGGCAAGCAAACTGTTTCTGCTTTTAAAAGCAACCAATAAGTATTTCATATTTTGCCCCTAATTCATATTATTAGCAAATATTTTTTTTGTTAAAGCGCGCAAAAATTTAACATAAAAATAATAATTACATAAAATGAATTATGATATATTTTGACAATTCTGCATCCAGCTTAAACAAACCGCAAGTGGTAAAGCAAGCGGTTGTAAACGCATTAAAAAATTACACAGCCAATCCGGGCAGAAGCGGGCATAAAATGGCACAAGCGGTTGCCGAACAGGTTTTTGATGCGCGCGAAAATGTTAAAAAATTCTTTAACGCATCCAATCACCAAGTGGTTTTTACAAAAAATTGTAGTGAAGCACTAAACCTTGCAATCTTGGGCAGTCTGTCCGCGGGCGACCATGTTATAACCACAATGTACGAACACAACTCAGTTTTGCGTCCGCTTACTTTTTTAAAGCAGCATGGGGTGGAATTATCAATTGTAGATTGCCCGCTAAATGTGGTGGCGGAAGAGATTGAAAAGCAAATAAAACCAAACACAAAACTTATTATAACCAACGCTGTGTCGAATGTAACTGGCGAAGTCTGTCCGCTAGATAAAGTGTGTTATATATGTAAAATACACAATATAAAGTGGCTAATAGATGGGGCGCAGTCAAGCGGACATATGGATATCGACCTTGATAAGCTTGGCGCGGACATGTACGCTTTTGCTGGGCATAAGGGGCTGAAAGCAATAACTGGCGTGGGCGGACTGGTGGTTAAAAATGGGTGCAAACTAAACCCAATTTTGTTTGGCGGCACGGGAACGGAAAGCGCAAATTTAAATCAACCAACCGATATCCCAGAAGGGTTGGAAGCTGGCACAATCCCAACCATACCCATAATTAGTTTAAATGCGGGCATAAAATTTTTAATGCAAAATTGGCAGCAGATAAAGGCAAAAGAAAAGGCACTAAGCGACTACGCGTACAAAAAGTTGTCAAGCCTAAAATTTTTAAAACTATATTCAAACCAAAATTCGCAAAACGTGTTTGCCTTTAATCTTGGCGAACTGGATAGCGGACTTGTTGCGGACATCTTAAACAGCAAGTTTGAAATTTGCACGCGCGCGGGACTACATTGTGCGCCGCTTGTCCACAAAAGGCTAGGCACAATCAAACAAGGTGCGGTGCGCCTTAGCCTTGACTTTAACAATACTTTTGATGAAATTGATAAACTAATTTTTGCCCTTAATCAAATAAACAACATGCAATAAAAATCCGCTTTTTAAGGATATTAAAAACAACAAAATAATTAAATTAAAACCTACAAACAAAGTGTTACAAATTTAATTACAACATTCACAAATTAAATCTAAACATTTAGATTGCAAAATAAATTACAAAATTAACATTAACAACTAAATTCATAACACAAAAATTATCTTTCAAGCAAATTTTCGCGCATAATTTCAAGCGCTTTGTTTTCAATTCGGCTTATGTAACTGCGGCTTATTTTCATATAATCAGCCGTCTCTTGCTGGGTGTGTTCAATGCCGTCATCAACCCCATATCGATACGCCATAACCATATATTCGCGCTCGCTTAAATTTTCTGTCATCACGCGCTTTATCCCTTCCATTTCAATTGTCTTTTCAACAATTACGTCCGGGTCCAACTCATCGTCTTGCGGAATAATATCCTTATATGTAAGTTCGCCGCCCTCGCTATCTGACGCCACGCTCTCTTCAATGCTAACCACCGCCTTGTGCTTTTTGTTCGCGCGCAGCAACATCAAAATCTCGTTTTCAATACATCGGCTGGCGTAGGTGGCAAGTTGGCTGCCTTTGCCTTGTTTAAAACTGTCAATCGCCTTAATAAGCCCAATGCTGCCTACCGAAATCATCTCATCCGCCTCAGCCGCGCCTTGATATTTTTTTGCCACGTGTGCCACCAAGCGCATGTTGTGGTTTATTAAAATTTCGCGCGCTTTTTTGTCGCCGTTTTGCATGTCGGTTAAATATTTTTCCTCTTGCTGCTTGCTTAGTGGGCGCGGGAAACCGTTAAATTCGTTTACATATCCGTGAAAAAACATCAATTTGGACATAAATTGCCCCACAGTTTCAAAAACCATATTCACCTCGTAACAATATATATGTCGATTTTTGGCGCATCTTGTCTGTCCCGCGCAAAATCAATTTACAAACGCATCAACTTTGTGCTATAATAAAAGCGTGAGTACAATTGAAGATTGGAACAATTTAAAATTTGATTGCTATTTTGCGGATGAATTGGTGGCAAAGGTGGTTGTTAAAGACGGCAAGGCAAAAATAAATCGGCTTAGCTTACATCCAGTAAAGCAACTTTTTAACTCGGACGAAATGGATATTTTTCAGCTAAGCGAGCGGCTTAAATCGCGCTTGTGGCAGCAAAATTACGCGGGCATAGATAACGTGCTAAAAAAACTTGGGCTTAAATATTACGACATCCTTGCCATGATTAAAAAAACGCACGGCAAGTCGTATAACGATTTTTTCTGGATTAAGTTTGAAGGGGAAAATCTAACTTGGGACGATGTAAAACCAAAAAATCGCCAACCAAGCCCGTAATTTGTTGATTTATTTTTAAAAAAGGGGTAGAATATAGTTGTGAGTAAGGTTAAAAATAAGTTTTTTGTATTTATATTGATTTTGGGCATAATTTGCTCATCGTTTTTGTTTTCTGCTTGTAATTTTGGCGGGCTGAATAAAAACAACAACCAAAACTATTCAAACAACACAGACGGCAACAGCAATCCAATAAAAACCGAATTTAAACACGAGCAAATTTGGGAAACAATCGACACAGCAAACAAAAAAATTAGCTATGCAATCTTAGATTCAAATGTGTATCTAAACATTTCGCAAGACATAACCGATTATTATTTTGACGACTATGGCAACGAATTGGCAGAGCCATATACCGCAAAAAGTATAACCAACAAATATTTGTCAATTTCTAGCGCGTACGAAAGTACATATGATGAGGATTACGACCAGTTGGCTGAGTATTGGTACATCCCAAATGTTCAACAAAAGGCGGGCGAAAGTGAAGAAGACGCGCTTGCATCTAGCAGCAGCTATACCCAGTACTACAAAAGCACAATAGGCGGCAAATCTACTTACTACAAGCCAAAAACCATAAACGAAAGGTGGGCTATAATTACTGAAGAAACGGATAGTTCAAGCAACAATTTGCAAATTTTTGTAAGCAAAAAACCAAACGATAGCAACCACAACGCAATTTTAACCAGCGGCTTTATAAACGAACAGATTGCTGAATTTTACACTGGTTTTGCGGATAGTGAAGCATCAAAAACTTTAACCATGCAGCAACTTAGCGATTACAGTTTTAAAATATCCTTTTCGTATAAGCAAGAAGAATTTGGCGAGCAGTTTGACCCAGACACGGGCGAAGAAGTGGAAGTGCTTTTAGGCACAACCTTCTATTCGTACGATTTCCATTTGGATAGAAACGGCAGGCTTATAAGCAGCGAATATTCGGTTGAATACGAAATGTTGTTTGAAAAAGAGGACAATACAGAAGATAACAACGAAGACGCGCAAGAAGATTATTTAAATACTTCAAGCACATCTAATGAAAGTGAAACAGTAAAAAGAATTGTATCAAAAGTAAAAACCAAAATCGATGTTGAGTACAACAAGCAAGGCATGCCAGTTTTGCAAAAAGAAAAATGGAACTAAACATGTTGATTAATAATTTGGTTTTTGGTATATTTTATATGGGCAAATAAAATGGACAAACAAAAAATACGCAATTTTTGCATAGTCGCGCACATCGACCACGGCAAATCCACACTTGCGGATAGGCTTATGGAAGCTACTGGCACGGTTGCCAAGCGCGACATGGAAGAACAACTTTTGGATAGCATGGACATTGAGCGTGAACGCGGCATAACAATCAAACTCACCCCCGCAACCATGAAATATAACTATGGCGGGCAAGAGTACACCCTAAATTTGATTGACACGCCCGGACATGTGGATTTTTCGTACGAAGTAAGCCGCTCGCTTGCCGCATGTGAAGGGGCAATTTTGGTGGTTGATGCCAGCCAAGGGGTGCAGGCGCAAACGCTGGCAAATGTGTATCTTGCGCTTGACAACAATTTGGAAATTGTGCCAGTTATAAACAAAATCGATCTTCCAAGCGCGGATGTTGCAGGCACAAAAAAGGAAATTGAAGATGTTATCGGCATCCCGTGCGACAATGCGTGTGAAATTAGCGCAAAAACTGGACTTAACATTTCAAGCGTGTTGGATGCCATTGTAAAATACATTCCCGCACCAAAAGGGGATGAAAATTTGCCGCTTAAAGCGCTTATTTTCGACAGTTATTACGACAGTTATAAGGGCGCGGTCAGCATGGTGCGCATCTTTGACGGCAGCGTAAAGGCGGGCGATGAAATTTTATTTATGCAGACAAAAAAGTCGTTTGTGGTAACCGAAGTTGGGGTGTACACCCCACAAGCCACTCCAACCGACATGCTATCCGCGGGCGAAGTGGGATACATAACCGCATCAATCAAAAATGTGTCGGACACAAAGGTGGGCGACACAATAACCTTAAAAAACAACCCAGTTGCGCAGGCATTGCCCGGATATAAAGAGGCAACAAGTGTGGTATTTTGTGGCGTTTATCCGCTTGACGGCGACAAGTATCAAGAATTAAGCGATGCGCTAGAAAAACTTAAACTTAATGATGCCAGCCTGCACTTTACCAAGGAAACTTCGCTTGCGCTAGGGCATGGTTTTAGGTGCGGATTTTTGGGTCTATTGCACATGGAAATTATAACCGAGCGACTTGAGCGGGAGTTCAATTTGGACATAATCACCACCGCGCCAAGTGTGGAATATTTGGTTTACGACCAAAAGGGCAAAGAATTTCGCGTGTCAAATCCAAGCGAAATGCCACCAGCTGCAACAATTTCGCGCATGGAAGAGCCGCTTGTTAAGCTTGAAATAATCACCCCAAAAGACTATATTGGCGGGATCATGGATTTGTGTTCGGATAGGCGGGGCAACTATTTGGATATGCAGTATATCGATTCAAACCGCACAAAACTTATCTACACCATGCCGCTTAACGAAATTGTGTACGACTTTTTCGACAAAATTAAGTCAATCAGCAAGGGCTATGCAAGCATGGACTATCAGCTGTTTGGCTATCAAATAAGCGAATTGGTCAAACTTGACGTGCTGCTTAACGGCGAAATATGCGATGCGCTTTCAATAATCGTGCATAAAGATAAGGCGTACGCGCGCGGGCGCAGTTTGTGTGAAAAGTTAAAGGCGGTTATTCCGCGACATCTGTTTGAAATTCCAATTCAAGCGGTAATAGGCGGCAAGGTTATTGCGCGCGAAACCATTTCTGCCCTGCGCAAAGATGTGCTTGCGAAATGTTACGGTGGCGATGTAACCCGCAAACGCAAACTTTTGGAAAAGCAAAAAGAGGGTAAAAAGCGCATGCGCCGTCTGGGCAGCGTTGACCTGCCAAGCGAGGCATTTGTTACAATATTAAAGTTGGATGACTAGTTTTTCGTGCCAAAAATTTGCAAAAAAATTATTGAAAAAAAGTTTACAAAAAGTTAAAAAAATTATTGACAAACCACAAAACAAGTGATAGAATAAAACGCGCTTAAGGAGAACGTATGAAGTTATTACAGAAGATTAGGGTTATCAAGTACAATTTTAGAAAGGAAAAGGTGGAGGATGACATCCACAATTTAAGTTCGCTTAAAAGTTCAATTGAAGCTCATTTAAAATGTTTTTCGGACTTTAACACTAGGGGTGACGCAAACTCAGTTAAGGTTATTTTGCAAAGGGACAACTTGTTTGAAACGCTAAATCAAATGCTTATAAACTACCAAAACAAAATCAATTCGTTTAGAAAAAAGTACATAAACTGGTCGCTTAACTGCGCCAAACTTAATGCAAAAAACTATTTTAACGAAGAGTATAAAGACCTTTACAGCGAAGCGATTATTGAGCATTCAAACCATTTAAAAAGGCTGATTTCTCACTTCAAAAAGTTGTACGAACGCTACGGCTACACAGAGATTACATCAAAATCAAAAGCCATTTTTGGCTAAACCGCACCGTGCGGTTTTTTTTATTGTCAGTTTGAAAATTTTGGCATAAGTTTGCACGCAATGCTAAACAGCATAAGCACGCTGCCAAACACAAGATAGTAAATGTGGTAGGGCAAAATTATGCTGGAAAAAATAATAACAAGTCCGCACAAAAAATACCCCTTGGCCTTTGCTGGCACAAACATGTGCTTTAAAATTTCAACAAATCTAATTTTGTCATGGTCAGTTTTTATGTTGTCGCATTTTGGGTAAATATTGTGCTTTTTAAAAAGTTGATACAGCGTAAATTTGTCAATAAAATTTATTTTTTTATCCAAAAATATATTTGCATTAACATTTTCAACCCCCGCGCACACAATGTCAATTTCGTCAAAATTCAAATCCAAAAATTCGTCCACAATGTTAATTAAATCATGCTCATAAATCTTTTCATATTGGGTCGCTAGCACCACCAAATGCTTTTTGTTATTGATTGTAAAAGTAAGCATGCCATTTATTAAATTTACAAAATTTTCGCATTTTTCACCGTTTTTTATTGAATTTTTTGCGTTTTTTGTTAAATTTTTGTTAAGTTTATTAACTTCTTCACAATTTTTAACCGAATTTTCACCAAGCGCAATTGCCTTTTTTTCAACCACATTTTCAAAATCTTTTTTAATATAATCCTTGTTTTGCATGCACAATTCTCGCACTAAAATTTCTTTTAAAAGTTTAAGTCGTTCGCTTTTTGGATTTAATCTAAAATTTAAAAATAGTCTGTTCATCTCTTGGTCGTTTTGCCTTGTAAGGGCAGCTTTTTTATTCTTTTGACCGACTAAAAAAAATATTAAATAAACCACACCAAAACAAAATATTAAGCTTAACACAAACGACACCCAAAGCGAGTGCAAGTAAAAATTTATCCAAGCAAACAGCAACAAAAACACGCCCACAGTTATAAAAATTTTATCTATTAAATTTACTAAACCATATTTTGACATACCAAAATTTTTGACCAAAATTGCACAAATATTCATATAAAACCAAAAACATTTGACAAAGTCAAAATTAAATTTTAAAATTGTTGTATGAAAATAATTTCAAATTGCCTAACTGACACAAAAAAAATTGCAGAAAAATTTGCAACCACGCTAAAAAAAGGCGATGTTGTGCTATTAAATGGTGATCTGGGCAGCGGAAAAACCACGTTTACCCAGTTTGTTTTTGCGGCGTTAGGGGTGAAGGATGTGGTCAACAGCCCAACCTTTTCAATACTAAAAATCTATCACGGCAAGTTTACGCTTTATCATTTTGACACCTACCGCATAACCACAGACGAGGCAATTGAAGCTGGCTTTGACGAGGTTTTTTCAAACAACGATGGGGTGATTTTTGTTGAGTGGGCGGAAAATATCGCGCCACTTATTCCAAGCAAACACAAGGTTGTAAGCATAAAAAATCTGGGTGAAACCGTGCGGGAAATTTCTATAAAGGATTAGTATGAATATTTTGGCAATAAACACAGCAAACAAAAATTTGGAGATTGCACTAAGTGTAGGGCAACAAGTTTTTTCTGTTGTGGAATCGGAAAACGCGCACCACAACGAAGCAATCATCCCAGCAATTGATAGTATTTTAAAACAGCACAATTTAAAATTGGCGGATGTTGATAAATTTGCGGTTGTGGTTGGTCCGGGGTCGTTCACTGGCATAAGGGTGGGCATTGCAACAATAAAGGCGTTTAGAGATGCGCTTAACAAACCCGCAGTTGAAATCAATAATTTGGACTATTTGTATGCGCTTGCAAGCGAACAGTTTGGCGAAGTTGGCGCGGTGGCAATTAAGGGCAGCGCAAACAGTTATTTTGTTGCAAAATTTATTCATGGCATGCTGTATAAATTCACGCACAATCTAACAAAAGATGAGCTTATATTTTATGCGGAAAATAAACCAATTGCAATGTTTGATGCGGATGGCGAAATTGATGCAAAAATTGTAAAAATTGATGCAAAAACGCTAATAAATTGCGCAAATTTAAGCAAAAATCAAAATTTAACCCCAGTTTACTATCAACTTTCGCAAGCGGAAAGGGAAAAATTAAAGGCTGGCAAAATCGCAATTTTAAACGCAACAGAAGCGGATTTAAGCTTTTTAACCGAGCTTGAAAGTGAAGTGGAAGCAAATGCACTAAATCAGCATCAACTGCAACAGATTTTAAACGACAAAAATTACATAACAAAAATTGCCTATCTTAACGATACCCCGGTGGGGTTTATTGTTTTGGAACTTACCGACGAAGTTAACATTGTGACAATTGCAACAAAAAAAGGGGTGCGCAACCTTGGCATTGCAACCAAATTGATTGAAGAGGCGGATGCGATTGCTAAATCAAAAAATTTGTCTGCATTAAGTTTGGAAGTAAACTATATTAACATCTCTGCATTTTTGCTTTATAAAAAATTGGGTTTTGTTGTGCGCAGGGTTAGAAAAGCGTATTATCAAGACGGGCAAGATTGTTTAGAAATGGTAAAGGTATTAAAATAGCATTTTGATTTTTGGGGCTAAAGTAGGCCCTTTTTTATTTGTAATCGTCTGGCAAATCGTTTAACAAAAGCAAATTGTCGTTAAAATGTAGTAGGTTAAAATACTTTTTAGCATCGTTTAGCGAACTAGCCACAAAAATGTTTTGTTTGTTAAAATTTGCACTACTTAGTCCAGACATAATCGCCTTTAAATTGTGCTTGCCAACAATTACAACATAATCACAATCACTACACATTTCGCCAAGTTTAAAATTAATTGCATATTCACTTTTTCCACCTTCAATTATCCCGGGCGTGCAAACCATTTTTTTATTTGGCAAATTATATAGCACCCACAGACTTTCGCGCGCGCTTAAAATTGAACAATTGTAACTATCATCCAAAATATTAATTTTTCCGCGTATCAATTCAAGCCGGTGAGGGGTATATTTAAGGTTGCATATTGCATCTAAAATTTGCGTCATATCAACATTTAATTTTAATGCCATTGCAGCAGCTAAAAGTATATTTAAAACATTGTGTCTACCAAGCAGCATTGTTGTGGCATTATATTCGTTTTTATTAACACAAAGGGTAAAATGCGTCAAAAATTTATTAATTTTTATGTTTTTTGCACAAATTTCATCACTTCCAACACCAATTTTTGCGCCATTTTTTATATTGTACATTCGCATGCAATATATGTTTTTCATGTTAAAAACACATAATTTATCCCCTAAAAAATCTGGCAATTCCTTTTTTGTTTTGTATACATTTTCTATCGTTTTAAAGGTTTGAAGATGTTGCGGTGCAACGCTTGTAACAATTCCAAAATCCGCACCAAAAAGTCTGCACATCTTTTTGATGTCACCTTTTTTTCTTGCGCCATATTCCAAAATCAAAAATTTGCAATCAAACTTTAACTCTTCATTAATAAATTTTGCTATACCCAGTGGGGTATTGTAACTTTTTGGACATACCTGTGCATTTAAATTTTTTATCATTTCAAACAAAATGTTTTTTACACTAGTTTTTCCGTTGCTACCAGTTATAGCAATAATTTTAGGATGAATATCTCTTAACTTTTTTTGCGCGGATTTTATAAATTTTTTATTTTTAACATAGTCTACCACATCCAACATTTTGCAAATTATTGGCAAAATTATGTACACTAAGCCAATTGCAGCCACGCCAAATCTAAAACAACACAACACAAAAATTATCACAATTCCAATATAGTAAAAGTGCGTTAGCCGCTTTGTGTAATTAATTGGGGTTTTGCTGTCGTTTACAAGTTTGATATTAATTGACATTTCCAGCAAAATAATTGCCGCATTTATAAGCAAATTTACACCAAAAACAAATTGCACAATTGCAAGCGCAACAATGCCAAAATATAAAAGCCACCTTAGCGAAAAATGCCTTAAATATCGCGCATTATCGTAATCCTTCAACTGATAAAGATGTAGCAATTTTTTTAAATTTACAGCTGTCAAAACTCCACAAATTATGTTAATTAAATACACTAAATAGATAAAAATTTTATCACCTCGTTATTAAAATAATCGCCGTCAAACAAATAAGCAAAATGGTCGCTATCACTCAAAATTAGTTTGCTGTTTTGTTTATTAACTTTTGCAATCTTTTTTGCCATCCAAATTGGCGTTTCTTGGTCGTGTTTTCCCCAAAACAGCAGCATAGGGCAGTTAAACTTGCACAAAGCATATGTGTTAATATTAACTATGTTTTTAAAAGTAATTTTGTTTGTAGGTGATAAAACTTTATAATCACTACTTGCCAATTTACTAAAAAGCGTTTTGTCTTTTTTAAGCCAAATAAAGTTGTTGTTTTTTTCAATTCGTTTAAAAATATTGTTTTTAATCAACCCCGCACCCCCAGTTACAACAATCTTTTCAATATGAATTTTTCCACGCAAAAAACACGCCACTCTAAAACCAAAACTATGGCAAACAATTATAACGCTTTTTATGTTTAGTATATTCACTAAATTTGTAACCAAATTTGCATAATCGCACAAATTCCACGCAAAATTTGTATCGCTTATTGTTGGCATGGTTAAGGTTAAAATATTGTAATTTATTTTTAGTAAATTAATAATGTTTGTAAACGAATTTTTATCCCCTCCCCACCCATGTAAAAACAAAATAGTTTGCTCTTTGTTTTCATTAAAAAACATATAATCAACAACTTCGCCCTTAAACAAAAAATTCATATAACTTTATATGAAAACTAATATTTTTTTGTAAAATTTAGATATTTTTTAATAAAAAACCACAATTCTAACGCAAAATTTTTAAAAAATTCATAAATAAAGTGGTAGAAAAAATTTTTAAGGAGAAAGTCTATGAAAAGTTTATGTGTTGTTTTTGGTGGACAGAGTGCCGAACATGATATTTCAATTATAACTGGAATGCAATTATGTAACAAAATTAAAAGCAAATATAAAGTGCAAAAATTATATTTGGGGCTAGATAATAAATTTTATTTAGCAACTGATGTTGATGATATTAGTTATTTTTTACATAAGGATGAAATAATATTAAAACCAGTTATAATTTACAACAACGCAGTATACCACGCGGGGGTATTTTTAAAAAAACTTTTTGATATTGAATGCATTATAAATTGTTGCCACGGTGGAGTAGGGGAAAATGGCAATCTTGCTGCTTTTTTTGAAGTGAATAATATTACCTATACAAGTGCCGACCCGCTGTCAAGTCAAATCGCTATGGATAAAAGCCTTGCCAAACTTTTGGTTAAGGATATTGTTAGCACAATTAAAGGGGTAAAAATTACCAAGCAAAACTATAACCAACTTGATGAGCTTATAAAAGATTTTTCATCTTCGCTTATTGTAAAACCTAATTCGCTTGGTTCAAGTATAGGGGTGGGGGTATGTGACAAACAGACTTGCAAGCAACAAATTGACGCCATATTTTTGCTTAATGATAGCGCGCTTGTTGAAGAGCAAATAACCGATATGGTGGAATACAACCAAGCGGTGTTGTTCGACGGCAAAAACCTAATCGCCAGTGCAATTGAAAGCCCGCAATCTAGTCACAACGTGCTTACTTTTGACGACAAATATCAATCCAAACATGCGGGCAAAGATAGGCAAATTCCTGCCCAAATTTCAAAACAACTGGCAAATAAAATCAGCTTAATAAGCAAACAAATTTACACCCGCCTAAACATGAACGGCGTTGTCCGCATCGACTACATCTTCGACAAATCCACAAAAACGCTCTATTTCAACGAAATCAACACCATCCCCGGCAGCATGGCGTTCTACCTTTTTGAGCCGCTTGGCATCGATTACATTTCGCTTGTAGAAACCCTAATCGCGTCCGCCACCCACCCAAAGCAGTACACTTATTTTAACAGCGATATTCTTTCCAAAAAGATATAGGTAGGCTGAATATAAGCGGCGCAATCCTTAATTTGCTGCCAATTTTATATTTATCAAGCACTTAGACTCGACAAAACAAAAAAAGCAGTTTTCACTGCTTATAATGTGTTATTTGTGCTGTTTTCCACTTCGTTGTCGGTATTTTTATATGTATCTTTTGTAATTTTGTTTTGATTTGATTGCTGGCTCAATTGTAATTCGCTTTCTAACTTAGTCTGTTCAATTTCCGTGCTATAATCTTTAACGGCTTTTTTAAGTGCTTTTCTATCCTTAATTAATTTTACAAGTTTTGTGCAAGCATACACGCCCAAAGTCCATGTGGTGAGCGAGATAACGCCTAAAATTAGTGAGCTGAAAAGCCCAGCGGGGAATGGAATATTTCCCATTTCTGGCAGCAAAAGCGCAAAGGATAAAGACAGCGCAAAAATCCCCAAATAGCCAAACCCAGTCACCCCGTTTTTTGTCAATTCGGATTTGTTTTTCTTTAAATCCAAATTTGCCTCATCGCGCTTGCTAATAAGCTTGTCAATTTTTGTTTTAGCTTCTTCATCAAAATCTTTCATAATTTCTCCTTTTAAACGCAGAAAATAATTTAATTTGATTCCGCGCTTTTTTCTAAGCCATTTTTAACCGCATTTATTAATTTATATCATTTACTTTACTGTCATCGACATTTTAGCATATATTAGCCATTTTGTCAATACCCATCCAAAAATAAATTGTAAATTTTTGTTTTGTAGTGGCAAAAAAATTGATTTAATCAAAAATTTTTGGTATAATTAATGCGTTTTATAAGAATTTTAACTAAAAGGGGTATATTGTGGCAGAATCAAATTATGATAGTAAAGATTTAATTGTCTTGGAAGGTTTGGACGCGGTTAGGATGCGCCCGGGCATGTACATTGGCACAACAGGCGTTAAGGGCATGCACCATCTTTTGTGGGAAATTATTGATAATTCTATTGACGAAGTGGCAAACGGCTACGGCAACAAGGTTGAAGTAACTTTGCACAAAGACGGCACGGCATCGGTTATGGATAATGGTCGCGGCATCCCCGTCAGCCCACACCCAAAACTTAAAATAAGCGGGGTGGAAGTGGTGTTTACCCAACTGCATGCGGGAGGCAAGTTTGGCGACAGCAACTACAAATATTCGGGCGGTTTGCACGGCGTGGGGGCATCGGTCACCAACGCATTAAGCCGCTGGCTTGAAGTTACCGTGTATAAGGACGGCAAAAAATATTTCGCGCGTTTTGAAAGCGTGGAAAAGGGTGGCAAAATCCACAGCGGCGTGCCGGTTGAGCATCTTAAAGAGGTGGGTAACACCAATTTAAAAGGCACTTATGTGCGCTTTATGCCAGATGACCGCGTGTTTAAAGATTGCCGCTTTGACTACGACACCGTGCTTGAACGCCTTAAAGAAACCGCCTTTTTAAACAAGGGCGTGCATATTGAACTTATTGACGAGCGCACCAACAAGCACGAAAGTCTGTGTTTTGAAGGTGGCATACGCGACTATGTGGCAACCTTGACGGCGGACAGAAAACCGCTGTTCTTCCCGCCAATTTTTATAGAAAATGAAATTGAAGACACATATGTTTCGCTTGCACTTCAATATGTGGATAATTACACAGACAGCATATTTAGTTATGTAAACAACATACCAACACCAGATGGCGGCACACACGAGGTTGGCTTTAAAAGTGCGCTTACTAAGGTGCTTAACGATTTTGCCAAGAAAAACAACTTGTTAAAAGACAAAGACCTTGCCTTTATTGGCGATGATTTCCGCGAGGGCTTGGTGGCGGTTTTGTCCATCCGCATGAAAAATGTCCAGTTTGAAGGGCAGACCAAAACCAAACTTGGCAATGTTGAGGCAAAGGCGCGTGTGGAAAGTGTTTGCACGCAAGGTTTAACCGAATTTTTTGCCAGCAAGAAAAATGAAAACATCGGCAACATTATTATAGAAAAAGCAAAAGTGGCATCGCGCGCCCGTGCGGCGGTTAAGCGCGCCAAAGAGTTATCTCACGCCAAAAACAGCATAGAAAACAGCGTGTTGGTGGGCAAACTTGCCAACTGCACAAGCAAAGATCCAAGCATAAACGAACTTTATATTGTTGAGGGTAATTCGGCTGGCGGCACGGCAAAGCAGGCTAGGGATAGGTACTATCAAGCCATTTTGCCATTGCGCGGCAAGCCGCTTAACAGCGAAAAGAAGCGCATCGACCAGGTGCTTGCCAACGAAGAAATCCGCACGCTTATTGGTGCAATTGGTGCGGGCATTGGCGAAGACTTTAAGCCAGAAAACATAAAGTACAACAAAATTATAATATTAAGCGATGCCGACCAAGACGGCATGCATATTAGAAGCATCCTTCTAACTTTCTTTTTCCGCTATATGCGCCCGCTTATAACCAACGGCAACATATATATTGGCATGCCGCCGCTATACAAGGTTACAAGCAAGGATAAGGAAGTGTATTGCTACACGGATGACGAACTTGCAAACAACACCAAAGGCTTAAAAAATTACGAGGTGCAACGCTATAAAGGTTTGGGCGAAATGGATGCCGAGCAACTTTGGTCAACCACCTTAGACCCAAAACACCGCAATATGATACGCGTTACCCTTGAAGACAGCCTAAAAGCGGATATGATAATAACCACATGGATGGGCGATGATGTCACTGCGCGCAAAGACTATATCAACCGCAACGCCAACTTTAACAAAATTGACAATTTTGCAAATAAATTAGAAGAGGTGGAAAATGAAGAAGAAGAAAGAAAAAGAGGCAGTTGTTTCAACTGGCACACTTTTTGAGCAGACGGTGGAAGATGTAATGTCAACTTCCATGCTGCCATACAGCGAATATGTAATATTGGACCGCGCGCTGCCGCGTGTTGAAGACGGCTTAAAACCAGTGCAACGCCGCATTCTGTTTGATATGCTTGAATTGGGCGTAACCCCGGACAAACCTTTTAAAAAATCCGCGCGTATTGTGGGTGACACGCTTGGTAAATTCCACCCACACGGCGACAGTTCGGTTTATGGCGCAATGGTAAGGATGGCGCAAGACTTTGTTATGGGCGAGTGCTTGGTGGAAGGTCACGGCAACTTTGGTTCGGTTGACGGCGATAGCGAAGCGGCAATGCGTTACACTGAGGTGCGCTTAAGCCCAATTGCGCTTGAACTTATGAAAGATTTGGATAAGGATACGGTTAGTTACAGCCTTAACTTTGACGACACGTTAAAAGAGCCAAACTATCTGCCGGGCAGATTTCCAAACCTGTTTGTAAACGGCGCGTCTGGCATAGCAGTTGGTTTGGCAACCAACATTCCAACTCACAATTTGGGTGAGATGATAGACGGCACCATTGCATATATCGACAATCCAAACATCACGCTTGACGAAATGCTTACCCACATAAAAGGTCCAGATTTTCCAACTGGTGCAATTGTTTGTGCGGGCGCGGACATGCGCGAAGCGTACGCAACTGGGCGCGGCAAGGTGGTTATGCGTGCCACTTTCCACACAGAAGACGAAAAAAATGGCAAAACCAACATAGTTATTGACGCCATTCCATATCAAGTTAACAAGGCAGAACTTTTAAAAAGCATAATCGACCTTAAAGAGAAGATGAAAGACGAGCTTGCCGACATTGCCGATGTTGCAGACGAAAGCGACAAGCAGGGCATGCGCGCGGTTATAACGCTTAAAAAGGATGCGGATGTTAACAATATCATCGCCATTTTGTTAAAACACACCGATTTGCAACTTAACTTTAACTATAACGTGGTGGCAATTGCGGATGGCAGCCCAAAACAACTTGGCTTGTTGGACTATTTAAAATATTATGTAAACTTCCAACTTGATGTGATAGTTCGCCGCACCAAGTTTGATTTGGAAAAGGCAAAAGCGCGCGCCCACATTGTTGAAGGGCTGTGCATTGCCATTCAAAACATTGATGAGGTTATAAAGATTATCAAAACCAGCAAGGGCCCAGCCGAAGCCAAAATTAGTTTGATGTCGCGCTTTAAGTTGACCGATGTTCAAACCCAAGCCATTTTGGATATGCGCCTAAGCCGCTTAACCAATTTGGAAACAGGCAAACTTCAACAAGAACTTGCCGACCTTAAAAAACTTATTAATGAACTTACCGCAATTTTGGGCAGCAAATCAAAGCAATATGGGGTGATTAAAAAGGAACTAACCGAATTAAAGAAAAATTACGCAACCCCACGCCGCACGCAAATTGTAAACGAATTGGAAAGTTATGACATTACTCCAATTGAAAAATTGTTGGATACTGAATGTGCAGTGGCAGTTACCAACGATGGCTTGCGCTTAAAAACCCTTGACATAAAGCAAATTCAAAACGCCAGCCCAAAATACACATACGACAACATAAACGCACTTCATCGCACCATTGTGCATACTACCATGAACAGCAAAGTGGTGTTGTTTACAAATTTTGGCAATTTCTTTAAACTTAATGTGCGCGACATTCCAAATGCCAAATTTATTCAAAAGGGCAATGCGCTTAGCCAGCTTGCGCACGCGGAAACCAAAGAGGTTATTGTCGCCATGTTTACCGAACAAGATATGATTGACAATCATTCGCTTGTTATGTGCACGGCGGAAGGATATATTAAGCGCATCGAGACCAGCGAGTTTGAAAACCTTAAATCTGGCTCGCTCGCCATAAAATTGAAGGATTTTGACCGAGTTGTGTCCGTACAAATTGACGACAATCTGCCAAGCGTGCTTATGGTGTCAACCGATGGCATGGCGGTTAATTTTGATTACGAATCCGTTCCAGTAACCAAGCGCAACAGCGGTGGGGTGATTGGTATGAATTTAAACGACAAACAAAAGGTTATCTACGCCGGTCAAGTAAACACGCTTGATAGGGTGCTTGTGGTTACAACTGACGGCGCGGCTAAAAAATTCAGTCTTAACGAAATCCCTATTGGCGCGCGCAACCGCAAAGGGCTTAAAATTGTGTCGGGCAAAGAGACAATTGCAAAAGTCATCTCGCCAATTGTTATAGGCGAAGTTGTGGTGGCGGATAAAAACGACAAGGTGTATGCAATTGATGTAAACGACATTTCCATCGCGGGCAGAACAGATGCTTGCAAACCGCTTGTTAAAAAGACCAAACTTGCGGTAAAAGAAGTGGGCTTGTATTTAAATTAACCAATTGACAAAACAAGGTTAATGTGGTATAATATTTTTAGATTTTAGGAGGAATTATGGGTAGTATTAGCATTAAAGTTAAAAAAGTTGATAAACCAAAACTAACCAAGCAACAAAAAATTCATGCTAGGGTGGAAGAATTAAAAACCGACATTTTAAAAGTTATTGAAGAAAGCGGAAAATCATATGCCACATACGATGAGCTTAATAAAAAGATGGAAGCATTGTATGCAGATATGGACCTAACTGACCCAAACGCGTGGCAAGATTTTAATTCACTTAACGCCGCGGCAACTTCCTTGTTAAAATCTGCGGAAGAAAAAGAAAAGTTGCACGCATCTTTGGTTAAAAAACTTACAAAAATCATCAAGCGCAACAAAATCGAAGACAAAGCAGCAGCAGAAATTATAGATAGTTACAATCGGCAATTTAATTAGCGTATAATTAAAATTTTTAGGATAATTATGATAACAAAAACCACGCTAGATTCAATTGACATCTATTCCGCGCCAAACACAATAAACAAGGCAAACTATTTTAACATAAATTTTGCGGGCGGAAGGTCAACTCAACAAGTAGAGCAGGTAGCACATTTGTGTGAACATATTTTGCTTGGATTTAGCACAAAACAAAATGGTATGGAACAGCCAAATGAATGGTTGGGGCAGTTTCACCAAGATGGTCGTGTCAAAGAAAAGCATGTTGAATTTACTTTTGAAGTGCTAAATATAGACCAATTAAAACAATGCCTTGATACTATTTCTAATAACATAAATAATATTTATATAACTTCTGAGCGTGTTGAAAATGAAAAACAAATTATAGTGGAAGAACTTGTTCAACATAATACTTTAAGTAAACAAGAGTTTGAATTTTTTAAAAAATCACTTAAATCAATAACCGTTGACATGATAAAAGATTACATAAAGCGTAACTTTACACGGAATAATTTGTATGTTTATGTATTAAATTCAAATTTGGATGGCAAAGAAATTGAAAACGCCATTAAACAGTTTGCAGACACTCTTCCTAAAAAGACGGAAAAAACAAAAATATATGAGTATGAACATATTGAAGACCACATAAACAAAGCAAATGATATAAACGACAAAGTCAAAGCGGAAACATTAAATTATGTTTATAAATTGCCAACGCTAAAAGCAAAAGAAAAATTGTTATTGAAATTAACAAGTTTTTATGTGGGTAACCCAAAATTGGGCATAAAAAAACTTTTAAGGTGCCAAAAACATTTAATTTATCGTTCATCAAATGATATCACATATGATGACGATGGCACAAATTTTATCACATCGGTAAGTTGCTCATCCAAAAACGCAAAAAAATGTAAGACTGAAATGCAAAATTGGTTTAAAAATCTAATGCAAAATGGCTTAACGCAAGAAGAATTTGATGCAGTAAAATTTAGCCTTCAATTTAATTTACGAACTCAACCAAAAGTTGTTGGCGCACACCACTTACGCACAATCTTTGACACATATCAGCAAACCCAACAGCAAGACATTGACGAAATTGTTTTAAGCAAGTTGAAGCCAGAAGCCAACGAATACAACCAAAAAAATTTGGGCGATAATACAAACTTTTTAAAACTTCTTCCAACAATTACACTTGAAGAAGTTAATGAGTTTATAAAAAAATACATAACTAATCAAAATATTTTAACTCAACCACAAATTAACACAATAAACAAATAAATTGCGGGTTTAGACGCGCAATTTTTTGTGGTTTTTGCAAATCAATGTTTGTTTTTTGCATTTGCAACTTAATTGGCAAAAAATCGGCAACTTTTTACAATTTTTAACATATGTTATGGTATGGAGGCATCGTACCAAGAACTTAAAAACAAGCAGGTAATAAACACAGTTGATGGCAAAAATTTAGGCCATGTGTGTGATATAGTTTTTGACGTGGTTACCGCTTGCGCATTGGGTTTTGTTGTGCCTGAGCCATCGCCGGGATTTTGGGGACTTTTTAAAGGGAATAAAAACATTTTTATCCCTTTTGAATGCGTTTGCAAAATTGGCGTTGATGTAATTTTGGTGGAACTTTATGTTGAAGATAAACCTCGCAATCCGCACCCACCTAAAAAGGGAGGCAAGGGTGGTGGAGTTATCCCACTAAATAACAATATGGGCGAAAACAATCCAAATTATTGGCGAAATTGATGCCTCCAAATTGTACCTCCTTTTACACAAAAGATGCAAGACTTTTCTTGCATTTTTTGTTTTAAATATATAAAGTAGACAAAAAATAGCCAAGGCAAAAATTTCCTAATAAATGTTTATTTTAGATTAAAAAATAGCCAAGGTAAAAATTTTATATTAAATGTTTTTTTATAATAAATTTTATTTAAAAAATTTCAATAAAGTAAGCACTTTTGATTTTTTATAATTAAATTAACAAACTATTTAATCGCAAAAATTTTAAAGGATAGTAGGTGGTTTAAAATAAAAAAAAGTGCCTAGGCACTTATCTGTTTATAAATCTGCGAATGTCGTCAAATGTGTCGCAATCGGTGTGTTGGGTGTAGTAAACAAGGCAAGCCATGGTGCTAACTTCAACCAAAACTTCAAGCGCAATTTTAACAATGTCTTTGGTGGTGATTTCCTGCTTATTCAAACCCAAAAGTTTGGCTTCAATTTTGTTTGCCAAATCTTCAACTGGTTGGCTTATGTTTTGGCAATAGCCCGCGTAGGCGATGCTTTCCTTCAACTTTTCAATTTTAAAAGGTTCGCGCTCATTATTAACATTTGTAACCACCATTGGGCTGGATTCCACCGTTTCATAAGTGGTAAAACGCTTGCCGCAACTTAAACATTCCCTACGGCGGCGGATTGAACTATCTTTTAAATAACGGCTGTCAACAACCTTACTTTCGGTGTTACCACAAAAAATACATTTCATTGTAATTCTCCTTAAACTACAACATTTTGTGTTTGTTTAAAAGCAAAACACAACAAGTTGGATATCTATTACACCTTTATTATCCCACAATCGACAAAAAAATACAAATGATTTTATCCATTTTTGCAAAAAATTTAAAAATATTTTTGTGCGGTTATTTTGTTTAAATATTTGACAAAAAATAATGCATAATCTATAATTTTACTATGAAGTTGAAAGTAAAGGATATTTTTGCATTTTTAACCGCCGCCGCGTGTTTGGTGGGCTTTGTTGTGTTTGCTGTTTTGGTTGTCAAGGGGCATAATTTTAAACTTGACGGCGTTTTAGATAACATAATTTCCACTCGCACAAGCGCGGGCAACAAATTTTTTAAAATCATTACCCATTTTGGTAGTATTTACACTATGGTTATAATTGCTTTGATTTTGATTGCCATACCCGCAAGCAGAAGGGTGGGGATAATGTCCGCATGCAATTTGGCTTTTGTGGGGCTTATTAATGTATTTATAAAACTTATCTTTAAACGCCCACGCCCAGATGTCGCGCTTAGATTGGTGGAAGAAACGGGGTATAGTTTTCCGTCCGCCCACGCCATGATTGCGCTTGCTTTTTACGGGCTGTTTATCTATTTGGCGGCTAAATATTTAATAGGCAATTTTTCAAAAATAGTGATTGGCTTATATTTCGCCTTTATAATTTTAATCACTGGTTACAGCCGCAACTACCTTGCCGTGCATTATCCAACTGACATCATAGCGGGCTTTTTACTTGGCGCATTTTTGCTGATAGTGTTTATTTATCTGTATAATTTCCTTTCCCCAAAAGTTGTGGCAAAATTAAAGAAAAATAAATAAGGTTTAATAAAAAAGCGGGTGGGTTAAATACCAACTCCCGCATGTTTTTGATACTCCAAAATGTCGTCAAAAACAAAATGCAAAAAATTAATATTTTATCTTAATAAAGTTAATATTTTAAACTATGTTTATTTTCCATACTTTCGTAAAGGGATTTAAGCCGTTCAAGTGCCACGACAATGGATTTTTCAGGTGTGTCGCTCGGTGTTTTGTGTGTAATAACTAGCCCCTCCCAATATTCAATTACATTAGCAACATCAAATATATCCATGCTAATCGTTTTGCCGGCCAGAATTTCAAACGCATCAGAAAGGTCTTTATAGTTACCTAGCCCAATTTCATCAACAATTGGTTTTATTGAATCCCCATAAAACACGTCAAGCAGTGAGCCATATTTTTTAGTAAAATATTCAGAAATTTCCGCAATGCACAAATAAGGGTCGTCTCTGTCTCTGCGCACTCCAATTTGTACATCATCATTATACATGGCGGAGTCAATCAATAATGCAAATTTTTGTGTAACTGCCTCATTAATATATCTGCCATATCGGGTGAACTGTTCATTAAAGTCCAATCCAACACTGCTTATCACTTTGTTATTTTGAACTTTGTGGCGGGTGGATGCAACATGTTGCAACTCATGGATAACGGTCAAGTTGTCGCAATTCTGCGGAAGTACGCATATAGTCGAGTCATCAGTAGGTGCTTCCATAACAAAAGCAAGACTATTTGTGATTCCCGTGCAAAATTCGGATAATTCAACAACCATCTCTTTAATAAAGCCCCTTTGTTTAGATGCGCCTGTGGTTTGCAGGTGAGATTTTATTTGTTCAATTTGCGCCATGACATTCGACGCATATTTGGCTGTTGATTTAGAAAGAACATCGCCTAAATCATATAAAAATGGGGTTACATCACTATAAAAGCCAATCAAGTCATATTTATTTGCCAGTTCGTCAAAATTAAGTTGGGTTGGCTCGTTAAACATTTCATTAAAGGCGACGGCAATGTCATTTTTGTCATCTTTGCTTAACAGTTGTGGATTAGTCAAAATAAATTTGTTCAATTCGTATTTATATTTGTGAGCAATACTAGATGAATTAATACCAAGGCAGCGCGCACAAAAGTTGGCAATCAAACGACTAGAATTGCCGCGCAAATTCGTGCATTTAACAAGTTCATCAGATATGCATTGCGCCATCACAACATAAGGTGCAAGTTCCTTTTTTATATCTTCAACGTGCTGTTCAAAATATGGGGAAATTATAAACTCTTCGTAAGTTTTATATATAAACCTATAAATTTTACGATCATAAAAATGTCGTAGAATATTCTCATATTTTTCTGCTAAGCCGGATTTGGGAGCAAAATAAAAACGATAAATTTCGTGCCATTCTTTGTTTTTATCAGAAAATTCAAATTTAAACTTTTTCTTTAAAAGTTTAATTATCGATGCTATAAAAACTTCATAAAACTTGTTGTAATCAATGTTGCAGTTGCCCACAAAAACATAGATTGCATTGTTAAGTTTTTCCGCGTATTTTTCTCGTACTTTTTCGCCATGAATTTTTGCAAAATAATCTACAACTTTTGGCAACTTTTCTTCAAACCCTTCGCTAATATTAGGCTTGTTTTTGTCAACTTCACCCAAAAAGAATTTTACCATAATTGATACTCCTTTAACAGTTCTATAAACATATTAAAGTTTAAAGGAAATTTGTTTTTTCCGTCATAAAAATATTTTTTGCCGTCTTTAAAGATATGCACATAATAGCCGACACCGTCAATTGTGTTTTTATCCACCATATCGCGTTCCCAAAACGAAACAATACCCGCAAGCTTGCTGTAAAAAGCATGTGTGTCCATTTTATATGGTTTACCATTTAGTTTTGCAGCATTGTTTGCATAGTCAATTTTAAGTTCAAACGCCTTTTGCAAACTATTTACACCCAAAACAACCTTAATATCTTCTTTAATCATATTTAAATTATATCACAAAACCCACAAAAAGTCAATATTTTATCTTAATAAAGTTAATATTTTAAATTAAACAATGTTTATTGTTGCAAAAAAAATTTTTTTATGTTAATATAGGATAGTTTAGGAGAAAAAATGATAACAGTAAACAATGTTGCAGTGCAGTTTGGCAGCCGTAAACTTTTTGATGAGGTCAATTTAAAATTTACCAAGGGCAATTGCTATGGCGTAATAGGGGCAAATGGCGCGGGCAAATCCACTTTTATGAAGGTGCTTTCTGGCGAGTTAGAGCCCAACAAAGGCGAGGTTATTATTCCCGCCAAAGAACGCCTTTCTGTGCTTGAACAAAATCAGGAAAAGTATAACGAATATACCGTACTTCGCACTGTGCTTATGGGGCATAAACGCCTTGTAGACATTATGGACGAACGCGAAGCGCTTTACAGCAAGGCGGATTTTAGCGAAGAGGACGGCATCCGCGCG
Organism: uncultured Clostridia bacterium; assembly: GCA_947630745.1. Lineage (GTDB taxonomy): Bacteria > Bacillota > Clostridia > Christensenellales > UBA1242 > Onthoplasma. The sequence goes on from CANRIT010000003.1 coordinate 32,922, forward strand.
GGCGATTTAGAGGCGGAATTTATGGAACTTGACGGCTACAATGCGGAAAGCGATGCGGAAAGTTTATTAAACAGCCTTGACATTCCCAAAGAAATGCACACCAAACTTATGGGTGAAGTTGACGGCAAAATAAAGGTTAAAGTTCTGCTTGCTCAGGCGCTTTTTAGCAACCCAGACAACCTTATTTTGGACGAGCCAACCAACAATTTGGATTTAAAAACCATACGCTGGCTGGAAAATTTTATACTTGACTTTCCAAACACAATTATAATTGTCAGCCACAACCGCCACTTTTTAAATAAGGTCTGCACGCATATTTGTGACATAGATTATGGTAAAATAAATCTTTATCTTGGCAACTACGACTTTTGGTACGAAACCAGCCAGCTTATTTTGCGTCAACAAAAAGAGCAAAACAAAAAGGCGGAGCAGCGCGCCAAAGAGTTGCAAGATTTTATTGCGCGCTTTTCTGCCAACGCATCAAAATCCCGCCAGGCCACCAGCCGTAAAAAAGAGTTGGAACGCCTCACAATTGAAGACATCAAGCCATCCAGCCGCAAATATCCGTACATCGATTTTAAGTTTGACCAACGCATTGGCAACGACATTTTGTTTGTAAAAAACCTTACAAAAAAGGGAGTGTTTGAAAATGTTTCGTTCACCGTTCGCCCAGACAACAAAATTGCAATTATGTCGGACAACAGCAATGTAGTAACCGCGCTTATGGAAATTTTGTCGGGCAACGACACTGATTATACGGGCGAAGTAAAATGGGGCAAAACCATAAAAGTGGGCTACCTTCCACAAAACAACAACGCGTATTTTGAAAATTGTGAACTTCCGCTTACCGACTGGATTGGTCAATTCACCAAAGAAACTGATTCCACTTTCTTGCGCAGTTGGCTTGGTAGAATGCTTTTCAGTGGTGAAGAGGCAAACAAAAAAGCCAAGGTGCTGTCGGGCGGGGAAAAGGTGCGCTGCATGTTTGCAAAAATGATGCTTGAAGCGGGCAACTTTTTGCTGTTTGATGAGCCTACAAACCACTTGGATTTGGAAAGTATCACCGCATTAAATAAGGGTATGGAACGCTTTGCTGGCAACATGATTTTTGCCACCCATGATGAAGAGATTTTGTCTACCGTTGCCAACCGCATTATCCGCATAAACAAAACCCTTGAATATGACAACGAAATTGATTACGAAACCTATCTTGACACTCAACTTAAAAACAAATAATTTTGCAAAATTTGCAAAAAATGAAAAAAAGTAAACAAAAATTGCAAAAAATTTGAAAAAAATGCAAAAAAATTGCAAAAAACAACAAAGATTGCAAAATTTTTAATAAAAAACAAAAAATATTGACAAATATCAAAATATGTGCTACAATATTCTTAGAGGTGAAATATGGATAAAAAAATTTATGATGAAATAACTCAAAGTTACCTAGATGATGTTAGAAGACGTAAAATTTCAGATTATAATGGAATAGATAATGCAAAAAAATTAAAGCATCAAAATGATATTAATCAAGTTAAAAAACCTTTAACTGCAAAAGAATTTGCTGACATGTTCCCATCATTAATGAATATGTTAACTAGAAAGCATGTAGATTTAAGTGCAGAAGAGCAGCACAAAATCGCCAAAGAAAACACGGAAAAAGCGCATACAATTTCTATTGCCGATTACAATAAGCCTATTGAAAAGTTTTACAAAGATTTAGGTATAAACACTGGCAAGGAGTATGTGGTTGATGGCGACAAACTTGGCATTTATTACATTGACGCTTTGAATTTTGCTGATTTTACATTGGACGATTTATTTGCCTTGGCAGATAATCGCAAACAACATGGTAAAGATACTGAGGTGCCGGGCAATTTGGTTTGGCAAGCAACTTTAAATGAAAAAGCAAAGCAATTAAACAAAGGCAACAATGCGGGCATTTAACCCGCTTTTTTTATTCTATTAAAAGCGCGAATATTCTTTTTTAAATCAACTTCGCATATAATTTTGTATGTCAATGCTGGAAGAAGTTGAAAAACTTATGCTGTCCGCGGGGGTGAGCTTAAACTATCGCATAATAAACCTTGGCGGCAATGTTTTGTATGTTGAAGGTTTAAAGTCGGTGATTGCACTTGCTGAAAACGAGATGTTTTTTCAACTTAAATCCGCCACGCTAAAAGTTTATGGCACAAATTTAAAAATTAAATATCTTGACAAATCATCGTGTTCAATTGCTGGGCTTATTAACAAGGTGGAAACAATGTAGGTGGGTATGAAAATTGAATTGGAAGGATACAACCTAAACGAGCTTATAAAGACCCTGCACCGCAAAAAAATTCAGCTTGCCAACATCCTAAAAACAGATGCTACCCACATGTCGTTTGAAGTGCGCGATGCGGACAGCAAGCGGATAAATCGATTTATTGCCAACTACAAAATTAAAAAGACGCTTACAAAAGTTAAACTTATCCCAAAACTTGCGCTTGCAAATTTGGGCATAATTATCGGCTTGTTTTTTGGAATTTTGTTTGCCATTTTTGCCAGCAACTATGTTTGGCAAATCCGCATCTATGGCAACGAACAACTATCCAAACAAGAAATAATCTCAGTTTTGGCAGAGAATGGGGTGAAAAGGGGCAAACTCACCACCAAATCCAACCAGCAAATCCAATCAATTTTGCTTAATAATTACAACCGCCTTGCGCAAGTGTCCGTAATCCGCCAAGGCACGGCAATAATTGTAAATTTAAGCGAAAAATTGGTGTATAATCCGCAGGAATATCCGCCAATTTGTGCGGTCAGCAGCGGAATTATCACAAACATCAACGTGCTAACTGGCACAATAAATGTTAAGGTGGGCGACTTTGTAAACGCGGGTGATGTGCTTGTGCTGCCCTTTAATTTGGATAGCGCGGGCAACAAAATCCCGGTTATGCCTATTGCTGAAATAGAAGCCAAAATTTATGTTAAACAACAACTTATTCTACCCAAAACCACCTATAAGCTAGCGCGCACGGGCAAAAAAATGGTGGGGTACAAATATTCGCTGTTCAACAAGCAATTATTTTCAAAAAATAAAAATTCGTTTGATTTTTTTGATGTGGTTGAGTATAATAGTTATATTAGCAGCCTTATCCCAATAAAGCAAACCACAATCACATATTTTGAATTGGAGCAAGTTGCGGTTGAACACGATTTTGAGCAAGAAAAACAGCAGCTTATGGAAAATTGCTATCTTCAAGCACTTGAACAACTGCCAAACAACCACACAATTTTAAACGAAGAAAAATCGTTTAGCGTGCAAGGCGACAAGCTTTACGCAACCACAATAATTACGGTTAACGGGATAATAAGTTAAAGGAGAACAAAAAACAAATGATTAACATAATTGGCGCGTTGGACGAAGAGATAAAAAAGGGTTTTGTATCGGTTTACAACAAGGTACAAAATCTTTTTAATTTGCCAGATAACGCAGTGGTTAATGTAACAATTGTTGGGGAACAAAAAATACGTAGTTTAAACAAATCCACCCGCAACATAGACAAGGTTACCGATGTGCTAACTTATCCTTATGTTGAACTTAAAATAAACAGCGCGCTTAATTTAAACGATTACGCGTGCGACATTGACCAAAGCACAAACACACTTACTATTGGCGACATTTACATTTGCAAAACGCAGGCGGAAAAGCAAGCCAAGCAGTATGGGCATAGTGTAAAGCGGGAATTTTGCTTTTTGTTGTGCCACGGCTTGCTTCACATTTTGGGTTATGACCACATGAATGCGGATGACGAAAAGATTATGGCCGCTAAGCAAGAAGAAATTTTGTCATCTCTAAACATTTTGCGTTACCCCGTGGGGGCATCTAAAAAAGATGAAGAAAAAATAGAAAAAGATAAATTAGAAAATAAAAGTAAACAATTTGCATGCGGGTTTGTAACTGTGGTAGGGGATACAAATGTTGGCAAAAGCACACTTATAAATGCGCTGGTTGGTCATAAGGTTTCAATTGTAAGCCCAAAAAGTCAAACCACGCGTGAAAATATTTGCGGTATATATAATGACGATAGCACTCAAATTGTTTTTGTGGATACCCCCGGGTACCATAAGCGCAACACACTTGTTGATGACGAGATGGACAAACAAATTGCTGCTGCCAACGAGGATACCGAAGTGGTGCTTATAATGATTTCTGCAATCAAACCATTATACGAACAATTTGAAAAAATTTCTAAAAAAGTTAGCAAAACTGCGAAAAAACTGCTTATTATTAACAAAATTGACCAAACAACGCATGAAAAACTTGCAAAAGAACTTATTATACTAAATAATATTGCAGTTGATGAAATTGTCCCAATAAGCGCGCTAAAAGGCAAAAATGTGGATATGCTGTTAAATATAATTAAAAAGTATCTGCCAAAATATAGTTACGAAATGCGCTACTATCCGCAAGACGAATACACCAATAAAAATCTCAGATTTATGGCGGCTGAAATTATACGCGAAAAGGCACTTATGCTTTTGCAAGACGAAATACCTCACGGGGTATATGTTGCAATAACCGATTATAAAGAGAATGAAAATATAATTGACATTTTTGCTGACATGTATTGTGAACGAGAAAATCACAAAGCAATCATCCTTGGCAAAAACGGTGATATGATTAAAAAAATTTCCACCGCCGCCCGCAAATCTATCGAGCATTTGGTGGAACAAAAAGTCAACCTGCAACTTTATGTCAAGGTTAAACCCAACTGGCGCAATGACCTTAAAGCCCTTGAACAATTCGGCCTAAAATACGAAGAATAAAAAAACTGCCTACATGGCAGTTTTTTAAAATTATAGATACTTAATAATTTTTTTTCATAAAAAAACTGGCGGCGCCAGCTAAATGAAGGAAAAACTTTTTATATCTTCGCCAAATTTGGCAAGCAGAATGTTGTGAAGTAGGCGAATGGCTTGTTTAAGGGTGGTTTCTTGTGCGGATGTTTTTTCGTTTTGCTGAGTACAAATGTTTTTTATTGCTTCATAAACCTTGTTGTCAATTTGGATACAGTCTTGGTTTGCGCTAGGGGTGAAGTTGCCCGAAATTTTATCCAAATAGACATGTTTGGCGTCAAAAAATTCCAGCCCCATGCCGCATAAATCAATAAATTTTACAATAAAGCGGATTGTGGCGGGGTAGTGGTCGCAAGTTTCCAACTCTTTTAAACTGTTTAGTGTGGTTAAAAATATTTCTGGCTCAGTTTTGCCTTTTGGCACAAGCGAATTAATAATATCCAAAATAATATATCCGCAGATGGCTTTGTTGTAGTCGGCAACTATGCCAAAAAAATTGTCAATAACGCTTGCTTGGGTAACAATAAACTGCGCATTCTTTTCCGCCAAATCAAAATCCGCAAAACAAAATGGCTGGGCAACCGCTTTAAATTTTGCCTTTTCCTTTTTGACGCCCGCAAATTTTGCAGTTATAATCCCCTGTTGCAAACTAAAAACAGAGGCGAGTTTGTCCGCCTCTAAATAATCTGTTAATTTAATTATAATCCCTTTATCTTTAACGTCCAAAACTTGTTTCGGCTTGCATTTTTTGTTGTGCTTTTTGTTTTTTGCGCTCTTCTTTAAGCCGCGCCTTTAATTCTTGATGCATGTTGTAAATATTTTCTTGCTTTATTGCTGCACTAATCATTCTGCGCGTTGTTAGATACATAAAAAAGGCAGTTTTGTTGCTTCCTTTAGATTTATCCAACAAATCAAAATAAGCGTGATTAATTTGTTCTAATGACATATTTTCCATAAACTACCTCCTTTTTATTATATGCAAACCATTCCTTTGTATACATATATTATAAGCCAAAAAAATTTAAAACGCAAACAACAAATGTCAATTTTTACAACTTTATTTTTCTTTCTTGTTGTGATTTTGCTTGACAGCACTAAATGTTGGGCATGGGGTAGGTTTGGCTTATGTTGAAAGCTGGGTGACGGGGGCGGGGCTTTTATGCGCCCAGCGGGCGCATCGCGGCAAGGCGCGGCCTTGCCGCCGCGCCAAAACGCTCCGCCGTTTTGGCGCAAAAGCCCCGCCCCGATTAGCCCCCGTACTCTAAACAGCCTTTCCGTCATCCAGCAAAAAGGATAAGGACAATTTAAAAACCCCAAAAATCCACTAATTTTAAATAAAATTCAAATTTTGTAAAAAATCGTTTGCTATTTTTTTACGGATTTATTATCCTATTTTAGACAATAATTCTAGGGGAATAAAGTTAGAATTTATATTGTAGGAGGAAAAATGGCAAAAAAATATGTTTATTTATTCAGTGAAGGCAACGCCAACATGCGTGAACTTCTTGGAGGCAAGGGCGCAAACCTTGCAGAGATGACCAATTTAGGTCTTCCAGTGCCACAAGGCTTTACAATTTCAACCGAAGCATGCACTCAATACTATGCGGACGGCAGGCAGATTAACGACAGCATCCGTGCGGAAATTATGCAGTACATCGCAAAGCTAGAAAAAATTACGGGTAAAAAATTTGGTGACAAGCAAAATCCGCTGCTTGTATCTGTTCGTTCGGGCGCGCGCGCCAGCATGCCAGGCATGATGGACACTATTTTAAACCTTGGCTTAAACGAAGATGTGGTTGAAACTCTTGCTAAAAAGAGCAACAATCCGCGTTGGGCATGGGACTGCTATCGCCGTTTCATACAAATGTTCAGCGATGTGGTTATGGAAGTTGGCAAAAAATATTTTGAAAAGCTTATCGACCAAATGAAAGAGAAAAAGGGCGTGGTCTTTGATGTGGATTTAACCGCTGATGACCTAAAAGAGTTGGCTCGTCAGTTTAAAGCGGAATACAAAAAGCAAATTGGCAAACCATTCCCAACCGACCCAAAAGAGCAGTTGTTTGAAGCAATTAAGGCAGTTTTCCGTTCGTGGGACAATCCGCGTGCAAACATATACCGCATGGACCACGACATCCCATATTCTTGGGGTACAGCGGTCAACGTTCAAATGATGGCATTTGGCAATATGGGTGAAACATCTGGCACAGGTGTGGCATTCACACGCAACCCAGCCACTGGCGAAAAAGGCCTTATGGGTGAATTTTTGATGAATGCGCAGGGCGAAGATGTGGTTGCCGGTGTGCGCACTCCAATGCCAATTGAAAAGATGGCGGAAGTTATGCCACAAGTTTACAAACAATTCCAAGGCATATGCAAAACGCTTGAAAAACACTATAGAGATATGCAAGATATGGAGTTTACCATTGAAGATAAACACCTATACATGCTTCAAACCCGCAACGGCAAGCGTACGGCAGCCGCAGCAATCCGCATCGCATGTGACCTTATTGATGAAAAGATGATAACCGAGCAAGAAGCATTGATGCAAATTGATGCTAAAACCTTGGATATGCTTTTGCACCCAACATTTGACGCCGCTGCACTTAAACTTGCAGACAAAAACAATGTTGTAGGCAAGGGCATTGCGGCTAGCCCAGGTGCGGCTGCTGGCTCAATTGTGTTTACAGCAGAAGATGCGGTTAAACTTGGCAAACAGGGCAAAAAAGTTGTGCTTGTCCGCCTTGAGACCAGCCCAGAAGATATTGAAGGTATGAAATATGCACAAGGCATATTAACCGTTCGCGGTGGGCAAACCTCACACGCCGCCGTTGTTGCGCGCGGTATGGGTACTTGCTGCGTTTCTGGTTGTGGCGACATCAAAATGGATGAAGAACACAAACGCTTTACCCTTGCTGGCAAGGTATATAAGGAAGGCGATGGCATTTCGCTTGACGGCTCAACTGGCAAAATCTACAATACAATAATCAAAACTGTCCCTGCTGACCCTAACAGTGGCTATTTTGGCAGAATTATGAAGTTGGCGGACAAATATCGCACTTTGGGTGTGCGCACAAATGCAGACACCCCAGCTGACGCAAGCCGTGCGGTTGAATTGGGCGCGGAAGGTATTGGTTTAACCCGTACCGAGCATATGTTCTTCGAGCCAGACAGAATTGGCGCATTCCGTGAAATGATTTGTGCAGACACGGTTGAACAGCGCGAGGCCGCCCTTGCAAAAATTGAACCTATGCAACAAAAAGACTTTGAAGGGCTTATGGAGGCATTAAAGGGTAGACCGGTAACAATTCGTTTCTTGGACCCACCTTTGCACGAATTTGTGCCAACCAACGAGGCTGACATCAAGGCACTTGCAGCCACTCAAGGCAAAACAGTTGCTCAAATCAAACAACTTATAAGCGATTTGCACGAATTTAACCCAATGATGGGGCATAGGGGCTGCCGCCTAACCGTAACCTATCCAGAAATTGCAGTTATGCAAACCAAGGCGGTTATTAAGGCAGCAATCAATGTTCAAAAGAAACACGCAGATTGGAAAGTTGTTCCAGAAATTATGATTCCGCTTGTCGGCGAAGTTAAGGAATTGGCTTTTGTTAAAAAGATTGTGGTTGAAACCGCAGACGAAGTTATTAAAAAGGCAAAATCTAACCTTAAATATAAGGTTGGCACAATGATAGAAATTCCGCGTGCCGCACTTACCGCAGACGAAATTGCAAAGCAAGCCGATTTCTTCTGCTTTGGTACAAACGACTTAACCCAGATGACATTTGGTTTTAGCCGTGACGATGCTGGCAAATTCTTGCCATCATACTATGCAAGTAAGATTTATGAAAGCGACCCATTTGCCCGCCTTGACACAACTGGTGTGGGCAAACTTATGGAAATGGCTATCAACCTTGGAAAATCTTCTAACACCGCACTTCACACTGGCATTTGTGGTGAGCATGGTGGTGACCCATCCAGCATTGAATTCTGCCACAAAATTGGGCTTGACTATGTAAGTTGCAGTCCATTCCGTGTGCCAATTGCCCGCCTTGCTGCCGCACAAGCTGCTATCAAATCTGGCTCGGTTAAAGGCGTAAAAAAGGCAAGCGCAAAAACCGCTAGTCCAGCAAAAAAGGTTGCAACTAAATCAGCAAAAGCCAGCGCAAAAACAACCAAAACCAGCACTAGCGCAAAAACAACAAAGGCAAAAACTGCTAAAAAACCAGCAACCAAAGCGGTTAAATTAGCAACCAAAAAACCCGCTAAAAAACCAGTAAAAAAATCTAAAAAATAAAGTTTCTTCTTTAGCGTAATTAGATATTGATAAAACAAATTTATAAAAAACATGCCCTTTGGCGCAAATTGTTAAAGGGCTTTGTTTTTGTAAAATTTTAAAATATAAAAAATTATTAGGATTTTTTTTGCGCGTGTGGTATTATATATCATAAGGATTTTTTGTTTTTGTAAATGAGTAGTTCAAATTCGGCATTTTTGGATGAACTTCGTTCTAAAATAGACATTGTTAATTTGGCAAGCCGTTACCTCACATTAACTAAACGCGGGGGTAACTATTGGGCTTGCTGTCCTTTTCACACGGAAAAAACGCCGTCCTTTGCAGTTAGGGAAAATGGCCAGTTTTTTAAATGCTTTGGCTGTGGAGAAAGCGGCAATATTTTCAATTTTGTTATGAAAATGGAGAATTTGGACTTTTGGTCAAGCGTGGAATTTTTGTGCAAAATGTACAACATTCAGCCACCAACTCAGCAGGAAAATGAGCAGCTTGCCGCGCAGAAAAAAGAGCGCGAATTGATGTACAATGTGCTTAAACACACCACCGAATTTTACCACAACAACCTTATAAACTATCCAAACAGCCCGCAAGCGCAGTATTTAAAGCAGCGCAAAATAAACGCGGAGATGATAGATAAGTTTAAAATTGGCGTGTCGGTTAATTTTGACGACCTGCCGCTGTATTTAAAAAAGCAAGGCTTTTCCACGCAAGACATGCTTACTTCGGGCGTGGTTGGGCTAAGCGATGACGGGCAGCGTTTGTACGATTTTTATGGCAAGCGGGTAATATTTCCAATCTTTAACGGATTTGGCGATGTGGTGGGCTATTCGGGCAGAAGTGTGGAAGTATCTCCCGACCACACCAAATATAAAAACACCAACCAAACCGCAATTTTTAACAAAAGTGAAATTTTGTTTGGCTACAACTTTGTGCGCGACCTTAAAAAAGAAAAACTTTTGGATACCATTATTATTGTAGAAGGGCATATCGATGTCATATCTTGCCACCAAGTTGGCTTAACCAACACAATAGGTTGTATGGGTACGGCGTTAACCCAACAACATGCACGCAAAATCAAACAACTTGTGGATAATGTAATCGTCTGCTTGGACGGTGATTCGGCGGGCGAAAACGCCACATACAAAGCAATTGAAACGCTAAAATCGGTTGACCTAAATGTTAAAGTTGTGCGGCTTAACAAGGCAAAAGACCCGGACGAATATATCAACAAATTTGGCAAGGACGCTTTTGTTGAAGAGCTTTCAAACGCCATTGATTGTGTCGACTTTATTTTGACCGACAAGGCAAAAAAATACGACCTTGATGTAAATTCGCAAAAAACGCGCTATGTGGAAGAGGCGTTAAATTACATCGCTAAATTTTCAAGCCCAACTGAGCAGGAAATCTATTTAAAAATGGTGCAGCAAATGGTAAAAATTCCGCTTGATTCACTTCGCCGCCAGCTTATGCAAATCAATTCAAACCACAGCAAGCCAGCAAATGAAGAGGTTGAAACTAACGAAATTGTCAGCAACAAAAACATTTTGGATAGCAAAATCATGCTTCTTGCTGCAATAATTTATAAAAAGTTAAAAAATTTTGAAGATTTTTCAGGATTTTTCAATGCGGATGATGAATTAAGTTCATTATATAAGTTTGTGGCAGAAAAGCTTAAGGAAAATCAAAATTTTGCCGTGTCCAGTTTGTTTGACCAGTTTGACATTAAAAACAATTCAACCTTGGACAAGGTTATAAACTATGTTTTCCCATCAGACGAAATATTCAATGTGCAGTTGCAAGACGCAATAAAGCAAATCAACAAGTATCAGTTGAAGCAAGAGTGGGAGCAGGTTAAGCAGCAGATGATTTCCGCACCAACCCAGCAGCAACAGTATGAATATCTAACCAAATTGCAAGAGTTAACAAAAAGGATTAATGAAATTAAATGATAAAAATTGACAAAACGGACAAACTTTATACATATTTAAAAAATTTGGGCGTTGAAAATTTGGACGAAACCTATATGGAACTAGCAAAACTTGGGCGATACAGCGCAAAAGATGTGCAAGCCTACTTTTATGCAGATTTTGAGCCAAGCGCCACGGTTGATTTGGACGATAGCGAACTTGAACGATTGGTTGACTACTATGCCGACCTAAAAAAATCCAAACCAGTTAAAAAGGCAGAGCTAAAAAATTTATTAAATCAGTATTGTGTAAATCCAACCGAGCAAATTCAGCATCAAATTTTAAACGCGTATTTGCTTGACGTGCTGTATCTGTGTTGCAACTACAAAACCTTGCACAAAGATGTGGATTTGCAAGACTTAATTCAGGTTGCCAACATCGGGCTTATAAACGCGCTTAAACACTACAACAAAGACGCAAAAATAGATTTTAAAGATTATATTATCTACTATGTTAGAAAAGAGGTTAAAAAGGAGTTATAATGGCAAATATAGACGAAATCAGCGCAAAATTGTTGCAACAGTTTAAAGACAATCATCAACGTTCAATAAGTGATGATACTCTTTTTGGCAAACTTGTTGACACATATGACTTGGACATGGAGGATGCGGAAAAGGTTAAAGAAAACCTTATCAAAAATGGCATAAAAATAACCGAGGCCATTCAAGACATCCCGGTAGACGATAAGGAATATGAAGATATAATCAGCCAAATTAATGTTAACGACCCAATCAAAATGTATTTAAAAGACATTGGCAAAATTCCTCTTTTAACCCCGGAGGAAGAAAAGGAACTCAGCCGCCGCTATATTGAAGAGCATGACGAAGAAGCGCGCAAAAAACTTTGCGAGGCAAACTTGCGCTTGGTGGTAAGTGTTGCCAAAAGGTATCAAAACAAACTGCCGTTTTTGGATTTAATTCAAGAGGGCAATATCGGGCTTTGGAAGGCGGTTGAAAAGTTTAATTACAACAAAGGCTTTAAATTTTCAACCTACGGCACATGGTGGATTCGCCAAAGTATAACACGCGCCATTTCGGATTTGGGCAGACTTATCCGCACACCAGTGCATATGTCGGAAACCATTTCAAAGCACAGCCATGCGGTTAGGGATTTGATGCAAGAGCTTGGCAGAGACCCAACAGTGGACGAAATTGCAGAAAAAATGGGGATAAGTGTGCAAAAAGTGTTGGAAATACAACGCATTTCGCAAGACCCAATCTCGCTAGAAAGCAAATTGGGGCAGGAAGACGACAGCAAAATTGGAGATTTAATCCCAGACGAGAACGCGCTTTCTCCACAAGAAATTGCCCAACAAAACATGCTTAAAGAGCAACTTATGAATGTGCTTGAAGTGTTAACCCCGCGTGAGCAAAAAGTTATCCGCCTAAGGTATGGATTGGACGATTCGCATCCGCGCACACTGGAAGAAGTTGGGCGTGAATTTTCGGTTACAAGGGAGCGTATTCGCCAAATTGAAGCCAAGGCATTGCGTAAATTGCGCCACCCATCAAAATTAAAACGCCTTAAAGAAGATTTGGGCGAAGGCGATGACGATAAGGGCAGCAATGGGAGGAGATAATGAAAACTATATTGGAAATTCAAAAATTAGACAGACAAATTTATGCGCTTAATAGGGAAGTGGACAAGTGCCAAGCCAGCGTAAATTTTAAAGAATACAAAGCAAAATTGCAAGAAGGCCGCGCCAGATTTGAACAACTTGAAGCGCAAGCCAACGATATTATAAAAAATTTCAACATCGCAAACAACCGCTTTGATAAGTATCGCGGCAATGCGGATATTGTAAAAAAGCGCAACAGCGACAATATTAATTTGGATAACATTTCAACCTTAATTCAAGACACAAACGATTTGGTTGGCGATTTAAGTGAAGAAAATAGGCGGGTGGAAGATTTGGTGCGCAAGTCGGAAGAAATTGTCCGCAAAAGTGCCGAACTTAGCGCAAAATTAACCGAGGCAAAAAAGCACAGCGCAGTGTACAAAATGCAGATAGAAAAAAAGCGGGAAGAAGTTGCACCAAAAATCGCTGCCATCGTCCAACAGATTAAAGAGTTAGAACCAAAAGTGGAAGATAAAGAAAAGTACGCCAAATATAAGCAGATGAAAGAGGCGGGCATTTTCCCAGTTTTTGTTCCGCTTGTTGACAACTTTTGTGGTGGTTGCAGCGTTGAATTGCCACTCAATTTTGTAGAAAAACTAAAAACCGCCAAAATGCTCCCATGCGAGCATTGCAACCGCATAATAATGTATCAAACAAAGGCCTAGTCCTTACATAAATTTCCCGCAAAACAATCAAAATTCAAGTTTATTTAAACAAAATTTATAAAAATTGAAAAAAGTTTACTGGTGTAAACTTTTTTTGTGATTTTGTGATTTTTTAGATAAAATTATCAATTTTGCTGTCATATAATAGGTATGGCAAAAAACAGCGTAATTCAAACTGTGGTGGACTATTTTTTAATTTTGGGCGCAATAATTGGCGTGGGGTTTGCGTCGGGCAAAGAAATTTATGTCTTCTTTTTTCAGTTTGGCGGGGCAAGCTTGATTGGTTTGGTTGCGTTTGGGCTTTTGTATGTGTATCTGTTTTTTGTAATCGACTACATAAAACACAAACTTAAAATTGGCAGTTATAGTCAATTTAACGCAATAATTTTTGGACGAATGACAAAATTAACCAACATTTTTATTATAATCAACTTCACCATAACATCGGCTGGCATGCTGGCGGGCGCGGATTACATGTTTAAAACATTTTTTAATGTTGGGTACAAAATTCCGTCAATTGTGCTAAGCGTGCTTGCGTTTGTTATTATTTTGGGCGGGATAGAAAAAATAAAGCTAGTGTCAAACATAATTGTGCCAATAATGTTGTTTGCAATTGTGATCAACGGGCTAAAAAACATTAATCCGCAAAATGTAAATCTAGGCATTAATCAAGGCACAACCTATATTGCAGTTTTTTATGGCATACTTTTTGGGGTAAACAATTTTGCAACCGCGCTTCCAATTTTTTTTGAATCTGGGCAAAAAAAGTTGGGTAGGATATTTTCAATTTTAACAATTTGCGGCATCGTGCTTATTTCAATCCTTGTGCTTGCGTCAAACACTTTTGTTAGCGACATGCCAATGTTTGAAGCCAGCGCAAATGTATCAAAAACATTTTACTACATCTATTTTGTTACACTAATTTTGGCGCTGTTTTCAACCCTTATGGTGTGCGCATATAACAACTACAAAATTTTATCGCACAACAAAAAATCCATTTTTGTGGCTTTAATAGTTGTTGTGGCAAATTTAATTTTGTCAAATATTGGGTACGGATTTATTGTAAGATACTTGTATGTTGTTTCTGGCATAATAAGCGCGGTGTACGTTTTAATTTTGGTGGTTATGATTTTAATAAAACTTATCCAATACAAACGCATAAAAGATAAAAATAATCAATAAAAAACCCATAAATTTAAAAAATTTTGCAAATTTACAGCCATTTTTTATAAAATTTCATGTTTTTATTAACTTTTTTAACATAATCACTTGTCTCTTTAAAAGGTATATTATCTAAACTCTTTCCGTCAAAAGAAAAGCTTTTATCATTTAGCCAAACTCTAACCCGCGTTTCACCAGCATTGTATGCGGCAAGCGCAGTATCTAAACTAGCAAACTTATTAATTAAATATCTTAAATACATACCCCCGTAGAGTATATTTGTTTTTTCGTTAAACAAATCGTTTTCACTAACTAGCAAATCCAATTTGTAATAGTCATTTAAAAAGTTTGCTGTGTCAACTTTTATTTGCATAAGCCCAATTGCGTTTTTGCTTGACTTGGCATTTTTGTTGTATCCACTTTCCACATTAATCACGCTTGCAATCAAATAGGGTGGTAGGGTATATTGTTTTGCCACCATATTTATTTCGTCCACATATTTAATTTTGTGTGTTAGCGCAACAAAGCAAAAATACCCGCCAAGGCATATGGTGACCGCGTAAAACAAAAGCAAAACAATCGCGCATTTTTTCATACTAATATTATGCACCATATTTTGCATTTATTTCCAAAGCCCGCGTGATCTAACTAATATAATCCTTTGCAAACGAAATTACATTTTCCCCAAATTTTTCTTTCAACTGGTCAATTGCAAGGCACAGATTTTCATTCTTTTGGTTTTTAAACAGATTAATTTGTTCTTTTTCTTGCTTAGTTATAAGGTTGTTTACACTTATCCTAAGCGCGCGTACGGGTGCAAATTTCCCGCCCGTCAGTTCAACAAAAATTTTGTACGCCAAATTATAAATATCTTGCTCATTGCTAAAATAAAAACTTTGGCTATGCTGCGCGCTAAGGTAACTAAAATCGGCAAATTTAATCCCCAAATGCAGCGTTTTCCCTGCAAACCCATGCGCCCGCATCCGCTTTGACACCTTAACAGCCAAGTCGTGCAAAAAATTTTTAATTTCTTCAGCATCCACCATGTCCCGCACAGCAGTTGCACCATTTCCCACACTTTTTGTGTCTTCATCGCGCGGGGTAATCAGCACATCGTCATCAATCCCGCTAACCGCATTGTGCATATACACTCCAACCACCCCAAAATGTTTGCGCAAAAATTCAGGATTTAATAGGTACAAATCGTACAGCGTGTTAACATTCATAGCCCGCAACTTTTTTGCCGTGTGCCGCCCAATCATAATCATGTCCTCAATTTTAAGCTTTTTAATTATATCAATGTGGTTTTTTCTATTAATTTCGGTAAGCCCCATCGGCTTTTTCATGTCGCTGCCCAGTTTTGCCAGCGTCTTACCCCAACTAACCCCAATTGACACGGTCAGACCAAGTTCATCAAACACTTCGCGCTGTATCCGCTTTGCCAACTCAACCGCGCTGCATCCAAAAAATTTTAGGCTGGCAGTAACATCCAACCAGCATTCGTCAATGCCAAATGGCTCAATAATGTCGGTGTATCTGTAATATATTTCATGCGCCCGCTGGCTTATTTCAGCGTACTTTTCAAAGTGCGGCGCCACAGTTATAAGGGTGGGGCATTTCTGCTTTGCCTCCCAAATAGCCTCGCCAGTTTTAACCCCGTACACCTTTGCCAGATAGTTTTTTGCCAAAATTATCCCCGTGCGCTTGTTTGGGTCGCCCGCCACCGCCACCGCGTAGTTTTTAAGGCTGGGATTTGTTAAACATTCAACCGACGCATAAAAATTATTCATATCCACATGTAAAATCGCTCTATCCTTCATACCACCATTATAGAACATTTGTTCGATAAAGTCAACTCTTTTAGAACATTTGTTCGATAAAATTTATAAATTGCCACAGTAATGGCAACAAAAAAACCAAACGGAGTGTACGATTTGGATAGCATTTTTGATGAATACTTAAAGTTTCATTTTAACTAAATCACATAACAATTTAATTAAAATAAATATAATCTATTGCCATAAAAGTAAATTTATGGTATAATTATACTAGGAATTAGATATGAGATTTATAAACGCGAAATTTGTTAAAAGCGCAACTAAGGTGGGCGAGTTTGTAAACGACGAGTTGCCGCAAGTGGCAATTGTTGGGCGCAGTAATGTGGGCAAATCCAGTTTGATAAACATGCTTACAAACAACAGTAAACTTGCCAAAACCAGCCGCACACCCGGCCGCACGCGCTTGGTCAACTATTTTAATATTAACAACCAATTTTATTTGGTGGACCTGCCCGGCTATGGCTTTAATCAGGCGGGTAGGACAATTGCATCTGGTTGGGATAAAATTATGGATGACTATTTTTCATCTAACCATACGCTTAAACTTGTGCTGCTGTTGTTGGATTGCCGCATTGGTGCTACTGCGCTTGACAAACTTATGTTAGACTACCTTGCTGAGCATGATTATCCCGCGCTTATAGTTCTAACCAAAACGGACAAAATAAGCAAAAGCGAATTAAACGCACAAATTCAAAAAATCTCAGCCGACATCCGCTACGCTAAAAACCGCATTGTATCCACCTCTGCAAGCAAAAAACAAGGGGTAGAAAATGTTGCCACCGCGCTTGATGAATTTTTAAAATAGATGTTGAAATTTGGTTAAAATTTTTGCAAAAATACAATAATTTTTTAAATTTGTGTGCGCAAAACCAAAAAGCGAACAAAAATATTTTGAAAAAACAAACAAAATTGATATAATTTTTATATGAAAAATAATTTTTTGCAGTTATTTGAAAAATGTGATGACAAGTTAAAGCAACGCGCTTTTACTCATTCTTCGTACGCGTACGACCACAAAACGGAAAGTAACGAGCGGTTGGAATTTTTGGGTGACAGCGTGTTGTCCACAATAGTTAGTGACTTTTTGTTTAAACACTACCACAAAACAGAAGGCAAAATGTCTAAACTTCGCGCCAACTTTGTCTGCACGGAAAGTTTGGCTGAACTTGCCAAATCGCTAGAAATTGAACCGCGCTTGATGCTTGGCAAAAGTTTTAAGGGCAAAAAGGTTAGCGATTCCATTTTGGCAGACACAATTGAGAGTATGATCGCAGCGATGTATTTAACTTTTGGCTTGCCTTCCATTTCGTCCGCCGTGTTGGATGCGCTTAAAATTAAGGAAAAAATTAAGTCGGGCGTAAAGCTTAATGACTACAAATCCACCTTGCAAGAATATTGCCAAAACAACAAACTTAAACTAGCTTACAAGGCGGACACATATCTAACCAAGGGCGGGCAGGAAAATTTCCGTTCAGCCGCTATTATAGACGGCAAATTTGTGGCATATGGTCAAGGTTCAACCAAGCGCGAAGCCGAACAAAACGCCGCACATCTTGCGCTTGAAAAATTGAAGAAGTAACTCAAATTTGCATAATTTTAAAAAAATCTTAAAAAATCAAAAAAATCACAGAATTTCACTTTTTTAACTAAAAATTAAAAAAATTATTAAAAACATATTTAAATTGTAATCATTATTGCGGATATTGTTAATTTTCTTGACAAAGCATATTAAATGTGCTAAAATTTATATTAATAGTAGGAGGATTTATGGATAGCGAATTGTTTAAAATGGTGCTGGGTGAAGATGAGCAGATTTTAAAAACCTATCGTCCAAACAAATTCAGGGCGTTTTTCACGCAAATTTTGGGCTGGGCAATATTTATTATCATTGGCATAGTTATGGTTGCATGCACTTATGCCAGCAAAGCAACAGACGGCTCGGATAAGGCAGCATCAATAGTATATCTTGTTGTCTTTGTTGCCATTGCCGCAATATCTTTAATTTTAACCGCGCTGTGGTGCAACAAAACGGTGTACGCAATCACAAACAAACGTGTGCTTATCCGTACTGGCCGCATTGGGGTAGACTACAAAAGCCTAGACTTCACCATGCTTGGTGCAGTTACTGTAAATGTAAGTTGGATTGACAAAATTTTGCGCAAAAACACGGGTGTAATCCAATTTGGTAGCATGTCCAGTCCGCTTGTTGGCGCAGCAGCCAGCCGCTTTGCTTACCTTTACATTAAACAACCTTACGATGTTTACAAAGAGGTTAAAGCCATAATTGACGGCGCAAAAAACACTACAAAAGAGCAATAAAATTTTTAAAATTTGTTGACAAAAAAATTTTTTGTGATATAATATAAAGGATTTAATTTAAGGAGTTTTTATGGTAGCACAACAAATTACGCTATTTACACCACCAATTGATATGTTAGTTCAAAAAGCAGGTTGCCGCTATGCGGTTGCAATCATTGTTGGCTCACGCGCCAAGGATTTGGAAAACAAAATCCCAGCAATGTTAAACGGCAGCGCAAACATGGCAATTGACTACGCTGCAAATGAGTTGCTTCGTGGCGATATAATTGGGGTTAAGTCCAAATAATGTACGCACAAGTTGTTGTGGATATATCCAATGATGCAGTGGATAGAGTTTTTGATTACACTGCCATAGAAAACACACAACTTGGCATGCGTGTGCTTGTTCCTTTTGCGGGAAGAAAGGTGCTTGGTTATGTGGTAGGCATGTCACAAACCAGCGCGTTTGACCCGTCTAAAATCAAACCAATCATAAAAAATTTGGAAAGTGTGCCAAAACTTAAACCAGAAATTTTAAAACTGGTAGACTTTATGGCAGCACACTTTTTTTTGCGTTTAAGCGACTGCATAAAGTTGGTAATTCCATCCTGTGTGCGGCTGGATACTCAAAAGGAAAAGTTTAATTTTTCACTTCAACTTTTGTCCGATTTAGACACTGCAATAAACATCATCGGCAAGCGGGCAAAAAGCCAACTTGCTGCGGTAAGTTTTTTAAGCGAGCAAGGCGAAGTTGACTATACAAAACTTGTCAACCTTTTTGGCAGAACGGCGGTTAACACGCTTATTCAAAAGGGCGTGGTTATAAAAAACAGCAATCGGCAAATGCGCGCGCCCGACTTTGATAGTGAAAAGGTGGAAAAACACACGCTTACCCCTTCGCAAGCGCAAGCGGTAAGCACAATCACGGATAAAAACGCCACATTTTTATTGCAAGGGGTTACGGGCAGCGGCAAAACCGAAGTGTATATGTCGATTATAGAAAACGCGCTTAAACAAAACAAAACCGCCATTATGCTTGTGCCAGAAATCAGCCTTACCCCGCAGATGATGCAACGCTTTAACAACCGCTTCCCCGGGCTGGTGGCGGTGCTGCACAGCGGGCTTAGTGAAGGCGAACGCTTTGACGAGTGGGATAGGATTTTTTCGGGCGAGGCGCGTGTGGTGCTGGGTGCGCGTTCGGCTGTGTTTGCCCCAGTTGAAAATGTGGGCGTAATTATTATTGACGAAGAGCATGACGGCTCGTATGTAAGTGAAACCAATCCGCGCTACATAACACACGACATTGCAATTTGGCGTGCGCGCTACAATATGTGTCCGCTTATTTTGGGCAGTGCTACCCCAAGTTTGGAAAGTTTTAAAAAGGCGCAGTCGGGCGAATACACGCTTGTAACTTTGCCAAATCGCATATCGGGCAACATAATGCCGCCAATTGAAATTATTGATATGTTGGGCGAGGTTATGGACGGCAACACCACTCCATACAGCCGCAAACTTTTAAACGGGCTAACCAACTGCATAAACAACAAAAAACAAGCAATTTTGTTTATAAATAGGCGCGGCTTTGCCTCGTTTATGATTTGCCGCAAGTGTGGCTATCGCGCAAAATGTGACGATTGCGAGGTCAGCCTTGTCTATCACAAAGAAGATAACGAACTTAAATGCCATTTCTGTGGCAAACGCTATCGCGCGCTTACAAATTGTCCAAACTGCAACAGTACGGATATAAAATATGGCGCACTTGGCACCGAACGCGTGTGCAACGACCTTAAAAAATTGTACCCAAATGTGCCAATTTTTCGCATGGATAACGACACTACACGCGGCAAAAACGGGCATAAAAACATACTAAGCCAGTTTGCCGCCAGCACGCCAAGCATTTTGGTCGGTACGCAGATGATTGCCAAGGGGCACGACTATCCAAATGTGGCATTTGTGGGCATTTTGGACGCTGATGTAAGCTTGTACAACAGCGACTATAAGTCCAACGAACGCACCTTCCAACTTGTTACGCAGGTGGCGGGCAGGGCAGGAAGAAAAAACAATGACGGTTATGTTGTGCTGCAAACCTACGCACCAAAACATTATGTGTATAGGTTTGCGTCAAATTACGATTATTTAGGCTTTTATGATAAGGAAATTAATCTAAGAAAAACCACAAATTTTCCGCCTTTTACCAACATTTTGCGCATACTAGTTTCAAGCGAAAGCGACAACCGCGCCATAGAAGTTACCAAAAAATTGTTTGACCTTACAAAGACGCTAAAAAGCAAATATCCAAACCAAATAATCTTTCTTCAAGCCATGCCAAGCCCGGTTAAACGCATCCAAAAAAAATACCGCTACCAAATTTTAACCCGCTATCAGCCAAACGAACAAATCACGGCGGATTTTTACAAAATTTGCGATGTAATAGAAAAGGATGTTTCCATTTTTATCGAACTTAATCCAAACAATTTAAGGTAAATGTTTGACTAAAAAATTTTGTGTTGTTATAATATCTATAGAGGTAGTATGAAAAAACCAGTTGAAGATAATTTAAACGAAAAAATTGAACAAGAGTTTAAAAAAATCAAAAAAAATCTCAATTTTTACCACGCACTGATGAAAGATGACCTTCCAATATCCGACCATAAAGAGATTTTGGATGTTTTGCAGTATGTAAATTTAACCGATGAAGAAATTAAGCAAGAATTAAAACAAACTCTTTCGCTGCAAAGCGCCTCGCACTCAACTACCAAGCGCAAAAAGGCAAACAAAAAAACCAGTTTCTTTGCCCGCATAGGCAAACGCGTAAAACAAAAAAAAGTAAAACCACAGGAATTAGAACTTTAATCCAAAAGGCACCGCGCGTGCTTTTTTGTTTGATAATGTATAAAACTATCGACAATTCTTCAAAATTACTTTATAAAACTGATATAGATTATTGACATTTATATTTATTTGCGGTATAATAGTTATGTATTGTAGGAGAAAATATGAAAACTTTATCAAATATATATTTTCCTAGTGAAATTGAAAAGAAATCTAAAGTTACTAATGAAATGAAAAAGAAATTTATAACAACCAAAAAAATTGAAGAGAAATATCTATCTTTACCAAGCCTAGAACTAGAAAAACAATATAAAAAGTTTGTAAATGAACGCAAAGATCTAGTGGTCGAGTTAGATAATATTAAGTATTATCTACAAAAGAGATTATCAAAATATCACCCTCTAGGTCAATTTGATGAATTAAGTTGCAGAATTCGAGCTAATTACAATTTGAAACAAATCTCAAAAATTAGTGCTAGAATTGCTGAACTAGATAAAATTTTGGCTTTAATGGAAACTGTAAGGTCGCATGATAATGAAGTTGAAAAAGATTTCAAACGTCTTAGTAATGATAAATACATAGAAAATTACATATTGGTATACCTTGATGGTTTACATAGAAATGACCCTGAAAACTTCGAGCGTTCAAAGAACATGCTAAAAGATTATAAAGATTTTATGAAAGATCCTCAAAAAGCAAAAAAAGAATTGGAAAAGATTATTGCTGATGAATATAAAGCCGCTGCTCAAGCATATTACGAAGAAGAAGCCGAACTAAACATAGAAACTGATAAAAAAGGAACTAACAACCTTGTTCATTAACAAAAGGCACCGCGTGTGCTTTTTTGTTTTGTAATTTTACAAAAACGCTTGAAATGTTTGTAAGGTTGTGATATAATAAAAAGGTTAAAAGTTTTAGGCTTATCAAAACAAAAATATTATTATAATTTTTGTATTGGCAGACTTAAAAAGTAAATAGATTTTTTAAATATTTAAAAGGAGAAGTTATGGCTATAAGGGAAATTGTTTTACACACCGATAGTTTTATTCGCAAAAAAAGCAAACCAGTCACCAAGTTTGACGAAAGTTTGTGGGAACTTTTGGACGATATGCACGAAACACTTGATGTTACAAAAGGCTCGGGTTTAAGCGCGGTGCAAGTGGGGGTGCTAAAACGCGTGTTTATTATTGATATAAACGAAATGCGCATCGAATTTATCAATCCAACCATCATCAAAACCAGTGGGGCGCAGTATAAAAAAGAAGGCTGTCTATCTGTTAAACTTCCATTTGACTATGTTAAGCGTCCAAAAACTGTTACTGTTTCCGCATTTGATAGATATGGCAACAAATTTACTTTGACATGTGAAGATTGGACAGCGGTTTGCGTTTGCCACGAAAACGACCATCTAGACGGCATCCTATATATCGACAAAATTTGTGTTCCGCCGCGCGGTCTTGCAGAAGACGATTAGGCGCAATACTTGTTCTTTTGTAACTTTTCTGTCAAAGAAAAGTTATTATTAAAAATGCAATAATTTAAAATTGGGAGGGTGGCGTGAAAATTGTATTTTTTGGGACGGGGGAATTTAGCACAACAATATTAAACGGGCTTATTGAAATGGGGCAGGAAGTGGTTGGTGTGGTAAGTCAACCGGACAAGGTTAATGGCAGAAATAACAAGTTGATTTTTTCGCCAATCAAGCAGTATTGCATAAAAAACAACATCCCACTTTTTCAATTCGAAAAGTTGAATAAACAAGGTGAGCAGCCACTTAAAAACCTTGATGCTGACCTTTTTGTAACCGCAAGTTATGGTCAAATTATCCGCCAAAACATTTTGGATATTCCGCACATTTGCACCATTAATGTCCATGCAAGTTTGCTTCCAAAATATCGTGGCTCGTCACCAATTCAGTGGGCGATTATTAATGGCGAAAAGGTTACTGGCGTAACAATTATGCGCACCGATGCCGGGCTGGATACGGGCGATATGTATTTATCTAAACAAATTGATATTTCGCCAGAAGATACATCATCTAGTGTATTCAATAAGCTATCTACACTAGGAATAGAATGTTTAAAAGAGTTTTTTGCAAATTTTGACTATTACATAAATCACCCAATTAAACAAGACGAGTCCCAATCAAGTTATTACCCAATGATAAAAAAAGAAGACTATCTATTAAACTTTAATATGACCGCAAAAGATTTGGTTAACAAAATTCGCGGGCTGGAAAATTGCTATTTCATCTACAACAATTTGCGCTACAAAGTTCTGTTTGCAAAAGAGTGCGAACTTAGCGGCAAGGTGGGTGAAATTTTGGAATGTGATTCAAAGCGCGGACTTGTTATCGCATGCCAAGACACTTCAATTGAAGTAATCACCATTCAGCCAGAAGACAAAGGCAAAATGCCCGCCAAAGCCTATATGAATGCTGGCAAATTTGTTAAGGGAGATATAATTAAATAAAACTTATAAAATTTTTGCAATAAGGCGAAATAAAAAACAAGGTTAATTTATGGAAATTTTGGCAGATTTTAGTTTGGATGAATTATATGCAAAGTTTAACCAATATCCGCGTTTTAGGGTTAAACAGATTTTTGACGCGATAATCCAAGCAAAAGATTACAATAAAACAAATTTGCCAAAAGATTTAATTGCCACATTGCAACAAGACTACATTTTAAAGCCGATTGAAATTGTTAAAGTGCTTTTAAGCGCGGATGGAACAAAAAAATATTTACTTAAACTTTTTGACGGCAACATAATTGAGGGCGTGTTTTTGCATCAAAATTATGGCAACACAATCTGCATGTCCACCCAAGTTGGCTGTCGCATGGGCTGCAAATTTTGTGCGTCAACAATTGGCGGACGGGTGCGCGATTTGTCCGCGGGCGAAATGGTGGGCAGTATTGCCGCAATGAATGCGGACAACGGGGTTAAAACCAAACGCAACTTTTCCAACATCGTGCTTATGGGAAGTGGCGAGCCGTTTGATAACTACGATAATGTGGTAAAATTTTTGCATCTTTTAACTGACAAAAGCGGCTTTAATGTAAGCGAGCGCAACATTTCACTTTCCACATGCGGGCTGGTGGACAAAATCTACCAATTTGCGCGCCTAAATTTTAACATTACGCTTTGTATTTCACTTCACGCCACCACGGACGAAACTCGCAAAACCATAATGCCAATTGCCAACAAATATTCAATTGCCGACATCATAAAAGCGGTAAAATTTTATCAGCAACAAAACAGCAGACGGGTGGTGTTTGAATATTGCCTAATTAAAGGCGTCAACAACACTCCAGCCGACATCGCGCGTTTAAAAACTTTAACCAGCGGGCTAACCTGCCACATAAATGTAATCTGCCTAAACGAAAATGGCGGCAGCCTAAAAGCCACCACGCGTGCCGAGGCGGAAAAATTTGTTACGGATTTAAACAAAAACGGCATTTCAGCCACACTTCGCCGCAGCCAAGGTAGCGACATAGAAGGCGCGTGCGGAATGTTGCGCGCAAAAACTCTTAAAAAAGCAGACAACCAAAATTAATCGCGCTTGCAATTTCTTTTTATAAACTAACATAAACTTGTGCGTGCAAAAATTTGCCGCATTTTTTATTATTTTGAATTAATAATATGGTTTTTGTTTTTAATTTATTTCAAATTATGATATAATTATATATCAAAAGGAAAATTTATGCAAAAAGTTTTAATTTCAGCATCAAGTTTGCCTGCGGGCAGAAACATGAGTTCGCAATTGGAGTATGTTCAACGCGTGGGCAGCTATGGGGCGGACATCTATCACATTGATGTTATGGACGGCACATACACCAAATTTAAAACCATTGACTATGGCTACATTGACCAGTTGCGGGTAAATTCCGCACTGCTTTTTGAGGCGCATTTGATGGTTAACGAGCCAGATAAGGTCATTGATAAATATCTAAAAACCAGCCTTAGTTTAATTTATGTGCATATTGAAGTGCTTGACGATGACGGCATTAAAAAAATCATCCACAAAATTAAAAAAGCCAAAAAAATGGTCGGTTTGGTGGTCGATTTGGATACTGACATAAAAAAGGTTGAACCATATTTAGATTTTATTGACGCCGTGCTTATTATGACGGTAAAAGCGGGCAAGGGCGGTCAAACTTTCAACGAAAAAGCGCTTAACAAAATTAAATACATCCGCAAAATAAACAAGGACATTTTAATTGAAGTGGACGGCGGCATAATCCCAGAAACGGGTGCAAAATGTGTTAAGGCGGGCGCGGACATTTTGGTAAGCGGCAACTATATCTATAAAAACGACACATACGAGGCAATTCAATCGCTGCGGGGCAAAAATGGATAACCGCTATTATTTTGAAAAGCAGACCGCGGACAGCATATATTTTGTCGGGCAAGAAGCAAAACACTTAAGCCTTGTCCGCCGCGCATCTGTGGGGGAAGAATTGGTGGGCTTTAACGGCGATGGGTATGACTATCTTGCCAAAATTTCTTCAATCACAAAACAAGAAGTGGTGGCAAAAATCATTTCAAAAACTTTAAATCGCGCAAAAACCAATAAAAGGGTGGCGGTGTTTTTGGCAATGATTAAAAACGATGCACTTACCGATGCAATTGACCATTTGGCGGAACTTAATGTGGGTGCAGTGTACTTGTTTAAAGCGGATAGAAGTGTGGCAGTAGTTGACCAAAAGAAGTTGGAAAAACTTGCCGCAATTTCACTTCAAACCAGCAAACAGTGTGAACGCGCGGATGTTATGAAGATTAGCATAATTGACAAGGGCGAAATTAAGGCAAAAGCACAACAATTTAAAAACACCTTTTTTGCTTACGAAGATGCCAGCAACAACATTCAACCATTTAACGGCGATTATGCGGTTATAATCGGACCGGAAGGCGGATTTAGCCAAAATGAAGTGGAATATTTTTCTTCATTTGCAAAAACAATTACGCTAGGCAAAACCATATTACGCGCCCCAGTTGCCGCACTTGTTGCAGTAAGCAAACTGGAAGAGAAAAGCGAAAGCTGATTTACTTTTCAATGTGAAAAGTAACAAAAGCAATAATATGGATTGAAAATGATATAAAAAAATTAAAAAAACAAAAGGAAAAAAATGATTGCAAGTGTGGTTACGCTTGGCTGCAAGGTTAATGAGTACGAAAGTCAAAGCGTGTTAAATCAATTACAGCGTGCGGGCTATCAGGTTAGGGAAGGCTTGGTTTTTGCCGATGTGTATGTGCTTAACAGTTGCGCGGTCACCAATCTTGCCGAACGCAAATCGCGCCAATACATCACTAAAATTTTAAAAATAAATCCAAATGCAAAAATTGTGGTTATGGGTTGTGCCAGCCAAAATAATCCTGACCAGTTTTTAAAAAATCCCAACGTGGTTGCGCTAACTGGCAATTTTGGCAAAAATGATATTGTATCAATTTTAAACAGCCAAAATAAACAGCCCCAACCAATACAAAAAGAGTACGCAAATTTCGCCCGCCCAATTGAAACGCGCGCGCGGCAGTACATAAAAATTCAAGATGGGTGCGACTATTTCTGCACATATTGTTTAATCCCATATCTTCGCGGCAGAAGTAGAAGCCGCAGCATTGCCGACATTTTGGATGAAATTAAATCCACCAACGCAAACGAAGTGGTGCTTACTGGCATAAATATGAGCGATTTTAAATCAAACAATCAGCTTGCACTAAAAGATTTAATTGAGCAAATCGATAAGTTAAACAAGCGGTTTAGGTTGTCTTCGCTTGAATGCAATGTGCTGGATGACCAGTTGTTGAACACGCTTGCAAGTTCAAAAAATTTTTGTCCGCATTTCCATTTAAGTTTGCAGTCTGCGTGCAACCAAACCTTAAAGCGCATGAACAGGCACTACTCAATTGAGGATTTTATTTCAATCGTCAAAAAAATCCGCCAAAAATTTGCCAACCCAACCATTTCCACCGACATAATTGTGGGTTTTAAAGGCGAAACGGATGACGAATTTAACGATACAATAAAAAACCTTAAAAAAATAAAGTTTGACTTTATGCACATCTTCCCGTACAGCGAACGCGCAGGCACAGTGGCAAGCAAAATGTCGGGCGATGTAGATAAAAAGGTGGTTGCCGAACGCGAAAAGCAAATTCAAGCGCTTAACAGCAAGTTTAAAGCGGATTTTTACAAGCGCAACCAAGGCAAAATTCAAACCATGCTGGTTGAGGCGGTGGAAGGCAATTTAAGTTTGGGCTACACAAACAACTATATTTATGCTTACTGCCCGACAAAACTAGAAGTTGGCAAAATCTATCGCGTTAAACTTACAAAACCGCACAAAGACGGCATGCTGGCTGAACTTATCAACTAATTTTGTTGATTTTTTCCGCGTCGTTTGGTATAATAAAATTGTAAATTTAGGAGGATATTATGGAAGATTGCATATTTTGCAGAATAAGAAAGGGTGAAATTCCAAGCGAAATTTTGTATAAGGACGATGATTTTATGATTATTAAAGACATAAATCCACAAGCCAAAATTCACTTGCTGGCAATCCCAACAAAGCATGTGCCATACATTGACATGCTTGACGATGCGGGGGCAAGTTTGCTTGGCAAAATAATGCATAAGGTGTCCAAAATGCAAAAACAACTTGGATTAACTAACGGCTATCGCCTTATTATCAACCAAGGTGAAGACGGCAGACAAGCGGTTAAACATATCCACATTCACATTTTGGGCGGGGAAAGGTTGTCAGAATTCTAATTTTTGCATTAAATCATTGACAATTTTCAAATTTTGTGGTATAATAAAAACAAGTTAGGAGGAAATATGATAAAAAGTAATTTAAATAGAGCAGGTATTGAACTTAAAGGATACAAACACTTGCTTGTGTATGTAGAAGATGGCAAACTTTATGTTGACCCGCAAGATAAAGGCACAATTTATTGTGAATCAGGTGCAGGCATGTATAACCAAATGGCTATGGATGCGGTAGATTTGCTTGCTGAACATCCAGATAGAGAATCATGTGTTTTTGATTTTAATAGCGTGTTTGGCACTTTCCATGTTAGGATTGGAAGGGAATTTACGTACGATGATGCAGTTGAATACACAGAAAAGCTCTTCAATTTGGAAGAAAAAAAATATAAAATGCAAAATGAAATTCTAAGAAAAATGGAAGAAGAGATAGCACTCCGCAAGGACAAGGGCAATGAAGCATAGTGGCAAACGCCACTTTTTTTTTTATAAAATTTAAATATAATATTGACAAATTGAATTTTATATAATATAATTGCAATATGTTTGAAAAATTAAAAAAATATAAATGTGAAGATCTCTATTTTGTAAAACTTGCTCAGGTGGTTGATATTAAACCGGACGACCACGATTTTGGTAGTGAGCATATCATATTTGAAGAGAAAAAAAAGATTTGGTTTGCCACCAAAGTTGAGTTTTATGACGAATTTAAAATTATCTCACTTAACAAAACTTTTAAAAACGACCTTATTGGGGTTAATAGTGTGGGTGATTATTTCGTTTGCTATAGCGATAGTTTAATTGTAAACCTGCCAAAACTTCGTGGTAAAAAATTAAGTTTAAACGAAATTATTAAATTGGAAAATGACGCCAACAAAACAACCGAGCAACAAACCGAACGCCATGTTTAATTTTTTATAAATTTTTTAAAAACTGTTGACAAAATTTGGTGGATATGCTAAAATAAATTAGTAATTTACATTAAAAGTGGGTGATTAAATGACTACTGTACGCTGTGGAGAAAATGAGTCGGTAGAAAGCGCATTAAAGCGTTTCAAACGCAAATGCCAAAAAGACGGCATCATTGGCGACCTTAAAAAGAAAACTGAATATGTAAAGCCAAGCGTTCGCCGTAAAGAGAAATCTAAGGCAGCTCGCAAGCGTGCTATGAAACGTAGCCGTTATTAAACACTGGCTTTGCTGGTGTTTTTTCTTATTTTTAAGGGGGTTGTATGAAAGTTTATGTGTGTGCAAGCAAGCATTATTCGTCCGATAAATCAATAAACGCATATGCAAAAAAATTGGGCGAGATATTGGGCAAAAATCCAAACATAACCTATGTTCAAAACGGCACAACAACCGGGCTGTGCGGGCTAATTTTAAGCGAATATTTAAAATACAGCAAGGATGTGCAGTTTTACATCGCGGATGCGTACGAATTAAGTTCGATTAAAGACATGCTTAGTGAAGAAAATTTCCATTGCGAAGTGTATAAAAGCGAAGCCGAACGCCTAAACCAGATTGCAAGTTGTGACATGGTTTTGGTGTTGCCGGGCGAACTTGACACGCTTTTGGAGTTTTTGTATTGCAATGTAACCAAATCTTCGCGTGAACACAATCCAAAAATTGGGTTTATCAACATAAACGGCTTTTTTGACGGCTTTTTGCAGCAGATTAGCACAATAGAAAAGCTTATAAAATCGCCCGACAAAGTCCCTTATCACGTGTTTGACAAAAGCGAGTTTGCAAAACTTATTTCGGAAGAAAATATCACAAAAAACAAGCCAAATATTTAAAAATATTTTGATTAAAAAAATAATTTTGGTATAATTATATTATGGATTACAAATCACTGCTTAACGAAGAACAATACGCTGCTGTAAAGTGTGCGTCTGGTCCAGTTTTGGTTAGTGCGGGTGCGGGGAGTGGCAAAACAAGGTTGCTTACTTACCGCATCGCTTATTTAATAACCGAATGTGGCGTGCCGGCACACAAAATTTTGGCAATCACTTTCACAAACAAGGCAACGGGCGAAATGAAGGATAGAATAACCAAGGTTGCTCCGGATGGCGACTTGGTTACTGTTTGCACATTTCACAGTTTTTGCGCGCGCATGCTTAGAAGTTACGCAAGTTTTTTGCCAAATTACCGTGAAAACTTTACCATTTATAGCGAGCAAGACACGGCAAAAATTTTTAAGGACATTTTTAAAACCCTAAAAATTGAAGACGAAAGCACAAAAAGCAATTTCAAAAACAATCTGTCGGTTATAAAAAACGACAATATGACAATTGATGAGTATTGCAACATAAATCGTTATTCGCGCGACATTGGCGAGTTTAAGCAATTTTACCTTATGTATCAAGACGAGCTGAAAAAGAACAACGCCATGGATTTTGACGATTTGCTTATAAATTTTTACAACTTAATTTCGTCAAACCAGCAAGTGCTTGACAGTATCCAAGCCAAATACACGCATTTTAGTGTGGACGAATTTCAAGACACAAACAAATTGCAGTACGACATTGTCAAACTTTTGGCAAGCAAAACGCACAATCTGCTGATTGTTGGGGACGAAGACCAGTCAATTTATGGTTGGCGTGGGGCAAACATCGCAAACATATTCAATTTTACCAAAGATTTCCCCGAGGCGCAGGTGTTTAAGCTTGAACAGAATTATCGCAGCACCAAAAAGATACTTGACCGCGCAAACGCAATAATAAAAAACAACCGCAATCGGCTTAACAAGCGGTTGTACACGCAAAATGACGATGGCAGAGATGTTGAATATTATCCCGCGTATAACGAAACGGAAGAGGCGGATTTTGTGGTCTCCAACATCATTTCCAAGCATAACGGCGGAGTGCCATACAACGAAATGGCAATTTTGATGCGGCTAAATGCACTGTCCCGCGCGTTTGAAGAAAAGTTGTTGGCTTACAACATCCCGCACATCATGTACAACGGCTTTAAGTTTTTTGAGCGCGCCGAGATAAAAAATGTGCTTGCATACCTTACCGTGCTAACAAATCCAACGGACGATATAAGTTTTATGCGGATTATCAACTTTCCTAAGCGCGGCATAGGTGACACAAGCATACAAAATTTGCAGCAGATTGCTAGCGGGCTTAAAACCAGTCTATTTAATGTGGTTTTAAATTACGAACAACACAATTTTAAATCCGCGCTGGCAAGCAAGTTGAAAGAGCTTAAAACGCTGCTTGTGGATTTAACGCAAAAAATGGGTGAAATGAATATGTATGACTTCTTCACCTACATGTTAAGGGAAAGCAAAATCACATCCACCTTTGACCTGGATAACGAGCAAGAATACGAACGCTATTTAAACATAAACTCGCTGTCAAATTCGGTTAAAGAGTACGCGGAAAACAACCCAACAAGCACAATTGTGGACTATCTGCAATCGGTCACCCTGTCAAGCAACATGGACGAAGATGACGGCAAGGGTGTGGTTATTGCCACTGTGCATGGTGCCAAGGGGCTGGAATTTAACACTGTGTTTGTTGTTGGGTGCGAAGAAGGCATTTTCCCAATTTCGCGTGACGACAACAACGATTTGGAAGAAGAACGCCGCCTTATGTATGTTGCCATAACGCGCGCGCAAAAAGAGTTGTATCTAACCAGCAGTTCGCAACGTTTTATGTATGGCAAAACTGAGTACAGTCCAAAATCGCGCTTTTTGTACGAGCTTGATTTGGTTAAGGATAGAAAAATAAATAGAAGTGCAAATTCATATAATACAAATTATAGAGGAGGAGATATGAACAAATTACAATCAAACAATCATCAAACTTTCAACTACACTTTCAGCAAAAATACGGTTGAAAAAAAGGAGATAGATTATTCCAAAATTAAATTGGGTGCGCGTGTTACTCACCCTAAATTTGGCGATGGAGTTATTTCTGAAATTACACCAAACAGCAGCAACCATGCTGTTAAAATAAAGTTTGATTCGGTGGGCGAAAAAATGCTTAGTCTAGAATACGCCCCAATTGAATTTAAAGACTAACTTTTCACTTTTCTTAACAAGAAAAGTTGCAAAAGAATCCGTCTACTTTTCTTTGTAAAAAAAGTAACAAAAGAACAACTTTTCTTAACAAGAAAAGTAACAAAAGAATCCGTTATAAATCTAAATTTAAAAAATTAATAAAAATTTAATAAAAAATGCAAAAAAACATTAAATTTTTGTTAAAAAACGCAATAATTTGAAAAAATCTTTGTAAGGAGGGGGTATGAGTAAGGAAGAAAGGCTTAAATTTTTAACAGACGAAGTTAACAAGCATAATATAAACTATTATGTGTATGACAATCCCACAATTTCGGACGCGGAATACGATGCCCTTTATTACGAACTGGTGGATTTGGAAAACGAGTTAGGTTATTCGCTTCCCAACACGCCAACCAAACGCGTGGGCGACCATGTGCTGCCCGGGTTTAAAAAGCGCAAGCACGAGTTTCCGCTATATTCCCTTAACAAGGTTAAAGATTTTGACGATTTAAACAAATGGATGGACGACATGAAAAAGCAAACCAACAATGTCGACCTTTCTTTTTCGCTTGAATATAAATATGACGGGCTGAAAATTGTTATCGAGTATCAAAACGGGCATTATAAAAACTCCACCACACGCGGCAACGGCACAATTGGTGAAGATGTTACCGCGCAGGTTCGCACAATAAAAAGTGTGCCGCTAACCATTCCGTTTAAGGGCAGGTTTATTGTGCAGGGCGAGTGTATGATGACCAACAGCGCGTTTGAAGAGTACAACAAAACAGCAGAAATCCCGCTTAAAAATCCGCGCAATGGGGTGGCGGGTGCGGTCCGCAATCTTGACCCTAAGGAAACGGAAAAGCGCAGACTTGACTTTTTCTGTTATGATTGTTTGTTTGCTGAAAATAAGCAGTTTTCCACCCAACAAGAAATGCACAATTTTATTATCGAACAAGGCTTTAAAACGGCGGATTATTTCAAAATCATTCACAACATAGACGATGCGAAACAACAAATTTTGCAAGTTGACAAGGTTAAAAGCAAGCTTGATGTTATGATTGACGGCATGGTGGTAAAAGTTATGGATTGCGCCGCGCGTGACGACATTGGCTACACAAACAAATTTCCAAAATGGGCGATGGCGTACAAGTTTAAGCCAGTTGAACTTTCCACTCTTCTTAAAGATGTGGTTTGGCAGGTTGGGCGCACGGGCAAAATCACCCCAATTGCAATGCTTGAACCAATTGAACTTTCGGGCGCAATTGTAAGCCGCGCCACCCTAAACAACAAGCAAGACATTGCGCGCAAGCAGATTAAAATTAACAGCCGCGTGTTTGTCCGCCGCAGCAACGAGGTCATCCCAGAAGTTATGGGCATGGCGGAAGAGGGTGAAAACAGCATCGAAATTGTTGCACCAACATGTTGCCCAAGTTGCAATGCGCCGCTTACTGAAATTGGCGCAAATCTGTTTTGCCTAAACCACAAGCATTGCGTTGAACAGATTATTGACCGCCTTACTCATTTTGTCAGCCGCGATGCGTTTAACATAGAAGGATTAAGCGTAAAAACTTTGCAGCAGTTGTACCAAAATTTTGACATTTCTTATCCATATCAGCTGTTTGATTTAACTTTCGACCAGCTTTCCACCCTTGACGGGTTTAAAGACAAAAAGATAAATAATCTTTTAACTAGCCTAAACAAAAGCAAAACTATTGCGTGGGATAACTTTATTTTTGCGCTTGGCATTCTTAACATTGGTAAAAAAAATGCGTATGTTTTAAGCAAAGAATATGACGATTTAGATGCACTTAAATCCGCCAAGCTTGAAGATTTGGTCGCCATTGATGATGTGGGTGAAATTGTGGCAAACAGCATAATTGAATATTTTGCGGACAAGGATAATTTAGATAATATCTCTAATCTTTTTACGCGCGGGGTGACAATAACCAAAGCGGAAACCAAATCTCATCCCGCATTTAACAACAAAACAATTGTTTTAACTGGCGCGCTTAACAGTTTCACCCGCCCAGATTTAACCAAACTGCTTTTGTCGTACGGCGCGAATGTAACCACAAGCGTAAGCAAAAAAACCGACCTTGTTATTGCGGGCGCGGATGCTGGCAGCAAACTAAATAAAGCGCGTGAACTTGGCATAAAGGTTATTGATGAAGAAGAACTAATTAAACTTTTAAACGAATAAAATCTAATAATTTGCTAAATTTTGGTCAATTTTAATAAAATTTTGTGATTTTTTAAAGATTTTTAAAAAATTTTGCAAAAAAGTGATACAAATTTTAAAAAAGTGTGTTATAATATAATTATCCATAAAGAGTGTGCGAGGGACAGCCCCGTTGACCACACAGCAACCTGCTTTAAGCAAGGTGCTAATGGCTGACCGATGGGTTTAATTTGATTTTTGCGCTCATCGGTAACGATGGGTTTTTTCATCTCTTTATGGTTTAAAGGGAGAAAGATATGATAAAATTTATCACCAGCGAATCGGTGAACATTGGACATCCGGACAAAACATGCGACACAATTGCGGATGCGTTTTTAGATGAGGCGCTTAGGCAGGATAAAAACAGCCAAATGGCGGTTGAATGCGCAATTAAAAACAACAAATTATTCATCTATGGCGAGGCGACAACAAAGGCAAAAATTAACTACAATAAAATTGCGCGGCAGGTTTTAAGCGAGATTGGGTACAAAAATCATTTTAAAATTATTAAAGAGATTTCACACCAAAGCCCGGATATAAATCAAGCCGTGGTAAAAAACAAGCTTATGGCAAATGACCAAGGGATAATTTATGGTTACGCTTGCAACGAAACGGACGAGTTTATGCCGCTGCCAATTTTGATTGCTCACAAACTTATGAAAAGGTATGACGATTTTAGGCGCACAACCAGCACATATTTTGCCGATGCAAAAGCGCAAGTTTCGGTTAAGTACGAAGATGATGTGCCGCTTGAAATTACCACAATCTTAATAAGTGTATCGCATCACAAAAATTTAACTCAGCAGCAGATTGAAAACGAAATCAAATCAAATGTAATCATGCCAGTTTTGCAAAATTTTCCGCGATTTAAATTAGACAACACGCGCTTTATAATCAACCCAAGTGGCAAATTTACAATTTGGGGAAGTTTTGGTGACAGTGGCTGTGTTGGCAGAAAAATTGTGGTGGATAGTTATGGCGGAATAGGTCGAGTTGGCGGTGGCTGTTTCAGTTCCAAAAACGCAACCAAAGTTGATAGGTCAGCTGCATATTATTGTAGATATGTAGCAAAAAATATTGTGGCACACAATTTATGCGATAGGTGCGAAATTTCAGTTGCATATTCAATAGGTATGGAAAATCCAATTTCAATAAACATAGATTGTTTTAACTCAAACAAAATACCCATGGAGGGTATATATAATTTTGTTAATAATAATTTTAATTTCAGCCTTAACAACATTATCGACGAACTAAATCTGTTAAATCCAATCTATAAACAGACTGCATGTTATGGTCATTTTGGAAATGCAAGCTACCCATGGGAAAAGATTAAACAATGCAAAATTTAAACAAAGTAATAAAATCAACAAAAATTAAAAAATAAGCACATTTTAATGTTAATTTTAAATAAAATTTAAAAAAATTGCACCAAATTTTAGTTTTGGCGCATTTTTCTTATAGATTTTTACTCATCTCAATCTTTAATTTGTGCAAGATTTTCTTTTCTAGGCGTGAGATGTAACTTTGGCTGATATTCATACTGTCAGCCACTTCTTTTTGTGTTTGTTCGCTATACCCATTAAGCCCATATCGCATACTCATAATTATGCGTTCGCGTTCGTTTAAATTTTTTATACTTTCTAATAGATAAGATTTTTGGTCTTTCAGTTCAATTTCGTCCGACACAAATTTTTCGTCTGGGATAATTTCACCAAGCGTTAAATTGTTGCCTTCTTCATCGTTGACAAGCGTGTCGTCCAAACTTAAATCGTTAATGCTTTTGTTAACCTTTCTTAAATACATCAAAATTTCGTTTTCAATGCAGCGGCTGGCGTAGGTTGCAAGTTTAATATTTTTGTCCAATTTATAACTATCGACCGCCTTAATAAGCCCAATGCTGCCAACCGACACCAAATCTTCCATATCCAATTTTTTGCTTTCAAATCGCTTTGCGATAAACATTACAAGCCTAAGATTATGCTCAATTAGTTGGCTTTTTGCAGTTAAATCTTTATAGTCTTGAAAAGCGCGCACCAGTTCGGCTTCTCTGTCCGCATCAAGTGGGGCAGGCAGGCTTTCAGCCGAGTAAATATAGTTAACAATGTCGCTTGCATCCAAAAGATTTGGCTTTTTAGTTTTAAAGAAAACCGCTATTTTATGCACTAAATTTTTAAAAAAGTTAATAATTTTTTTCATTTTACCTCCTAAAACAAAGATGGGTTTAATAACGCTTGATAATTTGTGTTTTTAAAACTGTTAGATACGGCAACAAATTGATTATTATATATTTTGTTTTTGCCATCAACGCAAATTTCCAGCTTATCAATCTTTTCAATTTTTAACTTGCTATTACCATTTACAGTGGCAGTTTTTGCATACTCCCCGGGGGTAACAAAATAGTCAATTAAATTTTTGTTTGTAAGTTTTAAATAACTGTTTAAGTCAATAACAATAACTGGACTATTGTTGTAATTCAACAAATTTCCCGTATCTAAGTACGCAAACAATTTTACTTTATTTTTATCTTTATATAGGGTAATGGGGTATATCAAATTGTTGGTGTTAATTTTAAATTTTATATGTTTCACCACAAGTTCAAATATGTAACTAAGTGTAATAACACAAATTGCAACAATATTTAAATTTATTTTACTTGAAATTACCACTCCAAAACTTGTTAAATAACTAGTTCCCGCAAAAGTTGTTACAATACCCCCAAGGGCATAGGTGTAAATAAATAAAAGTATAAAATTAAACACAAATTGTTTTTTGCTACATTTAAATGCAACTCTAATCATAATAATCGCCGACAAAAATTTTATAATGTTTAAAATTATAACATTTTTAATAAAAATTGCGCCTAAAACGCTAAAAAATGTGGCAAAAATTGAAGAAATTAGCATTTTATAAAACTTTGTGCCAGATTTTGTTGTTAAATACACAAGCCTTAACAAACAAAAATTTATCAACAAATTTTGCAATAAGAACGATTCGATATATATAGTCAAGCGCACCTCCTATATACAAAATTATATAATTTTAAACCCAAAATCCATACAAAATTTTTAAACAACAAAAACATATTTTGTCGCTATTTGTTATATTTGCACTAAATTATTTTTTTTGAATATTTTTCTTTTGCTTGAACACAATATTTACACACAAAGGAGAGATTATGTCTAGGCGAGTTTACATTTGCGGTATTGATACCAGCACCTTACCAAAACTTACAAATCAACAATCCATTGAAATTTTAAAAAAAATTAAAGCGGGCGATAACACTGCCAAAGATTATTATGTTTATTGCAACATGCGCCTTGTGCTAAGTGTGGCGCAACAATTTGTTTCCAGCAAAGAAAATATGGACGATATTTTTCAAGTTGGCTGTGTGGGGTTAATAAAAGCGGTCGACAATTTTGACACCAGCCTAAATGTTCAATTTTCCACCTACGCCGTGCCAATGATAAAGGGTGAAATCCGCCGTTTTTTGCGCGATTCTTCCACCATGCGGGTAAGCCGAAGTTTGCGCGACACAGCCTATTTGGTGCTTAAAAGCAAAGAGCGTTTGCAGCGTGACCGCCAAGATGAGGTTGGGCTTGAAGATATAGCATCTGATTTAAATTTGACCATACGCGAAGTTTATGACGCGATTGATGCTGTTTCAACTCCGCTTTCGCTTGACGAAACCTTTTACAACGAATCGGACGAAGAAATGCGCCTTAGTGAGCATGTTGCGGACAGCGAACATTCAGTCGAAAAATGGATTGACCACACCGACCTTATTGACGCGATAAAACTTTTGGAGGATAGGGAAAAGCAGATTTTAAGCCTTAGATATTTTATGGGCAAAACCCAGATGGAAGTAAGCGATGCGGTTGGCATTTCGCAAGCGCAAGTTAGTAGGCTTGAAAAAAACGCGCTTGACCACATAAAGCGCAGTTTGTAAAAGAAAAAATTTGCTATTATTTTAGCGAATTTTTTTAATATTTTTTCGCCACGAATTAACAATTTTTGCTTTTTACTATTAAAATTTTAAAAATTTGCAACATTTTTTGTTAAAAAGCGCAATTTTTATCTAATTCATTTTGATTTTATTGCATTTTTGTAGTAAATTAGTTATATGGAAGTGGAAAATAAAAAACAAGAAAACATCCTTAAACGCTGGTATAAATTGTGCCAGCCAAACAAATTTGATTGGGCAATGCAAATCATTACATATTCGCTATATGCAATAATAAACGCGCTTATGGCGATTTTTGCCGCAAAAACAATAAATTGCTTGTACAATTCGGATTTTAGTGGAGCATTCTTTTGGTTGGCAGTTGAATTTTTGGACATCTTGGTGCGCAACGTGGTGTATCATTTGGAGTATTACTATTACGGCAAGGTGTATAGCAAAATAAACCGAACGCTGTGCAGCAAAATCTACGACAAAATTATGTCGGTCTCCAACACGGAAATCAAAAAGTTTTCGCCAGAAAAAATTATAAGCATCGCGCAAAGCAACACCAGCTATGCGTGCGAATTTCCAGATTATGTTGCATCAATGGTGTCAAGGGTGGTGTTTGTAATTGTGTCGATTGTTGCCGTGTTTTCAACAAGCTGGTTTGCGGGCATAATTATTGCGCTGCTTGGTGTGGTTGACTTTTTTGTCTATCGCGCGGCACACAAAAAACTTGGCTATCACCTTAAACGCCGTTTTGAAGCGCAGGATGAAAGATTTAGGGAATATTCTCGCATTATAGGTGCAAAAGAGGTTATAAGCGAATTTGGCGTGCAAGACGAATATAAGCAAAAAATTTTAAAACAAGTCGACAAATACAACGATGAGTATTCCAAATATTACATGACATATTCAGCCAAAGAAAACCTTTATTATGTGGTGTGGAATGCGGTGGTGTATGCAATAACTGCCGTGCTTATATTTTTGGTTTCCAAAAACATGTTTGACATTGCGCTATACCTAATTGTTGTGCCATATTTAACCAATTGCACCACTAAATTAAACGAACTTTACGACAAGTTTGGCTCGGTAGAAAACACGCGCGTGGATGTGGATAGGTTAAATTTAATTCTGTCGCTTAACGATAAAGAACTTATAAGTTATGGCAATGTAAACAAAGAGTGTGAGGGTTACAACTTGGGTTTTGCTTCTGTTTCGTGCAAGGATAAAGATAACCCAACAATCAAACTTGTCAACAGCAATGTCGCCTTTAAAATGAACGCAATCAACATTGTGCGCGGCGAACGCGATAGCGGCAAGCGCATAGTGTTTGATATTTTGCGCAGGCGGATAAAACCAGATGACGGCGTGGTGGTGCTGGATAATTTGAATTTGTTTGATTATTCGCCAAAAATTTTTAAAAACCACATCGATTATTGTTCGCAGCACCCAATGTTTATCAGCGGCACAATTATGGAAAATTTGCAGGCTACAAAGCGCGATTTGTCCAAACTTAACGACCTTATTGAAGAACTTAATTTAAATCAAGTTATTGCCCGCCAGAAAAACGGGCTTAACACCCAAATTGACGATGTAAGTAACCCAGAAGACCGCTTTTGGATTGGCATAATCCGCGCGGCGCTAAGCAAGTGCAAGATTTTGATGATTTACGAGTATCCAAACACAGACAACCCAGAATTCCGCGAAATATTCCAAAACATGATACAGACATGCGAAACAGACAAGCGCACACTTATATTATTTACTCACAACACTCAGCACGACAACCTTGCCGATGCCGTGTTTGAAGTTAAAAAAGGCAAAATAAAAAAGGTTAAATAGTGCAAAAAGTAAAATAAGGAGATTTTATGAAATTAGATGATGTTATTAAAGAAAGGCATTCATGCCGCAATGCGATGTGGCAAAATTTCCATTTAAATTTGTAGGTTACACAATTAATTAAATTTTAGATTACATTCAAAATTGTGATTTGATTTGGTAGGGAAGGATTTATGAACAATAAAATTGTGATAGCTGGCTTTGCGGGCATTGGAAAAACATACCTTGCAAAAAATATAGCAATGTTAAAGATTTGGAAAGTAGCATTTATAAATATGATTATTCCAGTATAAAACACCCAAATTATGAAAGATTAAAAGGGAATACGGATAGGATTTTAAATGAAAATTTTCCGCAAAATTACATTGATGCCATAAAACAAGCGCAAAAAGAATTTGATATCGTTATGGTCTGGCTGAATGACGAAGTGTACGATGTTTACCGGAAAAATAATATAAAATTTTGCATGTGCTATCCAGATAAAACTGATTTTTTAAACAATTATATCTTTAGATACATTGCACGCGGCAACTCACAACGCTGGATTAATAATGTTGTGATGAATTATGATAATACAATAGATAAAATAAATCATATGAAAGAAAAAAAGATTGTTTTGCACAACAATCAGACTTTGGAAGATTGGCTGCTTGAAAACGGATACAATTTAAAAATCAAATAAACAAAACATAACATTTATAATAGTGTAGGCTGCTCCCAAAGTCGTTCAAATTCCTAGTTGTTAAATGTCATAGACGTTCACTGATTTTTAAGATGTAATAGTTTGTAAACATAAAAATAGCATTTTTATTTATACGGACTTTTGTGTTAAATTTGTAAAATACTATAAAATTATAATCAAATTACGCTGATTTGTTATATATGATAATAATGTGATAGTTTGTAAGCATAAAAAAATTGCATTCTATATGTACCCATTTTTGTGTTAA
Source organism: uncultured Clostridia bacterium (assembly GCA_947630745.1). GTDB lineage: Bacteria > Bacillota > Clostridia > Christensenellales > UBA1242 > Onthoplasma. Next base: position 74,162 of record CANRIT010000003.1, read on the forward strand.
GATTAAATCTGTTTATAAATATAATTAAAATTAACTTTTTTGATATAGTATAATGTAATAGTTTGTAAATTATAAAAATAGCATTTTTATTTTGTGTGTATTTTTGTGCTAAGTTTAGATTTGTCAAGAATTATATATGATTATAATCAAATTGCAAAGGATTTCAATTTATAAATAATTTTTTAAAAAAGTTATAAAAAATCATTGACAAATGTAAAAAAAACTGATATCATAATAAAGCATTGACTTTTTGGTTTTTGCAAAATCACCTATAAATAGCGGGGGATTAGCTCAGTTGGCTAGAGCACTTGCCTTGCAAGCAAGGGGTCATCGGTTCGAATCCGATATTCTCCACCATTAAATAAGTCGTTATGCGATTTATTTAAACTTCCTTAAAGAAGCTAAGCATTTTGTAAGTCCGCCTCCTTGGGCTTACAAAACAGCTGCGGCTGTAAGGTTTTACAATGAGATGTAGCTCAGCAGGTTAGAGCACCACCCTGATAAGGTGGGGGTCGGTGGTTCGAGTCCACTCATCTCAACCAGATCGCCACCTTATATGGAACAAAGTGAAATATAAGTGGGGCGAGGTGATGAGTCCACTCATCTAAGTAGGGTAACCTACTTTTTTTAGACCCCCACCTTATACGGAATATAATGTAGTATAAAGAACAGGGTCGTGAGGTCCAAAGTCCACTCATCTCAACCAAGCGGGCGACACGCCCTCTTTTATCAAAACCGCAAGTGTGCGGTTTTTTCATTATTGGTCGCTTGCCCGCTTTTAAGAAAGGGGACCGACCTCCCCTTTCTTCCTTTCCTCTTGAATAGGATATAAATTTATATGTGCATAAGATTGAATGTAAATAAACTGATTCAATAAATTTTAAAATATTTTAAAAATTTTTTAAAAAAACAGTTAAACTTTTGAAATTGTTAAAAATGCGGAAAGTTTGACAAAATGGCGAAATTTGTTTAAGATTAGGGCGAATATTATCAAATTTTTTAAAAATTACAATTTTATTTGATTTATTTTTGTTTTGGTGGTATAATTACAATATGATTTATTTGTTGTACTATATTTTGCTTGCTGTGTTCAGTTATTTTATTGGAAATATTAACTTTGGCAGAGTTTTTGGCAAAATTAATCATAAAGATGTAACCAAGTCGGCTAGTGGCAATCCCGGCACACTAAACACTTGGCGTGTGTGCGGATTTTGGCCCGGCGTTTTTACTTTTGTTTGTGATATGCTTAAAGGCTTAATTGTATGTTTAGCGGCCTATTTTATATTTAAATACAACGGCGGCAATCCAGAAATTGCAATCTATGTCGCAGGGTTTAGCGTGGTGCTTGGGCACAACTATCCAGTTATATTCTGTTTTAAAGGTGGCAAAGGGGTGGCAACCAGCATTGGCGTGTTTTTGGTGGCAAACTGGTGGGTTAGCCTAATTGTTTTTGTTATTATGATTGTTGGTATGCTGTTTGTTAAATACGCTTCAATTTTCACCATTGGCTTTGTTATCACAATGTCGATTGTTGAACTTTGCCTGTGCAATCCAGCAAACTGGGTTAATTACATTTTAATATCCTTGCTTTTAACCGTGGTTTTAATTTCCCACCATGCAAACATCCACCGCTTGCTTACTGGTAAAGAGAATAAAACCGAACTTTGGGCGATGGTAAAAGGCATATTTAAAAAGAAAGATAAAACCAACTAAATTTTTCATTTTTTGTTTGAAAAGTTTTTATTTTGTTATATAATATTGTTTATGATTGATACTCATTGCCATTTGAATGATGAAAAATATGAAAATGTTGACGAAATTGTAAACAACTATCTTTCCGCGGGGGTGGATAAGGTGGTTTGTGCAAGTTCTAGTTTTTCCGCAAGCATAAAGGCGGGCGAGATTGCTGCAAAATATCCGTCAGTTTATTACACGGTTGGCATTCATCCAGACGAAGTTGATGAGTTTGATATTGACAGGCTTGAAAGTTTGGTTAAAAAAGCCAGCAACAAACTGGTTGCAATTGGGGAAATTGGGCTTGACTATTTCCATAATAAAGAAAACAAGTCCGAGCAAATACACGCATTTATAAGCCAAATTGAGCTTGCAAACAAATACAAACTGCCAATTGTTATCCATTGCCGTGAAGCATATGGCGACACGCTTGATGTGCTTAAACAACATCCGCCAAAATATGGCGCGGTTATGCACTGTTACAGCGGAAGTTTGGAGTACGCGCGGCAAATTATTGCGCTTGGATACAAACTTTCATTTACTGGCAATGTAACCTTTAAAAACGCAAAAAACATAAAAGAAGTGGCGCAAAATATCCCAGAAGATAGTTTCTTTTTGGAAACGGACAGCCCATATCTTACCCCCGAGCCAAATAGGGGAAAGCGTAACGAGCCGAAAAATGTTTTCTTTGTGGCAGCAGTTATTGCCGACTTGCGCGGAATAAGTAAAAATAAACTTAGTGAGATTACTGATAAAAACGCAATCGAATTTTACAAATTTAAATAATACAAAATTCAACAAAAACAAATAAATGTTTTTATAATTAGCACTTAATTTAGGTGCTTGTTTTTTGTTGCTTTAAATAACTTATTTTAGGGTAACCAAAAGGAGTTAATATGAGCAAAATAAAGTCTGTATCATCAAATATTTTACCAATTTTAAAAAGCGTGCTAATTGGCATTGCAACCACTTTGGCGGGAATTGTTATTTTTGCGCTTGTGCTTAAATTTACCAACATAAATGCAAACGCGGTAACCTATGTAAACGACATAATTAAAGGGATTGCAATATTTTTAATGATTTTTGCGCTTAAAAGGAAATCTAACAGCCAACTTTTTGTTAAAAGTATAATTGCGGGCTTAATTTACGCGGTTTTAAGCTTTGTTATATTCTCTATTTTAAACGGCGGATTTAATTTTAACATCACCTTTTTGTACGATTTAATTTTTGCAATAATTGTTGCCGCAGTTGCTAGCGTGATTTTAAGCTTATTCCACAAAAACTAGTATTCGTTGATTAACTTGGCAAAACTAGTAAGTGCAGTCGACCAAGTGGGGGCGGGACTTTAAACCGAGCCGCCGCGGGCGGCTTGGTTTGGCGGGGTGCGTGGCACCCCGCAATTTGCGTTCTGCAAATCAAGTCCCGCCCCCGAATAAGCCCCCGTTTTCTGTCAATAATTACAAATAAGCAAACTTTTTACAATTTTTTTGGTTTTTTAGTTAAATAATTAAGTTTAAACTTTTTAAATTGTTTGACAATTATATTATATTTAGATATAATTATTTAAAATTAGGAGTAGTATGACTAAAAGAAAATCTAAGGGCTTATTTGTAGTTTTTTCTATAATTCTAACCATATTGCTTGTGGCAAGTTTTTTCAACTTTACTTATCCATTTACAATAAAAGGTGTTTATTATAGATACACAAGCTTTTTATCCAGTTTCAGTTTGGGCGAAGATGTAGGCAAATCGGTTAGGATAGTCTATCGTGCCGAACAAGAGGATGACCAGCAGAATGAATCGTATATTAAGCTGCGCCATTCCACCATAAATCAATTGCACCAAATTGCAACCGATGCGGGATACAGCGATGTTACAGTTGCAACTTATGGTGAAAACGGCATAACTTTGCAGGTGGGCAACATCTTAACGCGTGAAGATGAGCAGTATATTCAAGCGCTAATTGGCAATCCAGCGCCAATAGTTTTTTGCGCATCTAACGACAAAACCCAGTATTTTGCCAATCGCCACGATGTTGCAAGCGTAACCATGACGCAAAACGCAAGTCAAACCGGCGGCACAGACTATGGCATAACCATAACTTTTAAAAACAAACAAAAAGTGCTTGATGCAATCCGTGATGACTCGGGCAATATAACGGGCAATTTGTATGTATTTTTGGGCGACCAAACGCTTATGAATGGCGATTTAAGTTTGTCCAGTTATGAGGAATTATTAGAGCAAAGCGGTCAAATCACATTCACCAGCAGTTCGTTTGAAGATGCCAACCAAACACAAGAATACATCAACACCATCCGCACCGGCCTGCTTGATTTAAATTTAACTCAAATTGAATCCAACACCATCACACCAAGTTATGGGCAGAAGGCGGCACTACTGATAACAATTGCAATTTTGGTTTTTGTGCTTGCATCGTTTATCTATTTAATTGTAAGGTATGGTCAACTTGGTTGGCTTAGTTGCTTTACGCTTTTGTTCTTTATAACAATAAGCATGTTTATTATGCAATCAATTCCAATTTTGCATGTAAACTTCTCTGGCTTTATTGGTATGGTTATTGCTTATATCGTTGCGTTTGACAGTTTGGTTTGCGTGCTGGAAAGTACTCGCACTTACTATAATTCGGACACAAAACTTTACATTGCGCTTACTCAAAGCAGAAAAGACCATTTAATCCGCACACTAATTTCCAACTTGTTGCTTGCAGTAACTGGAGTGATTTGTGTGTTTATGCCAGTGGCGGGACTGTCTTCGTTCGGCTGGCCAATGCTTATTATGCCAATTGTAAGTTTGTTCACTTCACTTGTGCTGTTTAGGTTGTTTACAAACATGTATTTGCCACTAAATTCTTACGATGGCAAAAAATGCAACTTCCACAAAGGAGGCAAAAATGCTTAAACGAGATTTTTCTAAGCCAGTTAAACAATATTTTAACAAAAACAAATTTGTGTTAATAGGTGTGTTGGCTTTCTTTTTGCTGGCAATAATTATTGGCGCAATTTTTGGTATGAATGGCAATTTTGAATTTAAAAATCATCAACAATTTGCCGTGCGCGTGTCGGGTGCAAGCGCAAAATCTTATGTTGATGATGTGCAAAATATAGTCAACAAAGCGGGCGGAAAGTTTGATAGTTACCAGATATTTTCAAGTGGGGACAACACCCAAATTGTGGTGCGCTACAACAAATTGTTAAGCGAGCAAAAGCAGCAAGAAATTAACGACCAAATAGAAGCCCTTTCAAAAGACAACATTCAGCTTAAAATTATAAAAACCTTATCTTCCACTGGGCATGAAACAGTCGGCAAAGTGGTTAATTACAAACATTACACCTTTACAGCCGTGTCAATTTTAATTTTGCTTGTGGCGGCAATTATCTTTGCTTACATTAGATATAACGGGGCAAGCGCAATTGCAATTTTGTTTGCATCGCTTTTTGCCACGGCGGGCTACATTGCAGTTGGCGCAATTTTGCGGCTTACAATTGGGCAAAGTTATTTTGCAATGCTGGTGGCATTAAATGTGCTTACAATATACTGCACCATAATGTTGTTTGAAAACATCCGCTCAACCAATTGGCTGGTTAGCGAGCAGTACGACATGGCAATAGATGAGGGCATCAAAAAATCCAAACTAAGGCTGTTTATAATTTCAATCGCCTTGTTTGTGGCGGGATTGTTGTTTGTTATCATCGCACCAAACAGCATAAAATATATCTCAATCAACCTGCTATTTATGGCAGTGACATTGCTTGCAGTTATGCTTTATGTTGTACCTTTTGTGTGGAATATCTTTATCCCTTACCGCAAAAAAGCAGTTAAAATCAAAAAAGAAAGCAAATAAAGTATGAAATATATATGTAATTTAGACGAAAATTTTGACCAAGAATTTATTGACAAGATGAGCGAAACTTTTAATTTGGATAAGCATCTTGTTCATCTTTTATATTCGCGCGGCATTGATAGTTACGACAAATTAAACAATTACCTAAACCCGTCTGAAAACGACATATATGACCCGTTTTTGTTTGAAGATATGTCAAAAGCGGTTGATCTTATAAAATATCACCTTAACAAGGGTAGCAAAATTTTGGTGTTTGGCGATTACGATGTGGACGGCATTTCAGCAAGCGCAATTCTTATTAAATATTTCAGTTCAATAGGGGCAAAAATCTTCAATTTTATGCCAAACAGATATGTTGACGGCTATGGCTTAACCATTCCAACTCTGCAAAAAATTGTGGCAGACAACAAGCCTGACCTTGTTATTACTGTTGACTGTGGCATAACCGCAGTTGAAGAAGTTAAATTTTTAAAGGATTTAAATATTGATGTGGTTATAACCGACCACCATGAGCCAGCCGAGCAGTTGCCCGATGCGCCAATAATCAACCCAAAAGTTAGCAAAACCTATCCATTCCACTGTCTGTGCGGGGCGGGCGTGGCATTTAAACTTGTGCAAGCGCTGGCTGGGCTTAATGAAGCCAAAAAATATATATCCATTTGCGCCATTGCCACCATTGCCGACATTGTCGAGTTGATGGAAGAAAACCGCGCAATTGTCTACCTTGGGCTTAAAGATATTTTAAACGCGCCAATTGGGATACTGAAATTGATGCGAGAATGTGGCTTGTCAATAAAAAACATAAAGGCAAGCGACATCGCGTTTAAAATTGCACCAAAAATTAACGCAAGCGGGCGTATGGGTTCGGCGGAAACAAGTTTAAAGCTTTATTTGGAAACAAATCCGCTTGAAATCCGCAAACTTGTAAAGCAAGTTTTGGATTATAATACCGAACGCCAGCAGTTGTGCGACAGGGTGTACAATGATGTTAAGGAAGAATTGCGCACAAAGGATATTTTTAGGATAAATGCGTGCATTATGTCCAGCCCAAACTGGGATAGCGGCATTTTAGGTATTGTTTCAACCCGCATTGCGGAAGAATATCATCGTCCAACCTTTTTGTTCAGCCAGGTGGGGGATGAATTGGTGGGTTCGTGCCGCAGCGTAAACGGGGTAAATGTGCACACGCTTTTAAGCAATATGAGCCATTTACTTACAAAATTTGGCGGGCATCCAATGGCGGCTGGTCTTACCCTTAAAGTAGAAAATTATGACGAGTTTGTTCGCCTAACTGACGAATATGTGGCAAAAAATTTGAATAAAGCCGACTTTTTGCCTACAAAATCTTACGACTTTATGCTTGAACCGGAAGAGATTTCAATCAAGTTTGTCGAAGATATCGATAGGTTAGAGCCATGCGGGCATTATAATCCGCGCCCAATTTTTAATTTCAAGCTTAAAAATGCGGCAATTTCAAGTCTGCCAAAACATCCGCAGCACCTTGTACTTAACTATCCAAACTTCAATTTGCTTGCGTTTAACAGCAGCGATTTGTACTTTGTTTTGTCTGGCAACACCTCATGCAATGTGCTTGCCGACCTTAATATTGACACTTTTAGAAACAGCAAAAAAATCTCGGGCATAGTTAAAAGCGTGGATTATGAGGATATATATCGCCCGGTTGATGCGGACATAATTTCGGCGGAATACATAAAGCAAGTGTACTACAACCTTGACGGAACATACAGTTTTAACAACTATAATCGTGACCAACTTATCCGCTTGGTGGTGGATATGCAGCACAATGTTTATGGCACGCTTATTGTGGCGTTTGATTACAACACATATATCAATTTTAAGTCGGTTTACGACAGCAACAACATATTTAAAAACCGCATTTTTACCATTAATGACGAAACTGGGCTTAACACAATTTTGCTTGCACCAACTGATTTTAAATCGTTTAACACCTTTAGCCGCATAATATTTTTGGACCCAGTACTTAACATGGGCTATTTAACCGAGCTTAAAAAGTACACCAAATCAACAATCTATCTGCCTTATATGATGTCAACTTCAAATCAAATGCTTAAAAACATAAACTTGTCGCGCCAAGTTTTTGGTGAGTATTTCCGCCTTATCCAGTTTGCGTACGAAAATGGGGTAAAGGGATATTACACCTACAACTTTTACAAAAACATTTTGTCAAAAATCAAAGATAAATTCAGTTACAACTATCTGCAATTTTATGTTTGCCTTAATGTGTTTAAAGAATTGGGCATAATTATAACAGACGAGCGCGACACCCAAATTGTTGAGATAACCAAAGTTAAAAGCCCACTTAATTCAAGCGCGTTCTATAATCGCCTTAACACCTTAAAAGTTGGCAATAATTAGTGTATTATATGCATTAAATACACAACATCTAGTATTTATTTAGATTTAAATAAAAGGAGGAGAAATGCTATTTTCAATACTATTCAGTGACGGACTTACGCCCTTGCAAGCGGTTATATGGTTTTTATTTACAATTGTAATATTTATCTTTTCGCTTGCTTGTCACGAATTTGCCCACGGGCTTGTGGCTTACAAAATGGGTGACCCAACTCCAAAGCAAGCGGGCAGGCTTACACTAAATCCGCTGCGCCACATTTCTCCGGTTGGCTTTTTGGCGTTTATGATAATTGGCGTGGGCTGGGCAAAACCTATGCCAACCAATCCGCTAAACTTCAAAAAATTTAAAACGGGCAATCGGCTGGTGGCACTTGCAGGGGTGGGTGCAAACTTGCTTATCGCGCTTGTTGCGGCAGTTATTCATCTAATTTTAAATTTAACAATCGGCTATGGCGTATATGTTCCGGTTGACTATATCCTTACCTTCTTTAACTACACAATTTTGATTAACTCGTTTTTGTTTATGTTCAACATTTTGCCATTGTTTCCGCTTGACGGGTTTGAATTTGTTGCAAGTTTTTTAAAATTAGACAACAAATTTATTAAATTTAATGTAAAATATGGTAGTATAGTTTTATATAGCATCTTGCTGGCATCAATATTTATTGAGCTTATAACTGGCTTTGACATAATTGGCTTTTATCTATCAATTTTGTACAACTATGTGCTTGGTCCACTTGCATTTATTTAGGAGATTTTGTGGAAGACGAAGAGATTGAATCAAGTTCCAAAATTACCTTTAAATTAGCGGATTTTGAAGGTCCGCTGGCTCTTTTATACAAACTTATTAAAGATAGGGACATGTCGATTGATGATGTAAAAATCTCGGATATAACCGCGCAATACTTGTCATACATGGACGGCGTGCAAGAGCTTGATATGGAAGAGGCAACTGGCTTTTTGGATATGGCAAGCCGACTGCTGCTTATAAAATCGCGTTCAATTTTGCCAAAGGATGAAATCACCACGGAAGAAGAACCAATTGACGAAGAAACACTGCTTAAAATGCAACTTAAAGAGTACGAATTGTTTAAAGAAGCGGGCGGCAAATTGCACGATTTGGAAAATGTTGACCGCCTATACAAGCAGCCAGACAGGTCGGTGGGCGATGTTAGGGTGGTGTTTAATCAGTTTAATTTGGATAAAATGTTGGATGCGTTTGCCTTTATTTTGATGCGCACCAAAAATAGGGAAGAACCGCAAGAGAAAAAGATTAATCGTGACCGCTGGACGGTGGCAGACAAAATCAACTTTTTAACCAATCTATTAAAGGATACGCCAGAAATCAACTTTTTCAGCCTGTTTGACGACACCTATTCGCGCGGCGAAGTTATTACCGTGTTTATGGCGATTTTGGAGCTTTTAAAATTCCAAAAGATAGAAGTTGTGCAAGCTGAACGCTATGCCGACATAACCATCCGCCGCAAAAACACGGACGAAGACATGGTTGAAAATGAAAATAACGAAGGGGAAGATTATGAATAAAATTGAAGAAATTGCCAAAATTGTGGAAGGAGTGCTGTTTGTTTCGGGCGAGGGGGTCGATATTGACGAATTTAAAACCCGCTTTGAAATGAACGACCGCGAATTTAACAAGTGCTTGGATATTTTAAAGCAAAAGTATAATGAGAATAGTGGAATAAATGTTATTCAATACAAAAACAAAGTGCAGTTGTGTTCAAACCCATCAATTGCGGAAAATATAACTGAAATTTTAAACCCAATCCGCGAGCGCAGCCTTACCAAAGCCGCACTTGAAACGGTGGCGATAATTGCCTACAAGCAGCCAATTACGCGTATGGAAATTGAAAGCATCCGCGGGGTTAACAGCGACTATCCAATCCAACTTCTGCAATCCAACAACCTTATTGAAGTGGTTGGTAGAAAAGATACGGTTGGCAAGCCGCTTATGTTTGGCACAACTGAAAACTTTTTAAAACGCTTTCAAATCCAGTCAATCGAGCAGTTGCCCGACTATAAAGATTTGCTTGAACGCATCCGCGTAATTCACAGTGAGGGCGAAAGTTTGTATAGGGAATTTGACATTCCGGACGAAAATCAGGCGGATGAAAATCAGCAACAATTTCAGCAGTCGGTAGAAAATGTTGCCAACAAGCTTAGCGAGCAAGTTGATGACAGCGAAGAATAATCATAAAAAACACAAAAAATTTTAAAATTTTGCTAAAATTTTATAAAAAAACGCAAAAAAAAACTTAAAAAAACTAAAAAATCTGCAAAATATTTTTAAAATTGCACTTTTGCAAAAAGAATATTTTTAATTTAAAAAAAGATACTACATTTATGTGGCGTCTTATTTTTTTATTTATCACGGCAATTACGCTTTTATCAAATTTGTATCCATTTTTGGTTTCGTTTGACATCAAATTTAACATTTTACATTTGCACGGAGTGGTTACAATAAAAATCTTTAACAAAATTAAAATCGATTTTAAAATCCGCATAAAAAACGGCTATGTGTATATCAACCGCAAAAACAAGCAGCGCAGAGAAAAAATTACCAAGTCAAGTTTTATGTTGATTTTAATTTACAACCTTGTTGGGCAGTTGTATTTTAGAGAGCAATTTTTGGATTTGTCCGTGGTGGGCGATTTTGGTTACAATCAAAATGCGCAAGTTACCGCGCTTGGCTGCGGATATGGCGAGATAATTTTAAAAGCAATTTTTTCAAAAATAAAAAACAACAAAAAATCTTCACATATTTTTGTGGCAGTTGAGCCAAACTATAATCAAGATATACTTAATGTCAGCCTAACAAACACAATACGCATATCCGTGTTTGATTTGCTTTATACATTGGTGTATACAATAATTAAATCGTGGGGTAAATATGAAGAAGTTAGAAAATCAACAAACAGACAATCGAATTGAAAGCCTAATCGATGTTTCGCTTGACAAAATTCGCACGCTTATTGATGTAAATTGTGTGGTGGGCAGCCCAATAAGCATGCCGGACAACAGCGTAATCATCCCTATAAGCAAGGTTAGTGTTGGATTTGTCGCGGGCGGCGGGCAGTACAACGACCTAAACGCCAAACGCAATCAAGCGGATTTCCCAATGGCGGGCGCAACGGGCGGCGGGTTTACCGTGCAACCACTTGGCTTTTTTGTGGTTAAGGACGACAAATTTAAACTTATCCATGCCGACAAATCCAACGCCTACTTAAACCTTATTAAAAATGCCAGTGAAGTGCTTAAAAAGTATGTGGAGAAACTAAAATGAAAACCGCATCAAAATTTTTGGGGCTGTTTTTGTTGCCCTTGCTTGTGGTTATATCGCTAATAAATGTTTTGGCAGTTATTCCAAGCCGCCCAGCAAAAGCATGCCAGTATGCGCCATCAACAAGCGCAAAAGCCATGTGTGTGCTGGATAAGGATAGCGGCCGCATACTATACAGCAAAAACCAAGATGCAAAGCTGCCCATGGCATCCACCACAAAGGTTGTAACCGCAATAACCGTGCTTAACAACTGCAACAATTTAGATGAATACATCACGGTTGACGACAAGGCGGTTGGGGTGGAAGGCACATCAATATATCTTAGACATGGCGAAACAATTAAGGTTATAGATCTATTATATGGACTAATGCTAAGAAGTGGCAATGATGCCGCAACTGCGCTTGCTTACCATGTGGGTGGAAGTGTGGAAGGTTTTGCCAACATGATGAACGATTTGGCGCACAAAGTTGGGGCAACGAATTCGCATTTTTCAAACCCGCACGGGCTTGACAATCCGCAGCATTACACAACCGCATACGACTTGGCAAAAATTACTGCATACGCGCTTAACAATCCAATTTTTAAACAGATTGTGTCAACAAAATCGTATCAAATTGAGCCGACAAACAAGTACGAAAAGCGCTATCTAACCAACAAAAACCGCTTGCTAAATAGCTTATCTGGCTGTGTTGGTGTAAAAACTGGCTTTACATCAAAGGCGGGCAGGTGTTTGGTTAGTGCAGTCGAGCGCAAAAATGCCACAAGTGTGTGCGTGGTGTTAAATTGCGGGCCAATGTTTGAAGAAAGCACTGCACTTTTAGATAGCAGTTTTGAAGATTTCAATCGCATAAAACTCATCGACAAAAACAAGGAAATTTACAACGAATACATTTTGGACGACAAACACGGCAAATTGTATCTTTACACAAACGAAGATTTCTGTTATCCGCTTTCGTATGGCGAAATAAACAAGGTTAAAATGGAGTATAAAGTAACCCTAGATGACGCTTGCGAAGGGGCAGAAGTTGGAAAAATTGACATAAAGCTTGATAATCGCTTGATTAAAACGCTAAAATTGTATACAATGAATAAAATAGACAAGTTGATTGACAGCAAAACGCTTAAAATCAACGAAGTTCTATGGGAAGATAGGATAGATGAGGATTAACAAATTTTTAGCACAAGCGGGCTTGGGCAGTCGCCGCAAGGTGGAAGAGCTGGTTACATCGGGCAAAATTAAGGTTAATGGCAAGGTTTGCACCTTGCTTTTTACCGATATAGCTGAAAACGATAGCGTAACATATTTAAATCACCCTGTTACAATCAGCCAAAATTATCAGTATTACAAACTTAACAAGCCAAAAGGCTATGTAACCACACTGCATGATGAAAAGGATAGAAAAACGGTTGCCGACCTTATGCGCGGCGTGCATGCGCGAGTTTTCCCAGTTGGGCGGCTGGATTATGACACGGAAGGTTTGCTTATTATGACCAACGATGGTGATTTGGCAAACTATCTAACCAAGCCCAACAGCAAGGTGGAAAAAACCTATATGGCGCACATAGAAGGCAGTTTAACCAAGGAAGAAATTAAAAAACTATCAAGCGGGGTGGATATTGGCGGATATATCACCAAACCATGCAGTGTGGTGCAGACCGAAACAGATGGGCAGACAAGCAAGGTTAAAATCACCATAACCGAAGGCAAAAACCGCCAAATCCGCAAAATGTTGGCTGCTGTGGGCAAAAACGTAACCTACCTAAAACGCATCCAAATTGGCAACATTCATTTGGGCGGACTATCTCGCGGCGAATATGCACCTCTTAACCCAAAAGAACTCCGCTACATAAAATCCCTAAAAAGTTAACTGGGTGGCATTGCCACCTTTTTTGTTTTTTAAAATTAATAACAAATAGTAAATATAAATAATTAAAAAATATTAAAAATTTTTTAAAAAAACTATTGACAATATACCCCCCCCCCCCTATGCTATAATAGGGGTGTGGGAGAAAAGGAGAAAAATATGACAAAGGAACAAATACGTTTAAAAGTTATTGATTATCTAAATGACAATCCAAGTATTTTAAAAGAGTTTGCAACTGTCAGGAGTGCTAGATTAAAATTGGAGGCAGATTTAAATCTGAACTACCCTTCATATGATGAGGTAACAATACAAAAAGTTATAACTGAGGTAGGAAATTGTAATGTCGAAGCGGTTGCTGATGATTTAATGAAAGGGCTCGCTTTTATGGGATATGGCGACGAGGACTATCACAAAGAACAATTAGAGGAATGCAAAAATAAAACTGACGAAGATTGCTATATATACTCAGTTTTTGATTGTGAAACCTGTAAAAAGTTGGGTACTTTTATTTCAACATATAAATCTTATCAAGAAAATATCGCTCTTGGTGGAGAACACAAAGAAAAGGTAGAAAAAATATACAATAGCGGTCTTGCTAAACGCGAACAGCATATAAAACATGGTAGAGAGATATTTAACGACTTTATAGCAAGATTTCAGGCTGCGTTGGAAAGAGACAAGCAAGATGACATGCAGATGGATGAAATTATTCCTAGAAGAATAAATGATATGATCAAAGATGAAAAAACTCACATTGCCATGTTAAATAAAATTGAATATGCGGATGGCATTGTTGAAAAAGTATTTGATTTATTAGGTCAAAACATTCCTAAAAAGCAAGCACAAAAGATAGATAAAATTATAGAAATGAATGATGCAACCTTGGTTAATAACGTTTTAGATCGTTTAAAAGAAAATCCTACAAAAAACTTTATTGATTTAGGTAAAGTTTTGCTACAAACACCAGCACAAAATCCTGAAGAACTAAAATGGATGAAGGCTTTAGATGTTGCAGAAATGGTGACGGGTACAATTTTAACAGCAACTGGAATATTTACAAGTACGTTAACAGGCAATATTTCTTCTTTATCTGTTACATTACCAGGTTTTGGTCTTATAGGATTGGGATTTGCTGGAATAAATCGGCATATTAAAAAAGCAAAAATTTGGGCTGAAAGAGATAGATTGGTTTCTTGTTGTGTTAATGATTTTCTTCATGAGGTTGAAGTTGAAAAAGCGATGCAAGCGGGATTAACAAATTAAATAAAGGGGTAAATATGAAAGTTAATGATGTTATAAAAACCAAATCGGGCAATTTGTACACTATTCAGCGTGCAAAGGTTATAAATAAGGTTGAATATCTTGTGCTGTTTGAAGTGAGTACGGGTAATTTACTTATGGGATTTATCGAAAATGACGAACTGCAATTTGTAAACGACCCAAAAAAGCGCATTGAAATTGCCAAAGAGTTTGACAAAAAAGGATAAAAAGTAAAAGGATAGCATGTGCTATTCTTTTTTATATAAAGCTTTATAAATAAATTTTTTACAATTCATATGTATAGTTACTTAAAAACTATTATAATAACTTGTAAAAATATACAACTTATATTATGTATTTTTTGCTTACTTTTTAAAAGTAAGTCGTTTTAAGGAGTCCGAGGGAAATCGAAATCCCTCGGTGCTTTTATAACTTTTCACACTGAAAAGTTAATATCATTTTATTGCCAAAAATTTAAACTTGTGTTAAAATAGGGGTATGGAAACAAATTTTGATGTGATAATTGTTGGTGGTGGGGCGGCTGGCATGATGGCTGGCATTTTTGCAAGTAAAAGTAAGCGTGTGCTTATAATTGACCATAACGAAAAGTTGGGCAAAAAGTTGTATATCACGGGCAAGGGCAAATGCAATCTTACCAACAACAGCGAGGTTGAAACCCACCTTAACAACATAATTACAAACAGCAAATTTATGTACAGCGCACTTAACAATTTTACCCCGCAAGACACAATAAATTTTTTTGAATCTAACGGCTTAAAAACGCGCACCGAACGCGGCAACCGTGTTTTTCCCGCGTCAGACAAAAGCAGCGATGTAATTAAATGTTTAATCAATTGCCTTAACAAAAATGGCGTAAAAGTTACCCTAAACACCGAGATTAAATCCATTTCCAAACACGATGATGTGTTTCATATATTGTGTATGTCGGGCATAGAATACACCTCATCTAGTTTAATTATGGCAACTGGTGGGCTAAGTTATTCTGGCACTGGCGCGTCGGATTTCGGCTACAAAATCGCAAAACAGTTTGGTCACAAAATTGTAAAACCAACAAGCGCGCTTTGCCCAATTGTAGTCAATCAAAACATATCTGCACTAAATGGAGTAAGTCTGCGCAACATCACACTATACACAAAAATTGGCAACAAAACATTCAGCCAGTTTGGCGACTTGCTTTTTACTTACAACTCGCTAACTGGACCAACCGCGCTCACCATGTCAAGTTTAATAAACAAGCTAAACATAAAAAATCAAACCATATCAATCGATTTTAAACCCGCCTTGTCGCATCAAAAGTTGGAAGAAAAATTTAAGCGCGAATTTGTCGCTTTCGCCAAAAAGGATTTTAAAAACTATCTCTACACGCTTTTGCCAATCAAAATGGCAGACTATTTTTACTCATCAATCGGCATAAAAAATAAAAAGTTGGCAGACCTAACAAAGGAGGATAGGAATATTTTAATAACCAACCTTAAAAAATTTGACTTTTCAATAAAAAGTTTGGATAATATAAATGTTGGAATTGTTACTTCGGGTGGGGTGGATGTTAAGGATATTGACGCGCACACCTGCATGAGTAAACTAATTAAAAACCTATATTTTGTGGGTGAACTGCTTGATGTTGATGCGCTAACTGGCGGATTTAATTTGCAAATTGCTTGGTCAACTGGGCATCTTGCCGGCGTTTCGGTTTAGTTTTTTGTTTTGGTTTATTAAAATTTAAAAACCGCATCCACAACGCAAAAGGAGAAAATATGATTTTTATAATTTCTATCGCCGTGCTTTTTATTCCATGCACGCTTTTGTTCCCAGTTTTTAAGGTGGGCAAAAAAAATTTAAAAAAGTTAAAAGGTAAAAATTACATAATTTCGTGCAATCACACCAGCAACCTTGACGCGGTTATGCTTGATATTCGCTTTTGCAAAAAGCATGTGATTTTGGCAAAGAAAGAACTTTTTAAGCACAAATTGTCTGGTTGGTGGCTTAAACATTTGGGTGCGATTCCAGTTGACCGCGAGCATGTTGAACCGCAATCGGTAAAGCAAGTGTTTGGCGCACTTAACAAAAACAAGCCGGTTATGATTTTCCCGCAAGGCACGCGCGCAACCGTTCGCATTGAAGAAGGCGCGGCAAAAGAGGGTGTTGCGATGTTTTCAATACGCACTGGTACGCCAGTTGTCCCAATGATGTTTGACAGAAAAATCCGCATTTTCCATCGCACGCGCCTAATAATTGGTGAGCCAATTTTCCCGGACACCACACGCAAAAAAGACAAGGAATATTTGGACGAATTTGCCAATTTAATTATTGAAAAAATGAACGCGCTTTTGGACCTTCCTGACCCAAAACAGGTTAAAAAACAAGCAAAGCAACAAAAACGCGAACAAAAACGCGCACTAAAACAACAGCGCAAACAAATTAAACTAGCAAAAAAGCAAGCGCGCAAACAAGCATAAATACAATCAAATAAATAACAACAAATAAATTAGGAATTTAATTTGCATTTTAAATAAATCAATTTTGAAGTAAAATATATAAAGGAAAGTTAGTTATGAAAATGAGTGATTTTGATATTACCATGACGCAATACAATCGCGGCGATATTATTACTGGCACAATTGTTATGATTGGCGAAAGCGAGGTTGTGGTTGCGCTTGGCGGACTTAAAGAAGGAGTTTTTAAAAAGGAAGAGCTGCCCGCAGCGTTTAAACTGGGTGACGCCATTTTGGTTATGGTTACGGGCGAAATTGACGACAAAGGTTGCCTTGTTGTAACCCATGCGGGCGTAAACAAAGCGCTTGAAGAAAAGCAAAGATTAAACGACCTTAAAGTCGGCAGTGAATTTGATTTTGTTGTGTCCGAAATTGGCACAGCTGGCTTTGCGGGGGAATTTTCGGGCTATCATGTGTTTTTGCCATATGGTCAATGCACGGCAAACGAATTTGAAAACAAGGGCGAACTTAAAAACAACCCAATCCATGCCGCGGTTATTGAACTTAACAACCTAAAAAAGTCGATAGTTTGCAGCACAAAAATTTTGCAATCAAACCAAATCACCCCTGTTGCAGTGGGGGATATTCTGTCGGGCAAAGTCATCCGCGTGGAAGAGAAATACGCGCTTGTTATCCTTGCAAATAACGCCCGCGCAAAACTTTCAATTAAAGACGCAAGTTGGCAGCACATAAACAGCATGGAAGAAGTGGTAACTTTGGGTGAACATTACGATTTTATGGTGCTTGAATGCAACACTGATTTTTCGCGCGTAACGGTTGGGCTTAAACAGTTGCAAACTAGCCCGCTGGATGCCAAATTTGACAGCCTTAAAATTGGAGATGAAGTGGAAGGCGAGGTGGTAAAAATTATGCCGGTTGGCGCACTGATTAAACTAACCAACGGCCTTACCGCACTTGCAGTTACACGCGAAAATTCCGACCGCGCCAATGTTGCCACTCATCACATATACAAACTTCACACGCAGGTTAGCGGATACATCAGCCGCCTAGATAGTGAAACTCATCGCATAAATATAATCACCGCAAAAAAGCCAAGCCAGAACTAAGCTGCTGGCTTTTTTTTAATGCCGCAAAAATATCATTTAGTTAGAATTTTTTATTATTTAAAACTAATAAACTAACCAAAATTGTGTTAAATTGTTTTGCAAATTTTAGGTTTGCGCTGCCCAAAATAACGCAAAATTTTTAAACATTACAAAAATTTTTTTGCTTTAAAATTAAAAAAATCAAACTTTTATTAGTTGCAAACAAAAAATAGGCTAGCAGCCTATTTTTCATTCACCCTTTTTACACATTCATGCCGTCATCGTGGTGGAAGAAGTTGCGGGTGTTTTCTCTGCGCCTTTCGTGGTTTGAATACATTTTAGGATTGCGTTTGTATTTTAAATCATCATCAAACCTTTTTTGCATTGCGGATAGCATTGCAGATTTCCTTTTTTCTTCTTTATCATATTCTTCGCGTTTTGCGTCAACAATGGCTTTAAATTTTTCCCATTCCTCATTGTAAATTTTGTCAACTTCTTCTTGCTGCATCCCTTGTTCAATAAGTTCGGAAATATATTCTTTTGCCAACAAATATCTGGTTTCGGCAATCTGTTTCATTGGCTCGCTGTCTTTAACGAAATTTTTGCATGGGGTTTTTGTAAGTTCTAAGTAAAACTCAGCAAGTTGAACGTTTTGCGAGCTGGTGTCGTATTTTGTATTAGTATCGATTTTGTCTAAATTTTCTGCCGGTTTCTCTTCATCATTTTTAATATCTTCAGCTGCGTTATTGATTTCATCTAAGTTATTTTTATCCGCCTTTGCACCATCATCCACAACTTGTTTGCGTGTTAGTCGCGCATATCTATCGGCGATGTTCTTTTTGAAAGTTTTAAAATCTTCGCTGCACGATTTTGCAAACGAAACCATCTTCCAATATCCCTTTTTGTCCGAAGTAAATTTTATGTAGTCGGCTAGGGTGGTCACGCCTTGATTCATCAGATAGTTAAGCAAAGGTTCAGCCGTGCTAGGAACAAGGTTTTCTATGCTTAAATTGTCTTTTTCCAGCACAGTTTTAACCGCTTTCGTTATCATAAATTCATCTTTCTTGGTGGTGGCTTTACTAACCAAACCGCCACTATTTTTGTTGGCTTTTGGCTTGGCTTTTGCTTCTTCTGGCAACTTTAACAAGCCGTCTTCTTCCAAATTTTTAATATGCGCCATAACATTGTCTAAAAACACGG
This sequence comes from uncultured Clostridia bacterium, assembly GCA_947630745.1. GTDB lineage: Bacteria > Bacillota > Clostridia > Christensenellales > UBA1242 > Onthoplasma. Next base: position 93,334 of record CANRIT010000003.1, read on the forward strand.
TGTACGCGTTTTCATAGTTGACTTTGCAGTTGTGGTGAAATTTGTTGAAATACTCTTTGTTTGCCGCAAATTTTGCAAAATCGCCAAGCGTTTTAACATTGCGCTTATACAAATAGTTTGCCATCAATGGGCAATCGGTAGGGATAAATTTGTCAATAGGGGTGGTGTCCAAAGTTAAATACGCTATGTAACTTTTAAATTTTGCAGTGGTAACCTTAATTGGGTCGTCAAACAAATTGTATTTGCTTGCCTCAATGTCGGATTTTGACTTTGATTCCCTTTCTTCCTCGCGCAACTCAGTTGCCAATTCTTCTTGCAAATTTTTTAAATCGGACATTATAAAATCGGTAACCTTAAATTTGTCCGCATATAAAGTGTTTGCCGCAAGTTTAAGATTTTTAACAAGTGTGCCCATTTCTTCCATTCTGGCGGTTTTGGTGCTATCCATAAATGTTGGATTGTATTTAGCCAGCAACTGCCTTATATTATCTTCAAACAGAAAAAACTCTGGACAATCTAAAAACAATTTCCAAACAAAATTAGAAGTGATAGTTTTGCCCAAAATTCTACCAACCGTGCGCGCTCTTGCTTCTTCAACTGAGCGGGCTGGTTGCCAAGATGTGTTTTTTATACATTTAATAAGTTCATCAGGTGATTTTTCTGACCTTTTTTGTCTATTATTACTCATAATTTCCCCCAACAAATATATTATATCACATATTTAAATTTTAGTCAATAGGTTAGAAAAAAATTGTGCCATTTAGTACAACTTTTTTATGTTTTTTTATGGAGCTGATGGGCGGACTCGAACCGCCGACCTGCTGATAATGAGCTGAGCAATTAAAACCACTATGGATTTAATTGCCAAGCGAATTTCATTGTGTAACAATTTAATGTAAAGACAATTAAATGGCATAAAAGGCAATTAAAGACATAAGTGAAGTTTTAAGTTGCGAAGCGAAATTATATTGAAACATTGTTTTCAATATTGCGAATCAGATTCGTAAGCAGCAGTATAGAAGTGGAGCTGATGGGCGGACTCGAACCGCCGACCTGCTGATTACGAATCAGCTGCACTACCGGCTGTGCTACATCAGCGTACACAATATTTTAGCATAAATTTTTGCTTTTTACAATAGATTTATGCAAGTTTTTAAAATTAATTTTTTATTTATACCAGCATATCAAACAATTTTAACTAAAACCACAATTAAACATAATTAAACATTGTGTTTGCCACAAACAACTGGCGGATTTATTACATTTTTTCAAATTTTGCAAAATAATTTAAATTAACAAATTTATTTGCTTGCAAAAATGGATTTTGTTTGCTAAAATATAGATAATGTTGGCATTAAAAATTGTTTTAGGTATAATATTTGTAATTTTGTATGTTGTTATGATGAGCATAATGATTATTTTTGAACGCGACAAGCCCAAAAATATCATTTTGTGGACAATAGCATTTTTCTTTTTAAGTTTGGTGGGGTATGTGTGGTACACAGTTGCAAAAATTGTGCATTTCAACAAACAACACTCGCTTGTGGTCAAAGATTGGGAAGATGGGGTATACAACAATTTGGTTAAGGAAAATTTGACCGACATTGGCATTGTTGCGGACGACAACGGCTTGTATCAATTCAACCAAATGGCGTACGGCAGCAAACTTATAGTAAATAATCAAATTGAAATGTACACGGCGGCGGACAAGTTTAAATCCGCGCTTATTAAAGACTTGCAATCGGCAAAAGAGCGCATTATCCTTGAACTTTCCCGCATCAACGCCCACGATTTTGCCACTATCGCAGACGCAATTTGCAAAAAGGCGCAACAAGGGGTGCTTGTGAAGTTTGTTTATGACAAATCAATTGGCATCCGCCTTAAAAAACAGCTTAAAAACGCGGGTGTAAAGTTGCACAAATTCAGCAAATATCACACGCTTAACAACACTTTTTCCAACATGCGCAACCTTATAACTATTGACGGCAAAATTTCATACATGGCAAATTTGGATGTAAAAAATCGTCAACTTAAACAAAATGCGGATGTTTTAGATGTGTTTATGCGCCTAACGGGTGAAGTGGTGCAAGAAATTAATTTATTAACCAACAAAGACACCACTTTTGCCAGCGGCAAATTTTTGCCGTACTGCCAAACCATAGCAGAAACAAAGCAGCAAACCACAATGCAGTTTGTTGCAAACTCTTCGTCTGCGGATTTGGAACTTTTGATAATAAAAGCCATAACCACAGCCAAAAAGTCAATTGTGTTGCAGTTGGATGAATTTATCCCAACCGAAAGCATAATTTCGCTGCTGCGCTTTGCCATAAATTCGGGCATAGAAGTCAAGCTTATGGTGCCAATAAAAATTATCCGCCCGTCCACATATTACGCAACGCGCGCGTACGCAAAACAGCTGGCACTTTATGGCGCAAATGTGTATTTGTACGATGGTTTTATCCGCTACAATTCAATTGTCGTGGACGATAACTATGTAATTTACGGCTCGTTTAGGCTGGATAGGCAACACATCAACACCGCACTTCAAAGCCTTGTTATTGTGGAAGATGAAAAAATTGTCGACCAGTTTATTAAGCAATTTGATTTGGGGGTGGAAAACAGCTTCCGCATCAGCAACGCGCGCTATATGCTTATTCAAGAAAGATTTTTCAAAAACTTTGTGTAAACATATTGACAAATTTATTTTTTGTGATATATTTTTCCACGAGGTGAATTATGGAAGCTATTATTGATGTTAGTGATGCGCATGTGCTAAAAGATAATCAAGTGGCAGTTGTGGTGTCAAAAAACTGCAATCAGTCAATTGTTTATGCAATTATTGACGGCAATCCTTATAGCAAAATTTTGCAAACTGCTGACGAAAATGCTATTAAAGATTATTTAAACAAAGCCGATTATCCCGACGATATAAAATTTTACAATGCGGAAGACGGAAGTTGTTGCTTTATTTCGGCATACAGCATTTCATCAATTGGCTGCTGTGTGCAAGAAATAAAAGAAAAATTTTGCGAGCCAGAACTATCCAAATCATATGCTTATGTAAACGGATTTAAACCAGAATTTTACAAACCAGTCAGCAACAAAACATTTTAACAACTAATATAAATGGTCAACTTTGGTTGACTATTTTTTTAAATTTTGCTACAATTTTTATATGGAAAAAGAAATATTTGGTGTGGCTGGCGTGCCTACCAACTACAAGGGCAAGTTTAAAGATTTGTTCGCTTGGCTAAAAGGCATGGGTTTAAACGCGTTTGAAATTCAATGCACATATGGCTTTAAAATAAGCGAGGATAGGCAGCAAATTATCCGCGAACACAATAATAATGGCGTGTTTTTCAGCATTCATGCGCCGTACTACATAAATTTGGGCAGTTTAAATAAGGCGGTTGTTGACCGAAGTTTTAGCAATATGAAAGAAGGAATAAGCCTTGCCAAAAGCCTAAATATCACTCGCATAATTTTCCACCCGGGCGGCGGGCATGAAAATACGCCTGAAGGTAGGGTTAAGGCAATAAATCAACTTGTTGACGCGGTTAACAAACTTACCAGCGAAATAGATATGGGCGAGGTGCGCTTGTACCCAGAAATTGGCGGGAAAACCGCAAGTTTGGGTAGTCTTGACGAGATTATTGACATATGCAAACGCTGCAAATATTGCTATCCTTGCATTGATATTGCCCATCTGCACGCACGCGAAATTGGCAGCATAAACACAAAGCAAGACATTTTAGATAAACTTAACAAAATCAAGTCCGCATTGCCAGATAAGTTTGATAAAATTCATTTTCACGCCTACACAATTGAATACGGCGACAAAGGCGAAATTAAACATCTGTATCATGGTAAAAACATGGCGGATGGGCGAGTGGGCAAACCAAACCTAGATGATTTTATTTCAAGCTTAAAAGAACTTAAACTTTCGCCTTGGGTGATAAGCGAAGCGCTCGACAGCCAAGAACTAGGCGCAAAATACATGCACGATTTATATTTAAAAAATTAGTTTATTAAATTGTTGATATTTATATTTCTACCACATGATAAGTGTATAACGAGCAACATACACAATATTTTGAATTATGCAAAAGTTGGAGTTTGTTTTAAAAGAAGATAAAAAGTTGGTTAAGGCGATTATTGATGAATTGCCATTTCTTTCGCGCTATGATGTAAAAAAGATTTTAGACAACAAGGATGTTAAAGTAAACAATGTTCGCGTTAAGGCGGATTGTGATGTTTTTGCGGGGAATAAGATTGTGGTTTTTTACACCCCAAAACAAGACAAAGAGTGGTTTATTCCCGTTTATCAAGACGAAAATATCCTTATTGTAAACAAGCGCGCGGGCATTGAAGTTGTAAGCGAAAACGAACGCGATTTGCTGTCTGTTTTAAAGCAGAATTTTGGCGAAATTTACGCGGTGCACCGCTTGGATAGAAATACGGAAGGGTTAACAATTTTTGCACTTAACTTAAAGGCAAAAAGTGTGCTTGATGATGCCTTTAAAAATCGCAAAGAGATAACAAAAAAATACGCGCTTTTGGTCCATGGGCGGGTTGACATAGCAAAAATTAAGCGCACGGTTTACTTAAAAAAAGTAGAAAATTTGTCAAAAGTTTGGATAAGCGAACTTAAAACCAGCGGCTATGACCCAATTGTAACCGAATTTACCCCGATTGAATATAGGGGAGAAAACACGCTGCTAGAAGCCAATTTGGTTACTGGCAAAACCCACCAAATCCGCTCCCATATCGCATATTACGGCCACCCAATAGTAGGCGACAACAAATACGGCAAGGACAACGAAAAAACCCTGCACCTTACCGCCAACTATCTTTCCTTTTCCTTCAAAAAAGGCAGCCCGCTAAGCTACCTAAACACCAAATCCTTCGAAATCATCCCAAGTTGGCTTTAATGCTTTTTAATACATTTTAAAAATTTAAAATTATCAGAAATATTTGCTAAAAGGTTATCTGTATTTTCAATTTCAAATATTTCTTGGCTTTTTTCTGCATACTGAGTTTGAGATAATATTAGCTCTTGTGATATATTGTTGTTTTTGTCTAACAGCAAAATACCCGTTCCAATCCAGAAATCTGTGTTGCTTGCTGCAGTAGATTTGAGATGTAGTCCGCCGTCAGTAGGAGATGCACAAGGGGATTTTCCCCAAGTCCCAAACAAAGATATTGCATTTGGCCTTTCCCAAAAATTAATTCGCAGTTCATAATCGGCAGCCAAAAAACATTCATTATTTATTCTTGCTTCAATAATTAATTTGTTAATTTCTTCTTCATTTAAATTTGAATAATCAGTTGTTCCGTTAACTAAAAAGTTGGTTTTTGCTCTTTTAAACCAAATTTCTTTTCCTTCGTTTGATAGATTATTATAAGTGGCTTTCATTTCGTCATGATAATCTTTCATGCGGTTGTATAAATCTTGTGGGGTATATAAATCTCTTGCAATAATTAAATTATAATCTAATTTTACACCATTTGCTTGGTAAATTTTGTCTGTAAAATATTTTAAAAGTGCCTTAAAAGTTTTGGTGTATCTATCAGTTGTTGCTTGTGGCACATTGTTAAATTGTATAGAAATTTCTTCACTTTCGTATTCAAATTTAACACCATATTTGTATTTGGTTATTATTGGCCATAAAAATGTGGTCATGTATTTCATGTGAAAAAGTTCAGCCAAATCAACTTCTGGATAGGATGGAGAGTTATAGTTTTTGTAGCCGCCAAAGCCAAAAATAAAAATGATTGGTTGTTTATTAGTAAAAGAATATATTAACTTATCAATTGTTAGTGAAATGGCCAAATTTGCTTGCTTACTTCCAGAAAATTTTGCAGATAATAGGCGCGACAAAAAATCCAACAACAAATTTTTATCATTATTATTTAACTTTGCAAGTTTTGCTCTTTGTTCCAAAACAAAACTTAATTTGTCTTTAACTTTGTCATCGTCAATTGGCAAATTCATTTCTTTTGCAATCCAATTTATAAAAAGATTCGTATCTTCAGTTGAAAAGCGTAAACATTTTATTAAAGCAGAATCGTTTGATTTTGCATTAGATACATCAATTTTAAAATAATTATCAAACATATAAACCTCTAATATATTATATCACAAAATTAGCCACGATTCCAAATGTTTTTGAATTATGAAAAGAAATGGAGCTAGTGAGAGGAATCGAACCTCCAACCGGCTGATTACAAGTCAGCTGCTCTACCATTGAGCCACACTAGCATCTAATAATATTAAATTTTTTGGTGGGAAGAGGTGGATTCGAACCACCGAAGACAAAGTCGACGGATTTACAGTCCGTTGCATTTGGCCGCTCTGCAATCTTCCCATATTTATCCATAAAAATGGATTTTACCTAAAAGGTTGGTGCCTCGAACCGGAATCGAACCAGTGACTTGCAAGAGATTTGCTTGTGTCCCTGTTTCTTTCAGGTTTTTTTTGGCTTATTTGTTACCCAAACCAATGTGGTTCAAGCAACTATGGTGCCTCAGCGAACCATTAACTTGCAAGAGATTTGCTTGTGTAACATGGTTCGTGAGAATGGTGCCTCGAACCGGAATCGAACCAGTGACACAAGGATTTTCAGTCCTTTGCTCTACCGACTGAGCTATCGAGGCGTGGTGGTTTAAAACCCAAATTATTTTACACTCTGTTGTTAAATTTATTTACCCTTGTAAATAAAATGGCGACCCGTACGAGACTTGAACTCGTGACCTCCAGCGTGACAGGCTGGCGCTCTAACCAACTGAGCTAACGGGCCATAGGTTTGTACAACAAGGGTGGTGGGCCTTCACGGACTTGAACCGCGGACCGACCGGTTATGAGCCGGTTGCTCTAACCAACTGAGCTAAAGGCCCCTAATGGTCGGGGTGAAGGGACTCGAACCCCCGGCCCCATGATCCCAAATCACGTGCGCTACCAACTGCGCTACACCCCGACAAACAAGGTTACTTTTTAATTTTACACTAAGTTTAAATATTTGTCAATAAATTTTAACCAATTTTTTTAAAAAAATTAAATTAAACAAAATAACGCCCAAAAAATAAAAAGCCAACAATTAAAGTAAACAATCATTTTAATATATGATAACCGCACAAATTATGATAAAAACAACAGACACAATTACACAAAAATTTAATCACCCACACTCGTCTAAACCATTTTTTCATACGAAAAAATCAAAATTTAGATTAATCATTTAAAATATTTGTAAAATAAAATGATATGTGGTAAAATACAATTATGATTGAAAAATGCAAAAATTGTGGCGGAAAATTGTTTTTTAGCCCAAAAGATAAAGGGGTAAAGTGCGCGAATTGTGCGTCAGTTTTTCCTATTAAATATAATTATAATTTCACAAAAAAGCCGTTTGAACAGAATGTCGAGCCCAAGGTGGACAAACTTGCCAGCAGTCTAAAAAGCATAAAATGCAAAAACTGCGGGGCAAACATAATGCTTAACAAACAGCAAATTCAAGCAAAGTGTCCATACTGCGGCAGCACCACGCTTATCGAAACAAAAACTGGAAAATTGATGTACATTGACAGCCTTATTCCGTTTGCAATGACTAAAGAAGAGGCAATCGCCAAATTTAAAGCCAACTTGCTTAAAAAATTTTACGCAAACAAGCGCGTTTTTGCCAAGTTTAAGGAAGAAGATGTGGTTGGCGCGTACATAAACGCATTTGTGTTTGACCTTATTGCCGATTGCAGTTACGCGGGCGTGTTAAGTTACACGGTTGAGCACCGCGACAAAGAAGGGCGCACCCAAACCATAACCAAATATAAGGACGTTGCAGGCATACACAACAAGCGCATAAACAACTTGACCATTGAATCCGACTCGTACCTTACGCAAGGCGACATGATGCAAATTTTGCCTTTTGATTACGCCTCAGCCGTAACCTTTGAAGACGATTTTTTGCAAGGCTATGTTATGGAGTATAAGGATAGGTTGTTTAACGATTGCTTTGCCAACGCCGAGCGGATTGTTAAGCGCATTGTTCAGCGCGAAATTTTGCAAAAATACAATTGCCAAGATGTTGTAACTTTAACAATAAATGTGTCTTACCCTAAAAAAGAGTACAACTATTGCTTGCTGCCCGTTTACTTTTTCAATTCAACCTACAAAAACAAGCACTATCGCGTGCTGCTAAACGGGCAAACTGGCAAATTTGGCAAATTCCCAAAAGACGGCTTGCGCATTTTCTTAACCGCACTTTTTGCAAGCGTGCTTATCGTTGGCATAATATTCCTAATTTGGTTTTTGGTGTAAAAAAAAGGGCAGGTGAGATTACTGCTCTTTTTTTATGGTTTATTTTGTGGTAGTGTCTTTTTAAACTGCTTTTTAAAATAAGAAGGATATTTTTAAAGTGATTTTAAAAATAATCAACAATAGCCGACAAAAACTGGCGGAATTTCAACAATTGTTGTTGTTTTTTTTAATTTTTGGTTTGTTAGCATTATTGTGTTTAAGGGGGAAAATATGCAAATTAAATCACGCATTGTTAACAAAACGCTTTACATATTGCTATCTGGCGAACTTGACGAATATACCGCACCCAAAGTACGCGATGATTTGGACAGGCTTATGGAAACGGAAAAAGGCTTTGTGCAGATAGTTATGGATTTAAGCGAACTTACTTTTATGGACAGCCTTGGCGTGGGTGTGATGATTGGTCGATACAAAAAAATGAAACAGCTTGACAAGCCAATTTTTATATCCAATCCAAGCCGTGTTGCCGAACGAATTTTTAAAATGTCTGGGCTGTATGACATCATGCCCAAAATTATATAGGAGGTTATATGAAAAATAGTATGGAAATAAAATTTAAAGCAATTGCGGAAAATGTAAGTTTTGCGCGCAATGTGGTGGCGGCTTTTATTATGCCGCTTAATCCAAGTTTAAACGAGATTAGCGACATAAAAACTGCGGTTAGCGAGGCGGTTACAAATGTTATTGTGCATGCCTATCCAAAAGAAGAAAAGGGGCTGGTTACAATAAAGGTTAACACAAAGGATAATTTTGTGGAAATTAGCGTTATAGATAACGGGGTGGGTATTCAAGATATTGAACGCGCACTTACACCTTTTTACACCAGCAAACCAGACGAAGAGCGTAGCGGCATGGGGTTTACTGTTATGGAAAGTTTTATGGATAAATTGGAGGTTAAAAACAACAAAAACGACGGGTTGATTGTTGTTATGAGCAAAAATCTAAGCGAAGCAGTGGGTATGTAGTATGCTGACAAATAGTGAGACCGCAGAACTTATTGAAGAAGCAAAAAAGGGCGACAACTTGGCAAAAGAAAAGCTTATTACCCTAAATTCTCCACTTATAAAAAGCGTGGTGAAACGATATTTAAACAAGGGAGTGGATTATGACGATTTGTACCAACTTGGCGCGCTTGGGTTTGTTAAGGCAATAAACAATTTTGATGCCAAATTCAATGTTAAATTCACCACATACGCCGTGCCTATGATTGCGGGCGAGATTAAGCGTTTTTTGCGTGATGATGGCAGTGTAAAGGTGTCGCGCAGCATAAAGCATATTTCGATTGAAATTAACAATTTTATTGCAGAATATAATCGCCAGTTTGGCGAAAACCCAACATACGAGCAACTTTCAAAGCAGTTTAACATGGATAAGACCGAACTTGTTTTTGCTATGGAGGCGGTTAACAAGCCGCTTTCTATTGACGAAAAATTTAGCGATGACGAAGATTCCACCAGTTTAAAAGATAAGTTGCAAGACAATTTTAACTACGAAAATTATGTGGATAAATTGGCATTGCGTGATATGATTGCTGGGCTTGAAAGGCGGGAAAAACAGGTTATAATTATGCGATATTATTTAGATAAAACCCAAAGCGAAATTGCAGCCATTTTGGGCATAAGTCAGGTGCAGGTTAGTAGGATAGAAAACAAGGTGCTAAAACAGTTAAAGGAGGGGATAATTCAATAGTTTTTATATAAAACATTAAGCAATAGATGTTAAATTAAAACTTTAAATCAATTTTGTATGTTTAACATTAAAAACAAAAAATGCAAAACTAATTTTGCATTTTTCTATTTGCCGATTAAGTTTTTTACGCGTGTTTTAAAATTTTTAATTCTGGCAATTGGAGTGGGAGTGTCCGCGTTGCGGAAAGTGTCAACATTTTTAATTAATCGCTTTTTTGATTTTTTGTTTGTGTCCGTTTGATTGTTATTTTCATCATTTACAGCGTTGTTTTCTTCCACAACATTTGGTGTATTATACGCTCTATCTACACCATAATTATTGCCTAGCATGTTGTTGTAACCATAGCCATTAAAGCCGTTTTCCATGCCATACATTCCATTAAAACCAAAACCATTCATTCCGTTTGCTGTGTTGTAAAAAGTGTCAATGTTGCGCTGCCTTGGATAGAATGTGTCAATATTGCTGTTTAAAAATTGACCATTTTGATTGTTGTTTTGATTATTTTCACCTTGTTCATTATTGTTGTTTTGTTTATCGTCATTGTTTTGCTGATTTTGTTCATCCGCTTGATTTTGCTCTTTATTATCAACTTCTAAATTATTTTGTTTACTATCAATGTCCGTTTTTTCAGTGTTTTCTTCATCTTTGTTATCTATTTGTTTATTTTCTTCTTTATTAATTGTATCTTCTTTATTTTCTAAATTATTGGTTTCTTCGCTTAAATTTGGCTGAATTTCTGTGTTTTCTGCTTTGTTTATCTCGGTCAGTTTGCCGTCTTTAAGTTCAAATTCCTTATATATTGATGGTTCACCTTCCTTTTGATAGCGGTAGGTTATTTTACCTTCCATATTATTCAATCGATTAGCGTAAAAGGTCTGATTTATTTGCTCAATCGAATGCAGCCCATTTTCAATCATCTCGTTGCCGTCCACCAAATTGTTTAAAATTACCAAATATTTAAGCGGCATAAACCCAATATTTTGGTTCAATTCATCTATATTGTAGTTTAATTTGCTTGTTATATGTGTCAATTGTCGTGATAGTGAGCGCAATTGTTTTGTTTGGTCGGCAAGCATCATTTTTTGTTCGGAATTTAGTGTAATCTCTTTGTTTTTCACCTTGTTTAGCAAATTTTCCGTTTCGTTTATTGCGTTTATAATCTCGTTTTTAAGCGCGGTATAACGCTGGCAATTTTCCTTTATATCGGTCGATAGATTATATAGGGTCAAATCATCGATTTCCGCCTTTTCAACCGAACTATCCAGCTCATCATTTACAATAGGGTTGCCATTTTCATCCAATTTAACAATCGGTTCGCTCAAATTTTTGTCAGTTATTGGCGAAATCTCCAATTTGTAATTATTCAATATGTTGTATGGATTGCCACTTGACAACACATCATGTTTATAATTTGTAATACTTTCCTTTAAATCCGCAATGTTGGATTTGTTGTCATTATGGTTTAAGTTGTTTGAGCAGCCAGTAAGCAAAACACCCGCACCCAAAAGCACAACGGCGGGCAGTATTTTTTTAATTTTTGATGATTTTTTACTATTTTTCATACTTTTCTCCTTAACTTAGTGTGGCAAAATTATCAAATTTAATGCAATATATCAAATTTTTGTTTTAAAATTTTTAATTTGTATATAATCAAACCAAAGGACGATTATGGACAAACAAAAACGAAACGAAAATTACAACATTTATGTGGAAAGCAAAGTGCCAAAAACCAAGGCTTGGCCCTCACTTTTTAAGGCATTTTTAACGGGGGGAATAATTTGCGTGATAGGGCAAGGATTTTTTGACCTATACAGCTATCTTTTTCCAAACCTTGCGGAAAGCGAAGTTACCACTTGCATGCTTATGAGCATAATTTTTTTGACCTGCCTACTTACTGGTTTTGGCATTTATGACGTTATTGGCGCATGGGGTGGCGCAGGCTCGGTTATTCCAATTACTGGCTTTTCCAACAGCATATCTTCCCCCGCAATTGAATTTAAAAAGGAAGGAATAATTTACGGCATCTGCGTAAAAATGTTTACCATTGCGGGTCCAGTTATTGTGTGCGGCGTGGTTGGAAGCATAATTTGTGGCATAGTTGGGCTGTTTATTTAGGGGGATTATGCAAACTATAAAAATGAAAAACAACACCTATCTAACAGAGGGTTACAGTATTGTTGGACCACTTGAAGGCAAAGGTCCACTTAAAGATTATTTTGATTATATCCTAAAAGACGACACGCTTAAAGAAAAGACGTTTGAAAAGGCAGAGCGCAAACTTTTGGAAAATATTGTTGCGGGCGCAATTGATAAATCTGGCTTAAAAACCACAGATATTCAATTCTTTTTTGGGGGCGACTTGCTTAACCAAATTGTAAGCTCATCTTACACCGCGCGCGAACTTGAAATACCTTTTATTGGGCTATATTCCGCATGTGCCACCATGGCGGAGTCAATTGCGCTGGCTGCCATTTTTGTGGACAATGGGCTGTGCGAAAACGCGCTTGCTGCCACTTGCACTCACTTTTCCAGCGCGGAAAGGCAATATCGTTTTCCGCTTGAACTTGGCAACCAACGCGCGCCAACAACTCAGTGGACAATAACGGGCGGCGGGGCAAGCGTGGTGTCAAAGTTAAAAAGCAATGTAAAAATTGTGGCAGTAACTTTTGGCAAAGTGTTGGATTTTGGCATTATTGATGTAAACAATATGGGGGCAGCAATGGCACCCGCCGCATGCGATACAATACGCGAGCACTTAAAAAACATGGGCAGAACAACCAGCGATTACGATTTTATTGCCACGGGTGATTTGGGAAAACTTGGTTGCGAAATTTTGTTTGATTTGCTTGAACAAAACGAAATTGTGCTTGGCAAAAACTATCAAGATTGCGGTTGCATGATGTATAACAAAAAACAGCGCACTTTTATGGGTGGCAGCGGGGCGGGATGCAGTGCCAGTGTGTTTAATGGATATATTTTAAACAAACTAAAAAAGGGCGAGTTTAAACGCGTGCTTTTGGTCAGCACGGGCGCGCTTATGAGCACAACCACAAATCAGCAAGGCGACACAATCCCCGCAATTGCGCATGCGGTTGAATTTGAATATGTGGGCAACCAAATCAGCGCAAACAACCTTAAAGCCGCGCAAAATCCCGCACAAAATGCTAAGTTTTCACAAAACAAAAGCGCAAAATCCAAAGCTAAACACAACACGCGCAAGTAAAAGGAGATAAAATGATTTCTGTTTGGGACTATGTTATATCGTTTTTGGTGGGCGGAATTATCTGCTTTTTAGGGCAAATTTTGGTTATTCGCACAAAAATAACCACCGCGCGCATACTGGTGCTGTTTTTGGTTATTGGTATGGTGCTTGAAGTGTTTAATGTGTACGCGCCGTTTAAAGAATTTGCCAAAGCGGGCGCAAGCGTGCCAATAATAGGATTTGGCGCAAGTTTAGCGCGTGGGGCGATTTTGGCAACAAAAGAGTACGGCATAATTGGCATTTTTACAGGTGGGTTAACCGCCACCGCGGGTGGAATTTCTATGGCGATTTTTGCCTCGTTTATTTTTGCGCTGATATTCAGCAGCAAATCTAAGCGAGGAGGACACTAAGAGTTTTATACTCTTTTTTTTAAAAATAATTGACAAATAAAAAAGTTGTGCTATAATTAAATTAGGAGTGAATTATGGATTTTAACTTAAATGAGTATCAAGCAAACGAGCTTGCTAATCGAATTGTGGAGCAACTAAATAAAGCTGCTAAAAAGAATGGCAAAGCCTATTCTCCAATTTACGAAACATTTTCTTACAAAATGGACGAAGATTCCGCGCCAGAAATTTCGCTTACCGCAACCGTTTATAGTTACGAAGATGATGAAATTAAGGACGCAATTATGCGTACACCTATTGCAATTCTTGTAACCGATTTTGCAATTAGTGTGCTTGTGCATGGGCTGGATGTGGTTGTTAAGGGCGATGATATGATGTTCTTTAAAATTTACTACCAATTTATGAGCGAGCAGTTTGATAACTATCTTCCAGAATTAAGGAAATATTTAAATCAAAAGAAGTTTAATTCGTTAAAGGAATATTATAAAGAATTTAGGAAAAAGGAGCGCGAATTGTTGTCTAAGTTTAAAAAATACGATGACGCGCTGTATGAAATTGAAGGGCAAAATATAAATAAAAATTAGAGTTTTACAACTCTTTTTTTATGTGGTTTTTATGTAGTTTTGTGTCTAAAAAGTGCTAAAAATATATATTGTTGCGGGCAAAATAATACAATGTTTTATGGCAAGGTTTAAAAAAAAGTGGATGGCAATTTTTGTTTTTTTGTGTGCGGTTTTGCTTGCATACTACTTTTTTGTAATTAGCCCGGTTGTAAAAACCTATTCAGCGGCCAAAACCAAGCAGTTGACCGAAAACGCCATGAATTTAGCGGTAAGCACGGTAATAAACCGCACAATAAGTTATGATAGTTTGATTGATATAAACTACGCGCCAAATGGCGAAATTACCTCATTTTCCGCCAACCAGTACGAAATAAACAGCATTGCGCGCGAAATTGTAAACGAAGGCCAAACGCTTATGCGCACGCTTGGGGAGGATGGGCTAAATTTAAACATTGGCACTTTTTCTGGCATGCCGTTTTTAATCGGTCGCGGACCGGAAATTAAACTTAAACTTGTGCCAATTGGCATTGTTGCAAGTCGTTTTGACAGCGAGTTTAGCGCGGTGGGCATAAACATGACCAAACACACGCTTTATCTATATTTGGATGTGCATGTAAACATTGCGCTGCCTATAAAATCGTACGAGGTGTATTCTACAAGTCAAGTTATGCTTGCCGAAAGTATAATTATTGGTAAAGTACCAGAAGTGTATTTAAACGGGGGCAGTTTGGGTGAAAGCCTAAATTTAGTGCCATAAAGCGTTTAAAAGGAAAATAAGAAAAAAATTTAGCCAAAATAAGCGCGCGGGCAAAAAACCATTTGTAAAAATATTTGATTTATGGTATACTAATTGCATGCTATATTTTGACAATGCGTCAACCACAAAAATTAGTGAGGCTGCTTTAAATAGTTATGTTGAAGCAAGTGAACTTTTTTACAATCCAAGCGCGCTGTATGCTGAGGCGGGTAAGACAAAACAACTGCTGGAAAATGCGCGCAGTCAAATTTTAAAGCGACTTAAAGCACCCGCAAAGTCAAATTTTATATTTACTGGTTCGGCAACCGAGGCAAACAATGCGGTTATAAACGCGTGTGTTGCGCGCAAAGATAAAACCTACCTTATTTCAGCGGGCGAGCATAGTTCGGTGTATGCGGCGGCAAAACAGAAAAAGGACGAAGGATATAATGTCAAATTTGTTCCGCTGTTAAAAAATGGCGGGGTAGATAAGCAAAAGTTGTTTCAAATGCTTGACGATTCGGTTGCGTTTGTGTCAATAATTCATGTTAGCAACGAAACGGGCGCAATAAACGACATTGCGGACATTTGCGCACAGATAAAACAATTTAACCCAAACATACTTTTTCACAGCGATGGGGTGCAAGCGGTTGGCAAAATGGATGTAAATTTGTCTAAACTTGGGGTGGATTTTTACACCATTTCCGCGCACAAAATATACGGACCAAAAGGGGTGGCGGGTTTGTACATTAAAAACACCAACCGATTTAAACCGCTTTTGTTTGGTGGCGGGCAAGAGTTTAATCTTAGGTCGGGCACAGAAAATTTACCCGGGATTTGTGGATTTGTAACCGCGCTTAAAAATGTCGAAATTCATGATTTTTCTAAGCATAAACAAGCGCTTTTAAATGAAATTAATGAGCCACACATTTTGGTTAGTGACGCTAACTGCGAGGATAATATAATATCCATTTGCTTTGAAGGTATGCGCGGTGAAACCATACTTCACATGTTGGAAGAACAAGGGTTTTTAATCGGCACAGGCTCGGCATGTAACAGCCATGCGGCAGGCAATCGCGTGCTGGAACAGATTGTGCCAAAAAACTATCTATCTGGCGCGGTGCGTATAAGTTTTGGTGCGGAAATTTCGCTTGATGACTGCACAAATTTAGGCAAGACGCTAGATGGCGCGGTTAAAACCTACAAATTAAAAACAAAAAGATAAAGGATAATTATGAACGAAGTTATTTTAATACGATTTAACGAAATACACTTAAAGGGTGGCAACAAACACTATTTTTTAAAGCTTTTGATAAACAACATTCGCCATGCGCTAAGCGGGATTGACTGCAAGATAGAAAACATTCAAAATCGCGTGCTTGTGCGCGGATATGATGACGCGGATGAGATTGTTGAAAAACTTAAATTTGTGTTTGGCGTGCATTCAATTTCAAAGGCGGCAGAGGTTAACAATAGCGAAGAAGAAATCGTAAATTTTGTAAAAAACATAACCATTTCTGGCAGTTTTAAATGCCAAGTCAACCGTGCGGACAAAGCTTTTCCAATTAAATCTAACGAATTTGCCGCAAAGTTGGGTGAAATTGTGCTTAACAACAACAGCAAAAGCTATGTTGATGTGCGCCAACCAAACACAGTCATTAATGTCGACATTAGGGAAACGGGCAAAACATACATTTTTTACCACACAACCTACGCATATTCTGGCTTGCCGCTGGGTGAGCATCGGGACGGACTGCTGCTGTTAAGTGGCGGAATTGATAGCCCGGTTGCTGGTTTTTGTATGGCAAAACGCGGGCTTAGGCAGGATATTTTGCATTTTGATAGTTTCCCATACACAAGCACGCAAGCCAAACAAAAAGTGGTTGATATTGCAAAATCTATTAAAGACAAAATTGGCGCAAAATATATGTATGTCTGCTCAATGACCAAGATGCAGGAAGAATTTCACGTTAATTGCAAAACCGAGTTTGCCATAAACCTTCTTAGGCGCGCGATGATTAGAGTAGCCAACGCAGTGTGCAAACAATATGGCTACAAAACCATAATAACGGGCGAAAGTTTGGGGCAGGTCGCCAGCCAGACCATAGAAAGTTTAACCAGCACAAACAGCGTGGCGGAATATCCAGTTTTACGCCCGCTTATCAGCTTTAATAAAGATGAAATTATCTCGCTTGCCAAAGAAATTGGCACATACGATATAAGCATTTTGCCATACGAAGATTGCTGCACTGTCTTTTTGCCACGCAACCCAATAATCAAGCCCAAAGTTGAAGATGCCGTGCGTGAAGAAGCCAAAATCAACTACGCCGAACTTCTTCAAGCGGTTATCAACAACATAGAAATAATAAATTTGGACGAATAATCCGCAAATTTAACTCTGAGCAAGTGTTTGGCAACGTTATCTAATTTTAACTTAAAAAAATTGTTTTAATAAAAAGAAAAACTAATAGGGAGATATTTTTCCCTTTTTTTTATTTAAGTATTGACAAATGTAGATTTTCGATATATAATCAAGGTGTTAGGAGTTAAAAATGACACATCAAATGCTCGAAATACTTTACAATACAACATTGGATAATATGGACGACAAAAAAGCAAATTATTTTGAATACTTGTTATCTATGAGACAATTAAAAATTTTATCTTTTATTCCTACTGCCTTTGCTGGCTTATTTTTAGCAGTTGGTATAGCATGTTCTATAATCAATTTATCAATTTATCCATTTGCTGTCTGTGGGGTTTTTAGTACAATTACGGCAGGAATTGGCACAGCTATGTTTGTTGCATCACCTCATTCAAATGATTATAATATAACAAGACAAGAGTATAAAGCATTTGTAAAGTCGGGCGGACGAAAGCGTATTAAAACATTGTTAAAAGAGTATCGTAAAAATATAAAAAGCAACCCTTTAACCAATGAAGAAAAAGAAATTGTACGCCTTGATATATTGCAAAACAATTTAGAACTCACAAAGCAAGAAAAGTTAAACACAATTGCAGAGGCACAAAAAACCATCTCAGATGTGGAAGAGGAATTAAGCAAAGTGAAAACAAAAAAAGAAAACTTAATTAAGCAGTTATCCGAGCGCAAAGCAGCGGAAAAAGTCGAGCAAGCAAATGCTGAGCAAGTTGTAAAGCATAACACAGAAAAAGTGGCGGATGAGCAAGAAGAGATTAAAGAAGAAAAACTAAATTAAATTAGGGAGATTAATTTCTTCCTTTTTTATTCTAGGTATTGACAAGCATGGATTTTTAATGTAAAATATATCACAATAGGAGAGTAATGATGTCAAAGAAAACAATTGATTTATTACACAGCATAAAATTAGAAGATTTAAACGATAATAAAGTTAAAGAGATTGAAGATAATTTATTTTGTCGTTCTGATATAATAAAAAATATTGTTGCTATTTCTATTTTACTTCCAACTTTAAAAGGTGGCAAATTTAGAAGAAATCAAAAGTAAGCAAGAAGAGGACATTGACCTATACCAATATACAATTAAAAATGTTGATATCAATCTAGTCGCAATAAAAGCGGATAAAGAAAACTTAATTAAGCAATTGTCTGCACGCAAGGCAGCAGAAAAAGCCGAACAAATGAATGTTGAAGAAGTCGAAGAGAATAACACAGAAAAAGTAGCGGATGAAATTCAGCAAGAAGAAATTGTAAATGAAGACAATGATAATTTAAATAAATAATCAATATATATGGTATGTAGGTTGCTATTTACCATATATTTTGTATATAAAAACAATTTTGAATAATTTGTTAGTTTAGTTGACTTTAATTTTTATATTGTGTTATAATTATAGTGTTGCAAAGCAACTTAAAGGTAGGATAGCATGAGCATGATATTATCAATGCTTTGTGCTGTTAGCACACCAGTTGCAGTGATTTTATCTATTGTAATGTTAGCAGTTGGCGGGGGCGCAGGTTTGGGCGTCACGCTGGTTGTTATAAATAAAAAATCTAAATCGGCACAAAACAAAGCAGATAAAATTTTAACTGATGCGCAAGCACAAGCAGAAAAAATTAAAAAAGAACAAGTTGAACAGACAAGCAAAGAAATCAGCGTTTTAAGGGCAACCTTTGAGCAAGAGAACAAAGAGCGCAGGGAAGAGGCAAAACGCAGTGAAGAACGCTTGTACGCAAGGGAAGAGCTTTTAACTAAAAAAGAAGCCTCTCTTGACAAAAAAACTGAAGAATTGGAGCAAACCAAACAAAAAGTTCAAAATCAAATTCAAGCGCTTAATTCTAAGGAAGAAGCCCTTGACGAGATGCAAGAAAGCATTGTTAAAGAGCTTGAAAAGGTTAGCGGCATGAGTAAGGACGAGGCAAAACAAGTTATTATTGACCGCTATACAGAAGAAGCAAAGATTGACGCAGTTAAAATTGCTAAGGAAATTGAAGACAAAGCGCGTGAAGAAGCAGAAAAGAAGGCAAAAAACATCATCACACTTGCAATTCAAAAGTGCGCAGCCGACCACACAAGTGAAGTTACAACCAGTGTGGTTACCTTGCCAAGTGAAGAGATGAAAGGTAGAATTATCGGCCGCGAAGGGCGCAATATTCGTGCGTTGGAGGCAGCAACTGGGGTGGACTTTATTGTTGACGACACACCAGAGGCAATCACAATTTCTGGCTTTGACCCAATTAGGCGTGAAGTGGCACGCATTGCGCTTGAAAAGCTTATTTTGGACGGGCGCATTCACCCAGCACGCATTGAAGAATTGGTGCAAAAAGTGCAAAAAGATATTGAAGAGACCATTAAAGAGGCGGGCGAAAACGCTTGCTTTGACGCGGATATTCACAACATCCACCCAGAACTTGTTAAAATTTTGGGCAGGCTTAAATATCGCACCAGTTATGGTCAAAATGTGTTAAATCATTCGCTGGAAACCTCGTACATTGCAGGTATGTTGGCAGCGGAAGTTGGCGCAAACGAAAAGGTTGCCCGCCGCGGTGGCTTGTTGCACGATTTGGGTAAGGCGGTTGACCACGAAGTTGAAGGCACCCACGTTTCTATTGGTGTTGAACTTGCCCGCAAGTATAAGGAAAGTGAAGCGGTTATCCACTGCATTGAGGCGCACCACAACGATGTTGAACCTCGCACTTTGGAGGCTGTTATCGTTCAAGCAGCCGACACAATTTCAAGTGCAAGGCCGGGCGCAAGGCGAGAATCTATTGAAAATTACATCAAGCGTTTGCAAGACTTGGAGGCAATTGCCAACGGCTTTAATGGGGTAGAAAAAACCTTCGCCATTCA
This sequence comes from uncultured Clostridia bacterium, assembly GCA_947630745.1. Classification (GTDB taxonomy): domain Bacteria; phylum Bacillota; class Clostridia; order Christensenellales; family UBA1242; genus Onthoplasma. The sequence goes on from CANRIT010000003.1 coordinate 113,535, forward strand.
AGCTGGGCGTGAAATTCGCGTTATGGTTAAGCCAGAACAGATAACGGATGAAGAAGCACAAGTGCTTGCACACGACATCGCCAAGGAAATTGAAGCAAAGCTTGAATATCCTGGCCACATTAAAGTTAATGTAATCCGTGAATCCCGCTTTTCTGACACAGCAAAATAATAAAATTGCCCTAAATTACGGGCTTTTTTTATTGAGTATTTTTTATGATAATCTGTTTATTTTCTTAGTCTAGTTAAATTTGTGCCTTTTTGATTATATTATATCATTTAATAAAAAAAACCACCCAAAAGGGTAGTTAAACTCCAAGAGTTTTTTCTTTATTAAGGTTTATTTCAAATTCTTGCGAATAATGCGGATTGTTTGTTGGAGCAGGGAAACAATATTGTTTTGTAACTTTGTCAAAATTTACTTCCACATCAACACCAGCATTTTTCTTAACAAAGGCGGAAATCTTTTCTTCATCCAAACCTTCTTCGCCAAACATCATAACATAAGCTTTTATGCAATTTGCAATTTTGCTAGTGGTTGTTTTAAATAATAGGTCATCAGAAACAGTGTGAACATGGATGTTGTAAATTGCGCTAATTCCTGTGCCAACTTCGCGGTTAAGAGTTTCCACAACTTTGCCATCTTTATCTTTTTTGTGAACTTCGGTTTTTTCTTCTAAGATTTCATCCCTTATAACAATTAATTCACTTAAATGATTTTGTACTTTTGCCATATTTTCTCCTTTATGTAACTATATTAACACAAAAATAAATTTTAGTCAATAATATCTTATCTATTATTTAAAAAAACCGCCGGCTAGGCAGTTTAAACATTTTTGGTTGTGGTAGGGGCTAAAAGGTTAATTTCATCTGAATAATATTTTCCAACCCTGTATGTGGAAATATATGTTTTGTTGGCTTCGGTAATTTTTAAGTTTTTGATAGCAATGCCAGTGTTTTCTTTTAAAAATTTTGCAATAATATTTTCCTCTAAACACTTTTCGCCTTGCATAACAATTATTGCCCTTAAAGCATTATCTAAAGCAAAAAAATCTTCGGTTGCCAGTTGTTTATTAAATTCATATAATACATTAACAATATATTGCGCAGATACCGCTTTTCCAGCATCTAAATCAATTTTACCGGTTATTGTATCACCCGTGCTTGCGCGATATTTGTGCAAATATACAGTTATTTTATTTGGCAGCACTTCAGGTCTATTAATAGTTGTAAACAATTTATATTCCATAATTTAACCTCTATTTTACTCTAACACAAAACAAAGTTTTTGTCAATATTATATTATAAAATTCTAATAGGCTATTTAAAAATTTGTCAAATAATTATCGGCAAAATATCTATAATTATTTTGGCTTAAACAGTTGACAATTAAGTGCGGTTAAGTTATAATATAAAAGCATAGGGGAGTGGCTCAATGGTAGAGTAGCGGTCTCCAAAACCGTAGGTTGCGTGTTCGAATCGCGTCTCCCCTGCCAAATTTGACCCAATTGGGTTGATTTTTTTTATTAAAAAAAAACGGATTTGTAATCCGCTTGGTAGCCCTATGGGGATTCGAACCCCAGTTCCCACCGTGAGAGGGTGGTGTCCTAACCACTAGACGATAGAGCCATAAATTTTTCCACGCAGCCATGTGTAAACACATGGGGTGCGGAAAATTTATGGATACTATATTTAATTTTCTTCGTAGGTTTTGCTTGCTAATATAGACCGTGCAGATGACTATTTATGGGATAAGCATAAGAAATTGTAGGTTCTATATTTTACTTAACTTCGTAGGCTTTCTTTAAAATATAGGACCATAAACATGCAATTTATTATAACACATATTAAATATATTTTCAACTGTTTTTCAACAAAATTTTCAACAAATTTAAAAAAGGGTATTGCCAAATCAAAAATTGTGTGTTAATATAAGGGCAAGGAGACGAAATTATGCAACAAATCAGTTTAGATGACATTAAAGCATTTTTACAGCAAAAAGTTGGTGTTGAATGGAAGGGCGAGGTAATGCTTGCAAATCAAACCTTTACATTTGCAAGGTCGGCTGAGCAGATTTTAAATCAACCAATTTCCTTTAAAGTATTTAAGGGTGAAAATTTTGGCTGGTTTACCTTTATCATCAACGAAAATCAGTTTAAATCGGTGTTTATTTGCACAAAAAATGGGCAAGAATTTTTGGTTGATGGAATTGATTTTTCAAGCAAATGGCGCGATTTCATCACACAAGAAAGCACAAAAAATGCCTAACTACAATATGCCGCTTGGCATATTTTTTTATTTCTACAAAATGCGATAATTTGTAAACAATTTTTGTCGATATATGTTATAATTTAAGCGTGAAACGACATTGGTTTAATTTTAGGGCGCTTTGTTTGATATTTATCTTCCTACTTTTAGGGAGTTTGTTTGGCTTTTACATATACACAAAATTTGTTGGCTGCCTAATTGTTGCGCTGATAATTTTTGTTGGTTCGCTGGTTGTGGCGATAGTCAACAAAAAGGCATCAAATTTTTTAATACCAATAATCTGCTTTGTCATCGGGTTTTGTTGTTACAGCGTGGCAATTGACAATTTCAACAAAGGTCAAGATAAAATTTTGCCAACCACGGTAAGCGCGCGCATCTACAATGTTGGGCTAACTGATGGCAAAACGCTTAGTTTGTGTGTTGACAGCCTAAAATTTGACGGCAGAAAAGTTGATGGCAGGGCGCGGCTTTACATTGTTGACTACCAAAACCGATTTGATGATTTTTCAATTGGCACAACAATAGATTTTGAGCCGTACAGCGTTGATTTGGTCAATTTGTTGGTGGGCGACATTCCGTCCGCATACTATTACAAAAACGATTTTAAATACCAAATTTACACTGGATATTCGCTTGTCAACATTACGGGCAATGACAAAACGTTTGCGGAAAAACTTCAACTTAAAATAAAGGAAAACTTGTCAAACGGCTTGTCAAACGAAAATGTGGAAATTGCATACGCTGCCATGTTTGGCGACAAATCGCTTATGCCAAGCGAGCAGTATTCAAATTACCAACTGTCGGGCGTGGCGCACATTTTAGCTGTGTCTGGCTTGCATGTAAGCATAATTGTTGGCGTGCTGTACGCTTTCTTTAAACTTATACATGTAAAAGGTTGGTGGAGATTTGCAATTTTAACCGCATTTTTGCTGTTTTACATGTATTTGTGCAGCTATTCAGTGTCGGTTGTGCGCGCCTCGATAATGTCGATAATCATGTTGCTTGCTCCGCTTATTGGGCGAAGATACGATACGCTATCCGCCTTGTCAGTTGCTGGCATAGTCATCTTTTGCACCAATCCGCTTTGTGTTTACGATGTTGGCTTTTTGATGAGCTTTTCGTGCGTGCTTGGCATTGCGTTTATGTTTAAGCCAATTGCAAGCGCAATATCCAAAACCCACCTTCCAAAATGGCTAGGGGATAGCGTGGCAATTTCAACTGCCACCATGGTATCCGTACTTATAGTTATGGCGTATTTCTTTGGCAGAATAAACATTGTGTCCGTATTTGCCAACATTTTGATTTTGCCAATGTTTTCGCTTGCCTTTTCAATTGTTTTTGTGCTTGGATTTTTGTCGCTTATTGCACCGTTTATAACATACATGCTGCTGCCGCTAAACTTTTTGTTTAACATAATCAACAGCATGACATTTGTTATTGCAAATTTAAAGTACGTTAACTACAACACAGCCAACCTAAATTACTATGTTTGCCTTATATATTTCTTTTTATTGATGATTTTGGGCAGAATTTGCACGGCAAAACGGGGTGAAAAAGTGGTAACATCCCTTACAATAGTTGCACTTTTGATGGCATGTTTGGTATAATATAGGTATGAAGTTTATTGAAATAAACAAAAAATTGAAAGAGAAGATAGAAAATGTTTACAACCTTGTTGGCGAGGATGATTTTTTAATTAAAAATGCCATTTTAAACATCAAGGCAGCCACCATAACTCAGTTTGAAGAATTTAATTACCAAGTTTTGCAAAACGATTGTTCAAAACAGAGTTTTTTGGCGGCTTTGTCCACCTTGCCAATGGCAAATGATTATAGGCTGGTGGTGATATATAATCCAACCGCTGAGCAAGTTAAATTGATTGGCGATTTTGAATTTGATTCGTCCGTGGTGCTTGTAACTGTAAATGCGGACAAGCTTAAAATTGGCGAAGTTGTGGATTGTTCAAAACTGGATAGAATCGACATCAACCGCTATGTGCTAAACTATCTAAAAAAGGTGAATTTAAGCATAGAAGAGCAAGCGTTGGACTATTTAATTGATGCGTGTTCGTCAAACATGAGCAGAATTTCAAACGAACTTAACAAAATTGTCAGCTACTGCGCGGACGAGCAGATTATTAAGTTAAATGATGTGGTAAACCTTGTTTCAAGCGCAAGCGAGTATGTTATCTATATGCTGACCAGCGCGATAGATGAAAAAAACTATCAAAAATTTCAGCAGATTGTAAACGAGATGGGCAAAACCAACACGGCAAACGAAATATTTTCCTACCTTGGGCGGTATTTTAGGCGAATGCAGTATGTGTCAATCAACAAAAACGATGATGAAGTGGCAAAATATTTGGCAATAAAACCATACGCGGTTAAGATGTCGCGCAAGGAAGTTAATAAAAACGGAATTAAGTACTACATAAACTTGTACCAAAAATATATTGACTTGGACTATAAAATTAAGTCGGGCAAAATATCGGCGATAAATGCGCTGTATAGTTTGGTTTTTTAGGTTGAATTATGTTTTATCCAAGTGAAATTATCCGATGCAAGCGAAGGACAATAAGCCTAATTATCAATTCGGCCGGCGAACTTATTGTGCGCGCACCGTTGCGGGCAAGCGATAGGGCGATTTTTAATTTTGTTAACGAAAAGCAGGCGTGGATTGAAAAAAATGTCAACAAAATAATATCAAAACACATCGTTCCGCTAAAAGTGGTGGACGACGAGGTGTTTTATATTTTGGACACGCTTGTCACCATAAAATTGTCAACAAGCGGCAGCGTAAAATTGGTTGGCGACAAAATTTTTGTGCCAGCAAACAATGCAAAACAAAAACTCATTGCCTTTTTAAAGCGTTTTGCAAAACAATATCTAACGGGTAGGGTAAATGAAATTGCAGCCAAGTGCGGGTTTAAATTTAATGGGATAAAAATTTCGTCCGCGCACACAAATTGGGGTTCGTGTTCAAGCAAAAACCACCTTAATTTTACCTACAAACTTATGCTTTGCCCGTCCGATGTGGTGGACTATATTATTATCCACGAACTAAGCCACACCATAGTTAAAAACCACAGCAGCAAATTTTACAGCCTTGTTAGCCAGTACGACCCAAACTATAAACTGCACAAAAAATGGCTTAAAGACAACAGCGCAATAATAGATTTAATCTAAAATTTACCATTTTTGTTTGACAATTTGGTTTATAATACTTACAATATTAGTGTGAAAAATTCTAGCACACAAAACAAACAATATCAAAAACCAAGCCTTAAAATGTATTTAAAAAAATTTAAAGGCCCAATTTTTGCGTACATTTTGGTGTCTATTATTTACACAATCATTGGCGTTTTTAACACCATACTTGCCGCAGAAGGCATTGTTAAAATTACCGAACACTTGTATGTGCAAGCGGTTTACACCTTTGTTTTGCTTATCGTTTTGTCGCTGATTGAACGGCTTATGTGGTGGTTAACTCACTTTATTTACAACAAATACGCAAACAAAATGATGGCAAGTTTAAATATCGACCTAGCAAAACAAGCTTTTAAGTTAACCAGTTCAACATACGAATCGCATGATACTGGCACATTCGTTCAAAGGATAGTTAACGACCCGCAACAGGTGGTGGATAATCTTGCCACAATAATTGATGAAATTGCCGAGGTGCTTTCTGTTTTAATTATTGCGCTATATATAACCTTTTTAAATGTTTGGGTTGGAATTGCTTTGACCGTGGTAAGCTTGATTGCCATGTTTTTGGAATACAAGCGCATGAAAGCTAGAAAGAAAAATAGGCAGATATTAAAAAGGGAAGAAGATAAAATAACCTCGCTAACCACCGAAATTGTGCGCAGCGAAAAGGATATAAAAAGCCTTGGGTTAGAAAATAGATTGAACACAGTGTCCGAACAAAACTACACGCGTTGCAGCAAGGCAAGGTATAGGCACGATATGACAAATGCAAATTATAGTTCAATTAGGGGTGTGGTTATATACATTGGAGTGTTGCTTACGCTTACTTTTGGCATTTTGCTTATGGATAAGGGGCTGTTAACACTATCCACATTCATAATAATTTATTCCAACCGATATTCAATATTCGACTTGGTTTTAGGCATTTCGTATTTGGGCAACAGTTTTGTTGATATAAAAGTTGCAAACAAGCGCATGTTTTCGCTGTTTGATGAAAAGAATTTTGTAACAGAAAAGTTTGGCAACAAAAAAGTTGACAATGTGGTTGGCAAAATAGAGTTTAAAAATGTGGGTTTTGCCTTTAAAGATTACGACATTTCAAAACAGGATGAAAATATAACAAACGAATACACTGTATTTAAAAAATTATCCTTTACAATTAAGCCGCATTCAACCGTTGCCTTTGTTGGGCGTTCGGGCAGCGGAAAATCCACTATAATTAACCTTATTTCCAAGATGTATGAGGCGGACAGCGGACAGGTTTTAATTGATGATATAAACATTAAAAAGTTTGATAAGCCAAGCTTAAGAAACGCAATTTCGCTTGTCAACCAATTCCCTTACATCTTTGACATGACCATTAAGGAAAATCTTATTTTGGCAAAAGAAGACGCAACCGATGACGAAATTATTGAAGCATTAAAAAAGGCATCGCTGTACGATTTTGTTTTAACTTTACCAAAAGGCATAAACACCAAAGTGGGCGAGATGGGGATAAAACTTTCTGGCGGGCAAAAGCAGCGGCTTGCAATTGCGCGCGCACTTTTAAGAAATTCCAGCATAGTAATTTTTGATGAAAGCACTTCTTCACTTGACAACTTTGCGCAAGAAGAAATTAAGCAAACCATAAACGAATTAAAGGGCAAAAGCACAATTATTATTGTGGCGCATCGGCTTTCAACCATAAAGGATGCCGATGTAATCTTCTTTTTGGAAGAAGGTAAAATTGTCGACCAAGGCAGTTTTGATGAGTTGTTTGCCCGTAACGAAACATTTAAAACCATGTTTTTAACAGAAAATATTTAAACCAATACCTTATTGGTTTTTTGTTTTTTTATTTTTATAAATGTTTTTTTTACGCAAAGAAGTTGTTTTGTATTTTTTTACGCAAAGATATAAAAGCCATAAAAAAAAGCCACCCAAAAGGGTGGGTGAATTTACGCTTGTTTTTTGTATGAGCTTAAACGGGACTTTTTTCTGTTAGCTGTGGTTTTTAACAAAATGCCTTTTGACACAGCAGAATCTATTAAAGAAAAAGTTTCATTTAATATTGCTTGAGCGTTTGCATCGTTATTATCAACTGCCAATTTGTATTTTTTAACACTTGTGGCAATTTTGCTTTTGTAAGCCTTGTTTATAGCGGTTTTTTTATCAATAACATCAATACGCTTTTTTGCCGATTTAATATTTGCCATATAAACCTCCATTCCTTTGTATTATAACAAACTTGTAAAAAAAATGCAACATCTTTTAACAATATTTTTATAATTTCATAAATTATTATATATGTTAACTAAGCAAAAACCCAGTTTGGCGATAATAGATAGCGGAATAGGCGGCATAGCAGTTTTAAATAAACTCATACAAAAATATCATGCAGGAAACTATATCTATTACGCTGACAACCTTTATATGCCATACGGAAAATTAGATAAAAAGTTTTTGTTGCAGCACATTTTAAACATTATTAACGAACTTAAACAGCAGTATCTGGTGGATAAAATTATAATTGCATGTAATACTGCATCTAGTGTGTTATATAACCTACATACCCCAGATATTTATATTATGAATTTTGATAAAGACAAAACTTATTTTGCCACTGCACTAACAAAAAAGTGTTTGAAAAACTATAATGTAATAGCAGATAGTACGCTTGCAAAACAGATTGAAGACAACATATTTGACAAAAAATTGTTGGAAAAAATCATCAAAATACATATAAACAAGGCAAAACTCGACAAATTGGATAGTTTTGTGTTGGCATGCACTCATTACGAATTGGTTGAAGATATTTTTAAAAAACTTTTAAAAAACACCAAAATTTTATCCAACAGCAGCTCACTTATTGATAAAATAGACTACTCTCCACAAGAAAAAGACCTGTTTGTGCACTTTATGTTGTCTAAACCAAGTTTAAGTTATTACAACAAACTTAACCGATTGATAGGGAGATAAAAATGTGCGGAATTTATGGGTATGTTGGCAAAAATAATGCGTTTAAAGAAGTTTTAAATGGGCTTAAATTGTTGCAATATCGCGGATACGATTCGTGCGGAATTGCCTATTTTAACCATGGTTTTAAGCTAACTAAGGCAATTGGCACGCTGGATAAACTTAGCGCGCCTAACATAGAAAACCACATCGCGTTTGGACACACAAGGTGGGCGACAAACGGCAAGGTCAACCTTAAAAACACTCATCCGCATGTTAGTTACGATGGCAAATTGCTTGTTGTTCACAACGGAATTATAACGAATGCGGACGAGATTAAAGCCGATTTACAGCGGGTTAATGTCAAATTTAGTTCGGATACAGATAGTGAGATTATAGTTAATTTCCTTGCCGCGACAACTGGCGATTTTGAAGACAATTTAAAAAATATCTACCACATATTTAAAGGCAGTTTTGCGCTTATTATTGGGGATGAAAAGGGCGATTTGTACCTTTTAAAGCAGTTTTGCCCGCTAAATTTGCTTAAAAGTGAAGACGGTATTTACATTTCAAGCGATGTTGGCAGCCTAAAAAATGGCGAGTTATATTCGCTTAATGACGGCGATATTATTAAAGTTAGCAATGGCAAAATAGTGGTTATTGCGGGCAAAATTAATTTTGTGGCGCACTTTAGCAAGATAAAGCAACTTGAACTTAATAATTATCCGCATTATATGATAAAGGAAATTTTTGACACCCCGCAAGCTATTTTTGACTGCTACAATTATTTAAAGCAGCAGCCAATTGGCAAAATGTTTAAAGGATATAAAAAACTCACCTTTTTGGGGTGCGGCACGGCATATCATTCGTGTTTGATGGGACAGCAACTGCTTAAAGACAGATTTTTTTGCCAAACCTTTTTGGCATCCAACTATATTATAAACAAAAGGATTGAAAAAAACCACTTGCATATTATCGTTTCGCAAAGCGGGGAGACGGCGGACTGCATAAAAATTGCGCGCGAAATACAAAAATTTCACGGCAAAATCTTGGTTATAACAAACGAACCTTTTAGCACAATTACGCATTTTGCTGACTTTAAACTGGTTACCCAAGCCAAAAAAGAATTGGCGGTTGCTAGCACAAAAACCTACTGCGCGCAAGTGTTTACTTTTGCATATATTAAGCACATTTTGCAAAACAAAAACTTTGCGCTGGATGTTTACAAACTTAAAGAAAGGCTTAATAAATACATAAAATCGCTGTGTTCTTCCCGCGAACTTAACGCGCTAACGGAAAGTTTAAACACCGACAAAATGATACTTATTGCGCGCGACATTGATTATTTCACCATGCTGGAAGCCAGCCTAAAAATTAGGGAAATCGACTATATTTTTACCATACCCATGCTGTCAAGCGAACTTAAACACGGCACGCTTTCGCTTATTGATGCGGACACAAAGGTGGTTTCGCTAAACACAAATGTCGACAAAACCATACTAAACAACGCCATAAACGAGATAAAATCGCGCAATGGCAAGGTGATTGAAATGGAAAAATATGTGGATTTAAAAGGCGTGGACGATAGTTTTAAGCCAATTTTTGCAATAATTCCTTTTCAAATTTTAAGCTACAAACTGGCAATTTTAAAAGGTTTAAACCCAGACATGCCACGCAATTTGGCAAAAAGCGTGACAGTGGAATAGTTAAACATACCACTTCTTTTTGGTTTTTATCTGGTTTTCAAGCGAATTTAGCAAAAATTCTTTTGGATAAATTGTCTGTTCGCTTGTGTTTGTACCGTCTGTAAGCTGATAGCAAATTTGGTCGGCATTAAATATAGAATAATCCAAATATTCAATTTCGCCCGAACTTTCGCTAAATTCTTTAACAATTTGCTGGTTGCTGCCAATTTGTTTTAATAGGGTGTATTGCTTATTTCTTTTTGCGTTAAACGAAATTTTTGCGCCAAATTTATCCACTTCCACCTTAAAATTGCTTATATTGTTGTTTAGCGGTGGGCTGGGTGGATTGTCCTTTTTAAAATAGTCGTACGCAATATAGCGCGACATATTTGAACTTGGCGACACAATAATATGATTTTCTTCCGCTTCAACCGTATCATATGGCAATTTTTCAACCCCTTCTGGAAGATTAAAATCGCTTGGTTTGTGGTCTAAATATAGATAGGATAAAATCTCTTTATTAATTTGAGTTGGCTCGGCTGAACTTAGTAGGCTGTCGGGCAATTTATTGTTTAAGATGTTGCCAATCCAGGTTAAAATGGTGTGTTCGCTTGTATATGAAATGTTGTATAAATCGGTGTTTTGTTTGCCGTTAAACGCTGTGCCGGTTTTGCTTGCAATTGGCATATCTAGGCTGTTTAACCTTTTGGCAGTACCAGATTTTGTGCTATCCTTTAACATATCTGTTACCAAAAAGCAATCGCTAGCATCAAACAATTTTTCGCAAAAGGGGGTGTAATTATATATTACATTATTGTCTTTATCCAAAATCTTTTCAACAAAAGCAATCGACTTGTTTTCGCCACCATTTGCCAAAACAGAGTAGGCATTAAGTAGACTTAGTAATTTAATTCCGCTGTTTGTTCCGCCAAGTGCAAGCGACAAATTAAGGTCTTTTTTGGTTAGATTTATGCCAAGTTTGTCCAAAACTTCGCGCGATTTGTTTATTCCAACACTATCCAAAAGCTTAACGGCGGGTATGTTTAGCGACTTGCTTAACGCCTCGCGGGTGGAGACATAACCCATATATGTTTTGTTTGCGTTTTGTGGTGCAAAGCCATTATAGTTAATTTCTTCATCCAAAACCAAACTGGCGGGTGAGCATATATTGTGTATTATACAAGGTAAATACACAGCCAGTGGTTTTAATGTTGACGCAGGCTGCCGCTTTAAATTGGATAAATCGTAGTTGCTGTTTTCGTAATAAGCAAGCATTTTGCCGCTATTATCCACAATTGCGCTAACCCCGTCAAGCGCGCAATTTGTGCTTTGTTTTGCCTTAGAAACAACGCCGTTATTAATTTCAACCACCTTGCTTTGCAGTTTGTCATCTTTAAAGGTTACAATTTTATACTTGCCGTTAATCAGTTCGCGCTCGCTTATATTAAGCAAATTGCAAGCCTCCAAAATGGCTTGTTTTTCGTAACTATTGTCGATTTTTATTGAATTTGCAAGCGTAATATCAGTTGGCAAAACTTGGTCCAACTGCTGTTTCGTAATATGTTTTTGTTTATACATGGTGTTTGCAATCAAATTTCTTCGCTTAATTGCGTTGTCGTAGTTTGTTTTGGGCGAATAGTGGGCGGGCGACTTAATTATTCCAGCCAAACAGCACGCCTCGCTTAAACTGATTTCGCTTGCGTTTTTGCCAAAATAATACTGGCTTGCGTTCTGTATTCCGTACGCATTTCCGCCAAAATATATTGTGTTTAAGTACATTTCCAAAATTTCGGCTTTGCTAAACTCTTTTTCCAGTTTCATGCTAAGCACAATCTCTTGAACCTTGCGCTTGTATGTCTTTTTGTTTGATAAAAGCGCGTTTTTAACCAATTGTTGGCTTATGGTTGACGCGCCTTCCGACTTGCTTTGGTTGGTAAAGTTTACAAACATCGCCTTAAAAATGCGCATTACATCATATCCGTTATGCTTGTAAAATCGCTTATCTTCTGTATCAATAAACGCGTTTAAAACATAGTCGGGCAGCGTTTCAATTTCAACAAGTGGTCGGTCGGTATTAAACAGATTGGCTTCTTCGCCACTTGCAGAAACAATTTTTATGCCGTTGTTTGCGCTTGTCAGCTTGGCAATATCAAGGTCGTATTTATTATAGATTACCGTAAATCCAATGCCCAGCGACAAAAAACACAGCGTTATAACAATGCTAAACACCAGCAAAATTCGCTTACAAATTTTCCGCTTTTCAGTTTTGCTTTTTGCAATCTTTTTCACACGATTATTATTTGCAATATATAAAAAATTAATGAAATTTGTTTAAATTAGTTGGAAAATAGTTTATATTATATTATAATATAACTAGCTATTATGGAGAATTATTGTGACTAAATTTGAAGGTAGAAATTATTGTGTGGTAACATATGGTTGCCAGATGAATGTGCATGAATCGGAAAAAATCCGCGGCGTGTTAACCTCGCTTGGCATGTTGGAGACAGACAATGTCAACAAAGCCATGGTTATTGTTTTTAACACCTGCTGCGTGCGTGAAGGGGCGGAAGATAGGGCATACAACAACCTTATTGCCCTTCAAAACATTAAAAAAGAAAATCCAGATACCATAATTGTGGTCTGCGGCTGCATGACTCAGCAAAAAAATGGCAAGTACAACATTTTTGAAAGGTTGCCTTTTGTGGATATTGTAATTGGCACTTACAATATAAACGAGCTAGGCGACTATCTTTTGCGCTACGCCAAAAAGAAGCAGCGCATAATTGAAATTTTGGACAAGCCGCGCGGCGATATGGATGTTGAAAACGCGGTTAGGGATGATAAAATAAATGCCTATGTAAACATAATTTATGGCTGCAACAAGTTCTGCACATATTGCATTGTGCCTTATGTGCGCGGGCGTGAGCAAAGCAGAAAACCGCAAGATATATATAAAGAGGTTAAAGACCTTGTTCAAAATCAAGGCTATAAATACATCACCTTGCTTGGGCAAAATGTAAATTCGTACGGCAAAGATTTGGACGAAAAAATCACATTTAGCCAACTTTTAACCTCATTATGCCGCATAGAAGGCGACTTTAAAATTAAATTTATGACCTCGCATCCAATGGATTTGGGTGACGATTTGATTAAGGTGATGAAAGATGAGCCAAAAGTTGCAAAAACCTTACATTTACCTGTGCAATCGGGCAGCAACGCCATGCTTAAACAGATGAATAGGCATTACGATATTAAGCACTATATGCGCATAATAAAGCGTTGCAAGCGGCTTATACCAAACATCAGCTTGTCAACCGACATTATTGTTGGCTTCCCGGGCGAAACGGAAAAGGATTTTAATCAGACGATCAAGCTTTTAAAGCGGGTGAAATATGACCAAATCTTTGCGTTTATGTACAGCAAACGTTCGGGTACACCAGCTGCCACGTTTGAAAATCAAGTGCCAGAGGCGGAGAAAAAGATACGGGTAAACAAGCTACTTCGTCTGCAAAAAATAATTCAGCAAGAAAAAAATAAGAAATACTTTAAACGCACCTACAATTGCCTTATTAAGCAACAAAATGGGGTGGCAATTGGCATAACAGACGGCGGAAAAGAGATTTATATTCCAGGATATAAATACTACAACCAAAACTATTTTGCCAATGTGCGAGTTGAAGGGATAAGAAATCACAAACTTTCGGGGGTGATTGATGAGTAATTTAGCAAAGGAAAAAGACAACAAACCAAAAAAACTTTCTCCAGCAATGACGCATTATCAGCAGATAAAGGCACAATATCCCGACTGCATTATATTTTATAGGTTGGGCGATTTTTACGAGATGTTTGACACGGATGCCATAACGGTTAGTAAAGAACTTGACCTTACTTTAACGGGCAAAGATTGCGGGCTTGGTGAGCGCATGCCAATGTGCGGAGTGCCTTTTCATGCCTACGAACAATATGCGCAAAAGCTTATTGAACGCGGCTATAAGGTTGCAATATGTGAGCAACTTACCGAGCCAACAAAGGGCAAGCTTGTTGAGCGCGATGTTGTGCGTGTAATCACGCCGGGTACGGTTATTGACACATCCATGCTTAATGAGTCGGCAAACACCTATATGTTGTGTATATATGTAAGCGGCAAAACAATATCTTATGCTTACAGCGATATGTCAACGGGTGAAATTGGCACGGCAAGTTACACGGGCGACAACCTTAAAAACTATATAAACGACCAAATTGTCCGCATAATGCCGTCCGAGATTATTTGCAACCACGATGCGCTTGAAATTTGCGAAAATTTGCCATGTCGGGCAAACAACAAATACAAGTTTAACGAATATTACAATTGGGCGTTCAGCCAGTCAAATGCGGAAAGAAACATATTAAATCAGTACAACCTAACAAGTTTAACTGGCTTTGATTTTGCAACCCCAAGCACAATTATTGCAATTGGTGCGCTGCTTGAATATTTTTATGAAACACAAAAGCGCGAACTTAAACATCTGCGCTTGCCAAAACTTATTAACGACAAGCAATTTATGTATGTTGACACAAACACGCGCCGCAATTTAGAGATTGAAATGACCTTAACAGACGGCACAAAATATGGTAGTCTACTTTGGGTTATTGACAAAACCTGCACAAGCGGTGGGGCAAGGATGCTGCGCAATTGGATACGCCAACCACTTCAAGACAAGGCGCAAATTGACGCGCGACTTAATTTGGTTGACACAATATACAAAAATCCAATTTTGCGTTCTGGGCTTAAAGAATGTTTGGACAGAGTGCAAGATATTGAGCGATATGTGGGCAAAATTTCGTACGGCAACATTACGCCAAAAGACTGCATTGCGCTGTCTTCTTCGCTTAAACAGACGCCACGCATAAAACAACTTTTGGCGGCGTGCAATCCAACATTATTTGCCGATTTAATTGGCGGGCTTGCCGACACCACACAAATTTCCAACCTTATTGACTGCACAATTAAGGACGAACCTCCAACAATAATTAAAGATGGTGGCTACATAAAAGAAGGCTTTAATCCGCAACTTGACTACTTCAACGGGCTTAAAAAGAATGCCGAACAAACCATATTAAACATGCAAGCCAGCGAGCGCGAAAAGACGGGTATCAAAAACTTAAAAATAGGATACAATCGCGTGTTTGGCTATTATATTGAGGTTAACAAGCAATTTTCCAACATTGTACCATTCAGTTATATCCGCAGGCAGACCATTTCCAACAACGAGCGTTATATAACCGAAGAGCTTAAAAAGTTTGAAGAAGACGTCATTTCAAGCACGGAAAAGGCGCTTAGGCTTGAAGAAGAGATTTTTGCCGAACTTAAACGCCAACTGCTTGCAAACACCACTGTTATGCAGCAGATTGCAATTGCGCTTTCCACTATTGACTGCATATATTCGCTTGCCACAGTGGCGGTTGAAAACGAATATGTTAAACCAACGATTACCAACGATAAGCAAATCAACATTGTTGCGGGCAGACACCCAATTGTTGAAAAGGTGATTAAGGGTGGCGATTTTATTTCTAACGACTGCAAACTTAATGATGACGACCAGCGCACAATAATTTTAACCGGACCTAACATGGCGGGCAAGTCAACATATATGCGGCAGGTGGCACTTATAACATACCTTGCGCATATTGGCAGCTTTGTTCCGGCAAAATCGGCTGAAATCTGCATTGTTGACCGCATTTTCACCCGTATTGGGGCAAGCGACAACTTGGCGGTTGGGCAGTCCACCTTTATGGTAGAGATGATTGAAGTTGCCAACATTTTAAACTACTGCACAGACAACAGCCTTATTATCCTTGACGAAGTTGGGCGCGGGACAAGCACATTTGACGGGCTTTCAATTGCGTGGGCGGTGGTGGAATATCTTACCAAACACCGCAACACAAAAACACTTTTTGCCACTCATTATCACGAACTTATGCAGTTAGAGGGCATGTATCCCGGGGTTAAAAATTATTGCATATCAATTAAAGAGATTGGCGGAAAACTTGTGTTTTTGCGCAAAATTATGCGCGGAAGTGCCACCCGAAGTTATGGGGTGGAAGTGGCAAGTTTGGCTGGGCTGCCAAGCGAGATTATAAGCCGAGCAAAAACGTTGATTACCGAATTTGAGGCGGAAAAAATTTCGTCAACCGCGCAAAAGGAAAGCGAAATTTTGGACATCATAAAAAATATAGATATAAACAAACTTTCCCCGCTTGAAAGTTTTGAAACTTTGGCGCGGCTTATAGAACTTGCAAAATAGACGGCAAAATTAAAAGGTAGCATATGGCAATTAATATTTTGGACAGCTTAATTATAAATAGAATTTCCGCTGGCGAAGTGGTGGAAAGCCCTTTTTCCATTGTTAAAGAGCTGGTTGATAACTCGATTGACGCGGGCGCGGACAAAATTAGCGTTGAGATTGAAAATGGCGGGATTGACAAAATTGTGGTTAAAGATAATGGCAAGGGGATTGAACAAAGCGATATTGTCAAGGCTTTTTTGCCGCACGCCACAAGCAAAATTAAAGATTTAACCGATTTGGACGCAATTGCCACGCTTGGTTTTAGGGGAGAAGCATTGGCAAGCATTTCGAATGTTAGCAAAACTCTGCTTACAACCAAAACCGCGGGCGCTGATTGCGCGTATAGTTTGCGGGTTGATGGGGGAGATTTTGGTGTTGTTACGGCAGATTCAAGCGAAAACGGCACAAAAATTGAAGTGCGCGACCTGTTTTTCAACACCCCAGCAAGGCGCAAGTTCTTAAAAAAGCCAAAGCAGGAAGAAACCAAAATTACCGACATTATTTCGCGCTATATTCTTGCACACCCAAACATCAACTTTAAATATATTGTGGATGGCAAAATTGTTTACCAATCCAATGGCGGAAATTTGTTAGATGCCATATATTGTGTGTATGGCGCAGAATTTACACAAAATATTATACCGATAGAAAAATCTATGGGCAATGTTACGCTTTCTGGATATGTAAGCAAGGTGGGGTTTAGCAAGCCAAACACAACCTATCAAACGCTTATTGTAAACAACCGCTATGTGGTGGATGAAATCGTTTCCAAGGCGGTTTATATGGCAAACGAAGAGTATTTAATGACCCGCCAATTCCCAGTTTACGTGCTTAAACTTGACATGCCAGCAATTGATGTGGATGTAAATGTGCATCCAAGCAAGATAAACATCAAGTTTTCCAGCCCAAGCCAGATTTATGATTTGGTCTATTCAGCAGTGAGGGAAGCAATTTATTCCAGCCTAAACCCAACAAAACCAGCTGAAACCAGCGAAGAGATTGTGTCATCCAGCCTTATAAATACCGACATTAACAGCCTTAAAGAGATTGAAATTGAGCCAAATGCAACTTTTAATAGCTTTAAGCCGATTACCTTAAAGCAGACCAGTTACAGCCCAATAACCATGTTTGATGTTAAATCTTCAACCGAACAGCAGCCAATTATTTATGAAGAAAAACCTACATATAGTAGTGACAACATCTTAAATACACAACACAATGACTATAAATCGGCGGAAGATTTTGCTGACTTTAAAATTATAGGGCAGTTGTTTAATGAATTTTTGGTGCTTGAAAAAGGCGACAAAATGTTGCTTTTGGATTTCCATGCTGGGCATGAACGACTTAATTACGATAAATTTACTGCAATGGTTAATGCGCGCGATGTGGTTGTACAAAATCTGCTTGTGCCTTATGTGCATGAACTTAACGAGCAAGAAGTGCAATTTATTTTGTCCTTAAAGCCCGCGCTGTACGAATTGGGCTTTGATGTGGATGCGTTTGGTGATAAAAAGATTGTTATAAACAGCGTTCCAATGCAGTTAAAAGACATAAATTTAAAGGAATTTGTAAACGACCTAATCCATGATATGAAAAATTTAAAGCCGGACATGAACAACGAAATCCGCCACTATCTTAT
Organism: uncultured Clostridia bacterium; assembly: GCA_947630745.1. Classification (GTDB taxonomy): domain Bacteria; phylum Bacillota; class Clostridia; order Christensenellales; family UBA1242; genus Onthoplasma. Next base: position 131,596 of record CANRIT010000003.1, read on the forward strand.
GCAAAAAGCGTGCAAAAGCAGCGTAAAAGCGGGCATGGTCTTATCCGAAATGGAAATTAAAGAACTGCTTAAAAATCTTGATGAAAATCATCCCGTTTTGTTGTGTCCGCACGGCAGGCCGATTGTTACCATTATCTCGCGCGAGCAGATAGAAAAATGGTTTAAAAGAATAGTGTAATGAAAAAGATTGTTGTAATAACCGGGCTAACTGGTAGTGGTAAAAGCGCACTAGCACTAGATATAGCGCAACGATATAACGGCGAGATAATCTCAGCCGACAGCGTGCAGGTGTATAGGGGGCTAGATATTGGCAGCGCTAAAGAAAGTGAGCAGAATAGGCAACTTGTGCCACATCATCTTATTGACATTTTAGATTATGACAAATCGTACAATGTTGGCAGTTTTATTGAAGACTGCAAAAGGTGTGTGGATGACATTGTTTCGCGCGGCAAACTGCCTATAATTGTTGGCGGAACGGGCATGTATGTAAAGGCAATTTTGGAAGGGTACACGCTTGGCGAGCATGCCGATTTGGCTTTTAGGCAATTAAAGCAGCAAGAAGCCGAACAATTTGGCAATATGTATGTTTGGCAGCAGCTTAAAGACCTAAACCCAGACAAAGCCAATACTGTGCATCCCAACAATTTAAAGCGAGTTATAAGGTATTTAGAACTTGAACAGTCGGGCAAGCAGCCTACAAGCGAAACTATTTTTAAGGATTTCGACATTTTTGCAGTTGGCATTGTTGAAGATAGGGAAAAGATTTACAATAAAATCAACAAAAGGGTAGATGAGATGTTAGCTTGCGGCTTGCAAAGCGAAGTGGAAAATCTGATTAAACGCGGCGCAAAGGCGGATATGCAGGCTATGAACACAATTGGGTATAGCGAATGGTTTGACTACTTTGACGGCAGGCAAAGCTTTGAGCGGACGGTTGAACTTATAAAACAGCACACGCGCAACTATTGCAAACGCCAACTTACCTTTTTAAAGACGATAAACGGGCTGAAGATGTTGACCATAGACCAAGCAAAGCAGCAGATTGAAGCTTTTTTAAAAGGATAATATATGTTAAATTTAAATAGCGATATTAAAAATTTTGTTGATGAGTGCGAGCAGATGTGCGCGGACAAGTTTAAAGAGATTGACGAAATTGAATTTAAAAACCAACTTAAAGTGCTTAACGCCTTTAATGACTGCCATGTGCAGTCGCGCCATTTTATTGGCAGCAGCGGTTACGGGCATAACGATATTGGCAAGGAAAAGGCGTGCGAGCTTATAAGAACCATTTTTCACACCGAAGACGCGTTTATCAGCCCGCTTATTTCGTGCGGAACCGAGGCGATAAGCCAAACCTTATTTGGCATTTTGCGGCCAAACGATTGCATGCTTTGCATTTCTGGCACGCCTTACGACACGCTTAAAAAGGTGCTTTTTGGAGTGGAAGGCAAAAATGTGGGCAGTTTAAAGGACTATAACATCGGCTATGACGAGGTTGATTTGCTAGGCGAAGATTTCGATACAGATAAGATTATACAAAAGGTTAAAGCCACAAATCCAAAAGTAATATACATTCAACGCTCGCGCGGGTACGCTTTTAGAAACGCGCTTTCTGTTGGCAAAATAGGCAAGGTGATAGGCGACATCAAACACGCAACCGGCACCAAAGCATATTTTGTCGTTGACAATTGCTATGGCGAGTTTTGTGAAGAAAATGAGCCAACTGATGTGGGCGCAGACTTGGTTGTTGGGTCGCTATTAAAAAACATGGGCGGCGGAGTGGCTTCAACTGGCGGATACATGGCGGGCAACGCGGAGCTGATCGAACTTATATCGTACAAAATCACCAGCCCAGCGCTTGGCACGGATATTGGCTCGTATGAGCCGGGATATAAGGCAATTTTCCAAGGCATATTTATGGCGCCGCATGTGGTGTCACAAGCAAAAAAGGTGGCGATGCTAACAAGCGTTGCGCTTGATAGACTAGGGTATGATACCTTGCCAAAACTTGGCGATACGCTGTCCGACATCGTGTGCAGCATCAAATTTAACGACAAAAACAAGCTGGTAAACTTCACCCGCGCCATCCAACACGCCAGCGCAATCGATTCCGATTCAACTTTGGAGGCGGGCGAGATGGACGGCTATGAGGATTTGATTATTATGGCAAGCGGAAGTTTCAACCAAGGCAGCAGCATAGAGCTTAGTTGCGATGGTCCAATGCGCGAACCTTACGCCGCGTACTTGCAAGGGAGTTTAAGTTACGCCCACGGCAAGATTGGGCTTATAAACGCACTGGCATCAATTTGGGGCAAATAGATTAAAACAAAAAAGGGTAGGCGATTTGCCTATTTTTTTCTGCCCGCCTTTCTAGCCAAGTTGATTGATAACGGGTCGAAAGCCTTTTGGGCGGCATTAATATCATCACCAATTTGGGATTAAAAGCCAGCCGTCCAGCCACAATTTTTGCCAAGATATCTATTGTGGATAAACTAGGGTGGTGTGGATTTCCTTATCCGTATCTTTGCGTAAAACAACACTTTTACGCAAAGATAGTGCCAAAAATGGCCCAAAAAGTGTGGAAAACCGCCGATTTATCCACATTGACTTAAATTGTACCATATTTAGACAAACAATTTGCGCATACATGTCAAAAGCCAATCATATTATAAAATTTTATATAATTGGCTGGCTAACTGGCTTGCTTGTCAAGAATATTTCAGCTGACCAATCCCTTGACATTTTGCCAACTGATTTGTCTGGTGGCATTTTGGGTTTTTGCTCTTTATCAGATTTTGATTTGCCTTGCTTGGTTCAAATGACCAATTCCTTATCCAATTTTGCTTGGACGCGTCTGACACCATTTTGGCGGATGATAAATTATCCATCTTTTTTTATTCGAATTCGTCTGAGAGCATTTTGGCAGATGACCAATTTATCAACTTTTTAAAATCCAATTCGTCTGGCAGTGTTTCAGCCAATCACTTAACTTTTTGGCTTTCAATTCATCTGAATGCATTTGACCGATTCCCCATTTATTTTGCAGCCAATTGATTTGGCGGCATTTTAGCAATATATAATTTCTTGTCTTTTTAGCGGCAAATTGATTTAGTGAAAGATTTGGCAAATTAAGTAATCATATAGTTTGTTAACCAAAACGCAAAGTTTTAATTTGTGAATGAATATCAATTAAATTATTCCAATAGAATTATCACAACAAACATCTTTGCGTAAAAAACTTATATTGGGTAGAAAAAAACCAACCCATGATGGATTGGAATTTATAAACAACAAAATTTTAATAATTTATAGTTTTGTGTATTTGGTTAAAGCGGAAATAATAATGGCATTTGTTTTTTATAAGCGCCTGTATAATGATTCCCGCCTACCCTTTTATAACATAAAATGCCTACTTTTTAGGTTTGATAGTCTTTGTGCCGCCCATATATTGCCACAAAACTTCTGGTATTGTAACGCTGCCGTCCGCTTGCAAATGGTTTTCAATAAAAGCAATAAGCATGCGTGGTGGCGCAACAACCGTGTTGTTTAGCGTGTGGGCAAACTGGTTACCCTTTTCGGTTTTGTAGCGAATGCCCAATCTGCGCGCCTGTGCATCGGTTAAATTGCTGCACGAACACACTTCAAAATACTTCTTCTGGCGCGGACTCCAAGCCTCAACATCAAGGCTGCGATATTTCAAATCCGCCAAATCGCCCGAGCAGCAGACAAGTGTGCGCACTGGAATTTCCATGGAAACAAACAGCTCAACCGAATAATTCCACATTTTGTTGTACCAATCATCGCTTTCTTCCGGCTTGCAGATGACCACCATTTCTTGCTTTTCAAACTGGTGGATGCGGTAAATTCCGCGCTCTTCCAGCCCGTGCGCGCCCTTTTCCTTCCTAAAACATGGGCTGTAACTTGTAAGCAGAATTGGCAATTTTTCTTCCGGGATTATGGTGTTCATAAATCTGCCAATCATGCTATGCTCGCTTGTGCCAATAAGGTATAAATCTTCACCTTCAATTTTGTACATCATGTTGCCCATTTCTTCAAAGCTCATCACGCCTTCCACCACATTGCCGTGTATCATAAATGGCGGAATTACATAAGTAAAGCCCTTATTTATCATAAAATCGCGCGCATAAGATAGTATTGCGCTGTGCAAACGCGCTATGTCGCCAGTTAGATAGTAAAACCCTTGACCGGATGTGCGGCGCGCGCTGTCAATATCAATGCCATCCAAACGCTCCAAAATGTCGGTATGGTATGGAATTTCAAAATCTGGCACTTTTGCTTCCAAAAAGGTTTGCGCTTGCACATTTTTGCTGTCATCTTCACCAATTGGCACATCGTCCGCAATAATGTTTGGAATGCTCATCATAGCAGTGCGGATTTTAGCATCCAAATCGGCGGTTTGCTGTTCAATTTCTGCCACACGGGCGTTGTTTGCAACCACTTCTGCCTTAATTTTTTCCGCTTCCGCCTTTTTGCCTTCCTTCATAAGCTTGCCAATTTCGCCCGAAAGCGTGTTGCGTTTGGCACGCAGATTATCGCCTTCTTGCTTAAGCAAACGCACTTGTTTATCCATTTCAACAACTTCATCCACCAAATGAAGTTTGTGGTTTTGAAACTTCTTTTTGATATTTTCCTTAACCTTGTCCGGGTTTGTGCGCAATAAATTTATGTCAATCATAAAATCTCCTAAATATAGTACATATTTTACTACAAATAAAATTTTTTGTAAACTAAATTAAACAAGGATAAAAAAATAAGCGGTTGCCCGCCTATTAATTTTCTAGTGGAGATTTGTCTTTGCTTGTCCAGCCGTCTCTAAATCCTTCTTGGAAATATAGCTCATGTAAAGACAATCCGGCTGCCTTGGCGCGCTCGCTGTCGCCATAGTAAATCTTCATCTTGTTTGAACGAGTTAATGCAGTTGAAAGCCCGTCCGCAAACCGCTCAGCAAAATCTTGCGCGCGCTTTTTGTCGTCCGCATCAATAAAGTCGACAAGCTTTTGCGCGTCCTTTTCTTTAATGCCGCACATTAAACTTATCATTTGCTGATTGGTTAAATTTGGCGCAAGCTCGGCTGAATGCTGCTGTAATATAGACAAAATTGGCAACATGTCAAGTTTGCAATAATGGTGCAAAGCATACATTGGCTTGAAATACTTTTTGTCACAAAATTCGCAAATAATGTTGTATCCCAAGTTGTATTTTTGTTCAATTGCGATAAGTTTGTTTAAGTCTTTTCTGTCTTCTGCTGATAATTTATGCAGTGCTTGAATGCCTTCCCACCTAAATTTTTCTTTTGATTGTTCCATTTTTTCCCTCCTATATTTATTATTTTATCACGCCCCCCCCC
>CANRIT010000004.1 GCA_947630745.1 uncultured Clostridia bacterium
GGTTGAAGTGCATTGTTTCACAAACCTTGACTGAAAATTAAAGCAAAAGAAAGGATACAAACCATTTAGCCGCTTTTGTTTCTTTCGCTTGTGTCGAAAGACAAATAAAAATAAAAGGAGTTAAAAATATATGAATGAATCATATAAACATCATTCGCTCACAAATTGTCCTGCAAGCAGTACTGATTGTTCGACTCATTCGTTTATGAAAACAGCAGTAATCTATGCAAGATACAGCAGCGACAACCAAACAGAACAATCTATCGAAGGACAACTTAGAGTTTGTGAGCAGTATGCCCAAAATAACGACATACTCATTTTGAACACTTACATTGATCGTGCTATGACAGGAACAAATGATAATCGACCAGATTTTCAACAAATGATTAAAGATAGCAATAAAAAAGAATTTGAATTTGTGCTTGTTTACAAAATTGATAGATTTTCAAGGAACAAGTATGAAACCGCTAAATACAAGAAAATCTTAAAAGATAACGGTGTAAAACTCTTATCTGCTATGGAAAATATTCCAGACACGCCAGAAGGCATAATCTTGGAAAGTTTGCTTGAAGGTATGGCTGAATATTACTCAGCAGAATTAAGTCAAAAAGTAAAGCGTGGAATGAACGAAACAAGATTGAAAGGCAACTTTACAGGTGGAACAATCATCTATGGCTACAAAGTGGAAAATCACAAAGTGTTAATCAACGAAGAGCAAGCCGAAGTTGTAAGATACATTTACAAACAATATGCTCTTGGAACTTATGTTAAAGACATTATCGACTATCTTACATCACATCAAATTTTTAATCATGGCAAACCGTTTGCAAGAAACACAATTTACAACATACTCAAAAACGAAAAATATTTTGGAATATACAGGTATCATGACGAAGTGTTTGATAACATCTATCCACAAATTGTCAATAGCGAAATTTACAACAAAGTTAGAGAGAAGATTAAACTAAACAAATATGGAAAACGCAGCACTGAACTTGTATATTTACTTAGGCATAAACTCACTTGTGGCTATTGTGGAATGCCAATCAGTGCCGAATGTGGAACTACTAAAAATGGAACAAAGAAACATTATTACAAATGCTTAGGCAGGAAACGCAATAATGGTTGTCAAAAATCAATGGTTAGAAAAGAATTATTTGAGAATTTTATACTTGATTCAATTTTAGAAATCTTAAAAAGCCCAAAGTATGTTAATGAAATTGTAAACTCGCTATATGATTTGCAACAAGATAGCAACAACTCGGTTTTAACAAATTTGATAAAGGAGCAAAAACGGACTGAAATTACACTTAACAATATTATGAACGCAGTCGAACAGGGAGTGGTTAATAACACAACAAACAAACGAATGAAAGAATTGGAAAACAAACTCGAAGACTTAGAAAAACAAATCTTAATTGAAAAAAGCAAAAACTCAGTAAAACTTACAAAGGAAGAAATTCAACAATATTACATCGAAGCACTAAAACTTGAACCCAAACTTTTGATAGACTATGTGATTAAAAATATTAAAGTTTATGATGACAAAGTCGAAATCACATTCAACAATCCAATAAAAACAAGTCCTGACAACGATCAGGGCTTATTTTTGTTTACAAAACTAAAACAAATGCCAAAAATAATTCAAAATGTAAACACTCCAAGAATGGTCGACATACAAATTGATTATTTTGTTTAACGTGGCTAATTTATTCCATGGTGAACTTGACAAGAGGACTCCGGAATGGAGTTCTCTCTGCAATTAAGACAAAGAAACAAGCACTATGCTTTTGTTTCTTTGCCTTTTTGAGATTATGTTACCATTCCACCTCTTGTCAAGCACCTTTCACGGCATAAAGTTAGCCACGATTATTAAAAAGACAAATTCCACTAGCAAAAAAGATTGGTGCAAAAATATTTTTTATATCTTCTTGCACGTTCTTAGGCAAATCCATTATTATATTTCTAGCCTTATCAACGTGGTCAGCAAATTCTAGTATTTTTCCGCTACATTCATCGTGTTTTTTAGCGTATGCTAATAAAGTTTCTTTTATAATATCACTATTATTTTCCATCTTTTTCTCCTTTTATAAAAACAAACCTAAACCAAACTTTTCGGGGTTCGATTTAGGTTTTAATTGGCGGAGAGTGAGGGATTTGAACCCTCGCGCGCCTATTAGACGCCTACATCCTTAGCAGGGACGCCTCTTCGACCTCTTGAGTAACTCTCCACGCCGAATGTTTTATTGGTCGGATAATTTTAAGCAATTTACTAGTCCGCCAATTTTAATTTGATTGCCAAAACGCCAAATTTTGTTTCATCTTCATGCGAATAAAATTTGCCAAACACTTTAATTGCGTCCGCCATGCTGCAGCATTCAAACCCAATTTGGTTAAATGGCAAGCAGCTTAGCATCTCTTTAAACGAATTAAAATGTAACAAATCCACCACAGTTGTCTTGACGCTTTGCGCTAAATAAGGTTGTTTTTTAAAAACAATTGTGTCGCCAACCGAAATTGCCTTGCGTTTATCGTCATTCAACCTTATTTCGTAAATTTTTTGCCCATTTTTAATTTTATCAAAATACACTGAATCCAACTTCATTTCAAAAACCATATACCACCCACCCAAATAAATGATTAAATTGAAAATTTGATACAAATTTAAACAAGCAATAGTAGTATAACAAAAAAAAATTGCGTTGTCAACTTATATTTTGCAATTTTTTAAAATTATTTTGTTCAATTGCGCAAAAACAATTCGCGGCAAAAATATTTGCAAATTAATGTTGCATTTTGCTGATATTTGTATTTTTATCGCGCACCTGCACAAATAAAAACTAAATTAAGTCTTCAATCATGTAGCTTTTTAATATGTAAATGAATTCACAACACTTTGGCTTGCGCTCTTGCAACCAATAACCATCAAGCTTGGCTTTAAGTTTGTCAGACCAAAACAAGTTGATGATGTTTCTGATGTCGCGTTCAACCGTGCACGGACTTTTTTCGTACCTAGTTGCAACATATGGATAGATTTCGCCAGAAAATGAGTGGACATGTTTCCCCCTATTTATAAGCATGTCCATAATATCTACCAAGTAATAGTACCCCATGTAACATGGCGTGATACCCAAGTCTTTAAGCTTTTTGCTGAAATAATAATTTGGCGACATTTTGTCTTGATATTTTTGTTCTTTAGTATTCATAATTCCCCCATTACAACTATTAATTTATAATAAAATACACCTTTTTGTCGTATTTGTCAACAGATTTTGTAAAAAATTTCCATATTTTTGTAAAAAATTGTCATATTTGTTAAATTTTGCACTGAAAAAGCGGTATAATTTAAAGTAAAATTGAATAATTTTGTCATTTTATCAGATGAATAATTTAGATTAATGCAAAAATTGCGAAAGTGATACACGAAATATTAAATATATCCTTACATAAAAACATTGCAGACTGAAATAGATAACTAGAACACGGGGGCTGGACTATCGGGGCGGGCGCGCTGCGCCGCGCGCGGAGCGCGTGGCGCCCTCGCCGCAAGGCGAGGCTGCGTTTCCAACGCAGGCGCGCCCACCCCCTTGCCCAGCCTGCAAAAAAAAGCAAGGCCAAATCACCTTGCCAACTTTTTTTATAAGGATAATTTTAAAATAATATCAATTAGTTTTTCAGTTTAATCAATGCCTTTCATAGTAAGCGAAATGCGCTTTTTATTAAGGTCAACGCTAAGCACTTTAACCTTAACTTTCTGCCCCACTTTAAGCACATCGCTTGGATGAGAAATGTAACTGTTGCTAATCTGGCTTATATGCACCAACCCGTCTTGGTGAACGCCAATATCCACAAACGCACCAAAGTCAATAACGTTGCGTACCGTGCCGTCAAGCACCATATCTGGCTTTAAATCTTCCATAGACAAAATGTCGCTTCTAAGTTCTGGCAGCGGCATATCTTCACGAATATCGCGCCCCGGTTTTAAAAGTTCTTTGACAATATCGTTAAGTGTTGGCACACCCACTCCAATTGCTTCCGCCACCGCATTTTCGCCTTTTTGTTCAATAAGTTTTGGCAGTGCGGTAAGCCCGCCATCGCGGATTTGTTCGTCCGAAAGTTTAAACAATGCAAGCAATTTTTTAACAGCTGGGTAACTTTCTGGGTGCACGGCGGTGTTGTCCAAAATGTTGTCGCCGTCAGTTATGCGCAAAAACCCTGCGCATTGTTCGTACGCCTTTGGACCCATTTTTTTAACTTTTAACAACTCTTCGCGGTTGTTTATATGCTTAACTTGGCTGCGGTAATCAATAATATTTTCCGCCAAACTGCCCGATATGCCCGACACAAAACTTAGCAAACTTACAGATGCGGTATTAAGGTCCACACCCACACTGTTTACGCAGTCTTCCACCGTGTTGGTAAGCACTTCGGTAAGACGATTTTGCGGCATGTCGTGCTGATACTGCCCCACCCCAATTGATTTTACATCAATTTTAATAAGTTCGGCAAGCGGGTCTTGCAAACGGCGGGCAATTGAAACTGCACTGCGCAAATTTACATCGTAGTCTGGGAATTCTTTTGCTGCCAATTTGCTTGCACTATAAACCGATGCGCCCGCCTCGTTAACCATGGCGTAACTAACTTTGCGCGGACATTGTTTAATAAGGTCGGCAACCAAAATTTCACTTTCCTTACTTGCCGTGCCGTTGCCAATTGCCACAATATCAACCTTGTTGCGCATAATCATGTCAAGCAGCTTTTTCTTTGCCTCTTCCACCTTGTTTTGTGGCGGAGTTGGGTGAACAACCGCCGTGTCAAGCACATCGCCTTTTGTGTCAATAACCGCAATTTTGCAACCATTGTAATAGCCGGGGTCGTAACCCATAATTACATTGTTTTTAAGTGGTGCTTGCAACAAAAGCGGCTTTAAATTTACTTCAAACATCTTTATGGCTTGCTCGTTTGCGCGGTCGGTAAGCGCACTGCGGCATTCGCGTTCCAACGAAGGGAACAACAGCCTATCATAACAATCGGCAATAGTTTCGTCCATAATGTTGTTGGTGTAAGCATTGTCCTTTTTGTACGCCTTTTCAATCTCAGGTATGGTAAGTTTTGGATTGATTTCTATGCTGACTTTAAGGCACTTTTCGTTTTCACCACGATTAAGCGCAAGTATGCGGTGGCTTGGTATCTTGGATACTTCACCTTTAAATTCTTTGTAATTTTCGTAAGTTTTGTTTTCGTCCGCCTCTTCATCCCAAGTTGACACAATGTTTGCCTTTTGGGCAATGATTTCACGCAAAGTTTTTCTAAGATTTGCGTCATCGCTTATCACTTCGGCAATTATATCCTTTGCGCCCGCAATAGCATCGGCAACATCTTTAACTCCCTTTTCTTCGCTTACATACTGTGCGGCAAGCTGTTCAACTGGTGCGGACAATTCTTGCTTTAAAATCTCGTCAGCAAGCGGTTGCAAACCTTTTGCTTGTGCCATGGTTGCACGCGTTTTGCGCTTTGGCTTGTATGGACGATAAATATCCTCCACTTCGGTTAAAGTAAGCGCATCAGCAAGCGCCTTTTCAATTTCTGGCGTCCATTTTTCTTGCTCGCGGATAACTTTTTCCACCTTTTCCTTTTCTTTATTTAAATTCCTTAAATAGTTAAGGCGGTCGGCAAAATTCCTTAAAACTTGGTCATCGCACGCGCCGTGCATCTCTTTGCGATAACGCGCAATAAACGGAATGGTGTTGCCTTCGTCTATCAAATTGATTATGTTTTGGCTGTACAATTCCTTTAAATTAAATTCGTACGCCAACTCTTTAACAATGTCCATAAAAAAACTGCTCCTTTAAACTTAACCATTATACCAAACATGCCAAAATTTTCAAAACAAAAAACTCCGCTTTGCGCGGAATTTTAGATTTTATATATTAACGATTGATTTTATTCTACATTACACATTTTTGTTAAAGTCGCTTTCTTCAATTGGCAAAACATTGCCTTTTTTGTCAAGCACTTTAGAGTATTGTTTTTGATATTCTTCCCATTCTTTTTCTAGTTCGGCTTCTTTTCGTTTTATTTCGTTTAATTTTTCAACTAAACTATTGTAATTTCTTTCATTGCTATGCATTTGCATTTTAATAGATTCTCCTGCTTTTTCTGCAAGCAATTTTGTATACAAGTTTTTGCCCAAGTTTTCAGATAAAAATTCTTGCCAAATTGGGGTAAATTTTGCCTCATCATCTTGCGCGCTTGGACTTGGAAATTCCACTGGTATACAACTATACAAATCAAAGATGCGAGTAGCGCTTAACTTGCGGGATATTGATTGCGCCATCGAAAAGGTGTTAAACTCTTTAACTTCTCTTTCCGCCTTTTTAAATTGTGGATTAAATCTAAAACCTATTTCGGAATATAGATTTTTGCTAAAGATTTCAATTGTCAAACCGTCCAACTTGCTTATTATTTCATCAGTAACGGTTTTTTTGTAAAATTCAAAATACTTTTCGGCTGAAATGGCTAAAACCGCCTTGTACAACCTAGAATTTTTTCTTACATTATTTTCAATTATTATTTCCATAATTCTCCTTAAACTATCCATATTTTAACATGCAGCCATGCGTTTGTCAAGCAAATGATTTATCTACTTATTAGCCAAAACAAAGTCGCTTTCGTCAATTGCAATTTCGCCGTTTTCGTTTTTAAGATTAGAATAACGCGCATCAAAATCGGCTTTGGCGGCTTCAATTTCTTTGGCGGCTTGTTTGTTTGCGTTTAATTTTTGGATTAGATTTAGGTATTCTTCTTTTATGTGTTTTTCTTTCATCGCAAGTTGTTTTTGCTGTTGCCTTGCAAGCAATTTTTTATAGAACGTTCCACCCAAATTGGCTGACAAAAATTGTTGCCATTTTATGCTTTTTGGGTCAGCTTCTTGGGAAGAAAAGCCATACAAACCATAAAAATTGAATGCGCGGCTAAATTTGAAGGCATTAAGTTTTTCGCCTTCATTTAGGTTAAACTCAGGTACAAAAGTTATTGCCACAGACAAATCGTCATCGGAAAATTCGTCTTCATCCACCCTAATTTTCAATTTTTTTATTGCGTATTGAATGCTTGGCTCAATTTCCGCATAAAATTTTGCAAAATTTGCGGCGGGGATGCTGTTTAACGCTTTAAATATTGCACTGTTTTTATTTAGCGTGTTTATAACTTCTATTTCCATATAAACTCCTTAAACACAAATATTATACCAGCAAAAACCGATTTTGTCAATAGGGAAAATTAAAAATTTGGCAAGTAAATGCACAAATAAAAAATTTTAAAAAAACCTATTGACTTTTTTTTATTTGCGTGGTATAATAATGCCAACAAAGGAGGAAAATATGGATAAAAACACTAACCTTTTAAACAAATTATGCCAAATGAACGCAATTCAACTGCTTTATGCTGACATGGATGAAGTTGAAAACGTCTTTAAAAATGCACCTTATACCCAGTGGATGCAAGAAGCATTTGACAAATTTGTTAGAGACTTCAAACGCTTTGGGCAATTTTTGGACGAAGAAGATTTATACACATTAAGGAATGGTTATCGTCAGTATTATTTACAACTACGTAAAAGGCTTGAGTCTGATGTTAGAGAATTGGCAGAATTTGACAAGGCTTATCCTATGTATTTGGCAGATTTGGAACATTCTTTTGTAGAAGAAGATGGCAACACTGTAAGATAATGCAAACAAAAATTCCGCAAATAAGTGCGGAATTTTTTTTGTTTTAATGCATTAAATTTTTTAGTAAAATTATTGATTTTTATAGATTGACCTTTTAGATTTAACATAATTTTTAATTATTGTTGATATTTTTAGCATGTATCAATAATTTTTTAAGTTTTATTAAATTTGCACTGTTTTAAATTTTATTTATTTTTTGCTTAACTGGGCGCTTTAACGCCTTGCCCGTGGTTTGCTTTGCGGGTTTGACGGGAGCGGATTTAACTGTTTCGTTAGCATTGTTTTGATTGGCGTTTAATTTTTGCGTTGAAATTTTTGCTTGTTGTTTTGCGCCTGCAATTTTGTTAAGCTTTTGCTGATTTAAATACCCCTCCCTCCTATGCTTAGCATCTTGTTCGCTGGCGGATAAAAGTGCGTCCATATTTTGTTTGTTTACTTTGCTTAAAATTGAAAAGCGGTTTTCCTTTTCAACAAACTCGCGGTAATTCATGGTAGGCTCGTAACTATCCACTTGCATTGGCTCGGCTTTGCTTGGATTGTATCTAAACAATGTGTTGTATCCACTTTTTACGCTTTCAAAAGCATGCTGTTGTGCATAGCGCAAGTTGTAGCCGTGATTTATACATGGCGCGTAAGCAATAATTACGCTTGGACCATCATACTCTTCCGCTTCAACAAACGCTTGCACACATTGGTCTGGATTTGCTCCCATTGCTACGGTTGCAACATAAACATCTTTGTAGGTAATAAGCATGCTTGCCAAATCTTTTTTCTTGGTAGTTTTGCCCGCCATATTAAATTTTGCAGATGCCCCACGGGGGGTTGCCTTGCTGGTCTGCCCACCTGTGTTGGAATACACTTCAGTATCCAGCACCAAAATATTTACATTTTCACCCGATGCCACAACATGGTCAAGCCCACCAAAACCAATATCGTACGCCCAACCATCTCCGCCAAAAATCCACACGCTTGGGCTGATTATAAGGTTTAGATTTTCAAACAAAAATCTGTCGTCACCCTTAATTAAATGTCCGCGCTGATAGGCTTTTAAATCTATAACAATTTGTCTGTTTTGTTGATGATTTTGCGGATTTTTTAAGAATTTCTTTACAAATTCATCAATATTTTTGCTAAATTTTTTGTTTTTTAACTCATTTATAAAATTATTGCGCTGATTTTGTTTTGCGATTGCCATGCCGTAGCCAAACTCAGCATTGTCTTCAAACAAGCTGTTTGCCCAACTTGGACCAAAGCCGTCTTTGTCTTTGCTGTATGGGCAGGTGGGGTATGTGCCACCATAGATTGATGAACAGCCAGTTGCGTTGGCAATTATCATCCTATCGCCAAAAAGTTGGGTGGCGAGTTTTATGTATGGCGTTTCCCCACAGCCCGCACACGCGCCACTAAATTCAAAATAAGGTTTTTTAAATTGCACACCCTTAACCGTGTTGGTTGCAAATGGCGTGTTGCTGTTTAGCGTTTGGCTGAACTGATAGTTTGCCACTTCTTTATCGCGCACCTTGCTGCTGTCGCTCATAATAAGAGCCTTAACTGGGCATACTTCAGCGCATACCCCACACCCCGTACAGTCAAGCGTGTCAACCTGCATGCGATAGTTGCCCTCGCACACATACGCCTTGCGGCTGGTGAAAGTTTTTGGCACTTTGGTGTTTTGGTCAAACACAACTGGGCGGATTGCGGCATGCGGACACATAAGCGAACATCTACCACATTGAATACATTTTTCGCTTATCCAATCGGGAATTTCGCTTGCAATTGCGCGCTTTTCGTACTTGGAAGTATCGGTTGGCATGCGCCCATCAACTTCAAATTTGCTTACCGGAATGCTGCCCCCTTGCTGATGTGACGCAGGAGCAATAATTTCCTCATAATAATCGCTTTGCTGAACATGGCAAGTAAGCGCCTCGTTAAGCGTTAATTTGCGCGTATCAATTTCAGTAATTTTGCCATCAATGTTGCTTATGGCTTTAATGTTGCGGTTGATAATTTCCTGCCCCTTTCTCATATAAGTTGTTTCAATTGAATGCTGAATGTTTTTGTATGCAACATCAAATGGAATTATGTTTGTAATCTTAAACAATGCTGTTTGCATTATAGTGTTAATTTTACCCCCCAACCCATTTTCTTTTGCAATTGTGTCAGCATCAATCATAAACAATTTTATCTTTTTATTTTTTATATCTTCCTTTAAATTTATTGGCAAAATTTTGTCAAGTTGCTCAACTGAATAATTGCCGTTTACAATAAGTGTGCCGTTTTGTTTAAGGCAATTGGTTATGTCATATTTTTGCAAAAAGCTCGAGTTGTTGCACATCACCAAATCCAC
This sequence comes from uncultured Clostridia bacterium, assembly GCA_947630745.1. GTDB lineage: Bacteria > Bacillota > Clostridia > Christensenellales > UBA1242 > Onthoplasma. The sequence goes on from CANRIT010000004.1 coordinate 10,078, forward strand.
TTTTTGTGCGTTAAATGGCGCATTTATTGGCAAAAAACTCGATCTTAGGTGGGAAATTGTTAAACTTCCTGACTTTTTGCTGTCATAATCAAAATATCCTTGCATGTAGCTTGTAGTTTCTTCACCCAAAATTTTTATGGTGTTTTTAACCGAACTTACACTGCCGTCACTGCCCAAACCATACACACGCATAGAAAAGTCTGCAATGTCATCTTTAAAAATTTCTTTAACTTCCAAACCTGTGCCGCTAACATCATCATAAACGCCAACTGTAAAAAATTCCTTTTTGCGCTTTTGCATATTTTCAAACACGCTAATTGCCATGTCAGGTGTAAACTCTTTACCCCCCAACCCATATGTGCCAGTGTAACAATTGGCTTCAATTTTGTTCTTTTGCAAAGCGGACATGACATACCCCGCTAGGGTATCTGTTCCGTTGACATCTAGGTTGCGTTCAAGTATAGTTATATTTTTAACATTTTTTGGAAGCTTATTTATAAAGGTTTGCTCATCAAAAGGTTTTAACAACCTAACTTTTACAATGCCAACCTTTCCACCATACTGCTTGCGTGCAAGGCTAAGCACATCGCACGCGCTACCCATGCAAACCACAACATTTTGCTCGTTCCCCTTGCCGATATATTCAACTGTGTCATACTTTCTGCCAGTAATTTCTTGCTGCTTAATAAGCGCGTTTTTAACTTCGTCAATAACATCTTTATAACTTGACAGCGCGCGCACTCTGTTTTGCATAAACACATCTGGATTTTGGTTTGTGCCAGATGCAAATGGGTAAACACTATTCATAGCACGCTGCTTAAATGCGGCGATATCGTCAAAATTTACCACTTTTTTAAGGTCGCTTAACTCAGTTTGATAGATTGTGCTAAGCTCGTGACTTGTTCTAAACCCGTCAAAAAAGCAAATGAATGGTGTGCTGGTTTTAAGGCTTGCTAACTGACAGGCAATGGCAATGTCGTTAACCTCTTGCACGCTTGAACAATTTATGATGTTAAAGCCAGTTTTTAGGCAGGCATAAATGTCGCCATAATCGCAAAAAATGCTAAGCGCGTGCGTTGCCAATGCTCGTGCGGAAACATAAAATACGCAAGGCAGCCCTTCGCCCGCAATTTTATACATGTTTGGAATCATTAGCAGCAACCCTTGGCTGGATGTAAAAGTTGTGGTAAGCGCGCCCGCAATTAAACTGCCGTGAACAGCACCCGCCACCCCCGCTTCGCTTTGCATCTGCTTTATAACCATTTTGTTGCCAAAAATGTTGGTTTTGCCTTCAAACGCAAACTGGTCGCAATCTTCCGCCATCGGGCTGGACGGCGTGATTGGATAAATCATCGCCACATCGTTAAACATATAGGCAATGTTGGCTGCCGCCATATTTCCATCAATAGTAACTTTACGCATAATTTCTCCTATTTAAATTTTACAACATCAAAAAAAATTTTCCAAACAAATAATCCACCTTGACTAAATTTTAAAAATTTTATAAAAATTGCACACAAAAATGCAAAAAATCACACAAAAATGCAATAAAAACATATAAAAATGCAATAAAAACATATAAAAAAGCAAAAAACCACGCAAAAAACAAAAAAAGATAACACTAGGTTATCTTTATTACAGCCCCTTTTCGTAATTGTCAATAACTGGCTGAACTTCAACTATATTGTTTGGGCGGATAAGTTTAAAAATTTCTTCCCGCGCACGTGCGGACAGGTCCATATTTCTTACCCTAACAATTGTGGATAAATACAAAAGTTGGCGCAAAATAACCTCATATTTGTCTTTTAAATTGCCAACAATGTTGTTTTTTAAGTACTCGTCCGGGATGCTAACCAAAAAATCACACAGCGCGTTTGGCATTATGTTTGTACCAAGCAGATTTTTCATCACCTCAAAAAAGTAGGTCTGCTGATAGTGCGATTTTGGAATGTAGTTTAATTTAACCATGTCGTAGTCGGTTAAAATGTCGGTTAAATTATCAAGCACGGTGGTGTTTTCAGTTGAAAGGTAGGCTTTTAAAACCTCGGCGGCAATTTCCAAATTGGCTTTATCCTTTAAAAAATTGGCAGCCAGCGACAATTTATCTTCCATAATTTTTCCCCTTTAAATTAGATTAATACAAATTTAAATAATTGTCAAATCTTTTTATAAACTTAGTTTGTTTAGTTTTTTTATTTTTACAATTCTATTTGAAATTTTAAACAAATTTGGTATAATAGCATTATGAGATATTTAATGATTGTAACTTATGACGGCAGAAATTACAGCGGATTTGCCCGCCAAAGCAGCGGAAATACCATTCAAAACCAGCTTGAAAAGGCAATTGAAATTGTCACCCGCACAAAGGTAACAACCGAGGGCAGCGGGCGGACGGATGCAAAGGTGTCGGCATATTTTCAGCCAGTACATTTTGACATTGATAAGCCGCTGGATGAGCAAAAATTTGTGCATTCACTTAACGGACTTTTACCAAGCGACATCCGCATTTTAAGCGTGCAACAAAGCGATATTCACGCGCGATTCAGCACAAAGAAAAAAACCTATTTATACAAAATGTATATGTCAAAAATTTCACTGCCACTTTACGCGGACGCGCTTCAAATTGCACCTGACCTTGACCTTAAACTTGCCAAAAAGTTTTTGCGTCTTATTGTTGGAACGCATGATTTTGCCGGCTTTCAATCGGTGGGCAGCCCGCGTGAAAATACCGTGCGCACAATATATTCGGCAAAACTTAAAAAGCAGGGGCTGTATTTGTATTTGTATGTTACCGGCAATGGGTTTTTGTATAAAATGGTGCGCAATATCGTTGGCACAATGCTGGCTGTGGCAAGCAAAAAGTTGGATTTTGACACGCTTAAAAACACAATTTTTAGTTCGTATAAATGCACCACAACCGCAAAACCAGAATTTTTGTACCTTTTAAATGTGGAGTATAACAAATAATTGTTTGATTTTTTTGCAATTTTTTGGTATAATTAACATATGATGAGTTCAAAACCTAAATGGTTAAAAATTTTGCAGATTGTGTTTTGTGTAATTATGTCAATACTGTGCTGTGTTGCAGTGGTTTTGTGCGCGCTGGCGTATGCTTTAAACAAGCCAAAACTTGACATTGGTTGCGTTGTTGTTGCCGGCTTGGTTGTTGTTTTAACCATAGCATACGCAATTGTGGTTAGCAAACTTAAAGTTAAATTTTAAAAATTTTGCCAATTTCTATTGACAATTTTTTTTTAATTGTTTATAATAATCGGGTATTGCTAGGTGTTTAACCTTACTTGCCACACGGGTAAGGGTAAGCACCCCACCCTTTGAACGCGAAATAAAAGGGAATATTATAAAGAAATTATATCCAAGTCGAGCCTTCGCAAGTGTAGATGGATATAAATTCTCAATAATTTGCAAACTTCATTGATTTTCTTCCTTTGTGCTACACACAAACGAAGTTTAACTTACTCACATTCGCTTGAATGCTAGTAAACTATCATCAATCGAAGTTCGCAAGTTAAGTTCCATAATTGGGAATAAGGAGAAATTATATCCAAGTCGAGCCTTCGTGAGTGTAGACGGATATAATTTCAAATTAATTTGCAAATGTAATTGATTTCTTCCTTTGTGCCACACACAAATGAAGTTAACTTGACAACCGCTTGCTTTGTTGCCAATGCATTGTCAAAAATCAATCGTTTGCAAGTTAAGTTCCCGCTACGCTGGGAACAAATCAATTACATTTTCAAATTAAAAGGAGAAATTATGAAAACTATAATGGCAAAACCCGCCACTGTGGAAAAGAAATGGTATCTTATTGATGCAGCAAATCAACCACTTGGGCGTGTTGCAAGTGAAGCGGCCCGCATTTTGCGCGGCAAACACAAACCAACATTTACACCAAATGTTGATTGTGGTGACAATCTTATAATAATCAACAGCGACAAAATTGTTTTAACCGGCAAAAAGGAAGAACAAAAATATTTTAAACGCTTTTCTGGTTATCAATCTGGTTTGCACCTTACCCAATACAAAACTATGATGGCTGAGCAAAGTGATGTTGCACTTATGCGCGCAATCAAGGGTATGCTACCAAAAAATTCGCTTGGTAGAAAAATGGCAACCCATGTGTTGATTTACAAGGGTGCTGAACACAAAAACCAAGCACAAAAACCAGAAGTATGGGACGGAGGTAACTTTTAATGGAAGAAGTTAAAGAAAAAAAGACCACCAAAAAAGAAGTTAAAGTGGAAGAAAAAGCAACCAAAACCGCTAAAAAACCAGCTGAAAAAGTTGAAAAAGCAGAAAAGGTTATAAAAGCGGAAAAACCAGTTAAAGAAGTTAAGGCTGAAAAGGCTGAAAAAGAAGTTAAGCCAGCAGCAAAAAAGCCAGCAAAGGCAAAAACTGTTAAGGCTAAGGCACAACTTTTCCAAGGCACTGGCAGACGCAAAAGTTCGGTTGCGCGCGTACGCATAACAACTGGTACGGGCAAAATTGAAGTTAATGGTGAAGACTTAAAGTCTTACTTTGACCTTGACACCCTTGTTTATATCGTTAAACAACCATTGGTGTTAACAGAAACTGAAAACAATGTTGATATTGTTGCAAACATCTATGGCGGCGGCAAGGCTGGTCAGGCTGGCGCATTGCGTCATGGCATTGCTCGCGCACTTATTGAGTTCCGCCCAGAACTTAGAGCAGAACTTAAAAAAGCAGGTTTCTTAACCCGCGACTCTAGAAAAAAAGAGCGCAAAAAATATGGATTAAAGAAAGCGCGCCGTGCCCCACAATTCAGCAAACGTTAAAAAATTTCCCACACCCTTGTGGGATTTTTTTATGCTTTCAACTAATTGTTATAAAAATGATTGAAGGGAATTGTTTGTAAAATTGTTTTTGCAATTAGGGGGTTTTTGTTGCATAAATAATTTTTTATTTGGCATACTAGTTTTAATTAATGGCAAAAAATTTTTTTGTGTTTAGGAGGGGTTATGGAATGCAAAGGAATTGTTAGGCGGGTTGATGAATTGGGGCGAATTGTGTTGCCGCGCGAGATGAGGCGCACGCTTAATGTTAGAGAAGGCACTCAACTTGAAATTAGCATTGTTGACGGGTGCAAATTTTTACTTTCTAAATACAGCCCAATTGGCACGCTAAATTTATACAGCCAATCTGCCGTTACTGCCATTGCGGAAAGCATTGAACACGACATAATTATAACCGACCTAGAACAAGTTGTGGCAACAAACAAAAAGCGTTATGCGGGCAAGACGCTATCCAACAATGTGCAAGATTTAATTTACAACAAAGAGTTAATAATAAAACGCCAAGCGGACGGCAGTTCTATGCTGGACATTTTTGCGGACGAAACCAACACAAGTTGCTGTCAGTTGGTTGTGCCAATAATTAAAGACGGCGATGCAATTGGTTCGATAATTATACTTGCAAGCGAAAACAAATGTTTTGACGATAGCAGTGTTAAAGTCTGCCGCGCGTTTGCAAAATTTTTGACCGAACAAATTATGTAAAAAAGATAAAAAATTTTTGAAATTTACCAAAAAAACAAAAAAATTGCTGATTTTTTGGCAATTTTTTTAAAATTTTTGATATTTTTTTATTTTTTTTGTGTTTTGTTTCTGTTTTCTCTCTCTATTTTACCTTCTAAATTTATCCAATTATTTTTTCTTTTTTTAATTACCTGATTTTAACTTTTTTGTTTTTTTTACATTTAGTGATTTATATTTCAATATTTTCTTTTTTCCCTTACAACTTCACTTTTTTATTTGATTATTTTTATTTAACTGATGCTTGTTTTTTTATATTATAATTGTTGTTTTATTTTTTGTTTTTATCTAATTTTTTGACTTGATTTACCTTTTAATTTTGTATAGGTGCTTTTTGATTTTTTGTTGTTGTTTGCTTTTAATTTTGTAACTTTTTTTTATTTTAATTCTTTAATTTTATAATTTTATTTGTTTGATTGTATCTTTAATTGCTTTGACGCTTAGTGAAAAACTTTTTTGCTCGTCAGGTGTAAAATTTATTGGCAGTGTTTTATGAATTCCGTTTCGATTGACAATGGCGGGATAGCCCACACAGCAATTAAATTTTGTGTTATAACTTGACACGGTAAAAATTAAATTGGAATCATTAAATATTGCATCGGTAATGTTTCTTAAACAAATGCCAATGCCATATGCCGTGTTGCCCTTTTTGTTAATTATGTCATATGCACTGTTGCGCACATCTGCAAGTATTTTGTTTTGCTGGTTTTTGGTTAAAAATTTTGATGCTGGATTAACCCCAACCGTAACCGAACTCCACGGAATAAATTCGCTGTCTCCATGCTCGCCCACCACATATCCGTGCACATTTTTTGGATTTACTCCCACGGTCGCGCTTACAATGTATTTAAGGCGCGCGGTGTCAAGTGTGGTGCCGCTGCCAATGATGCGCTCGGCTGGAAAATGCGAAAGTTTAAGCGTTGCGTAGGTCATAACATCAAGCGGATTTGTTGCAATAAGGTAGATGCCATTAAATTTGGTTTTGTTAACCTCGCTAATTATCGATTTAAACACGCCAATATTTTTGTCAATTAAATCGGTGCGCGACTCCCCCTTCTCTTGATTTCTGCCCGCCGCAATGCAAATTATATCCGCATCATCGCAATCGCAGTAGTCACCCGCTTTAATTTTAATTTTATGTTCGGTAACGCTTGACGCGTGCAACAAGTCAAGTGCTTCACCATCTGCTTTTTGCTTGTTTATATCAATAAGCACAAGTTCGTTCACCTTGCTGTCGATAATCAAACTAAAAGCATAACTCATGCCCACATTCCCGCAGCCAATAATAACCACCTTATTCATGTCATCAAAAACAATTTTTTCGTCTTTCATATTAACCTCACATAAATTTTATCCTAAACGCAACAAAAAATCAACCAAAAGTTTAAACATACAAACTAAAAATCTCAACCTATTTTTGCAAATCTGTAATATCGCGCAAATTGGTGATGTCAATAGCATGCCTGCTTACATGCTGTGCGTTTTCAGAATACGGCTTTGTGCAATACATAATGTGGAATTTGTTGTCATTTTTGCAAAGAGTAAAATTAAAATTTTTATCACCAAATCGGTTTTCTATGCTAAGCTGACAGAGCGGAAGTTGCTCTTTTTTGCCAATAACGAAATTTTCAAGCGAATTTTGCGTAATTTTTGCAAGTGAAAATTCAAAATTTGTGCTTGCCAACTCGCCTTTAACCACTTTTAAAAAAATCGAATCGCCAAAATCGCCTTCGCCAATAAATTTGTATGAACAATTTTTGTAATTGTCAAAATACAGATTTCCCACACAGTTTTGTTGCGCCAATTTTTCCCGCTCGGCTTTGGGTATGCTTTTTAACATCAAATTTAAATTTTGATAAAAAGATGGACTTATTGCAAACAAAACATCCAAAAGATTTTGATAATTTTGTGTAAAAATCATACTCACCCCATATAATTATACTCTAAAAATAAATTTTTGCAAAACAAAATGACAAAAAAGACACACATATATGTGCCTTATCTTCTGCCCTCGCCCATAACTTCACGCGCAATTGGGAAGGCGGTTATATCCACAAACGAACGATTCATTGGGCTGGTTATAAAGAATGCTCTGCCAAGTGGTGCGGTCAAAATGCCCTCTTGTTCGCGCTTGTTTATGCCACCCGCGCTTTTGTAAAGTTCCAATAAGTCCGCCATATCGTTTGGCGCAAGTTGCAAAATTAAGCTATACTGACACGCGTTGATAATTGCTGCCGAACGGCGTTGAATTTCTGGCGTACCCAAAAAGTCTTTAATATTTTGTGTGATAACAATCTGCATACCTTGATATTTACGAATACGCTTTGCCATTTCCGCCATAAAGTTAAGCGCAACTGGCGAATCTGGGTCAATAAACATGTGCGCTTCGTCCACGGCAATAACCACCTGACGCTTAATGTCGTTGCCCGTACGCGCATAATATTGTTCGTTAAAGCGTTTGTTGTTGATGATTTCGTTGTTTAAATATTTAAACACAAGCAACATCTGCGCGTTTGCAAGTTTGTTGTTTTTGCTTGCAAACAAGGTTTGGAAGTTAAATGTAATAAGGTTTTCGTCTGTCAAAATGCTGGTTGGGCCATTCCACAAATCCGAGTTTCGCCCACCAGATGCAAATTTTTGAATATATGTTTCCAACACTAAAAGGTTGTTGCGATAAAATTCGTCTTTAACCGTTTTAAGTTTGGTTTTAATAAGTTTAAACAGGTCGTCAAATATTGGATAATCTTCCGCTTTAAGTTTACCTATGTTGGTCTTTTCGTTTATGCCCTTGCTGTTGTACAATTCAACCACCAAGGTGTTAAGCGTTTCAAATGCGTCCGAACTTATGCCTTCCAAAATTGCGCGGAAGAATTGTTCCAAAAACTGCAAGTGGGTAAAGAAAGTTTTGTTGTTTCCGCGTGCAACCAATTCATCAACGCTTTTCTCTTCGTCCTGCTCATCATCGCCCAAGCCAGAATCCAAGTCTTCCAACGCCGCCATAATGTGGAAAGGATTAATTATACCCGAACTGTTTGTGCCCACGTCAATAAGTTTGCCACCCAAATTTTTGGTAAGCGTGTCGTACTCTTGTTCTGGGTCAAGGATGAATATTTTTGTTCGGTCCGCTGCCAAGTTTGCCAATATGTCTTTAACTGCAAACGATTTGCCCGAACCCGATTTACCAATAACCATCATGTTGCTGTTGATACGCCCCGCACGGCTGTCGCGCACAAAGAAGTCAATAAACACTGGGTATCCGCTGGCGGTTGAATAGCCCAAGCAGAAGCCGTTTTTGTCTTGCATAAGGCTGTCAACCATAGGGAACGATGCAGCAATTGTGGTTGATGGCATTGTGCGATAGAAAGGTTTTAAAGTGTCAATCCTATTAAGGCTGGATGACACAAACGCATCCACCTGCCTACCAAACAATTCGCTATGTTTAAACCCGTATTGTTTAAGCACATTGCGCACTTCCTTGCGGTTGTTTTCTTCCACACGCAAATGAATGCTTATGTCGTAAATTTGCTCGTTGTTGGTTTTAATATCGGTTAAAAGGGTGCGCAAACTGTCAATATCCGCCTCTTTTTCAATAATCTGGCTGCTTCTATAAGTGCGTTCAAGTTTAAGTTCTTTTTCCATAACCGCGCGGTCAATTGCCTTTTCGCCTTTTTCGCGGTCAACTGGCATGATGTTCATAACCACGCGTGTGCCTTCTTGGTTAAACACCTGGTACGCCCAGCCGTTGCCCACTTCCATAGGATAATCAGCAATGGCAAGTTGGCGGTACGATTTTTTATCCATTTCAACACGCGCCACTTTAAAGTTGATTTTGCCCGGCATAACCCAGTTGTTAACCTGACTTGGTGCAAGGTTTTTAATGTCTTGCTCAGAGTAAACATCCGCATAGTTGGATTTTAAAAAGCTTATCAACTCTTCTTCCATCAAAATTTTGCAAGAAATGTTGTACTGCCCCGCGCCCATATCGTTTACAAAACCAACGCAAGTGTCGTTTAAACTTTGCCTATCTTCGCCATAAAGCACAAAATAGTAGTGACTTTGCAAAATTGGTTCGGCATTTATGGCGTTGTTTAAAATGTCCACACGCTCACGGAAAATGTACCCGCGCGATTCCATTTCTTCTTGCGAATACTGCCCGTCTTCGTACAACTCGTTTAACAAATCGTACTTTTTGTCATCGCTTTCCAAAAAGCCGTCAAAGCGCATTGGCTTAACCGTTTTAATAAGTTGTGCACGCTGATAGCGCGAAATTCTTTTAAGTGCGCGTGCAAAGGTCATAATTATGCTGTCCTGTGCCTCTTCTTGCATAAGGTCAAGGGCAACTGGCATAATTTCCACCACCATGCCAGCGTAACTGCCCATGTTTATGTACTTGCCCACTTCTATGTTAAAGAACGGGGTAAGTTTGCTCATTGGGCTGCCGCCCTTAACTTGAATTTTTGTTTTGCCACTCTTGGTTTTTACAATTTTTGCATCTTTTTCGTTTACATATTTGCGCGGAAAGGCGGCAAACCTTATTACCAACCCCAAGCTGTTCCACAACCTAAGCCCGTCATCAATTGGCAAAAACATCGAAATTGAAATTGCCAACCAGCCAAGCACAAACCACCAACGATAGTCAGTGCCGCCAAACACAAACAAGCGGTCGGATGCGGCGATAAAAACTGTAAATATCGCCAAAACAATCGCCAGCAGAATATCCCCCAGCGTAATGTTTTTAAAAAATTCTGTTTTTATCCTAGTTTTACCAGGAACATATCTTATCATAACCCCTCCGCACTCGCGTAAAATAAGATTTTTTATGTTTCTATATTCTTGTGTGTATCATTTAGAGATAAAGTAAGGTCCGCACCAATCTTTCTCGTGAGTAACTATATAGCACCAAGAAAAATCTTTACCAATTACATAAAATTCAACTAATTGCGATTCATCTATTAATTTTGAACTAATATGATTTTTATCTAATAAACACGCAATTTCATCACCGAAAAACCCATTGTCAAATTGTATTTCAAATGCACCAGATTTATCAACTTCATCAAATTTTTGTTTTGCTTCTGTGCCGCTTAAATGTTTAACTAAATCATGCTCGCAGACCATCCATAAGTAACCATTATCATTAAATGGTAAAACATGTAATTTTTTTAATTCTTTATAAGACATATTAGGAACAAAATTTTCTAGGAATAATTTAGGAAAATTATTTTTAGTTATATTCATTTTTTAACCTCCTATTACATATTTAAACCATTTAATCCAATCATGAACATCACTTATATGTTAATTATTCGTCCTTTTTCTTTTTATTTTTTGCGTTTTGTTTTTCAACATTTTTAGCATTTTCACCCGCAATCTTTTTAGGTGTGTTGTTTTTGATTTCGTTTGTTAAATCTTTAATAGATGTATCAAGTTTCGACCCCATTTCGCTAATTTTGTTTCCAATACCTTCAAGCAATTCTCCTTCTTTTTCAGTAATTTTGCCACCCAATTTTTCAGCGATTTCGTCTGCATTGATTTTAATATTGTTATCAGCATCTCCTTTGGATTCTTTATTGGTTGTAAGGCTGTTAACTTTCATTGACTGCACTTCCCTATCCATAGTTTGAGCAAAATCCTTAAATCCCATATTGTTTTTAAAGTCATGGTCGTTAATCATTTTGTGGAAGTTTTCTGCCGTATCCGCTTCAACACCACCATGTCTTCTATTTTCTTCATTTATTCTTGTCTTGTTGTTTAATAATTCTTGTGCATATGCAAGTGCAGCTTCTCTATCGTCAACCTCCATCTTTTTTGCTTCAGCTTTATTAATGCCGATAGAACCTAAAATGCTGAACACGGCATCACTGCCAAAAATCAACTTTCTAGCCTCTTTTAAATCGTTCTCGTCCTTGTTTTGTTTTTTCGCATTTTTAAGCATGTCAAAAAGGTTAGCAATTGTTGCTGCCATAGAGGCTTCATTATCTCTAACCTTGGTAACTGAGGTTCTTGATGTTGATGTGCCATCGCCATATTCATCGTCACCATAAACTCCACCTGGTTCAGTTACAACTTCTTCTCTAGATACTTCTGCCGCAAATGGATTTTCTTTCTTTTTTAATCTTTCCATTTTATCCTTATAATCGGCTGTTTTACTTTTTTCAGATGCAAGTTCTCTACCCTCTTTTGCTTGCCCTTTAAAGAATTTGGTTACGGCTTTAGTGTCAATATCAAGTCCAGAGCCTTTATTTACCCATTGTGCAACTTGTTTAGCTTGATTTTTAGCCACATCACCCGCAGCTTGAAACCAAGCCGAATCCCCCGCTGCCCCAGCTTTACTTATATATTGATCATATTGTTGTTGAGTTATTGTACCGCTTCTAAGCGCATCTTTTAAATCTTTTTTTGTGCTGATGCCTAAATTATTACCTTTTTCATCAGCTAAGCCTTCCAAATAAGATTTTTCTGCATTTCTACGCGCACTATTTACTTTAACCATACCGCCGACAAACGAGCCGCCAATTTTGCCCATAGTTTTGACATGCTTCATTTTGCCTTTCACGCTGTTCATTGTGGTTGTGCCAGTGTTGTAAAGGTCGCCGCCGCCAGCAAGTCCGCTGACAAACGAAATTAATTCCTTAACCGTCAACAAGCCAACAATAACTATAATAAGGTTAAATATGCCGTGGAAAGGTGATGCCCAAGTTGCGGTTGCATTTCCGCCACCAAGGGCAGCCCAGTTAACTGGTATGTCGATATGTTGGAAGACTGGCATTATGCTGAAGAACAAGTTAAGCCCAACAACAGCGCCATACACGCTTAAAAAGTTTTTGTAAAATTCACCTCTAACCTTTTTGCCCGCCTCACCATCATCGATTGGTGCCATTGCGTGGGCAAGTGGGCTTAGAACAAAATAGAACACAAGCAAGAACATTCGCTTAACCGCGCCAAAGGTGATTGCGCCAAGCGCGTAAAGCATAAAGACCCCGCCAACCGCAAGCAGCAAATAGTTTATGTTAAATACATTATACCCAACCGCCACCCACGCTTGTCCAGTTATTGTCCAAGGTTTGCTTGCATAACACTGGTCAACAAAATCAGCGTAATCTTCTATGGTTGGATTGGAATTAATTAAAGTTTGATACGCATCCCCTTGCTGAGTTAAGGTTGCCACATGGGCAGCCGTTCCCGGACCGGTATCTGTGCCCATCCTATAGATATTTGCGTTGTATGCCGACACAACAAACAATTCCCCCGCCAAACTTGAAGTGCCAGAAGGGTTGGTTGCCGTGTTGATTGCTTTTAAAAGTATGTTGCCCGCCCATGCGCCAACTAGGCACAGCACAGGGGTGATGATAAAGCCCATTAAACCTTTGATTGTGCTGTTGAAAATTTCCTGCCAAGTTTTTGGTTTTTCCGCATACATGTTGCGCACGCAAGCGATTGCTGCAAACAACACCAAAAGCACAATGGCAAGCAAAAGCAGACTTAAAAACAAATTGCGCACAAATTCCGAAGTTAGCAGATAGTAAATTATGCCAGTGTCGGTAAGGTTGCCCTCATTGGCAGAAGTTATCATCGTGTTGCCAATTGCAACATCGCCAATGCCAGCAAAACCATAAAACATGCTTTCTATTGCCATTATGAATGTGAAAATAACACTGAACATTGGATACATGAGTGTGCCTATCAGGCTTTCGACCGCAGTAAACATAAATCCCCCTTTGCAATTTTTTATAGGCTGAATTGGGCGTGATTTTTGCACTTGAAATAACTTTTTAACTAAGCGCAGCAAGCGCAAATATCCGCTTAAAAAGACTTTTAGTTATACTTAGTATACACTAAACGACAAAAAAAAACAAACAATTGCATTATTTTTTTACATTTTTAAACAATTTTTTTAACATGTTGTTTTGGGTAAAATTTTGTGCTTTTAAACAAATAAAAACAAAAAATGGCTTAATTGTTTTTAAGCCATTTTGATTATTTGTGCTTTGATTTTTTCTTTTTGCGGATTGTTGCAACAGCCAGCAAGCCACCAATTGTCACAACCAATACCACAACGCACGGAATAATTATATCTAAGTAACCTTTTGCGCGGATTACAACTGCGCCAGCTTCAACTTCTTTGCCGTCAATAAGCATTGCACCACAATCGCGGCACTCATAATGTTCAACCACCCCATCGCTGCTGCGTGTGGCTGGAACATAGTCGACATGCGTAACATTTGGATGTTCTTCGTGCAAAATTAAGGTGTGTCCGGCATTTTGTTTGGCTAAAATGGTTGAGCGTTTGTTTATTTGCTGGTCAATGTAATGGAAAGGCAACTGGATGCTGTTATCCAAAACATTTGGCGCAACAAGTTTGTTTAGGCTAGCACAACCCTTAAACATGTTTGAAACCTGCGCGGAATTTTTTATTGTTAAACTGCTTAGATTAAGTTCGGTTAAACTTTCACAATTTTGCAAAAGTGTGCCATAATACAGCAGATTTTGCGCGTTGAAAGTTGACAAATTAAGTTTGGTTAACGACTTACATCCGCTGAACATTGAAGTTGCAAAAAGCATGTTTGTTGTATCAAAATTTGCAAAGTTGATTTGTTTAAGCGCACTGCAACCAGCAAAAAGCGAAGATGAATCGCTTGGTGCAACAATTTTGCCCGGATAGACAAATGCAATTTTGTTTTTGTCTTGCGCGTGGGCGTAAACAAAGATGTGTTTGTTTATGCGCACATATGTGTCAACATAATTTTCTGGAACGGCTTTTACAAAATCAATGTCGGTAAGGGTTTTGTAGTTTTTAACTTGTGTGCGCCATTCGGTTGAAAAGGTAAGCGGACTAAGGTCGCCAAAATCGCTGCTTGGATAGTCGGCCTCGTCAACCGGGGTGGAATAATCCACATTTATAAACGAGATGTTAAATTTTTTGTTTGTGTCAGTCACAATTTTTACCGTGTGATTTGTTAGCGGCAAATCGCGTTTTGTAAACACGCACTTGTTTAAAATCTGACTGTCGGCAAGGTTAATTTCGCCCACCTTGTTTTCGTCCAAATAAACTGACGCGCTGCCGTAATTTAAATCGGTGTCGGCAAAAATATCAAATCCGCTACCCAAAAATTCAAACACATAATACGCACCGCGCGTTTGGGTGGATAGTTTGCCGTTTGACGAATTTTCAGCAAACCCACTGTTTTCTTTTTGGAAATTTTTTGGTTTTACCGTTTTGCCTAAATCAACCGCTCTGCCCGCAGACAACTCGCGTATAACGGTTTGATCGTCGTTTTTGGTTACAACAAGTTTAAAAAATCTAATCTCTTGCTCGTCAAATTTAATCCTATATGTGCCCGCATTTGGATTTTCAACCGCACCAACAAACAGCGGCTTAAATTCGCTGTCGTCTGGTATGCCGTCTTGCTGATTGTCGGGCGCGGCGTAAAGCGAAAGTTCGGTTATGCGGTCGTTGCCATTTGTGCGGCGAACGATGTCGAAATAATTTACCGATATATTTTTTGCGCAATCAATAACAAATTCGTGTGGCAAAGGCAACTTGCTTGGGCTGTAACGCGAGTGGAAGAAAGTTTTTGTGTCGCCATCAATAAGCGCGTCTTGCCCTTGCCCATCGTTTGGTTGTGCGGTTGGGCTTTTTAACACCTTCCAATCGTCCTTTTGTTCGACAGAATCAATTGATGTGTCTTTTATGCTGTCCATAAATTGCGGTTGCCAGCCCTTAAATTGTTTGGTCTGTTCAAGTTCGCTTGCGCTAACCCGCGTGTTAATTATGTTTTCTGCTGGGATGTCAACCACAGTTTCTTGACCGGGTAAAATTACCCCAACATTAACAAACCCCTTGCCTCCCCAATTTATTAGGTGGCAATCGATTTCAACAACATCGCCCACTTCAAGCGTTACATCGGCAAAGTGATTATCTCCGTTTGCTGGGGTGAAATAGTTGCTGTTTACGCCAGAGTATTTTATTTTACCATCTCCCCTAGTGATATATTGCCCATCCTTTTTGAAATACACAATCTTGGCGTCATCCCCGCGTGCGGTAAAGCGATGAAGTCCAGCCTTGGTTGCTTTAAAACTAAACTGAATGTGATAATATTCTTTGTCGCTGTTGGTAAAAGACGCCTTGCCTGCAATTGCGCTTTCTTCCGTGCGGAAAGGTTGCGCATCTTTTTGTGAGGCGATTACATTTTCAATTGGTGTGCTGGTTGGAGTGTCGCTATCAAGTTTAAACACTTCCACATGCGCGCCGTTATACACAAGGCGCATCCTAACATTAAGCGTTACAATCCGCCCGCCCAAGGTGGAAACAACAATGTCAAACTGGTCGTTTTCAGTCACTTGTTTTGGTGGGGTGTAAACTGCTTTTTGCTCATTTTCATCGTATTCAATTTCGCCATAAAGCGGCTTGGTAACTTCTAAAATTGTAAAGTCTTTGTAACTAGCAAAACTCTTTTTAGAAAGGTCAAAAATTGTGCTAAATTTGCCGTCAACATCGTACTTTCTTGCCGTTTCGTTGCCGTCAATTCCGTTTGCCCATTCGTACGCAATTGGATAGAATGTTGGCAGCGAATTTAAAAACTGCAACTGCTCGCTAGTAAAATCTGAATAGGTGTTTACATTGCCGTGATAGTTTGTGTTTATCCAATCCAAAATGTTTACATGGTCAACGAGCCCAATGCGATAGATAAAGTCCGCGCGCGCGTTGGCGCAATAAGATGAGTTTACTTTGTAGGTATAGAAGAAATCAATAAACCTTTCTGGCCCAAAAGAATGAATAAGTGTGGAATACAGCGACAGCTGGGCAAAGTGTGCTTGGTCTGTGTTGTTGTAGTCGTGATAATCGTTAACCTTTGGCAAATTTAGCGTTTTATTAACCGAGGTGTATGGATGCACAAATTCGCCATGTTCAACACCTATCACTCGCGGGTCCATATTGCAAAGCATGGAGTACGCCAAAATTATAAGGGTGTTGTTCCAAACCTCGCCCTCGCACGGAGTTTTGCAATTGCTGCCGCACATCCCCCAGTTTACCCCATAAGTTTTGGCTTGGATATGCCCCAGTTCGTGGAAAGTGCCCCAATTACCTTGTGTGGTTAGCGTTTCGTAGTTCATGCAAGTTCCAAACCAACCATATGGCTGCGCGGCAAACGAAGAATTTAACGCCACCGCCTCGCCAGCTGGAACGTGAATGTCGTATGCCATGGTTATGTTGTAGTTGTATGCCCTGCCGTTTAGTGAAGAATTTATTGCAAACACCGAGTGCCAAAAATATGCAACCTTTTCTATATCATCACAATTTTTCATGTAGTCAGCAAGCCCAATAAGTTGCCCATTTTCAACATCAAGCGTGGCAATAAGACCGGGTGCGGATTTTAAGTATTTATCAAATTCGTCCTTTGTGGTTACACCCAAAATAAAGTGCGGGGTTTCAACCGCGCCTGTGATTGTTAAATTTACAACCGAACTTGTTGGCTGCAAATATAACGGCCCGCCATAGATGCTACCAATTTCATACTCGCCGTCATGAGTAAATTCAAAGGATGAGCCCATGCAAGGTACTTTTTGGTTTTGCCATTGCCACTGCCCTTGAAGTTTAAAGTCAAATTTGTTGTAGTTAGGTTGAGTCCCTTTGGCTTGTGCGCTTTTTGCCTCTTCAATAAGCACGGTGTCCCAATATTTAAAATATTTTTCTGTGCTGCTAAGCCCATTATATTCCGCATGCTGGTTTGGATTAAATCCGTCTGGAAAACCGCCATCATATGCAAGCGAATCTTGCTGGTGTGTGGTTAATTTAACAACTTCGCCTTCTTTTATGCCCGAAATAACCACAGTTGCAACTTCGCCCGGCGCAAGATAAAGTCCGGTTGTTAACGGCGAATTATATATTGGGTCGGATATAATCTTTTTGCTGACCGCCTTGGCAGTTTTATCGATTTCGCCATAAATTCCGTCAGCGGCTGGATGCTTTTTTAAAAAATCTTTTAACTGGTTGCCTTCTAGCATTGTGTTTATTTTTGTTCTGTAATACCACGCTTGGCGCAACAGCATATATTTTTCAAAATTGGAAAAGATTTGTGGATTCTTGTCCTTGCTGTTGTTAAGCCCGCGCATTGGGTATCTTGGGTTTTGTATGTCGCCAATTTGGTTGCCAGTTTTGCCGTCCAAATTAAAATCTATCTTTGCTTTGTCTTGCCCCTCGCCTTGATAAAATTCGCCCGTAGTTGGGTCAATAAACTGGAATGTGTCGCTCAACACGCCCGGTGTGGTCCTTTCAACCGCCCTATTTGTAACTTCCATATAAGGTTCGCGGATGGTTACCCTGCGCCCTTGCATATCTTCAAAACTTTTACGCGACAGCCCCTCAGACAAATCTTCTGGGCGAATAACACCTTCGCTTTGCAAATCGTCCGGCTGCTGAGTTTGGGTGGCGGCATTTGACACTCCGTCAAACAAAAAGCAATTTTTTATTGCCAAACCAAAACTTGCAAACATGGTGCAACAAACCAGCATTGTGCAAATAAGCGCGCACAAAATGCGATTTTTTTGCTTTAAACTTTGCCTCTGTTTTTTACGCATACTCCACCCCGCTATATTAAAATTATTCTACCATAATTTGCAAAAAATGCAAGTGATTTTGCAAACTTTTTGTTGCGGATTTATAAAAAAATAAACCCCAAACTGGGGATAATAAAATTACGATTTCATAAAAATTTTTAGGCGGGACATAAAAATGTTGCTTAAAAAACTGACCGCTTCGTACTGCTTGTCCTCGTTTAAATAGATGTCGATATAACTTGGGGCTTGGTTTAGCACGTTTGTTATAAGGTCAAGCGACGAGTGGCAGTCGGCAATTTTTTTTATTTTGCCGTTTTTGTTTTCCATGTTGTAGACGCTGTAATTTTCCCCTTTGCAAACCACTTTTACTTTGTAGGCAAGGCTGTCCATAGTGTTTATTAAAAAGCGGATTACATCCAAAAAGGTGGACGAATTAAA
This sequence comes from uncultured Clostridia bacterium, assembly GCA_947630745.1. Classification (GTDB taxonomy): domain Bacteria; phylum Bacillota; class Clostridia; order Christensenellales; family UBA1242; genus Onthoplasma. Next base: position 28,644 of record CANRIT010000004.1, read on the forward strand.
CAGTATTAAATTGTCGCTAGAAAGGGTTGCCAAATTATCCCAATGATTTTTAAGCGGGGACAAGCGAAACTCCAAAAAACTATCAATAAAAAAAGTTTGATTAAACACAATAATTTTGTTAAGCGCGCTTTCGTCAGTGGATTTATCAAAAAGCGCAAGCACCTTTATGTACGCACTAAATGCAAGTGACGAACAAAGCGGATTTTTTATTTTGTTTTTAAGGTATTCAATTTTGTAAATTTCTTCAATATATTCAATTATTATCCCTTTAAGCATGCTTTCGCATTTGTCCATAAAGCCGTCTTCACACGCAAACAAAAGATATCTAAAATTGTTGTCGCTGTAACCGGTTAATATGGTTTTGCAAAAATCAATTTTAGACTTTATTCGCTCGTGCAAAAACTGAATAATCTGTTTATTTTTTACCCCAGTTGCAAGGGCAATCTCTCTCATAAATACCTCTACTTTATAATATGCAGTAAATTATATTTTACTCTTAAAAATTTTAGCATTTTTTGCAACATAAATTTTTGTGCGCTTACAAAAAACACAAGTCAAACATACAATGAATTGGAGGGAGTATGCTATACAATTTTTATTTCCGCACTGGTTGCTGTGATTGCGTAACAATAAGCAACCTTTCAACCCCGCTTGTGGCGCAAACTTGTTGCAGATATCAGCCATTAAATTGCGCTTGCAGAAGTTTTAATTCGCTTTTATTTTTTTAGAAAAAATATGCAAATTTTTTAAAAAACGCAAAAAATAACGCAAATTTTACAATTTTTTAACAAATTTTTAAATTTTTTTAATAATTTGATAAAAATTTCTAAAAATTCTTTAAGCCAAAAAACAAAAAATTTGCGCGTCTTATTAATATATAAATATATCCTATATGGGCAAACAAAAAAGGGGCGGATGCCCCAATTTTTTAAACGAGTGGACTTATGGTTTTGTAATCCACATATTCGCATTTAACCAAAATGTCGCCTTGTTGAACAAACACGAAATCCCAATAGCCAACTCCGTCCGTTACGCGCTTAGTTATTTTAAATTGCGCTTGATGTTCGCCGTCAGTTATGGTAAAGCTGTTGCCGCTTAAATAAACATTGTAGCCGTCCGCAACAAGCACTTGCAAGTTGTTGTCAATAACAATTGTAAAGTCAGCAAAGTCGTTACCTGTCACGCGGATATATTTAAGTGCCGCCCTATTTTGCTCTGCGCCAATTTCTGCATAAATCGACATGGTCTGCTCGCTGCCAAAACTGCCTTGATAACTTCTGTTTCCGCCATTTTTAAGAGTTGTTGCTTCAACTGGCGTGCCTTTTTCAAGCTGGTCAAGCGTGTTGTAAACAAAGTTTTGCTGAGCAATATTAAAGTTGTGCGTGCCAACCATAATGCGGATTGCATTTTTAACCGAACTGCCATTTGATAAGGTTTCGTCCAGATAGTTTTTGTTTAATTCTACACTGAAGCTGTATGTGTTGCCTTTGTCGCTTGGCACTTCAATTGTGTTGCCCAGCCCAGAAATGGTCACCCTAAATTTGTTAAACCTTGCCGACAAGCGAACTTCCACTGTTGTGCCTTTTACAAAGTACACCGGTCCGCCATACTGCAAGATACTGGTTGGGGTATCGTCAATGTATGTGTTGTAAATAAGTTCTTGGTAAATGTCCGACACAACAATCTGCATTGCGTACTTAATTTGGTGGTCAACTACAAGTGTTATTGCACCGCTGTCGCCCAACAAATTGTTAAGCAAATTTTGCCCAAGTTTAAAGGTGAACTGATCGCCAACAAACCTTTCCACCCCGTCTGGCGCTTCGCCGTCTAGGTAGAAATTTCCGTCAGCGTATGCGTAATATTTTTCGCTAGTTTCTTCAAGCTGCTTTTCAAAATAATAGCCATAAAATTCTTCATTAACAATGTTTTTTCCGCTTGCGTCAACCGGGCGCCGCGTTACAGTAACATCCATGCCTGCGTACGCGTTTGTTATAGATATAATTCCGCCATTTTGCGTCTCAGCCGACTGCGCACCCGCTTGCATGGTGTAGTTGCCAAGCATGCCGTCAATGTCAGTGTGGCTTGCATTCAAGTTAAGCGCAAACTTAACCTTTTCAAACACAAAGTGGTATTTGGTTGCCCCATCAGCCGCGTAGCTTTCTGACAATACAAGTTTGTTGTTTTCATCAAGTGGTCTGTCGTTTGCTGAATATAAGTTGTTGAAATTATTTATGCGATAACCAACATACCTATACCCCGCATAGGTATTTATTTCCACTTCAATTTTTCTACCTTTAAGCACGCGCAAACTTGTGCTTTCTGGCATGGTGGTTTCAAGTTCGGAAACAAGCGAATCAGCTTCAAACAAGCCAACTCCAAACACGCCGTACTGGTCGCCCGCCATCGCGCCTTCGCCCATCAAGGTGAAGTCGAAGAACACCATGCTGTTATCCGTCATTTCAAAATAGAAATTTAGGTCAAGTTTGCCAAATGCGGTGTAGTCGTCAATTGAAACGACATCCGTGTACTCATATCCAACCTTGTCCGCATCCGACTTTGCACTGGTAAGCAAGTCGCGCCCATTAAGTTGCACGGTAAGCGAATAGTTGCGGTCAAATTCAAAGCCGTAGAATCCAACCTTTTTGCCCAAATACAAGCCGTCTGCATAAGGGTAAAGTTCAATCTCTGTATCTTCCGCAATCACACCCATCTCGATAAGCTGTGCAATATCCACCGATTTGGTTTCAATCTGTCTACCATTGTCGTCGTACTCGTAAACATAGAAATTCACATTAAGGTCAAGTGGACGGGCAATAAATTTAATTTCAAGCAGATTTTCGCCTTCCAAACTTATTCTATCCCCGCCAAATGACGATTGAATTTGATTGCCGTTTAGGAAGTATTCCACACCCGAATAATATGTGTTGGTGTACGATGCCACCATGCGGTTAGTTGAAAGCGCTGTTATGTAAAGTTTTTCAATCTGTTTAGTTCCGCGCGCGTTTGCAAAATAGGTAATGTCGTTTTCTACCACCGTACCTTGCTCGCCGTCAAGCTGGTAAATTTTGCTGTTATCCACTGCGGTTGACTGGCTTGATGTGCCGCCACCCACCGTGACATCAGAAACACGATTTGAAACGGTAACCGAACGCGAGTCGATATTAATATCGTTTTCGTCAACCAAGCCAACAATTTCAAGGGTTAAAAGCGGGGTCATGTCGTAGGCGTAGAATATTGTGCGGTCGTTTAAATTTACAATCTGCCCTTCGCTGTAATTTACACGCATGGCAAGGTAGTTTGTAATGTTGTAAGACACGCCAACATCAAACCCATTCACTGCATATGGCAAAGCGTAAACTCGCCTATCGTAATCTTTGACATTGTGGTTTGAATACATTTGCGCGTACGACACAACTGGGGTGTAAATTTTGCCATTGTAATCGTAAACATAAATTTCCCCACTTAAATCGTCCGTGCGCTCAATTTTGTTTAACCCATATTGCGTGTTATTTTCACCTAAACCGCTGTTTGGCTTTAACACAAATTGGTTTTTGCCCGATGCAAGCGAAACTTTTTGGTCGGTTTCAAACATAATTTCGTTGCCGTCTTCATCCACAAAATAGTTGTTGTCCGTCAAATCAACATATCTTATTTTTACATCAAAATCTATCTCTTGTGTCATTATCCAAATTGTCCCAACTGGCTGGAAGCCCTCGTTAGGTATATCGAAATTGTTAACATAATTTACATCGACATTTGGCCGATAGAAGTGTTCCCTAAGCCAGGTGCCGTCCAATTCAAAACTGAATGTTTGGTTAAACGAGCCGTCCGCATTTTGCAAATCGTTTAAATGCGCAAGCGGCAAATCAAAGTTGAACACTGCTCGCCCATCCAAAAGTCCTGCTGCATGCAACACAAAAGGATATTCGTTGTAAAATTCGTAGCCAATATTTGCACTGTAAGTTACACTAACGGTAGGCGTTTTGGTAACTTTCAACTCGGACAATTGTGAAAGTTGATTGTTCCAAACACCTTCCTCATAATCCAATTTGTATGTGCCAGATTTTGAATTTTGCCATTCTTGCCCGTTTTTATCCACTACATTAAAGTTAAATTGATAAATTAGTTCATTAAAGTAAACATAAGTCAAAATTTGTGCATTATGACCTAAGTCTGCGATTGCTGTTGCTTCCAATTTATACTTGTAAGACGCATCTGGCACATTGTCTTTAATTAGTTCCATTGATTCATAATTATAAGATGTTCCATAAGTTGTAGTTTTGTCTGCCCTATAACCGATCATATGGTCATAATTGCCAGACTCCATAGCCATTGGGCTTGTGCTTTGGTCGCCCATATAAATATAGATGTCGCAGCCAGAATAAACGCTTAAATTCTTTGTAGAAATTTTCTCCGAAGCCTTGCTTATTTCCCATATAAAATTATCTTCATCAATTTTGTTAGCATCATATCTATACCAGTTGTATTTGCCGTTTTCCAACAAGCAGATATATGTGTTCCAACCATTGTCGCCTTGTGTTGAGTCAAGTGTGTCAAAAGTTTGTAAAATGATGTATCCACAATCTAAATTGAGAGCAAATTCTGTACCCATACTTTCTATACGTACCTGAACCGATTTGCGATAGAAATGATGAGCGAATGTAGGGACATCGGGGTTTGTTTTGTTTGTAGCACCCAAATAATAACTATACAACCAAACATTATTTAAACGCTGTGGAATGTAATTATCTTCAGTGACCCTATAAGTACCTAAATATGTTTTGTATTTATAGTCATCATCACCAGTATAATATGTAAGCGCGTAATAATCTTTTGCAAACGCTGGCAAATTTGGACTTTTGTTATTTACAATATAAACATAATATCCCGCCTCATCCTTATAAACATTAAGTAATAGTTTTGGATTAGGCAATGCATTTTCTTCTTGGGAATTAGTGATAGTTTCATAATCTTGGTAAGTTCTTGGATTTTTACTATATCTTGGACTTGATATATAGCTGTTATAAGTATTAACATAGTTTGCAAAATAATTTGTTATATAATCTTCCGCAAAAGTGTAATTGTTTTGATTGTTAAAAGCATAATATGTAACATTTGGCAAGTTGTCCCAAATATACACATATGCGCTTGGTCCACCCTCGCCTTTAATTGCAAAATAGGAATCTTTAGCATCTTGGTCAATTGCCAAACTATCTAAATCCAGCCCAGAATCGGTTAAATCCAAGTTCGCTCTATAGATATTTTCCAAATAATATGGTCTTACTGTAAGGCTATACTCGTAGTCACCATTGTTTACAAATGTATACTTAGTCCTTGGAATGTTGCGGTAATTATATATCGCCGCTGGCAAAATTGCTTTATCCGCATCTGTTATGTACGACCCATTGCTGTTGGTCATGTAGCAGAAGTATGCAAAAGTTTGCCCAGTGCTAACAAGCGCTGAAGTGTCGAAAGTGTACGCACTATCATATTCAACCTTGTATATCTGCCCATTATTGTTATTAATGCCAATTTTAACTGCTTGCCAACTTGGTGTCATGGTCAAGCTAAAGTCAATGCTGCCGTATCCCGCAAATGCGCCCGCAAGCGAAAGCACCATATCCCCCATTGAAGAATGGCTGCCGTCCGTTGTCGATTGCGTGTAAAGCGAATCGATAGGCACAACAGTTTCGCCACCGTAGCTATTGTCCCAGCCAGTTGTGTCGCCGCTGTTCAGCCTAAACATTCCCTTGTTGCGGCTGTAAATTCCCCACAAATAATTTCCGCCTTCTTGGTAGATAATCATATAGCAGTCGCCATACTCGTCTGCCAAATCCAGCCTATCTTCTGGGAAGGTAATTTTTATTGTCCAGCCAGTAACTTTGTAGCCGTATTTGTAAACCACATACCAATAATTTCTGCTTTGTGAATTAAACGCCTTTACATCGCCAAACGTACCAAAATCCGTTCGATTATAGAAAGCCGCGCCAGTTGATGCGTAGTTTGTTGAAAAGAAGCTGTAATAACTCTCTTCTGTGATATTAAAGTTGACCGAATCCGCATACGTAAGCCCCGAACCTTTTTGGCTGTTTACACCCGCGTAATAGTGGTCGGCTGAGCCATTTGTATTTCTTTCCACATCGCTTGTGTCGTTAAGGATTGTTAAATTATACTCTGGCATCTCGCGCAATTTAAAGGTTAAAATTTGCTCGCCGTCCACCCACTCTGAGTCGCCATAACTATAATACAGCAAGGTAGTTAATAAATACATGTTGCAAACTTCGCCATTATAATTTATGCGCAACTTTTTGCTGTAAACCAAATTCCAACAAACCGCTCCTTGGTCTGCGCTGCCTTGAAGTGTGAGGTTGCCAAAATTGTTATCGGTCGCACTAACCTTGTCGTTGCCAACCACCTTGTTGTCTTTTACAAACACTGCCCAGCCCCAAGTGCGATTGTTCACTTCCGGCCTAGTCAGCTCCAAATTGTTTGAGGTGATGTTGAATTGCTGCTCAGCCGTCACCTCCGCATTTTCAATCCCCTCCGCCTTAATGGTGTAGGTGATAAGCGAATATATCGCACTTACATATTTGATTTGTGTGCTATTTTTAAACCCACAACTAGAATAATTCAACACTGGGTAAGATTGTCCATCCTCCGCAGTAATCATTCCGCTGTGTTCAGTCCCTCGTCCTGAAGAGCTATAAACAATTTCTCTATAATGCCAGCCTTCAAATTTGTATCCCAAAATGTTAGGTGCTATTATATATCCTTTGTCCTGCCCCCTTGCCTCGGATGGCACTTCATCGCCCTCATACAACAAGGCAATGCTATGCCCAAGCGACAAATTGAATGGGTTGTCTTCTGAATTTAGCGCGGTAAACTGCTTAACAACTTGCTCGGAAATGCTGCTGTAAATGCAAGCATCCTTTAATTCGTTTACTAAGTTTGCCTCTGCCCTTACCTGCTCCTTTGACTTAACCCCAACTTGAACCGTATATTGCGGTTCGTCCAAAACTAGACTAAAAGCAATGTGTGCAAAACTATAACCACCATTTTCTTCAATAGATCTTACTTTCTTCTCTTCAATAGTTGCTAATGACCAATATCTATAATAATCCGGATCGGAATTGTCTGGACCGTAAGTAGTATATGTTCCATCGCTGTTCCAGATTGCCAATTTTGGAGAAGTTTCTATGTCAACCTTTAATGATATTGTAAGCTCAATATAAGCATAATCATTCCCTATTTTACAAATATATCCGTCATTGCCTGCTTCTATTGCTATATAATTTGTTTCATTATTATCTAACCATGTTACACTATTCTCAGCCCAAGCACCAATATTTCCAACTTTATTACTTCTTTCAATAGTATAAAAATCTTCAGTGTTATTCAGCACTACACTTTCACCCATTGTGCTAAATATTAATTTGTTTTCCAAGTCTACTTGATAATTATCGCAGTTGTAGTCAATAGTTATTATCTGTCTATTTTCTCCTTCTTGTGGTACGATATTATATACGCCCATATTGTTGAAGGAAAAATTGCACGCATTATATATTCTCTCTGTATTTACACTATACCTATGGGAATTACTGCTGTTTGTTTTATTAAAAACTAAAACATCATATTGGTTAATTTGATATTTGAAATCAAACCTACTATAATAAATATCATCTTCATCAACATATGGTATATCAAATTTGTACGCAAAAATCCCTTGTATTGGTAAATAAGTTCCACTGATACCCTTAGCATTAATTTCCCAATCGTTACTAGGTGGATCGCTGTTTATTTCGCTAGCAGTTTTTTGTTGTTGTGGGTTGTTTGCGCCAATAACATCGCCACTATCCAAATAATTTTCATCTAAATCGTGTGTATATTCACATCTTAACTCGTTATCTTTAATCTTAACTATATATCCTGGAGAGAACCCCGCGTCTCTTTCTTCATATCCTACTATTCCACCACATTGTATTAAATAACTATTTGCACTTCCTCTACCTTGTAAACGTCCGGAATCGCCCTTATGATAATGTACTTGTACATCCCCATCAAAAACACACTTTGTTGTACAATCACCGCTTAAAGCATTGCGACCCACTATTCCGCCCACACAAGTTTCAACTGTGTAATCGTTTTTTAATTGAAGCGGTACATCGTCCGTTAGCATATTTGATCTTAGTCCAACTGTAATGTCCGCATATACTCCACCCTGAACCAAACAATCGGCTATGTAATTAAAATCCGCTTGATCAGAATTATATAGACCAACGATCCCCCCAACGTCTACTGAGTTTGGTTTTATCGCTTTAAGTACGACTTCCTCACCCATACTACGTCCGACAAAATTGGTTGTGCTACCGCAGTTTACTAATTTTACATTTACAGTACTATTATCAATTACATTAACAGATTCTATCGCATTTCCTTTTCCCCCACTTAAATCATATACATCTCCATTAAGTTCTCCAGCCACCATGCCTACTTTTAAATCTGTTAGAATATATCTAGAATCCCATACCCACTGTCTGCCATCATTAACATTTACTGATTCGCGTACTAGACCTGACGATTCTACATCTATATTGCAATTATTAAAAGCTAGGTTTTTAACAATACCACCATCCAATTTGGCAAACAATCCCAAATAGGTTGTTGCGGCGAATTGCCTATATTGACGATCATCAATTTGCGCGGTTCCAAGTTTTAAATAATGATATTCCACAAAATCTAAGTCTTGTTGATTATTTTTATAAGTGGTTTGACTTGGTGTATTATGGAATGTATCGCCATCGGACCACCAGCAATTATAATTACATATAGCCTCTGAATTGCCGAAAGATATATTTAAATCCGAAATTTGATACCCGTCACCATCTAATATCCCAGAAAAACCAATAACATTCCTGCCAGTAACTGCTCCATCCTCAGTAATTTCTTCCGACCCAGCAATAGGTCGCCAGCCGTGATAGACCCAGTCTTGATAAACTCTAACTTGGTCTTTGCCTTCATCATCTTTGTAAGGTTCACCGGCCCAAAAATAGAATTTAAGGGTATTAACACCATTCAAGTCAATATCATTTGTTAGCCTATAATTGCTGCTTAAATTTTCTTTAATTGCAGCAAGTCTACCTGAATCATCCAAATCACCTTCGGCGACTGTGGCGATGCCGTTATCCATATCCACGCCGTCAATGGCGTCAAGGTCTTGCGCTGAGCTTATAAGTCGCCAAGTGGTTTCTTCTGTTGAAATTGTGCGCACGCCCGATTTGGTGGCGGTAACTTCAGTTTCGGTTTGCCAAGTGTAGCCCAAGCCGTCAGTTTCTTCACCAAACTGCGAATAGGTGGACGTGGAAGTTGGCAAGCTAAGCGCCTGCGCGCTGAAAACAGACGGCAAACAAAAGCCAGTTGCAAGCAGCGCAACAATTGCAAACATAATGGATAAGCCAATTTTGCTGTTTTTGCTAAATTTATGTTTTTTAGAAAGCCAAACAACCAAGCCAATAAGGGCAAGCAGCACGCCCAGCACGATCAATGCGATTATATTATTCATTTGCCAAGCCCCCCCCCCCTATACTTTCTTCCGTAGAAGGACCAACATTCAACATATAAGGATTGTTATTAATATCACCATCATCCAAACTTGCATATTCTACATAATTCAGAAAATCATCAACCATGGAGTCGCCGCCATTTAACCAATCAATTCCAGTTTGGCTATTTAAATATGCTTCTATTTCTTCGTGGGCAGTTACTCCATAAATATCGGTTGAAGAAACACCGCCGATAATAGAATCTATAGTATAGTGGGCCTTACCAAAATGGTCTATATAACTTCGGCTGTCGTCAAAATTTTCAAAGGAAGTGGTTTTTGTGTATACAAACGATTTGTATATATAACCCCTTTCCAAGAAATCAGCCAAAGCGTTATAGTGTAAATAAGAGTATACATGCCCTGCCGAACCATCTTGACTTGGGCTAGCATCATTACCATAATAACCAACTACGGTGTTGTTTTTATCATTATAATATCCGCTTTTTTCAATTAACACTTGACCAGCCGTTACATGCCCTATCATTCCACCCATGTTTACAATATCAAACACATTATCATTTCCATTAGATCCACTATATAGGTCATGACAATAATCATAAACATACATTGATGTTTTACATAAACAGTTTTGAATAACCAATTTGCCACTACCTAAGTATCCAAGTAAACCGCCGATTGTTTGTCCTGTGCCATTTTGATATCCCCCAGATGATCCAGCTTGTCTTCTTGGACTTGCGTATTTAGCATTACTGAAAATATCTCCTGCAATATGACAATTTTTTATAATTGTTGGGGATTTGCTGCTGTCAGTTTCACAAATTGCGGCTAATCCGCCTGAAATTATATTGTGAGAACGATTTATAACATTAGTGAGAGTAGTATACTCTTCTCTATATTCCCAAGACATAACAAGATCAATATCGACATTGACCGCTAGATTTGATATTTCTGCTCCTGAAATTTTACCAAATAATGAAAATACTGAATTTTTAACTTTATATGATGCGTAACCTCTATTATTACAAGCACTATCTGGCACACCAGTACCAAAATACCCATCATCAATTCTATATTCATCAATTTCCCCGTCATCACTATCTAGGGTTACCATTTCTTTATTATAATTAATTACATAACTAATCTGATAACCGTTTCCATCCAAACTTCCAGTAAACGGCTCACTCACACCAATTGGCACCCAATCGCTAACGGTAATGTCGGCATTTAAAACATAATCACCACTTAGATTGGACTTCATCCCATTAAGCACGTCGCTATCCGTGATGTCAATAGACAGCGGCTCTATGGCGCGCAGGTCGGCGGCTGAGTTTATTAAGCGGTATGTTTTGGGGCTATCGTCCGACATGGTGCTTATTGTGCTTGTGGATGATTTTGTAACCAAATCCCACTTATGGCCAAACCCGTCAAATTCGCTGCCAACATAAGTAAACTGCTCAGGCTGGGTGGCTGAAACGCTTGACTGGGCAATTGCGTTTTTTATGTTGCTGATTGCGCTTGATGTGGCAAGTTTGGGTTGAATTGCAAAAAAGGACATCATCAAAAACGCGATGCCAAAAACAACAAACAATTTAACCTTTTTAAACCTAAACAAAATTCCCCCTAAAATTTGCTTGTTAGATATAATCTAACAATATTTTACCACATAGTGCAAGTTTTTACAAATAATTTACCCAACTTTTGCAAAATTTTTCCGCCAATTTATTTACGACAAAACCACCTTGCTTATTTTGTTTTCAGTTTTTTCTTTTGAACCTTTTTAAATTATCCACTTAAATTGAATTTATATTTTTAGTTTTTCACTTAGATTACTTGATTATTTAGATTTTATTTTTTAAATATTTGCTAAATTTTTCCACTTTAAATTTTTAATTATCCACTTTTTTTCTTATATATTTTGCTTTTATTTGGATTATCCTATTCGACCCGCTTGGGTGGCACACAACTTGCCGCCAAACAACTTTCCGCTTTGAAGAAAGGGGTTTGGCGGCGTAGCCCCGCCCGCAACAAATCAGAACGCGAAAAAAAATTTGCAGCGAACTGCAAACTTATTTAATGTTTTTAAAGTCAATTATGTGGTCGGCAAGTTTTTCATATCTCTTGCTATATTTATCATCTTTATACACAGCCAATATGGTAATTGCCCCACCATTTTCCCCATTTTTGGTAAGTGACAGCAAGTTGCCAGCAACCAATTCGTCATCCGCACAAACACTCATCACTCCAAAAATATCATCCACTGCAATAATAACCTTTTGTTTACTTTCCAACCCGCGCTTAGCATACGCACACGCCAATGCAATGATTTTTTTAGCAGTTTCTTCCGTGTCAGTTATTCGGCTTACAAACAAATCGGTATCGTTATTAATGGCATCCAAATATCCTTCATTTTTAGCAGCAATTGAGCAGTTGATATAAATTTTTCTGTCCGCCTTGCACGCATTAAGCACATCAATCAAGTGCGTGGTGTTGGTGTTGTTGTTATCGCCAACAAAATAGCAATTTTCGCCATGTTTTACATCCAAATTAATGCCATCCATTTCAATTTTTTGTGTGTTGACATCGTGTTTGATTGCATCGTACGCTGGAACATTAAGCTGCCTTGCAAGCCTGCCACCATTTATTTTGGTAAGTTGACTAACCGACAGCTGCCCATCTTTATACATCACCTTGCCGCAGATTTTGTCACCCATTTTAAGGTTGTATTCACTAATCAGCTTTGCTGGCAAAAAGATGCAGTTGTATCTGTTGTCCTTAAACTGCCAAACAAAACCATTAAGCCCGTTGGAAATTTCCACCACACCTTCCACTTGGCTGATTTTGCCAAAATCGCCCTGGCTAAGCACAAATGGCTGACTGGTGGTTTCCGGCATCAAAACGTCGACAAAGTTGAAACCTGCATTCTTTGGCGGCCTGCCCTGCTTGGTTTTGGAAAAATGTGGACTTGCATTTCCGTTGCTTATGTCCATAATGCTTTCTATTAACTCTCCCTTACGCTTGCTGGTTGGGCTGAACACTCCCATCCTGCGTGCAAGCTCCCTTAACTGGAAGATGCTTAATTTATCTAACTGGTCTTCAGTCATACGCACTCCTTCCCAAAAAATATCATATTCATAACCACAATTTAACATATTTTTTAAAAAATGTCAAGTATTTTGTAAAGAAATCGACATAAAATTTACAACCTCCCCGAAATTATAATGCAGTTGCGGTCCCCCAATTCGACATTTTTAATTTTTCGACCAGCAAAAAAAAACCTATAAAAATCGCCCCCATTTTTGCCCAAAATTTTATTCCCATCCCAAACAAAAAAAAGACAGCCCCTACAGCCATCTTCAATAACAATTTAATCAACTCACTAATCTAATACTTTTTTTGTAATTAATAATATAACGCAGTCAAACGGAATTTGGTTTTTAAATCGTCGTTAAATCTTATTGCAATGTCGCATTTTTTAACATTTGTAAATTTAGGTTTTATATCTTCAAATTTACAATCTTTTGTTGTTTCAATAATTAGCATTGCGCTTGCAACTTTATCTTCGCCAAAAATCATATTGACAGCATTGCTATCGTCTGTTTCCAAAACCTTTACAAAAGGACTGTTACCGCACTCGTCTAAAAAAGCAGTAAATCTTTTCTCCGACAAGGCAATTAAGTTTAAAGACGCGTATTGGGATTTACCAATACAATTATCTAGCAAATCAATAATTTGAGCACTTTTTTCGCTTGATATCTTGCTGCCATCACTGTTTTTTAATGTTAAATTTTTTAATACTTCAATCATAATTCCTCCAACCAATATAATAGCACAAATAAATCTTTTTTGAAAGCAAATTTGCTTTCTATAAAAATTTTGTCAAAATTTTGTTGGCAAAATCCTCGCAGTCGCCATGAAAAAAGTAGCAATATTAACTTCTAACATATTCCAAATATACTTTTAACGTGTAAACGATTAAGCGAGTAAACGATGATAAAGTGATAACAAATTAAATAAAATTGTGCTAATTAAATTTTCATTATATAGATAATTTTATAACAAACAAAAATAGAAAATTAAAACGCTAAAAAACTAGGCGGTGATGCCTAGTGAAATCATAATTGCCACGTCCACGCGCTGCATGGTAAGAAGGTCAATTTGCCCTAGTTTTTCTTTAAGGCGGCGTTTATCGAGCGTGCGGATTTGTTCAAGCAGCACCACGCTATCTTTGGGCAGGTGATATTTGTCCTTATTAAGTTCGATGTGGGTGGGCAGTTTGGCCTTTGATAGTTGGCTTGTAATTGCGGCGATAATCACGGTTGGGCTATATTTGTTGCCGACATCGTTTTGGACGACCAAAACTGGACGAACACCACCTTGTTCGCTGCCCACAACTGGGCTTAAATCGGCATAATAAATTTCACCGCGACTTATTTCCATCCTATCCTTTTAAAAATCCTTCCGTGATAGCCGTGCTGTCCAAGCAGTCAAAATCGGCATTCAGCTGGTCTATTACATCAAGGTATTCACTATCATTGTATGCAGAAGGCAAAATGTTTGGCATTTTAGGTTTCAACCCACCTTTAAACGAATAAAGGTAGTTTATATATGCCATAACTATATCTTTCATAATTATTCTCCAATCAAAAAAATTTAAACGCGGCAGGCAAAAAGATTACACTTTTGCAAGCAATTTTTTAAGTTTTTCGTAAAAATCGTCTTGAAATGCCTTAAAATCCGTTACCAAATCTTTAAGTTCTGGCGTTTTGGGCGCGCAATCTTTTTCTGTCTTAATTGTGTCAATTATACCCATAACCGTGCCCGAAATCATCATCTCAACAATATGCCGTGGGGAGGCATCCGCCCACAAACTCATATATATCATTGCGGTTTGTTTAAGCTTTTTAAACATGCTGTTGTCCTTAACTTCTTTGTCCTTATTAAGTGCCATAACATCCGCGCGGTCGGCAAATTTTTGATATTCGTCATACTGCTTTTTAAAAAGTTTTTTAAGTTCTTCATCTTTAACTTTTTTAAGCACTTTATCAATTGCCTGCATACCCACACTGGCATCTTGATAAATGCGATTTAACATTTTTAATTCACTTTGTACCATATATCCTCCACCACTAGTTTTTGTAATAATTTTTTAATTATGCAAAATTTTAAAAATAGATAAAAATTAAAAAAATAGCAAAAAAAAACGCACAAAAAGCGTGCATTTTTATAAATTTTACTAAATTGTAACCCAAATTAAGCCATAGCCAACAAGCAGACTGGAAAGGATAATTACCAAAAATATAAACACATTTTCTTTAACATTCTTGTTAAGTTTCATAAGGAAAATCAAACCCAAACCTGCGTTCATACACAGCCCAGCAAGCAGCGCACCAAATTTAAGCCCGCCTGCAATAAACAACTGAGTAAGCACCACACTTGATGCGCAATTTGGTATTAATCCAATAACAACACACAATAGGGGTTGGAGGTATTTGTTTGCATTTAAAAATTGCATAAGCGATGCCCTACCCACCCATATGTCAGTAAAGCAACCAAACAAGAAATTTACAATCAAGATAAAGGCAGAAATTTTTAAGCAATGCAAAAGCGGATGTAGCCAATCAAACGATTTTGTTTCCACATGATGATGACAGCATCCGTCATGCGTTGTAAAGCAATTTTTATTTAAATTTGCGCTTTCTTCACTGTTTTTTTCGTTATTTTCTGCAATTTCTAAACTTGCATGCTCATCTTCTTCATGCGAATTCAATTCAATTTCGTTTGCCGTATCAACCGCCAGCGCGCGCTTTTTAAATATAAGTTTATAAAGCCCCGCCGCCAAATAGCCAACCACAATTGCAACCACAAGTTTTACCACCACAAGCAAAAGTATTGATAAAATTTTGTTTGGATGAGCGATTAAAATTGGAATCGCTTCATCACTTGTTGCAATGTAAACCGCAACCAGACAACCAACCGCCAATGCCCCCCGGGAGTATAGGTCGGTAAGCACAACAGAAAATCCGCATTGTGGGATGCTGCCCAAAAGCGCACCAAAAACTGGACTGGCTTTACCTTTTAAAAATTTGTTGTTTTGCAACTTTTGCGCGTACTTAAATTCAATAAGTTCAATAAGATAATATACGATAAAAAGGATAGGCAAAATTTTAAGCGTATCCAACAGCGCATCCAACAAAACCGACCAATAATTTAAAAAAATCTCCTTCATACCTACGCCCTATGAACAATTATCTTATTCATTTTAGGCTATTATATCACACATCGTAAAGTTTTTGCAACAAAATTACAAAAGATTATTTTTAAATAAATCGGCAACAAAAACACGCAATTATTGTGCAAAAAACATTACAAACCAGTGCAATTGGTATGGTAAGCATGGTTTTTTTAACGCTGGTTGACGAAAAATAAATGCTGCTTATGTAAAAAATTGTGTCGCTGCTGCCCACTATCACGCTGGCGCAGTTGCCGACATAACTATCCACACCAAATTTTGCGTAAATATCCTTTAATAAAACATAGGCGGCGTTTGACGAAAATGGGCGGATTAGTGTAAGTTCGCACAGCTCAACTGGGATGTGCAAAACTTTAAACACTGGGGATAAAAAATTGCACAAATATCCGCTTAGCCCGCTGTTTCTAAAAAGTTCAACCGCAACAAACATGGCAATAATAAACGGCATCAAACTTGCCATAAGCGGAAGCGCGCCCTTTGCCCCTTTTACAAAAGCTGAGTATGCGTCCACCCCCTTTATCATTGCAAAAATCATAACAAAGGCGATAAAGATAGGAATAAACAAATCTGCCATACCCTACCCCCGTATCAAGCCCATGTCAAACAAAAATCTAAAACCTTGGCAAAAATGCGGCTTATTTTTAAAAAAATATGCAAATTTTACACTTTTTTTTAATTTTTTTAACAAAAATCTATTGTTTTGCCACATTAGTTTTCCTTTTCCTATAAAACAACGCCACCAAAACCACGCCCAAAATTGTGGGCAAAAAGGTGGAAATAATTGTTGGCAACAAAATGCTGCTTGGGCTTACGCTTCCCGCCAGCGCGCGCATACCAATAACGGTGGTTGGCAAAAGTTGTATGCCAGTTGAATTTATAACAACAAGCATAATCATAGCGCGCGTTGCTTTTGTTTCACCCTTATCTAGACCCTGCATCGCCTTTATGCCAAACGGGGTGGATGCGCTGCCAATTCCAATTATATTTGACGCAATGTTTAGGCAGATATTTTTTTCTGTTTCCTCGTCCGTTTTGCCAAAGATATACTGCACTGGGCGGGACAAAATTTTGGAAAGTTTGTGGCTTAATTTACAATCGTCCATAACCTGCATAATTCCCATCCAAACCGCATAAATCCCAATAAATTCAATACACATGCTTATCCCCATTTTGGCGGCTTGCATCATTGTGCCAACCACGCTGCCGGGCGAAAAAATTGTCATCATAATCAGGCTGGAAATTATTAAGATAATCCAAATTTTGCTCATAGCATGTCCCAAATTAATTTATTCAAATTTTTGTTTGCGCATGATAAAAAGCGTTAAATATGTAAAAAACGCGTAAATTTTACGCAAAATACTACATTTTTTAACAAAATTTTGCAAAATTGCTAACTAAATTTTTAAAGCGCACAATTTTAATTGACTAAAAAACCAATAAGTGGTAAATTAGTTGTATTAAAGGGGGTTTTATGAATTTAGGATTACAAAATCGTGTTGTAATTGTAACCGGTGCCGCTTCTGGCATTGGCAAGGCAGTTGCAACCGCATATGCAAGCGAAGGCGCAATTTTGGCACTTGCCGACATAAACTTGGCTGGTTTGCAAGCAGTTAAAAAAGCACTTAAAGGCGCAAAGGTTTACATTGAAGAAGTTGATGTTACCAAAGAGGCGGCTTGCAAAAAATTTATTGAAAACGTTGCAAAAAAATTTGGCAAAATTGATGTGCTTGTAAACAACGCTGGCACTGCACTTATGGGGGATATGGAAAAGTTCCCAGAAAAAATCTTCCGCCAGCATGCCGAACTTATGATGTATGCACCTGTTCGCCTAACTCAGCTTTGCATCCCACATTTTAAGAAAAATGGTTGGGGAAGCGTGGTTAACACCGCGTCTATATTTGGCAAACAGCCAGGCGGGTTGTTAAGTTATGACACAATTAAGGCTGCCGACATTATGATTACCAAAGACTTTTCTTCTTACTGCGCAGCATTCAATGTTAATGTAAACGCGGTTTGCCCTGGCCCAGTCGACACTCCACTTTGGCACGAAAAAGGTCAGCTTGGCGACCAACTTGCAAAAGCAACTGGTATGAAAAAGGACGAAGCAATTGATTGGTTTGCAAAAACCAACATCCCAATGGGCAGGTACGCCAAAGCGGAAGAAATTGCAAATGCAGTTGTGTTTTTAACAAGCGAACCAGCCCACTACATCACAGGCGTTGCGCTTAATGTTGATGGTGGCATGGTTAAAAGTTTAATCTAACAAAAAAAATCACCTTAATTGGTGATTTTTTTGTTGCCTTTTATTCATTTTCTTTAATTGAATTGTGAAGCTCTTTTTGATAGCCCACTTTGCCGTTTTGTTTAATTATGTCGTCCGCAAGCGAAATGCCTTGGTCATACTGCTGTTTGGTTATTTTTTCCGTCCTAAGCAGATAGTCAGGATAATAATAGTCGCGCTTGCTATCCCCCGCACTGCCTGCATCCGATTTAAACAGACAGCCAACCGTTTTAAAAATTATCTTCAAGTCACCAAAAAAGGTTATCCTTTCCGCATATTTAAGGTCGAGGGCAAAAATTTCTTCCCAACTGGCGTTTGACCTGCCCCCACTAACCTGACTAAGCCCAGTAAGTCCGGGGCGAACAGCGTATGCGCGCAAGGTGTCTTGGTCGTAGAAAATCATATCCTTAACCAAGCGCGGGCGCGGCCCAACAATGCTCATATCGCCCTTTAAAATGTTGAAAAGTTGTGGAAGCTCGTCCAAACTGCACTTGCGAATAAACTTGCCAAACTTGGTTATGCGCTGGCTGTCTGGCAACAGATTGCCGTTTTCGTCAACCGCGTTGGTCATGCTGCGGAACTTGTACAACTTAAACACCTTGCCGTTTTTGCCCGGCCGATATTGCGAAAATATCGCTCTACCTTTAAGCGTAATCCGCTCAATTATCCACACAATAAGCAGCACGGGCGAAAGCAGAATAATTGCAAGTAAACTTAACAGCACATCAAAAAATCTTTTAAAAAACAATTGATATAGTGTCCGCCGCCTTTTCTTTGGCTTTTTTATCTCTTCCATTTTTCACCTACAAATTAATTTTAACACAATTTTTTGCAATTGTAAAACGATTTAAAACTATTATTTATATTAACCAATTAGCCATTTAATATAACTTGTTTTTCGTTTAGCGAATTTTGCACTTTTTTAAGCATGTTTTTGTTGCTTAAAAGCGCGTTTTTAACATTTAAAATGGTTTTTGGATTTTTGTAATTTACCGCGCCAAATTTTATTTGCTGTTTAAACACGCTAAACGAAGTGTCAGCCATGTCGATTTTGCTAATGATTTTGTTGCAGCGGTCAATTTCTGCTTGGCAATTGCAATTAAGTTCGGCAATTTCAACCGCCATGGATGCGCTTTGTGGCACAGTGGTCAAACAAAAATTTTTTATTTGATAAAGCGAAATGTAATCGTCCAACAATTCCAATTTTAATTTTTGCGTCATACCCATATTGTTTACTTATTTTATTAAAAATTTACACAAGAAATTTGTTTAAAAATCACTAATAAAATCATTTTTTGCACGCAAAAACGCAATTTTATAAAAAAATGTGCAAAAATTGCACAAATTTTACGAATACATGTTGTTGTAATCGGCAACGTCAAAGTAGCCAGCAAAATTAAATGTAGCATAAAACCCGTTTGGCACAAAAGAGTAGATTGTTTTGCCGTCCACGTCTTGCGAAGTAAACGACCTGTCAATTTCATCCTGCGAGTTGGCAAGTTTAAGCTGGCTGTAAAGTGTGGCGATTGTACCGCCATCAGTAAGCGCAACCTTGGATTGCTCGGTTTGTTGTATGGTTAAATTTGCATTTTCCAGCTCATAAGTATAATTATTTGTGTCAACATCGCGCGCAGTTAAATTGTAGGAATTTTCACCGTTAACAACCGTAATTTCGCCCGTCTCTTCAGCCACAACCATATAACTTAAAACACCTATGTCAAACTGCTTTTTGGCAAAATACATCACACTTAAATAATGCCGCGTTGGGTGGTCGTCATCCTCGCCCGCAAAAAACCAACCAAGCGATTGTGTGCCTTGCAACTGATAGTCCATCACAAACTGCTTTTGGGTAAGCACGCCAATTTGGTCCGAAATTTCGTTTAGCATCGCGCTTGCCAAAGATGTGCTATCAATTGCTGCGCTGCTGTCTTCGCTAACCGTGTACCAACTTTCACGCACAATGTCGTTTGCAACTTGCTGCATGGCAGAAAGCGCAACCGAATTCTCCAGCCCAAAATATTGAATGTCATCAAGCATTTCAGCATAACTTGTAAAAACTTTGTTAAGCCCATATTCGCCGTTAACCACACTAGCAAAATCATATGTCAACTGCGCCAAACGCTTGTAGCCATAATTTTGTTGCGAATATCCGTCAAACAAAAGCGAATAGTCGTACCCTTCTTCCGCTGGATAGGTCACATCAATTTCAAAATCGCCGCTTGCGCTGTTATACCCCGCCACGGCATCAACAATAAGTTTGCCATAGTCCGCCACCAACCTATTTTTTGCCATAATATCGTCCGTATAAATCACCCGCGCCGAATAAATTTGCTCGCCATTAAGCCCAAACGACATACTGTCATCGCCCGCCGGGGTGCGCCTATTTTCAAAAATTGACATTATCGCAGCCACTGCAGAAATAATAATAAGCAACACCAAGCACGCAAGAAGGATATATCCCAAAGCTGGTCCGACAATTGTAATAATGTTGCGCGTGAAATTTGACTTTTTAATAAACATTTGAAGTTCAATTTGCCGCGTTAACGCTGGGTTTACTTTTTTGCCTTGTTCAAGCGTTTTCCTTTCATTGCCAACATATATGGGTAAAAGGCGGGTGTCAATACTTGATTGAATCTTTTTAAGTTTGATGTCTATCTGCGCTTTTGTTTCTTGCTTAGAATCTTCTTCGTCTTCTTCATCGTATTCTTCTTCATCGTCTTCTTCCGATTCGTCTACATCTTGGTCGTCGTACTCTTCATCATAGTCGCCATCAAATTCATCGTCAGCCATGTTACCCTCCTTTAATTGTTTACTAAACAAAAACCAAATTAATTTAAATTTGCATTCTTAAATTTTATCCGCCAGCGCGAAATTCTCTTTACAATAACTATTATATCAAATAACAAAAAAATTAACAAATAATTTTTACCCCCACCCCAAATTTTACAAAATCCCACCACCACAAAAAATTAGGGAGTATTTTTGCTAAAACTTTAACAATTTTATCCCTAACCACTTTCAAAAAATATGAGTTGATAATTAAAATAAAAAAAGGGCATGCGCCCTAAAATGCAATTTTAAAAGAATGACCTAATCCACATCAATTGATTTTTTGCAAAATTGATAATCCCTAATGGACTAATATTATTGCCCTTTTCGGAATTTTCATATTGAGTATCAGTAAAGTCAAAATGGATTTTTTCCTTATCTATCATCCATGCCAACCAATAGAATAATGCAATTAATGCACCGCCGGCAACGATACCAACAATAACAGTGATAAGTTTGTTTTTTGCCTCTTTACGCTGGTCTGCGCTATCTGCCTTGGCAAAAGTTATACCAACCCAAATTGCATAAATAATACCAACCAAACATGCAATGATAAGCACTGGGTTAAGGATTTTTTGAACTGCAGTTTTTAAAGTATTTAACCATCCTGGATTTGCCAACATCATAGAAAATAATTTCATAAATATCTCCCCTTTTTTAATTGTTATACCTAAATTTTATCACCTATGCAAATTAAAAGCAAACGATTTTACATAATTTTTTAAAATTTTTACAAAAATATTTTGGATTGTTTTTTAATATTTATTTTGATTTTTATTGTCAATTATTCAAATTTTTGTTAAAAACGCAAATTTTTTGTTAAAAATATTTTATTTTTAGTTAAAAATCTTAAAAAATGTTTCAAAATTTAAAATACTAAAAATTTTACCAACAACAAATTTTTGTTTGACTTAAAGTTAAATATATATTATATTATAAAAAAGGGAAATTAGAGGGTTTTATGAAAAAGAATGCAAAAAAGATTATATTTGCCGTTATTGCTGCCGTTGTGCTGTTTGTGTCAATTGCAATTGTTATAAACTACATCCAAAGCAAAACTTTTGGGTTTAATCCAAAATAT
Organism: uncultured Clostridia bacterium; assembly: GCA_947630745.1. Taxonomy (GTDB): domain Bacteria; phylum Bacillota; class Clostridia; order Christensenellales; family UBA1242; genus Onthoplasma. Next base: position 50,647 of record CANRIT010000004.1, read on the forward strand.
ATTGGCACAAGTCTGTTTTTAACCGGCTTTGTTTTGGCAGTGTATTTTGTGGTTACCGTGCTTAAAAAGATGGACAGTTCAAGTGCAAAAAAGGGCGGCAAGGCGGAAGATACGGTTACCGACAAAAAGGGTAAAAAAGTTCAACAATTTTATGATAAAGACTTTTTGGCGGATGAAGACCTTAAAAAAATTAAAGGGTTTAACTACAACACTTTAAGCAGCATACGCTCATGCAACAAAGACGGCATTTTGGTGCGCGCTGAGCAAAAAGGTTTGGGTATGGACATCAACTTTGTTAAACCCATCCACACGCTGGTTGTTGGTACAACATCGTCTGGTAAAACCACGCGTTTTGTTGTGCCAAGTTTGCAACTTATGGCGTCAACCGCAGCAAAGCCAAGTTTTGTTATAACCGACCCTAAGGGCGAATTGTATGACATTAATGCCAACAAATTCAAAAAGGAAGGGTACGATGTGCATGTATTAAATTTGCGTAATCCTTTCCAAAGCGTGCAGTGGAACCCGCTGACCTATCCGTACGACATGTATCACCGCAGTTTCAATTTGGCAAAAGAAGTTAAGGTGCACAGCCCAGGCGACAACCCAGACAGATACAAACTTGTTAAACAGACCGATTTTGATTACAACACCACCACTTGGTTTGAATTTAACAACACCGCGTATGCGGACAAGCAGTTGTTGGAAAGCGATATGCGCGTTATTGCAAAAGAATTGCGTGACACCACTTACAACGCGCTTACCGATATCTGCCAAGCGATTATCCCAATTCAAAACGAAAAAGACCCAAGTTGGGAGCAGACCGCGCAAAAGATGTTGCAAGGTATAATTTTGGCGATGCTGGAAGATAGCCGCATACCAGAACTTGGGCTTACCAAAGACAAATTTAATTTTTACAATGTGGCAAAAATTGTCAACACGCAGGACAGCGGGCGCGACACCTATGCAACAATAAAACAATATGTGTTTAATTATCGCGACAAATTTGGGCAGGTGGCGCAACTTTGCAACACCGGGCTTAACAATGCGGAAGGCACAACCAAAAACTATGTGGGTTTTGCAACCGCGGGTGTAAGTATGTTTAACGACTCGGGTATAGCGTTCTTGACCAGTAACAGCGAGTTGGATTTTACCAAAATTGATGAAAAGCCAACCGCAGTGTTCCTTATTATTCCAGATGAAATCCGCACGCGTTACCCACTTGCAATTTTGTTTGTCAACCAGCTTTACAAACGCTTGGTTGAAAAGGCAGCAAAAATTGGTGGCGAGTTAAAACGCCATGTGTACTTTATGCTTGATGAGTTTGGTAACATGCCAAAATTTCCACAATTCGGCAACTATATGGCGGTGGGCAGAAGTCGTGGTATATTCTTTGAGTTGATTGTGCAGAGTTACAGCCAGTTGTATCAGGTTTACGGGCAAGACGAGGGCAAAATTATTAAAGATAACTGCCCTATTCAAGTGTATATCGCATCTGAGGACACGGTTACAAACAAAGAGTTTAGCGAATTGCTTGGCAAAAAGACCATTATGATAACCAACGAAAATGTAAGCGAAGGTCCGGACGGAAAATCTACAAAATCGTATTCCAAACAAGCGCAATCCATCCCTATTGCCTACCCAGAAGAACTTATGTCGTTTAGGGATAAAGAACAAATCCTTATTAAGACATTTGAGCCAAACGCTGCGCTTAAAACCAAGGTTACGCCATACTTTAAGGCACTTAGCATTTACGACAACAGCAAAGCACCGCAAGTTTATGCACAACGCCGCGCGCTGGATGAAGAAAAAGTGTTCTACGACATAAAAGAGCGCAACAAATATATGGCAAAACAAAACGGCGATGACGATGATGACGATGACGATTTGTTCTAAAAATTCCACCTTTGGGTGGTTTTTTTATGCAAACAATTTTAAAACATAACACATTTTTAAAATTTGTGATATAATTGGTATGGAGAAAATATGAAAACGGTTTTTATTGTACATGGAAGTTTTGGGGATAGTAGCGAGCATTACATCCCTTGGTTGAAGCAAAATCTTATTGAGGCGGGGTATGAGGTTATTGCGCCCGATTTCCCAATTGGTTTAGACAAGCAAACCTATTCGTCTTGGGCAAAGGTGCTGGACAGATATGCGGACAAAATTGATAAGGATACAATTTTTGTTGGCAGAAGTATTGGACCAATTTTTATTGTTAAATATCTGCTTGAACACAACAAAAAAATTAAGGCACTTTTCAGCATAAGCGGGTTTAATTGCTTTATTAATGTGCCAGATTATGATGCGGTTAACAAAACCTTCTTTCTTAACAAGATTGCGGGGTTTGAAAAGTTATGCCCCCATAGGGTATGTTACATAAGTGAAAATGACCCTTATGTGCCATACTATTTGTTGGATATGTTTACCTTAAACATAAAGGCAAAAACAATTTTAAAAGCAAACGCTGGGCATTTTAATAGCGAAAGCGGATATAGCGTTTTTCCTGAACTTTTACAGCAAATTAAAAAAATTTAATAAATTCGCAAAGAATAAATTAAAAACATAAACATTTAATAAAAAATCCACGGGCTTTCCGTGGATTTTTGTTTACTTTTTAGGTTTGTCTTTTTTGTCTGGCTGTTCGGGCTGATTTACCCCTAAATTTTTAACCAATTTTCTGTTGTCAACATCGTCTGGCATCGCCTCTTCTTCATACTCAGTGAACAAATCGAAAATGCGGTTTAACGCTTCTTTCAACTTTTCCCTAACCTCTTTGTCTGGGATTTTGTTTTTATTTTTGTTGAGTTCGTTAATATAATTTTTCCATTTGTCAAGTATGTTGTTAATTCTGCTTATATTATCCATTAGCGTTCATTCTCCATATTTTTTGAAGCTTCTGCGCCAAGTTGATATTGTTTGTGCAACATGTTAAGCATGGTTTTAAAAGTTTCAACATTGTCAAGCTTTAACAGCTGGGTGATATCGGCTTGATTAAGTTTTAATTCAGCGCGCTTTTCCAGCGTTTTGATAACTGCGGTTCTAAACGCTTTTGACCTGAAATAGCTGCCCTTTAATTCCTTTAGCGTCTTAAAGCCGTTTGCAAATTCTGCATACGCTTTTGCTGACATGTCAGGCTCTTTATCCGTCACCCTACCAATTGCATCGACATATTTAATTTTGTTTTTGTCGTCTTTAATTTGAAGATAGTAGTCGTCCTTTTCTTTAACATCAACCACATTGCCAAGTTCAATTCTGCCATCAACCACATCCAAAGTTGTGCCAGTTTTTCTTGTTGCCAACACGCCAAGCCCGCGCATCACTGACCTAAACGACATTGCTGTGTCAACTTTTTTGCCCTTTTTATCAACAATATCTTGTTCCTTTTTGTTGCCAGCGGTTAGATAATCTTTATTATTGAAGGTAAACGAACCAGTTAATTCTTTATCCTTAAGGTTGATAACTTTGCCCGTTCTGTCAATTGCAACAAATTGACCATTCTTTTTAGCACTGATATAGCCATCGGTAATTTCCAAAAGCTCATCAAACTGCGCAAGTTTTTTAAATTTTTTGTCAACCAAAATTAGCGGGGTGTCCGCAGTTTTTGCAACAAGTTTGCAGTTTGCAAATGCGCCAGTTGTCATTTCGTTAAGTGTGCGAACATATTGATAGAAATCTTTAAACACATATTTGCCGTTTTTTGGAACAACATGCTCATGCTTTTGGAAGGTGAATGGATTGCTGTAATCCCTAACGATATATGAGCCATCACCCATATCCACAATTCTTTCTTTGTCAAAATCAAGTTTAAGTTCTTTGCCATCTTTGTTTATATAAGTAAAAACGTTTGCCATATTTTCCTCCTATATTTTTTTGGGCTGGTCTACCCCTCATACTTACATTTTAGCACAGCCCCCCCCCCTAAGTCAATCTTTTTAATAGGATTTTTTAATTTTTTTATATATAACACACAAAAAACCCTTGTTTTTACAGCCAAACTTAGCAATAACCCAAACACATCTACAAAATTGAACAAATCAACAAAAAAAACCACCATGTGGTGATTTTTTAGTCGTCCCAATCAGATTTATATTTACCCGTCCTCAAATTTTCAAGAAATTCTTCAATTCTATCTCGTTCTGCTTCTTCAAATGGCAACAACTTCCGCCTCTCTTCTCTTAGCCGTGATTCGTGTAATTCTTCTAAATTATAGAAGGCAGGAACATCATCATCTTCATCGCCAGAACAAACACGTTTATGCTGAAAATAATTATCATCTTTTTCATCCAAGCGAAGAAATCTAACCCTTTCACCATATTTTTGTATCATTTTTTGGACTAAACTCTTTTCCATATTTTATCTCCAATTACATTATAGCAAAACTCATTCAATTTGTCAATAGTTTATAAAAAATTGCAACAAACGCGCTTACTTTAATTTTCTATTCAACTCTCTAGTTTTTATAGTTTCGCGTTTATCCCACAATTTTTTGCCGCGGGCAAGAGCGATTTCAACTTTAAGTTGGCTGTCAACAAAATAGGCGCGCGTTGGCACAAGGGTAAGGTGTTCGGTTTCTATGCGCTTTTTCCACTTTTCAATCTCTTTTTTATGCAGCAGCAATTTTCTGTCTCTACGGGTTTTGTCTTCCCCTCTGCCTGCGGAAAACGAGTTGGCATATTCTTTAATATAACTATTCCTTAAAAAGCACTCGCCCGCCTTTATGTAGCCGTAGCAGTCCACAATTGAAAAATGCCCAAGCCTAACCGACTTGATTTCGTCACCAGTTAAAACTATGCCCGCCTCCAACTTTTCAAGCAAATCATATTCAAAGCGGGCGCGTCTGTTTTCCGCCACCAATTTTTCCATTTCTATCCTTTATAAATTTTGTATTGCATAAGTTAGTTTTTTCAATAATACCCAAAAAAATGAAAAAAGTCAATGTCAAGCGACAGACTTTTTTCAAAAATTTTAAAAAATTGAAATGTTTTGGTGCAGAAATTGCAAAATTTTGCAAAAATTGAAATTTATTTTTTGTGTTTGGATTTTAATTTGTAATAATCTTTGGCAGAAAATTGATTGGATTTTGCGTTTTTGTGCGATTTTTTATTGTTTTTTTGCAATTTGCCAATTTTTGATTTTTGTTTTAAATTTTTGCCGCGATTGAAGGTTTTGTTGTTGATAAAATCTTTAACCTGCTGTTCGACCCCAACCAAATCAAAATCTATCTGCCTTAATTGCGTGTTTACATTTGACACCACAATGCGCAACTTGTCGCCAATAACAAAACTGTGCTGCTTGCCTTTTAGTGATAGGCTCATCTCATCATACTCGTAGTTATCAAACGGCAAATTGTCCGCCTTAATCATCCCTTCAATGCCGTTATCTAGTTCGGCAAAAATGCCAAACTCTTGCACGCCCGATATGACGGCATCAAATTCCTGCCCCAAAAAGTTCTTCATATACACTGCTTTTTTGTAATCGTCCACCGCGCGTTCGGCTTCGTCCGCCGTCTTTTCCGTTTCGCTGCACCATTCGCTTGCGCGTTCAACAATTGGGGCAAACCTTTCGCGTATTTCGCTTGCTGGCATGCCGTTAAGATAACACTTTATAACCCTATGCACCATAAGGTCTGGATAACGCCTTATTGGGCTGGTAAAATGGCAATAATATTCGCTTGCCAAACCAAAGTGCCCCAAACATGTTGGTGAGTATCGCGCCTTCATCATTGTGCGAAGGGTTAACACAGCAAGCGTTTGTTCTTTTGGCGAGCCTGCAATTTTTTCCATAATTTTCTGATAGGCTGCAGGGGTATCCCCTTCAATTTCTAAATTATTGCTAACGCCCATATTAAGCAAAATTTTGCTAAGCCGTGCCACCTTTTCGTTATCTGGTTTTTCATGCACACGATACATCAATGGCAGTTTTGTATTATACCCCCACAGGGCAACCGCTTCGTTGGCGGCAATCATCAAACTTTCAATAATTTCGTGTGCTTCGTCTTGCATGCGTTTGGTTATGGAAACAATCTCGCCTTGTTCATTTTCCAAAATAAATGGCTCGGGAATATTAAACCTTATTTCGCCGCGTTTTAGGCGCAAATCCTTCAATTTTTGTGAAATTTCGCGGTAAATTAATATAAATTCATACACATCCGCATATTTTTCGCGCAAAAGTTCATCCCCCGCAAGCAGATTTGTAATCTCAGTATAGGTCATGCGGTGCGCGCTTTTTATCACACTTTCCACCACGCGAGAAGACAACACTTTTGCATCCTTATCCATTTCCATCACAACAGATAGAGTTAGCCTATTTTCCCCTTCGTTAAGCGAGCATATGCCGTTAGAAAGTTCAACTGGTAGCATTGGAATAACTTGGTTTGGGAAGTATACACTTGTGCCGCGCTTGTATGCTTGTTTGTCCAGCGCAGAATTTTCTGTTACATAGTGGCTTACATCCGCAATATGTACATATAGGGTATACCCCCCACCCGCATTTTGTTCAACCGAAATTGCATCGTCAAAATCGCGCGCATCTTCACCATCTATTGTTATGGTTTTTAATTTGGTAAAATCTTGCCTATTTTTAAACTTGCTTAAATCCACAGTTTGTGGAAGCTTTTTTGCTTCTGCAATTGTTGCCGCATCAAACTTGTCCACCAACTTATAGCTGCGGATGATAGAAAGTTGTTCGGCTTTTGGGTTGTTTGCCTTACCCAACACTTCAACAATTTTTCCGCGCAACACGCCTTGTTCAAGCAGCGCGCTGTCAAGTTCCACCCACACCTTTTCGTTATTCTGGGCAGTGCCTTCATCTCCCTTGTAAATGCGGATTTGCTGCACTTTGTCATCGTCTGGGAAAACCACATTTTTGCTTTTGCCTTCAATAAACGTGCCGACCACATGCGTAGTGTTTCTGTTTAGCACGCGCACAATTTTGCCTTCAAAAAGCTCATCCTTGCCAACATGCGTAATTTCAAACAGCACATCATCGCCGTCCATTGCCCCGTTGATTGCAAACGCGGGGATAAAGAAATCGGGTTTGTCTGGCACGGAAACAAAGCCGTAGCCCTTTCTGTTTAAACTCAATTTGCCTTTAATAAAGCCGCGGTCGGCAGAAATGGAAACCTTGTCGTCATCCAAAAACAGCACGCCATCTTTTATAAGCGACAGAATTTTGTTTTTAACTTCTTTCTCGTTTTGTTGGGTGATTTTCGCAATTGACTGCGCAACTTTATCCACACTTAAATAAATAAGCGCATTTTCGCGTATAAGTTTTACATAATCCATACATATATTTTAGCATTTTATTTTAAATTAATAAACTAAATTAACGCGCTTTGCATGTTTTTTAACAAAATTAAAGGGATGTTTTTTAAATTTAGGTAATTTGAATTCGGTTTTTACTTTTTAATGGCTAATGTAGACGGCAAAGAACTAGCCAAATTATTTTCCCGACCGAAAGAAAAGAATTTGGCGGTGACGTTTAAACAAAATCATTCCGCCCCACACAAAAAGGCAATAAAAAAAGCGGCTAATAAACCACTTTTATAAGTATAAAGTACGCAATTGCCAAAACAGCCACAATGCCCAAGCAAATGTAGATAAGGCGGGTGATGCGACCCTGACGCGAGCCAGACTTGTTGTGCGCATAATAACTGTCTTGGTTGCCAGTTATAACATTGTTCGCTTCCGATTCGCCCGTGATTTGCATAAACACAAGCACAACCAAAACCAAGCACAACAACGCAATCAACACCAAGCAAACGCGTGCCAAATTTGAAAGCACTGTGCTTGTGGTACTAGAAATTGTATCTGCCAAAAATAAGCTCATAAATCCTCCATTAAATCCTTACATAAGTTAAATACACCAAAACCGCAATTAAGATAAGCGCCAGCACCAAACTACTGATTTTTTTGTATTTTTTGTCTTTATCATCAAACGAATTAAACAGCGACACAAAACACGACATTATGCACGCCAACATAACAATCCAAAGCGACCAAAACCATAGATTAGAAATGTCTTTTATAAAATTTACAAATTGATAATAAAACGATTTCATGCTTGTATTTTAACACAAATTTTTTGTTTTGTCAATAAGTTTAGTATTTTTATGCAAACTTTTAAAAATTTTGATTGTTTTTGTTTCTAACGCATTTTTTTGTTTAAAAGTTGCAAAATTGATGAAATTTTTGTGTTTTTATGTGTTTTTTATGTGTTTTTTTATTAAAAAATTATTTTTCAATTAAACTCTCGCCTTCAAATGCTGGATTTTTTGGTGCGCCCAAAAGCTCAAGAAATGTTGGTGCAACATCTTTAAGCCCGCCCGATTTTTTAAGTTTGTATTCCTTATCCGCAACAACGGTGAACATAACTGGATTGAACGAGTGTGAGGTGTGTGGCAAACCATTATCATAGCGCATTTGGTCCGCGTTGCCGTGGTCGGCAGTTATGCAAACGAAATAGCCTTTTTGTTTTGCGTTTTCCACCACTTTCTTCACGCATTTATCCAAAAATTCAAGTGCCTTAACCACTGCCTCGTAATTGCCAGTATGCCCAATCATGTCTGGGTTTGAATAGTTTACCAAAATGGCATCGTAATTTTTGTCCATCGCCTTTATAACTTCGTCCGTAATCTCTTTTGCGCGCATTTTTGGAGTTTTTGCATAATCGTTGGTTTTAATTGTTGGCACATGCACACGGTCTTCAAACTTAAAAGGTTCTTCCCGCCCGCCGTTTAAAAAGTAGGTTATGTGCGCGTATTTTGTACTTTCGCTAATCTTTATCTGTTTAAGTTTTAGGTTGCTTAAATATTCGCTAAGCGTGTTTTTTGTAACTTCTTTTTTGTACAGCACAAGCGAATCAATTCCGCCCACGTCCGCCATTGTTACAACATGGCAATTTGTATCTTGCACCATTTTTGCAAGTTGGCGCAACCTATCTTCACGGAAATTAAAAAACATAACCGTGTCGCGCTCAGTAAGTTCAACTTCTGGTTTGGTTTTTACGCTTACTGGCAAAATAAATTCATCAAATCTGTTGGCTGCGTACTCTTGGTCAATATACCCCTCCACCCTATTTTGTTCAATGGGTTTGTTTGGGTGGAACATGGCATTAAACGCAATGGTTGTTCGGTCCAGATTGCCTTCCCTATCCATATAGTAAAATCTTCCACCAAGGCTGGCGATTTGGCAATTTTTAACCTGTTTTGTCTGTTTTTTAAACAATTTAAGGTATTTTTTGCACACATTTGGCTCGGTATCGCGCCCGTCAGTTATAAAGTGGACAAATATATTTGGCACGCAATCTTTAACCTCGTTTATAATTGCAATTGCGTGGTTAATATCGCTATGCACATTTTTGTCGCTCATCAGCCCAACCAAATGAAAATTGCTTTTGCGCTTTTTAAGCTCTTTTTTAAGCGTAGCAACCGCTTTATTTTTACCAAATTTATTAGAAGCAATATCTTTTGCAATTTGCATTGGAACGGAATAAATTGCCCTGCCCGCGCCAATTGTGCCATGCCCAACTTCGCTACCCCCTAGGGTATGTGGCAAAAGCCCAACCGCCTCGCTATCCGCCTTTAAAAGCGAATAGGATTTTTTTCTTAATCCATGCAAAAAAGGCGTGTTTGCATTTGTAACCGCATTGTAAGCATAACGCTTACCTTCGCCATATCCATCCAAAATTATCAAAATGCCCTTATTCATAAACTCTCCTTAAAAATTCAAAAAATCTATCGCTATCAATTGACAATCTGCCCAACAAAAACCCGTCAACACCCGTGCTTTTAAGGCTTTTAAAATTATGCTGATTTACATTGCCGCCGTACAATATTTTTGCATCAATATTATATTTTTGCGCGGCTGCTTTTATGTTTTTTATCATTTCGCCAACATAGTCTGCATCGGGCGACTGATTTGACCCAATTGCCCAAACTGGCTCGTATGCAACAATAAGTGGTTTTGTTTTGCTTGCTGCATTAAATGCGGATTCAACTTGATGCTTAAAACCAGCATACCCCATCCCCCTATCTGTTTCACCAACACACACAATTGGGATTATATCACTTTTTTGCGCGGCAACAATTTTTTGTGCAACAATTTCATCGCTTTCAAACACACGCCTTTCACTATGCCCCACTAGGGTATATTTGCAGCCCATATCTATTAACATATGCGCGCTAATTTGCCCAGTGGATTTGCCCTCATCAAACGCGGAAACATCTTGTGCGCCAAGCAAATGAAATTTTAGCTGCCGTTTAAACTGTGACATATAAACAAAAGGCGGACACAAAATAAGTTTTGTGCCCTCAACCTTGTTTAGTTGCTTAATAAGTTTTGAGTATAAATTTAAGTTGCCGTTCATTTTATAGTTGCAAACTATAAGCATAAAATCTCCTAAATATCTTCAATAAGCTCCACACACGGCAATTGTTTACCTTGAAGAAGCATAAGTGATGCCCCTCCACCGGTTGAAAGGTGAACATGTTTGCCTACCCCAATCTGTTGTGCCGCTGCCACGCTGTCACCCCCACCTATTATGGTGTTTGCCTTGCTTTTTCTTATGTATTTAGCAATTTTATACGTTCCGCGCCTAAATTTTTCGTACTCATAAACGCCAAGTGGACCATTCCAAACAATGGTGCGCGCTTTTTTGATAACCTTTTTAAATTGTTTAATGGTCTTTTTGCCAATATCCATCGCCTGCGCGTTGTCTGGAATAAAGCCGCTGTTGTACAATTTTGCATCGGCTTCCGCGCTAAATTGGGTGGTAACCATGTTGTCAATTGGCAAAATAACTTTTACGCCACGCTCTTTGGCTTTGTCTAAAATTTCTTTTGCTTTTGCAACCTTGCTGTTATCAACCAAACTCATGCCCACGCTTCCGCCAATCGCTTTTATGAAGGTATAAGCCATACCCCCACCCAGCATAATTGTATCAGCCTTATCAATTAAATTTTCAATAACTGGCAACTTGTCCGAAACCTTTGCTCCGCCCAAAATTACAACAAAAGGTTTGTCTGGATTTTTTGTGATTTTTTCAAACCTATTAAGTTCATCTTCAACCAAAAATCCAACCACGGATGGCAAAAGTTTTGCAATGCCATAAGTGGACGCATGTTTGCGGTGTGCAGTGCCAAATGCTTCAAGCACAAAGATGTCGGCAAGCTTGGCAAGCTTTTTAGCAAACGCCTCGTCATTATCTTCTTCCTGCTTATAGAAACGGATGTTTTCCAGCATAAGCACATCGCCTTCATTCATCTTATTAACCATTTCCAAAGTGGACTTGTCGGTAACATCCTCGGCAAAAGAAATTGGTTTTTCCAGCAAATTGCTAAGCCTTGCAAGCACTGGGCGCAAGGACAATTTGTTGTCCACCTGCCCGTTTGGCCTGCCTAAATGTGAGCAAAGTATAACCTTTGCATTATGTTCAATTAAAAATTTTATGGTTGGTAAAGTTGCCACAATACGCGTGTCATCAACAATTTTAAGTTCGTTATTTATAGGTACATTGTAGTCAACTCTAACAAAAACGCGCTTTCCAGCCACGTCTATATTTCTTATACTTTTTTTCATATTGACTCCAAATTATTATTCAATTTTAAATATAATACTCCCAGTATTATGCTATAATTATAGCATATTAAAATATTATTTCAAAATAATTTGCGCATATTTTGAAAAAAATCTTTTAAAAGTTTTATTTTCCACCAAACTCACCCCAAATCGGTCGCAGAACAGATAAACCTTGTTTTTACTGCAATGCTCGCTTGACGGGTAAAGCCGCTTATCCCCTAAAACAATTTTGTTGTGTTTGCATAGCGAAATACCCTCCACCCCTATACAAAAGGTTTTGTATTTAGTATAAACTGTCGCACCTTGATGAGCATCAAAAATATGTATCTTTTCACCATCGCAAACGATGATGGATTGCTTGCGTTCTTTTGAAACGACATATACCCCCGCCACCACCGGGCATTTTAGTTTGTGCGACAACATCATAAGCTCATTTGTTACAACCGCATTGTGCAGAATTTCAGTTTCCACAACATAATCGTATATTATGCCATAATTAAAAATAAGCAAATCGCACGCGCGCAATTTTACAAAGCAATTCAAATAAAAACTTTTATAATTTCCGCCAGTTACAACAACAATTTTCACATTCCACCAACAATCTAAAACATAGTATGCCAATGCAAAAATTTTTGATAAACTACAAAATTTTAACTATTATTTGCGTTTTTTGCGTCTTTTTTTACCAATTTCCCGTCTTTTACACGATAAACCTTAAACCTTATAAACAGCAGGCACAACAGCTCAAATACCCCGCCAACAAATTGTCCAAGCACGGTGCAGAGCGCAATTGGCACAAAGGTGGAAATTACAAATCTTACTACATATGAAGTTGTTGATATGACCGTGTTTTTAAATGCGGAATATTCAAGCTGCACAAATGGTTCAAACCCATATATGATTGGATTGTAGCAAAAATCAATCAGTTCGACAAAAAAGCAAATCAAACCCAATTTTAAATTTACATTGTAAAGTTTAAACAGCCCAAAAAATCCTAAAATCGAACTTGCTGTTATGATGCTTGTGTATTTTATGCAGTTTTTTATTGTCTGCTTGTAGTCGTATTTCCCATTTGCTAAATCAATTTTTGCCACGGTTGACATTGCGTTGCAACTATCCCACTGCGCGTCAGTTATCAGTGCTACAAAGTTTATTGCGGTTACATATTCAGTCCCAGCCTCAAACGCGTTGCTGTAACCAAAGAAATATGTGCCAATAAGCAACAGATATCCAAATATCTCGGTTGATTCGTATTTGAAATTGGTCAAAATATTAAAATTCAATTTAAACTTGTGGAATTGTTTAAAAAACAACACAAGCGCATAAATTGTTATGCAGGTTAAGGTTGCGCCAATAATTACAAAATCGTTTTTAACAATAAGTGAACTGCCGATAAGCACAACAAATTCCATAATGTTAAAAATTAAACTATGACGGTAAGCAATTTTGTCGTTGTCTTCAAAATACAATTTTTCAAGCGACATGGAAAATATAAAGTGGATGAATTGCGAACTGAACGAGTAAATGGCAAAATGCTTGTATATTTCAACATCCATATTAAGAAACTGAATATATTGTTTACTAAAAATCAACAGCAGCGCGTAAAAAATTCCGCCAACAAACAACCCAATTGTCATGCTGCTTAGTACTGCGTTCGGATTATTTTCTTTTGCTTGTTTGATGTTCGCCCCGCTTGCAAAAATGCATAACAACAAAGAAAAAACAAACTGCACTGGATAGGTCAGCGAAAAAATATTAACTAAATTTGTATCTACAGTTAACCCCAGCAAAAACCATGAAATTATTGGCACGATTGATAGCGCAAATGTGCTGGAACCAATGCGTAATAATCTTTTCATATTAAGATTATATCACATCTGCCGATTATTTGTTTAAATTTTTAACCATTTGCCCTATTTTTTTCAATCAAACGAAAAAGAACTTTTACATCTTTGTGTATCTAACAGAAACGCATTTTTATTAATCAGACGGAAGAAACAAGTGAGGCAAGGTTTGGAAACAAGTAAACAGACTAGAAAAATAAACATTCGCAAATCAGACTGTTTAGAAACAAGCGAGACTAGGCTCGAAATTCGCGGAGGGCAGGAGTTTATTTGCCATAAATGACTGCCCTACGCGGATTTCAGTAAACGACGTATCGCGCAATTTATAAACAGTCTGATTAGATACAGTCGACAGTCGCATTCAGCACCTCCGTTATCGCGCGGTTTTTTATGTAGTATACTATGGTTTTGCCTGTGCGGTCGCTATCTACAATGTTTAGCGATTTTAAAATTTTTAACTGGTGGCTTAGCGTGGTTTGATTAAGTGACAAAATTGTTGAAATATCGGTTACACAAAGTGGTTTTATGGTCAGCAAAATTATTATGCGCAGTCGGGTGCGGTCGCTGAACGCGTAAAAGAAATCGGACATATTTATAAGGTCGCTTTTGCTGGGCAGATAGTCGCGTATGGCAATTTCTTCTCTATAATCCAAATTCATACAAATAGCGTACAACAAAAATTAAATTCTGCCAAATTGTAACAATAAGTTTTTGTGTCGAATAAATAAAATAAACAAAATATTTTAGTGAAGGAGAAAGAAAATGAACGCAAATATACTTTATGTGCTGTTTATCATTTTGATTGCAGTAATTGCTCAAGCCGCAAACATAAATCTTGCTAACAATACTTCAATTTTGTTGCTGCTGTTGTTGATTTTGTTCGCCTTTGGCAACGGAAACACAAATAACAACAATTGTTACTTATATGGTCAACAGCGCAGTTTCATTTAGATTGCCATGCGCAATCTTTTTTAATTTGTAACAAAATTTTATTGTGATAAGAAATAAAACGCATTAAAACAAATTAAAATTTAATAACCATGCAAAATATTGTTAAAATTTACTTATTTTTATAAAAAAAAGCGCAAATAATTGCACTTTTTGATTGGTTTTTTATATTATATTAAATTTTCCACGCAAAATGATTTATAAGTAATTCAATGTCAAAATCAGATTAGCCCAATTTACAACATACCCCCTAAGGGCATATATTATAATAATTTTACAATAGCCCCATATTTTGTTTTGCACGGAGCATGGTTTTGCGTGCAACTTCTTCCGCCTTTTTTGCACCTTCGCTGGCAATGTTTAATAGTTCGCTTTGATGCGCCATATAGTAATTATATTTTTCTCGTATTGGCGCAATTGTGCGGATGACTGCTTCGGCGGTGCGAGATTTCAATACCCCGTACCCCCTTCCTTTGAGTTCGTCAACAAGCTGTTCAATTGGCGTACCTTCACATGCGGAAATTATAGTTAGCAAATTGCTAACCCCTGGCTGATTTTGTTCGTCAAACGCGATGTTGTTAAGGCTGTCGGTAACCGCACGCTTGATTTTTTTTGTGATTTCTTCGTCCGTGTCATGCAAATATATAACATTGTTTGGGTCGTCATCCGACTTGCCCATTTTGCTGGTTGGGTCAATAAGCCCTTTAATGCGCGCGCCCACAGTTGGAACAACCGCCTTTGGAATTACAAACGTGTCGCCAAAGCGGTGATTGAAACGGGTGGCTATGTCGCGGCAAAGTTCAACATGTTGCACTTGGTCTTCGCCAACCGGCACGATATTTGTGTTGTACAACAAAATATCCGCCGCCATAAGCACGGGATAGGTAAACAGCGCGGTGGTTAGGCTGGTTGCCCCTTTTGCCACCTTGTCTTTATACTGAGTCATGCGGCTGGCTTCCCCCATCATAGTGGTGCAATTTAGCAGCCAACTAAGTTCTGTATGCTCAGGCACCATACTTTGCACATAGATAATGGACTTTTTTGGGTCAAGCCCGCACGCCAAAAACATAGCAAGCTGTTCAAGCGTTCTGGTTTTAACAAAATCCGCACTTAACTCAATTGTGTGCGAATGCAAGTTGGCAATGCAAAAATAGCAAGTGTATTCGTCTTGCAGCTTTATCCAATTTTTAATCGCCCCCAAATAATTTCCCAATGTTAAATTTCCAGTCGGTTTGGTTGCGCTGTATAAAACTTGTTTTTCCATGGCGTCTCCTATTGCACACATATATTATACAATCATTATAAAAGTTTTTTAAAAAATATGCAAATAAATTAATATGAGCGCACAAAAAAAGACGGCGAAAAGCCATCTTTTTAAACTAACTAAAGAATCTTACAAATACTTAAAATATCTTACGCAATGTAATCAAAATTCAATCGCTTGATCAAAATTGGTCATCATTTTACTTGCGTGGGCAAATTAACCATATCATCAATTTTTTCTAATCGTCTATAAGCCTCTGTAAAGAATTCTAGTGGAGTGAGTTCATTCACATAGCCTCGTTTGTATCCAGACTCACAAGCTATTACCCCTTTGTAGTTTGCCTCTCGCAAATTTTCAGCTAAGAGTTTCCAATCAATTGTGCCGTCAAAAGGAAGCAAATGTAAATCTTTTGATTGGTCGTTATCATGTAAATGAATACAAGCTATTTTGTTTTTAAACCTTTTAAAATCAAAACCATCTTTAAAATACACATGATTGTGTCCGCTATCAAAACAAACTTGTAGATTTGGGCTTTGAATATTGTCCAAAATAAATTCTATATAACCAGGCCATACAGTGTTTTCAAGAGCCACTATTACACCTAATTTCTCTGCGTGTTTGACTATCTCTTCCCAACGTTTAAGGCCGATTTTGGACATAGGCGATTGTTTACTACTTTTTGTTACGTGCATGCACACCATTTTAATTCCATCTTTTGCAACAATTTCCAAATCTCTTTTGTAATCCGCAACAAGTTGATCCCCGGCAGTCCCTTCTTCCCAGATGGTTGCAATTCCTTCATTGACTTGATACCCTAAATGAACAAATACAATTTCTAAACCATAGGATTTAGCCAGATCATAAAATTTTCTATATTGTCCTTCAAACAGATGATTCGCCTTAAAAGACATAAATATTCTTTTAAATCCAGCTTGAACGGCCAACTTCAAACTTTCTTCATTTGATATTGTTTCATTAGTTGGACGATCTTCACAACGAATAAACATTGCTATATTGGTATTCATTTTTCACCTCGCGCTATTTATTTCACTTTTGTGTTGAGAATCTTTAAAAATTCGTCGCCACTTGCAGCAATATGAACTCCTTTCTTATCTACAATCTTTGCACCTGCACGCTCACAGATTTTAAGCACTGGGTAAAAGTTCCAAATTTTATTGCCGTTATAAACAGCCCCATTTAGTTTTCCAGATGCTACCCACGCAAATGCCACTGCTATACTCCCATAATCTCGTAGAATAAGACCATACTTTTCCATTCCCAAAATACGCTTAATTCTTTCCGTCCCCGTTGCGGCGACCAAACCTTTTTCAATTGGGCAATTTTTTACAGATGTCTTTTTCCCATTCAGATAGGCCGTGCTCTCATCCGCAAAATATAATTCGTTCAAAAAAGGCAAATATGCGACTGCCGCCGTGCAAATACCATCGCGAATAATTGCCATTTGCGTCGCAAAAATCGGCATCATTTTGCTGACATTGACCGAACCATCAATGCCGTTTATGATAACGCAATTCTTAGAAAGTTTCACATCGGGACTAAATTCCTCACTGATAATGTCAAAGTTTGGATATGATTCTTTCACCTTTTTAATGATGTATTTTTCTATATTTATCTCAATAGATGTTACAACATCCCCCGAGTCACCTTTATCAATCGTTTCAAAATCATTTACCAAAAGCACACTCGCCTGTTTAATAACCTTTATTGAAAATTCGCAATCCTTGTTCATTTCTTCACTCTCCACAATGTTAAAAACATCTTTTTCTATTACAAAGTTGAAATCTTTGTTGCTTTTTAAAATAAGGTCAAACCTTGCAGATTTCACTAATGACATTTCTTCGAGTTTTTCCCTACGTTCCTTGCATTTTGCAACCACTTGCTCAAAAGTTTGCTTTTCTTCGCCATTTCTTGCTCGTATTATTCGCCTTTTCGCTTCAACTTCAAGCTCGCAACCAATATATACCGACAAACAATCTTTTGGTTTCTCAATAAATTGAGTTCCAACACCTTCAAAAATATGGATGTCCGCCTTGCCACTTAATAAAACATAATCTGATTCATCCTGACATTTTTTTGGAATATGAAAAAATCTAATTTTTGTTTCAAGTTAAAAATTGTGGCATTCAGGCTATTAAGACAATAACTTTCTCCAAAAGATGTGTTGAAAGATCCAAAATTTTCATTTCCTTCACTATCTAGAAAAACACTCTTTGCACTACGACGCACTGTTGAATTCGTGACAAAGTCATCTGTATCAATTAAGTTCGCTGTAAATCCATTTTGCTCAAATTTTTCTTTAATTCTTTTTGCCAAAGTTGACTTACCAGCTCCACCATTGCCGGAAATAAATAAAAATTTACATCCCGTAGCAATGCAAAATTTAAATATACGATCGATAACAAATGGATTTTCAAAATTCGTATCCATATAAATATTATATCACACAATCTCTTAATATCAAAGTATATTTAAATTTTTCTAGTAGTTAAACGTGGTAAAACCCATGGAAAACCACCAAATCATAGGCAAAAAGCACATATTTTACCCAAAAAATTAAGCAATTTTTGACTATAACAAAAATCTCGCGTGGTCAAAAAGTGGTCAAAATGGCCATTTTTTAGCAAAAAGTTGACCACAAAAAAAAGATGACCACATCTGTGATCACCTTTGTTTAGGGCAATATTGCCATTTTTTATTATCCAATGATTTCAGAAACAACACCTGAACCAACTGTTCTGCCACCTTCACGGATAGCGAAACGCATACCCTTTTCGATAGCAACTGGGTGGATAAGTTCAATTTCCATAGAAACATTATCACCTGGCATAACCATTTCTACGCCGTCTGGAAGTTTGATTGAACCAGTAATATCAGTTGTGCGAACGTAGAATTGTGGACGGTAACCATTGAAGAATGCAGTGTGGCGGCCACCCTCTTCCTTTTTAAGAACATAAACTTCTGCCTTAAATTTAGTGTGAGGAGTGATTGTGCCTGGTTTTGCAAGCACTTGTCCGCGTTCGATATCAGTTCTGTTAATACCGCGAAGCAACAAACCAGCGTTATCGCCAGAACGAGCCTCGTCAAGTGATTTACGGAACATTTCGATACCAGTAACAACAACTTTACGAGTAGGTTTGATACCAACAAGTTCAACTTCTTCGTTAAGTTTTAATACACCACGTTCTACCCTACCAGTAGCAACTGTACCACGACCAGTAATGGTGAAGACGTCTTCAACAGGCATAAGGAAAGGTTTGTCAGTGTCACGAACTGGGTCTGGAATGTATTCGTCAACAGCTTTCATTAACTCTCTGATGCAATCGCAAGCAGGATCTTCTGGGTGACCAGCAGATGCAGCTTCCAATGCTTTTAATGCAGAACCCTTAACAATAGGGGTAGTGTCACCAGGGAAGTTGTAAGAAGTTAACAAATCACGGATATCCATTTCAACCAAATCCAACAACTCAGGGTCGTCAACTTGGTCAACTTTGTTGATAAATACAACAATGTATGGAACGCCAACCTGACGCGCCAAAAGAATATGCTCACGAGTTTGTGGCATTGGACCATCAGTTGCAGCAACAACAAGGATTGCACCATCCATTTGTGCAGCACCAGTAATCATGTTTTTAACATAGTCTGCGTGTCCTGGGCAGTCTACGTGTGCGTAGTGACGTTTTTCAGTTTCGTACTCTACGTGAGAGGTGTTAATTGTAATACCACGAGCCTTTTCTTCTGGGGTATTATCAATTTGGTCATAAGACCTTGCTTCTGCAAGACCTTGTGCATGAAGAACAGCGGTGATAGCAGCAGTTAAAGTGGTTTTGCCGTGGTCTACGTGACCAATGGTACCAATGTTAACGTGCGGTTTAGCCCTGTCAAATTTAGCTTTTGCCATAAAATAATCTCCTTTTTTATATTAACTATTATATTTTAGTATATTTATATTATTAAAGTCAAGCAAATTTATGCTTAATTTTAATTTTTAATTGTTGCCTTCAAGTTTTTTGCGGTCGCCAATAATTTTGTCCGCAACATTCTTAGGGCATTCTGCGTAGTGGTCAAACAACATCTGGAATGTACCACGGCCTTGAGTTGAGCCACGCAGGTCGGTTGAATAACCAAACATTTCGCTTAATGGCACTTCGGCATGGATGACTTGTGCGCCATGTTTTGCCTCTGTTCCGGTAAGCACACCACGGCGGGAAGTTATGCCGCCCATAACTGTGCCAAGGTAATCGTCTGGGGTGTTGATTTCCACCTTCATAATAGGTTCAAGCAAAACTGGGTCTGCCTTTTTCATTGCCTCTTTAAATGCAAGTGAGCCAGCAATTTTAAACGCCATTTCACTACTATCCACTTCGTGGAACGAACCATCTAATACGGTAACTTTAAAGTCAATAGTTTCGTACCCAGCAACCACGCCCGACTTTTTAGCCTCTTGAATACCCGCATCGATTGGTGGAATAAATTCCTTAGGAATTGCGCCACCAACAACTTGGCTTTCAAACACATAGCCTTTGTCGCGTTCCAATGGTTCCATCTTGATTTTGCAGTGACCGTATTGACCACGACCACCCGATTGTTTAATATACTTACCTTCCGCTTCAACTGTGCGGCGGATGGTTTCTTTATAAGCAACTTGTGGTTTACCAACATTAACTTCCACACCAAATTCACGCTTCATCCTATCCACCAAAATGTCTAGGTGCAACTCGCCCATACCAGCAATGATGGTTTGGCCAGTTTGGTCATCGGTGTATGATTTAAAGGTTGGGTCTTCTTCCATAAGTTTTGCAATTGCAATGCCCAATTTTTCTTGTGCTTGCTTGTCTTTTGGTTCGATGGCTTGCTCGATAACGGGTTTCATAAATTCCATCTCTTCCAACTTGATTGGGTGATCTTCATCACACAAAGTGTCGCCCGTGCCAGTGTTTTTAAGACCAACAACTGCACAGATATCACCTGCCAAAACTTCTGGAATATCAGTACGATTGTTTGCGTGCATGTGAAGCAAACGACCAATACGCTCCTTTTTATCTTTGTTTGCATTAAGCACATAACTGCCTGCTGACAATTTGCCGCTGTAAACACGGATGAAGGTTATACGGCCAACATATGGGTCGGTTGCAATTTTAAATGCAAGTGCTGCAAATGGCTCGTTGTCGCTGTTGTTACGCTCAACCTTTTCACCATTGGCAAGTGTGCCAGTGATTGGTGGAACGTCAATTGGGCTTGGCATATAGTCAACAACTGCATCAAGCAACTCTTGAATACCCTTGTTTTTTGCAGCCGTGCCGCACAAAACTGGGAACATTTTAAGGGTGCAAGTTGCTTTGCGGATACCGCGCTTGATTTCTTCAACAGTAAGTTCTTCACCAGCAAAGAATTTTTCAAGCAAGCTGTCGTCTGTTTCTGCAACTGATTCAATCATCTTTGCACGATATTCTTGACACTGATTAAGCATGTCGGCAGGGATTTCTTCTTCCCTATAATCTTTGCCCAAATCGTCATAGAACACATACGCTTTCATCTTAACAAGGTCAACAATACCTTTAAAGGTTTCTGCCTCGCCAATAGGAAGTTGAATTGGAACGGCGTTTGCACCCAAATTATCCCTAATGCTTTGAACAGCCTTTAAAAAGTTTGCCTCGTTAATGTCCATTTTGTTGATAAAGCACAACCTTGGAACATTAAACTTGCTTGCTTGACGCCAAACGTTTTCACTTTGCGCTTGAACACCCGCACGCGCGCTGAAAAGTGCAACTGCGCCGTCCAAAACTTTAAGTGAACGTTCAACTTCTACAGTAAAGTCCACGTGTCCGGGAGTATCAATAATGTTTATTGTGCAATCTTGCCATTTGCAAGTGGTGCAAGCGGATGTGATTGTGATGCCGCGCTCTTGTTCCTGCGCCATCCAGTCCATAGTTGCTTCACCATCGTGCACTTCACCAATTTTGTGATTTATGCCGGTGTAAAACAAAATACGCTCGGTTGTTGTGGTTTTACCGGTATCGATGTGTGCCATGATACCTATATTTCTAATTTTCTCTAACGGAATAGTTCTCGCCATAAAATCCCCCTAAATTAAAAGCGGAAGTGAGCAAAAGCCTTGTTAGCCTCTGCCTGTCTGTGCATATCATCGCGTTTGCGCACAGCACCACCAGTTTGGTTGTAAGCATCAATAATTTCTGCTGCCAAACGGGCCTCCATACCACGCTCGTTGCGTTTGCGTGCACAAAGCACCAACCAACGAATTGCCAAAGTTTGTTGCCTATCTGCACTAACTTCAGTTGGCACTTGGTAGGACGAACCACCAACACGCCTTGCCTTAGTTTCAAGCTTTGGTTTGATGTTTTCAATAGCGGTTGTTAAAACTGCCAATGCTTCCTCACCAATTTTTTCACTGGCTTGCTTCATTGCACTGTAAACAATTGACTGCGCAATGCCCTTTTTGCCATCGTACATAACTTGGTTGATAACTTTGGTAACCAAAGTGGAATTGTACATTGGATCAGGTAGAACTTGGCGTTTAACCGCTGCATTTCTTCTTGACATAATATTCTCCTTTAATAAAATTTTTATAATTAATTTGTAAATTATTATTTAAATCAAAACAAAACCATATTAAATGGCTTATTTAGCGCGTTTTGCGCCATATTTACTTCTGCCCTGTTTGCGCTTTTGCACAGCAGCAGTATCCAACGCACCGCGAACTACATGGTAACGCACACCAGGAAGGTCTGGCACACGACCACCACGCACCAAAACCACGTTATGCTCTTGCAAATTGTGACCAATACCTGGGATGTAAACAGTGGTTTCTTTTTTATTGCTAAGGCGAACCCTTGCAATTTTGCGCAATGCTGAGTTAGGTTTTTTAGGAGTAGTTGTGCTTACAGAAAGACAAACACCACGCTTTTGTGGGCATTCATCTAACAAAATAGATTTGCTTTTAACTGCTTCACTTTTTCTACCCTTACGCACTAACTGGTTAAATGTAGGCATATATCCTCCTTATAAAAAAATTTTTGCAACCTCTTTTGGCAAACGCCAAACTATAGAACAAAGCAGCATCTTGAACTATAACAAATATATTATATATAAAACCAAAAAAATTGTCAATAGTTTTAAATAAATTTTACGCACAAAATTGGTTAAAATTTTAAACTTTTTTTGTTGCATAAAAATAAAAAAAACTTGTGGTTAGCAAGTTTTATCTTCTTAAAACAGCAACTTGGTTGCCTACAATGTTGTTAAATTCTTCTTCGGTTAAATAACTGCGCTTAATTTCTTTTGCCAGATTTTGAAAGTTTGCACTGTTTTGTTGGTAAACGCTTAGGCTGTAACCGCCATTTTGATAGTGTTTAATAATCAAATCGTAATCTTTAGTCGCGCCATCTTTAACAATTTTGTAACGCAAAATAGGCACAACAAGCTGTTCACCTTTTTTAATTTTTTCCAAATAAATGCTGTCACAAATAAACAGATGTTGCAAAATGTTTTTGCTTTCAAAAGTTAATTTTGTGCCAGTAAACTGGTCTAAATATGAAGTTTGTTCGTTTTCCCTACCAACAATATTAAAACCATTTCTGCCACGCGTTGATTTGCTGAAATAATTGATTGTGTTGTGAGTGTTTGCTATTGATTGTGGCACATGCTTTAACACTCCTTCAACCATTTTTTTAAGTTCCGGACTGCAACTTTCTGCCAAGTCTAAAACCGCTTGTAAATTTTGTTTGTTAATCATAAAGTCTCCTTAGTATACGGCTAATATTTTAGCACAAAATAAAAATTTGTCAACAGATTTGTGTCGATTTTATTTGTTTTTTAATTATTTTTTTAAAACTAAAAAAATTTAATTTTTATATTATTAACTTGATGAAATTTTTTTAAAATATCAAAATTTCTAATAATTATAAAAAATTAGTAAAAAATCAAAAAAAATAATAAAAATAAAAAAAGTTTGCACAAATTGTGCAAACTAAATTAACTCTATAATAGCCATTTCGGAAGCATCGCCTGCGCGTTGACCAACTTTTATAATTCTGGTGTAGCCACCGCCATTGCCAGTTTCTTTAATGCGAGCAGCATATTTTGGAGCATACACATTAAATATTTTTTCCAACAATGGGTTTTTAATGTTATCAATACGAGCAAGGAAATCCGCCTTCTTTTCACCTGGCTTGCGTTGTTCTTTAACCGAATAAACCTTTGCCATAATTGCGCGCCTTGCTGCAAGTTTTTTAGGGCCATCATTGATAACTTGTTTGGTAACTTTTTCGCCTTTTTTGTTGATGCTTTCCTTTTGAACGGTAACAACATCTTCGTAAGAATTGATTGCAAGGGTTAAAATCTTTTCAACATAGCTCTTTAAAGATTTTGCTCTTGCAACGGTGGTGGTTATTTTACCATACCACAACAAATCGGTTGCTTGGTTGCGCATGATTGCCACTCTTTCTTTACTTGGACGATTTAATTTCATTATACGCATCTAATTTCTCCTTTTAAATTGAATTTATCTAAGATAAATAAAATTTTAATACTTATCGCTACCTTCAAGGATAATGCCATAGGATTCCAATTTTTTAATAACTTCTTCCATAGACTTTGCGCCCATGTTGCGAACTTTAAGCATTTCTGCACGGCTCTTTTTGGCAAGTTCGCCAATAGTGTCAATGCCGGCACGCTTTAAGCAGTTGTATGAACGCACGCTTAATTCCATTTCCTCAATAGGTTTTTCAAATAATTTAGTTCTTTCATCTTCTTTTCTAGCAACAAGGATGTTAACTCCGTCCATGCCTTCAACCAATTCAACAAACATTGTTGCGTAGTCGTTAAGTAATTTTGCGGAAAGAGCAACCACTTCTTTTGCAGATACTGTGCCACGAGTTTGAACATCAAGCACAAGTTTATCAAAGTCCAAACTTCTGCCAACACGGCTGGATTGAACTTCAAAATTTACACGTTTAACCGGAGTGAAAAGGCTATCAATTGCAATATAGTCAACTTCATCCGAAAACTCTTTATTCATGCTTGCAGGTGAGTATCCCCTACCACGACCAACATAAAGAGTAGCATCCAAAATACCATCGTCATCAAGTGTGCAGATGTATTGCTCTGGATTAACAACCGAAATGCCGTCTGGGCAGGTTATATCTTTTGCATAAACCACAGCAGGACCTTTTTTGTTTATGGTCATGTAACCCTTAAAGTCTTCTGCCTGGCTTTCAGTTTTAACAGCAACTGCTTTTAAGTTAAGCACAATGTCTGGCACATCTTCAGTTACGCCTTTGATGGTAGAAAATTCGTGCAAAACGCCCGCAATTTTAATACCAACAATGGCCGCACCAGGAAGTGAACTTAAAAGAGTACGCCTTAACATATTGCCAATGGTGATGCCAAAGCCCTTTTCCAATGGTTCAACCGTAATAATTGCGTGTGCACCATTATCTTGCTCTTCTAACTGAATTTTTGGTTTTTCAATTTCCATCATAATTTTATCTCCTATTATCTTGAATAGAACTCAACAATTAAGTGTTCTTTTACATTTAAGTCTATGTCTTCACGCACTGGTTCTGCAAGCACTTTGCCCGACAGAGTTTTTGCGTCAAATTCCAACCATTTTGGAGTTACAGGTTTGCTGTCTTTTAAGCCTTTAAACATTTCTAACCCTTGTTTAGATTCTTTAACAGCAATTACATCACCAACCTTAACTTCGTAAGATGGGATGTTAACCTTTTTGCCATTTACTGTTATGTGACCATGGTTGACAATTTGCCTTGCTTGCGTTCTGGACGCACCAAAGCCCAAACGATAAACCACGTTGTCAAGGCGCATTTCAAGCATTTTTAACAATTCCAAACCAGTGTTGCCCTTGCTTTTTGCAGCCTTTTCAAAACAGATTCTAAATTGTTTTTCCAACAAGCAATATGCTCTGCGCAATTTTTGTTTTTCACGCAATTGCACGCCATATTCAGAGATTTTTTTCTTTGCCCCGCCAACGCCATGTTGTCCTGGAATAACTGGGCGTTTGTCAAATGGGCAATTTTTAAGACATTTTTCACCTTTAAGGTAAAGTTTGCAACCTTCACGGCGACATTGTCTGCAATCTGGAATAATATTTCTTGCCATAATTCCTCCTATAACCTTCTAGCCTTAGGTGGACGGCAACCGTTGTGTGGGATTGGAGAAACGTCTTTAATAAACAAAATAGGTAATCCAACTGAGCCCACTGCACGGATTGCAGCCTCACGGCCATTGCCTGCGCCTTTAATGAAAATGCCAAGCTTGTTTATGCCAAAGTTGGCAACATTTTTAAGTGCAGTTTCCACCACTTGTTGAGCAACAAATGGCGTACTTTTTTTAGCACCACGGTTGCCAAGTGCACCTGCGCTGCTTTGGTCAAGACGATTGCCATTGCTATCGGTTAAGGTAACCAAGGTGTTGTTGCTGGTTGCTTGAATATGAACATGACCTTCGCCATTAGCAACCAAAATTTTCTTTTTCTTAGTTTCTTTTTTAACAGCCATTTTTCACTCCTTACTTCTTCTTATTTGCTATTGTCTTTTTAGGGCCTTTTCTTGTGCGGGCGTTTTGTTTAGAACTTTGCCCACGCACAGGAAGATTTGCAATGTGCCTTAATCCACGATAGCATCTAATTTCTTTTAAGCGCTTAATGTCAAGCGCAACATTTTTTCTTCTTTCGCCTTCCACAACAAAATTAGCCTCTATGTATTTACGAATAGAAGCAATTTCACTTTCTGTAAGGTCTTTAACTCTGGTGTCTGGATTGATGCCAGTTGCAGCCAGAATTTTGTTTGAACTAACTCTACCAATACCATAGATGTAGGTAAGTCCAATTTCTACCCTCTTTTCATTAGGTAAATCCACACCCGCTATACGAGCCATATATTATCCTCCCAAAAAATTTATTTACTCACATATTCAATTTGCCGCGAGAATATGTGCTTATTTTCAAATTAACTAACCTTGGCGTTGTTTATGCTTTGGATTTTTAGAGCAAATAACCATAACCTTTCCGTTACGTTTGATAACTTTGCATTTGTCGCACATAGGTTTAACTGATGGTCTTACTTTCATTTTCTCCTCCTAAATAATTAGAATTTTGAGGATTTATTGCCGTCTCACTTTCGCTTTAAGTAGGCATACAATCCTTTTACTAGCCCCGCTAGTTTTTGTCACGCCAAACGATTCTACCCTTGGTTAAATCGTACGGACTCATTTCCACCTTAACCTTGTCGCCAACCAAAATGCGAATAAAGTTAAAACGCAGTTTGCCAGAAACATATGCGGTTATTATGTGGTTGTTCATAATTTTAACCTTAAAGTTTGCGTTGCCTAAAACTTCAACAACTTCGCCCTCGGCTTCAATTACATCTTCTTTTGACATATCACTCCTTAAATTTTTTAATAAGTCTAAAAATTTCTGCATTTGTGCTTGCCGAACTATTTACTTTGCCGTAAATATAGTCGTCATGTGCAACTTTAACCAAGTGCTTAGGATTTTTAAGTTTGGGCTTGTCCGCCGTTTTGTACCTACCATCTATTATAACAACTTTTCCAGTTTTGTCAATAGATATTACAATAAATAATCGGTTTTTATCGTGCCCTGATATAGATTTTACAATATCACCCGCTTTAAATTCCACTTTCACTCCTATAAAGTTAAAATTTCAACGCCATCTTCTTTTATTAAAATGGTGTTTTCGTAATGCGCGCTTGGAAGACCGTCTTCTGTGGTTACTGTCCAGTCATTATCCTCCAAAAACACATAGCGTTTGCCCATGGTTGACATTGGTTCAATTGCCAAAGTCATGCCCGCTTGCAACACAATACCACTATTGTAGTTGCCATAGTTTGGCACAAGTGGGTCTTCATGTAATTTTGTGCCCACACCATGCCCAGTAAGTTCACGCACCACACCGTAGCCGCGCTCTTCCAAATACTGTTGAATGCGGTGGCTGATATGCCCTAGGCGTGAGCCTGCTTTTATACCTTCAATACCAGCAAAGAAACTATCTTTGGTGGCTTGTATAAGGTTTGATTTTTCCACCGTCACATTGCCAACCGGAAATGTTCGGGCTGCATCTGAATGATACCCCTTATAAATGACGCCACAATCGATGCTTATTATGTCGCCCTCTTTAAGTGGGATGTCCGTACAAAATCCGTGCACCACTTGGTCGTTTACGCTGGCACAGATTGTGTACGGAAATCCTTCGTAGTTTAAAAAGGAAGGAGTCGCACCTTGTTTTATTATGTAGTTATAAGCCAAATCGTTAAGGTGCAAACTGGTTTGGCCAGGATAAATGGATTGTTCAATAAGCGCAAGCGCGTCTTTTAAAATTTTGCCCGCGATGCGCATTTTTTCAATCTCATCTTTATTTTTAATTGTTACATTCATTATAACACCTTTAAAACATCGTTAACGACATTTTGTAACGGACGATTTGCGTCCACTTCACACACAATGCCCTGCTGTTTATAGTATTCCAACATAGGCAATGTAAGTAAATCGAACTGTTGAAAGCGTTTGTCTATGCCTTCGCGCGTGTCGTCTGTACGGGTGTACAATTCGCCACCGCAAACTGGACAAATGTTGTTTTTAACTTCCAACTTGCTGGTGACATAATTGCAATTTTTGCAAGTAAGCCGATTTGTAAGCCTGGTGTATGCGGTTTGTTTGTCCAATTTTAGGTAAACAACCTTGTCCACCTTAGCAATTGACTTAAACGCCTCGGCTTGCTCAACATTGCGCGGAAAAGCATCAAAAAGTATGTTTTTTTTGCCCTTGATTGCTTGTTTAACCACAGTTAGTGTGGTGTCAAGGTCAACCAAAATGCCTTTGTCCATAGTTTGTTTAAGTTTTTGCCCAAGTTGCGAGCCAGTGGCGATTTCTTTTCTAAAAAGTTCGCCAGTTGCAATAACATCATAAGGTTTAATTTTTGTAACCTCTTTAATCACTGCGCCCTTGCCCGCGCCTTGAACCCCAACAAATACTATATTCATTTTAACCTACTTTAAAAAGCCGCGATAGTTACGCATCATCATCTGCGCTTCTAGCTGCTTGTCAAATTCAAGTGCAACCGACACAATAATCAGCAAACCAGTTGCGGTAAATGCTGCTGTTATGCCCGGACCAACAATTGCTTTAATTACAAGTGTTGGGATAAGCGCCATAAACGCCAAGAATATTGCGCCAAATAATGTTATGCGTTTGTTTATGCTGCCCAAATATTGCGCAGTTGGTTTGCCTGGACGAATGCCCGGGATAAACCCACCTTGCTGTTGAATTTGCTTGCTTATTTGCTCGGTGTCGAAGTTTAACATGGTGTAGAAATATGCAAAAGCCAAAATCAAAAGCGCCATAATAACTGCATACAACCAACTGCCCGCACCAAGATAAGTGTTCCACCACCTTACAAAAGCATTGTTTGCGTTAGGGCTGAACACACTCATAATAAGTTGTGGGAAAGTTAAAATTGTGCTTGCAAATATAATTGGCATAACCCCGTTTGCGTTTACGCGAACTGGGATGTAGGTGGATTGCCCGCCATACATTTTTCTGCCTTTCATCTGTTTTGCATACTGAACGCCAACGCGCCGCTCACCACCATCAACAAACACAACAAGTGCAAATATAACAATAAGGCAAATTACAAACAAAATAAGTTGCCAGATTGCGGTTTGTGCCACTTCGCCGCCCTTGCCGATGTTTTGGAAGTTGGTAAGCATTGAGTTTGCTGCAGTGGACAAAATACCCACAAAGATAAGCAAACTTACGCCGTTGCCAATACCAATTTCGGTGATTTTTTCACCAAGCCAAACGGTGAACATTGCGCCAGTAACCAGCATAAGCACAATAAAGCCATAGCACAAAAATTTGTTGTTGCCAAAAACTTGCATGCTGGTTGCATCTGCCGTGCCAAAACCAACTGCAATACCAATTGCTTGTGCAACAGCCAAGATAAGTGCAACAATTTTGGTGTAAAAACTTATTCTTTTTCTGCCGTCCGAGCCGCCTTCTTTAACCAACTTTTGCCAACTTGGTATAATTGCAGAAAGCAACTGTACAATAATTGACGCGGTTATATAAGGCGAAACACCAAGTGCTAAAAACGAGCCTTGGCTTAGCGCACCACCGTTTATTGAGCTTAACAGTCCCAAAAACTGGTTGCCTTCCACACCCGATGCGAATGTGTCAGGATTAACGCCTGGAATTGGCAGCCAACAACCAACGCGGTAAATAAACAGCAACAATAAGGTTAGCAGTAATTTGTTTCTTACCTCTTTAATTTTAAAGGCACCAGCCAATGTTTTAAACATTACGCCTCCTCTACACTGCCACCCTGTGCGGTTATCTTCTCCTTTGCTGAGTTAGTAAATTTGTTTGCCACAACCTTAACTGCAACGGTCAATTCACCATTGCCCAAAACCTTTACGCCGTCCTTTTCAATTTTGGAAAGGATGCCAGCATTAAGCAGTGCTTCTGCGTCAACAGTTGCACCCTTTTTGAAGTTGTTAAGTTGGCTAACATTTACAATGCTATATACTTTTTTAAATTTTGCGTTGCTAAAACCCTTTGAAGGTAAACGCCTGTAAAGTGGATTTTGTCCACCTTCAAACCCTGGACGAACGCCGCCACCAGAACGCGCGTTTTGACCTTTGTGACCTTTTCCCGAAGTTTTGCCAAGACCACTACCAAGTCCGCGACCAAGTCTTTTTTTGGCTTGCTTTTCGCCCTCAGCATTTTTTAAATCGTGAATATACATTATTCCTCCTCCACTTTAACCAAGTGTTTAACTTTAAAGATGCTGCCTCTTATGCAGTTGTTGTCAGGAAGAACTTTTGTTTGGTTAAGTTTTTTAAGCCCCAACGCTTCAACAATTTTGGCTTGCTCTTTGTTGTAACCAATAGGGCTTTTAATTAAAGTAACTTTTATGGTTTTTTCTTGTTTCTTTGCCATAACACCCCTCCTAAATTTCTTCCACTGATTTACCGCGCAATGCTGCAACTTGTTCTTTTGTTCTTAAACTTTTTAAGCCGTTTAAAGTTGCTTTAACCACATTTATTTTATCGGTAGAACCATAGATTTTTGCAGTGATGTCTGTGTAACCAGCCATTTCAAACACGGTACGAGCCGCGCCACCGCAAATTAAACCTGCACCTTGTTTACTAGGCAACATTTTAACACTGGTACGAGTGAATTTGCCCACAGTTTCGTGCGGGATTGTACCATTTAAAACTGGAACAGTTATTAAGGTTTTTTTGGCTTGTTTTGTGGCTTTGTCTATTGCAATAGGAACTTCTTTGGCTTTGCCAATGCCCATGCCAACTCTGCCCTTTTTGTCGCCAACAACCACAAGTGCAGAAAAGCGAAGTGTTCTGCCGCCTTTAACAACCTTAGCAACACGACGGATGCCAAGCATTTTTTTGTCAAATTCGTCTTTTTCTTCCACTCTTTGCCTTGGTTTTCTAAATTTTTGTTGTTCTTGTGCCATAATCTCTCCTTAAAACTTTAAGCCGCCGGCTCTTGCGCCGTCTGCCAATTCTTTAACTCTGCCAGTGTATAAATATCCGCCACGGTCAAACACCACGGTAGAAATCTTTTTAGCTTTTGCTGCTTTTGCAAGCTGTTCGCCAACAATACGCGCTTGTTCTTTATTGGTTTTGTCTTTAATAAGGGCTTTAACCTCTTTGTTTTCTGTACTGCAACTTGCAAGGGTAACACCCTTAACATCGTCAATAATTTGCGCATAAATGTTGTTTAAACTTCTGTAAACACAAAGCCTTGGGCAAGCAGAAGTACCTTTTAGGTCTTTTCTCAGTCTGATATGGCGAATGGTGCGTTTTGCATTTTTATTCTCTTTATTAATCATACCTTACCTCCTACTTCTTTTTGCCTGCTGCCTTACCAGGTTTAAGCACAAGCACTTCGTCCGAATAGCGTATGCCATAACCATGATAGTGGTCACATTTTTTAATATCTCTTATTTTTGCAGCAACTTCGCCAACAAGTTCTTTGTCCGCACCCTTAACCAAAATTGTGTTGATGTCTGGTGCTTCCAAGGTTATGCCTGGCACTTCTGCAAATTCAACTGGATGGCTTAAACCTAAGTTCATAACCAACTTGTTGCCTTGCTTGTTTACCCTAAAACCTACACCTTTAACAATAAGCGTTTTGGTGTATCCGTCTTTTACGCCAACAACCATGTTGTTGATAAGCTGACGATAAAGCCCTTGTTTTGCGTTGCTGTCAGTGGTTTCGTCCTTTCTTAAAACGTGAAGAACGTCACCTTCTAACTTAACTTCCAAGTTATTGGAAATTTGTTGTGATAAGGTTGCTTTTGCACCTTTTACAGTTACAACATTGCCGTTGATTTCAACAGTTACGCCTGCTGGAATCTGTATTGGTTTTTTACCTATTCTTGACATAAGCCACCTCTACCACACATAGGCAAGCACTTCGCCGCCTACATTTAATTTTCTTGCGTTTTTATCTGTGATTATACCCTTGTTTGTGGATATAATAGCAATCCCCAAGCCATTAAGAACTTTTGGTAACTTTTCTGCTTCTGCGTAGATGCGAAGGCCTGGTTTGCTAATTCTTTTAAGCCCTTGGATAACCTTTTCACCCTTAGGACCATACTTCAATTCTATTTCAATAAGTTTGATGCCTTCACTTTCTGTTTGCTTGAAATCAACAATAAACCCTTCTTCTTTAAGGATTTGCGCGATTGCAAGTTTGGTTTTTGACATTGGCACACTTACTGATGAATGCTTATTTGCATTTGCATTGCGGATGCGAGTAAGCATATCTGCTATTGGATCTGAAATTAACATATTCCCTCCTTATTACCAACTGGACTTCTTAACGCCAGGGAGTTCCCCTTTAAGTGCTAAGTTCCTAAAACATATTCTGCAAATACCATATTTTTTAAGTACTGCGTGTGGGCGACCACAAATAGAACATCTCGTATATTCACGAGTTGTAAACTTTTGTTTACGCTGTTGTTTTAATATCATTGCTTTTCTTGCCATAATAACTCCTATTTAACCTTTTTAAATGGTACGCCCATAAGCGCTAACAATTCTTTGGCTTCTTCGTTTGTTTTTGCGCTGGTTACAATCATAATATCAAACCCGCGAACTGCATCGATTTTATCGTACACAATTTCTGGGAAGATAATTTGTTCCTTAACGCCAAAACTGTAATTGCCCCTGCCGTCAAACGAGGTGGTGCTTAAACCTTGGAAGTCCCTAACACGTGGAAGAGCAACGGACACAAGTCTGTCAAAGAACTCGTACATCCTTTCCCCTCTAAGTGTAACCTTTGCGCCAATTTTTTGACCTTTTCTAATTTTAAAGTTACTTACTGATTTTTTAGCAAGTGTAACCACTGCTTTTTGACCAGCAATCAAAGTCAATTCGTCAACCGCATTGTTGAAAGTTTTTGCGTTTTCCTTTTCTTTACCCAAGCGAAGAGAAAGCACAATCTTTTCAATTTTAGGAATTTCCATAACGTTTTTGTAGCCAAACTTTTGTTGCAACGCCTTTTTTACAACTTCATTATAGTATGCATGACGTCTATTTATTTCTTTTTCCATTTGTCATACTCCTTTATGCTTTTTTACTGCTTTTAGCAGGTTTTTTTGCTTTTTGTGCATCTAATACTGCGCCACATTTTTTGCAAACGCGCACAGTTTTGTCACCTTCAACTTTTTTAGCAACGCGGGTTGCTTTTTTACAAGTTGGGCAAACCACTTGCACATTGCTTACATCAATAGCACCTTCGTACTTTTTAATGCCGCCTTTGTCGTCTTTATTTCTTGGTTTTTTGTGGTGAGATTGAATATTAACACCAGTTACAACAACGCGACTATCATCTTTATTAACGGACAAAACTTCACCAGTTTTACCAGCGTCTTTGCCAGTTAAAACCAAAACGTTGTCGCCCTTTTTAACACTTAATTTCATACTCTCCTCCTACAAAACCTCTGGTGCTAAGGACAAAATTTGAGTAAAGCCCTTTGCACGCAATTCTCTGGCGATTGGTCCAAACACACGAGTACCCCTTGGGGCATTTTGCTTGTCAATAATAACTGCGGCATTATCGTCAAAACGGATATAAGTTCCGTCTGGGCGTTGCGCACCTTTTTTAGTGCGAACAATAACTGCGGTTACAACATCGCCTTTTTTAACTTTGCCATCTGGGTCTGCCTTAATAACTGAGGCAACAATAATATCACCAAGGTTTGCGCTGCGCCTAAACGAGCCGCCTTTGCAACGGATACATCTTAAACGCTTTGCACCAGTGTTATCTGCCACATTTAATGTTGATAATGGTTGAATCATACTTGCCTCCTATTTAGCGCGTTCTACGATGGAAAGAAGCCTAAAATGTTTGTCGTGGCTAAGTGGACGAGTTTCCACAATAGCAACTGTGTCGCCAACATGCGCTTCGTTCTTTTCGTCATGCGCTTTGTATTTTTTAGAACTTGTAACATACTTTTTGTATATTGGATGTTTTTTTCTGCTGGTTACCAAAACAGTAATGGTCTTGTCCATTTTGTCTGAAACAACAACACCCTGAATAGTTTTGTGGTTTGACTTAATTTCTTCCATACTCTTACTCCTTTGCTCCAGCAATTTGTTTTAATTTAAGGGCAGTTTTTACCCTAGCAATGTTTTTTCTAACAATCCTAATACGCGAAGTATCTTGCAATTGACCAACTTTGTTTTGGAAGTTTAGGTTAAGAAGTTCGCCCCTTAACTTTTCATCTTCCGCCAAAAGTTCTTTAATTGATAAATTGTTGTAATTATTCTTCATTGTTTTCACCGCCTTTTTCCTTGCGAATTACTCTGGTTTTGCAAGGAAGTTTGTGACTTGCAAGGCGAAGTGCTTCCAAGCAAACTTCTTCACTTGGACCACTAACCTCAATAAGCACTCTGTCTGTTTTAACAACAGCAACGTGGCCAACTTGTGCACCTTTACCGCTACCCATACGAGTGTCGGCTGGTTTTTTGGTGATAGGTTTGTGTGGGAAAATTTTAATCCAAACCTTACCGCCACGTTTCATATATCTGTTGATTGCAACACGGGCTGCTTCAATTTGGTTTGGAGTTATCCAACATGGCTCGGTTGCTTGAAGCCCATAGTCGCCATATGTAACCTTGCTACCACGAATAGCACGTCCTGTCATGCGGCCACGATGAACTTTTCTTCTTTTTTCTCTTTTAGGTATTAACATAATTAGTTATCTCCTTTTTTGCGAGATTGTTGTGCAGAAAGTTGACTAACCTTGCCCAAAATTTCGCCTTTGTTTATCCAAACTTTAACACCCAAAACGCCAAATGTGGTTTGCGCATCAACTTGTGCGTAATCTATGTTGGCGCGGATTGTTTGAAGTGGAAGTGTACCGTCGTGGTCTTGTTCGGTACGCGCAATTTCTGCTCCGTCAAGACGGCCAGAAATCATAACCTTACAACCAACTGCACCTGCGCGCATAACGCGTTGGATTGCAGACTTCATAACACGCCTAAATTGTGCGCGTTTTTCAAGCTGAGCAGCAATTGATTCTGCCACCAACTTTGCATTAAGGTCTTGGTCTTTAACTTCAACCACGTTAACATTTACGCGCTTTGCAATTGTAAGTTTTTCTATATTCTTTTTAAGTGCTTCAACACCAGCACCCTTTTGACCAATAAGCACACCAGGTTTGCCAGTAAACACGCTTACTGTAACTGTGCTTTCGGTGCGTTCAATTGTAACATTTGCAATGGCACAATTTTTGTATTCTTTAAGGATGTAGTTACGGATAACATAATCTTCTTTTATGTTTTTAGCAATACTTTTTTTGTCTGTATACCAAAAAGAATTCCAAGTTTTGTTTGTACCAAGTCTTAAACCTAATGGATTAACTTTTTGTCCCATATTCTACTCCTTTACATCCAGCACAACTTTTATGTGGCTGGTTTTGGTTGTAATTCTATCCATGCCGCCCTTACCCCTTGCATACACCTTGTTTTGGCTGTTGTGAGCAGCGTTAACAATAATTTCTGCAACAAATAGGTCGTGCGCATTAAGCCCCTTGTTGTTGGTTGCGTTTGCGCCAGCAGAATTAACCACTTTTAACAAAATGCTTGCTGCATCTTGTGGCATATTGCTTAAAATTGCAACTGCATCGTCAAATTTTTTGCCCTTAACTAAGTCTGCAACAATTTTGGCCTTTGTAGGAGAAAGCCTAACATAGCGCACACTTGCGTATGGACGAGTGTCTTTATTTTGGTTGATTTTTTCCGATTTCTCTTTAATTCTTCTTGCCATAATTCACTCCTATTTCTTGTCCTTCGCCTCTTTCTGTTTATGCCCTTTAAATGTGCGGGTAGGTGCAAACTCACCAAGTTTGTGACCAACCATATCAACAGTGCAGTAAACAGGAATATGCTTTCTGCCATTATGTACCGCAATTGTGTGACCAACAAATTCAGGATAAATTGTGCTTGACCTACTCCAAGTTTTAATTGCCTTCTTTTCGTTTTTGCTGTTCATTTCCTGAACGCGAGCCATAAGTTTTGCTTCTACATAAGGTTGTTTTTTTAAACTTCTACTCATAATCTCTCCTAACCATTAGCCCTCTTAACAATAAGTTTGTCAGAAGCCTTTTTGTGTTTTCTAGTTTTGTAACCAATTGCAGGTTTACCCCATGGAGTAAGTGGACCAGCATGACCAACTGGCGCTTTACCATTTGCACCGCCGTGTGGGTGGTCAATAGGGTTCATCGCGCTACCACGAACGGTTGGACGGATGCCCAAATGGCGTGTGCGGCCTGCTTTACCAAGAGAAACAATTTCGTTTTCTTCATTGCCAAGTTCACCGATTGTTGCACGGCAGTTGGCAAGCACTTTCCTCATTTCGCCACTTGGCAAACGGATGGTTGCATATGCACCTTCTTTTGCCATAAGTTGAGCAGAAAGCCCAGCACTACGCACCAATTGTCCGCCGCGTTTTGGTTGCAATTCAATGTTGTGAATTTTTGAACCAAGTGGGATATCTTTAAGTTCCAAGGCATTGCCTGGTTTAATTTCCGCACCAGTACCGCTAACAACAGTGTCTCCAACATTTAAACCTTTTGGTGCAAGGATAAAGCGTTTTTCGCCGTCTGCATAAACCAAAAGTGCAATGTATGCAGTGCGATTTGGGTCGTACTGGATGCTGTCAACTTTTGCTGGGATGCTATCCTTGTTGCGTTTAAAGTCAATTATGCGATATTTGCGTTTGTTACCCCCACCGATGTGCCTAACAGTAATTTTACCTTGGCTGTTGCGTCCGCCTGACTTGCCATTGTCGTTATCAAGCAAAGTTTTTGGAGCAACTGCTTTTTTGGTGGTGGTGTGAATTTTATATTCTTGAAATCTGCTACCAGAAGAGGTAGGCTTTAATCTTTTTATAGCCATAATTCACTCCTATTTAATACTCTCGAAGAAAGCGATGGCCTTAGATTCTGGCTTTAAGAAGACGATTGCCTTTTTGTAATCGCTTGTTGAACCAACTTGCGGACCATTTTTAGTTCTTCTAACTTTTTGTTTGCCCTTGACACTAACCGTGTTTACGCGAGCAACTTGAACTTCAAACAATTTTTCAACTGCTTTTTTAATTTCAATTTTGTTGGCAGACTTTGCCACTTTAAAGGTGTAAACCTTGTTTGGAATGCCAGCATATGACTTTTCTGTCATAATAGGCTTTAAAATGATTTGTTGTGCTTCCATTATACGTATGCCTCCTCAATCTTTTTGATTGCGTTTTTGGTGAATACAAGGTATTTGTTTTCCACAATGTCGGCAACGTTTAACAAGTCTACATTTTCACATTTAACCTTTTGGATGTTGTTGGTTGCACGAAGCACTTCGTCATCCTTACCCAAGGTTAAAATCATTGTGCGTTTGTTTAAGTTGAATGCTTTTAAGAAAGCAGCTGCTTCCTTAGTTTTTGCATCTTTAAATTTAAGTTCGTCCACAATGTAAACTTCGTTTTGCCTGATTTTTTCACTTAATGCGGATATAAACGCAATATCGCGCATCTTTTTGTTGATTTTTTGCCTAAAATCCCTTGGCTTTGGTGCAAACACCACGCCGCCGCCATCAAATTGTGGAGCACTCTTTTCATCATGACGAGCATTGCCTGTGCCTTTTTGTCTGTAAATTTTCTTTTTGCTGGCATTAACTTCACTTCTGGTTAAAGTTGATTTTGTGCCTTGTCGTGCGTTGTTGTGAAGAGCAACCACCACTTGGTGAATAAGTGATTCCTTATACTCAACTGCAAACACTTCGTCAGAAAGAGTTACATCCCCAACTTCTTCTTTTTTAATATTATAAACTTTAAGTTTTGCCATAGTTTACTCCTTTAAGCCTTTGCTGCGGATTTGATTGTAACAAATGATTTTTTAGGTCCTGGGATGGCACCCTTAATTAAAATCAAATTCCTTTCCGCATCCACGCGCACAATTTTAAGGTTTTGCACGGTAACGGCCTCATGACCATAGTGACCAGGCATCTTTTTGTTTTTGAAAACCTTACCTGGAGTGGTACGAGAACCCATTGAACCAACTTCTCTGTGAACTGGACCAACACCGTGAGTCATTTTAAGGCGTTGTTGATTCCAGCGCTTGATAACGCCAGTAAATCCGTGACCTTTTGTTATGCCAGCGACATCGACAATATCGCCCTCGCTAAACATATCTGCTTTAACTTCTTGCCCAACGGCAAATTTGGATATGTCGTTATATTTAAATTCTTTTAAAATGCGTTTTGGCTCAACGCCTGCTTTTTTAAACGCACCAGTTTGGCATTTGTTTACATTTTTTGATTTTATTTCGCCATAAGCAAGTTGAACTGCATCGTAACCATCAGTTTGTTTGTTTTTGATTTGGGTTACAAAGCAAGGACCTGCCATAACAACTGTAACTGGCACAACTCTGCCATCGTCATCAAAAATTTGTGTCATGCCAATTTTTGTACCGATAATTGCCTTTTCCACAATTCCCTCCTATACTTCCACTTTGATATCAACACCACTTGGAACGTCAACCTTTAAGATTGCATCCCTTGCCTTAGGGTTTGGTGCGTAAATATCAATAAGTCTAAAATGTGTACAAGATTCAAACTGCTCGCGAGAATCTTTGTACCTGTGCGTTGCACGAATAACTGTTACCACTTCCCTTTTGGTTGGAAGAGGAATTGGACCGGACACTTTGCATCCGGACTTAATTGCGGTATCAACAATCCTTGATGCCACATTTTCGACTAAGCCAGCATCATAACCAGCAAGCTTAATCCTAAGTTTTGTAGTTGCCATAAATTTCTCCTTTTAATATTTTGCAATACAATAACCAGAACTTAACCGCGAACCGCGTCCGCGTGTTAAGTGCTAACCTTCAAATAAAATTGGGTGAACACCCATTATCTGTCTGGCGGCTTAAAAGCCTACGGTCTGCCCAAATTACCACCCTGCCGTGTGCTGGCGGATGCAACCTTGCGCTTCCTTCCGCGTTTTGTTTTGCCCAATAAAAATAGACCAAAACATGGTTAGTAACCCTATTGTAGCAAACATAAAAAAATTTGTCAACCCTTTTTTACAAAATTTTTTAAAATTTTTTATATTGGCAAAATACCGCCTAAATAGCGCAAAAGCAAATACCTAGCCAATAAAAATAGTTTTAAGCACATTTCCACATTTGTTTTGTTTGCATAAGTCTTTTACGCACGTGCGCACGCGCGCGTTATATAATGTATCCTTATTTATATAGCAAATGGTTTGTTGTTGTAAATTTAACTAACCCACAATTATAATGATAAACATGTTACAGCAAAACAATTATGTATTTTTTATTAGCGTTATTAGTAAATATACCCCCGCCCCTATATTTTAAATTTTAATTAATTATATAATAAACATTATACCCCCATACCCTATTTTTATTTATTACATGCAAAAAAATAAAATTGTTGTTTTTAGTTAGCAAAAAGATAAGCATAAAAAATTATTTAACTAAAAATAGAAATTTAAAAAATAAATTAATTTTGTTGTTTTTATTAATTTATAGATAAAAATTTTTGTAAAAGCACAAAAACAACAAAAAATTGCGCAAAAAACTCAATTTTTTTATTTTTTTTACGCAATTTTTTAACAATTTATTAAATTATCAGCAATATTTACATCTGGGCTTTCTTTAATTTTATCGATGGTGTCTTGGTAAGCGGTAAAAAGCAACGCCAAATTATCACCAGTAATTTTTTCAAATTTAAACACGCCATCTTTTTCTAGTGTGGACGCATCAACTCGACACATTTCGTTAAATCTAAATATTCTGCAAAACAATTCGTAATCCATAACCAAATCGCGGTCAAAATCAAAAACAAACTGCCGCCCATCTTCGCGCGTGAACAGAATGCCGCAAAACATAAAAGGATTGCCATATTCCGCCACGCCCGTCAGCACGCTAAAATCCAAACCCTCATCTTTAAAATAGCACAAAAAGTAATAGGCGTTTGAATATCCATGATACATTAGAAATTCTTTTGGATACCTTTTATGTTCAAAAAACTCACGCGCGTTGTAAACCAGCCAGTTGCCAAACTCAGTTTCAACTGAAAATGGTTTTTTAAGTGTGCCTTTGCCAGAAAACTTTTTTAAAAACCAGATATTGTTTAGCGACTTTTTGGCAATCACCTTTTCTAGTAAATCAGTTTTCTGCGTTAAAGTGGACAGAACAAAAATAAGGTCATCATAACTATTTTCATCTTGGTCGTTGTAAAACAAATCCTTTTCCTTAACCGGCAAATCTTCGCTATGCTTGCAATTTATAAACTTTATTGCTTGATTTAAATCCATACCCACCCCCACAATTAGAAAAAGTATAACGCAATTATAAAATTTGTCAATACCTTTTAAAAATTTTGTCGACAAAAATAAAAAAGTTTTAAAAAACCTATTTACAAATAAAAATAATTGTGATATAATGCTAGCAACAAAAAAAGTTTGTAAATTTCAAAAAATTTTTAAAAAAGGTATTTACAAACCCAAAAATGTGTGCTACAATACACTTGAGATAAAGGAGAATATTATGACAGAAAAAGAAAAGAAAGCATTAGGTTACAACATAGACAAAACCCAACTATTAAAAGTTATGGACGCTTCAGATGAATATGTTTGCAACAGATATTTAACACAAGACCCAAGTGCTTTTGTTCCATCAACCATGGAATTTGATGAAAAATTTCATAAAGTTCTAAACAAATATGATTATGATGAGAACACAAAACAAAATTTTTATGAGTATGACAACGTAAGATTGTGTCAAGGCATTTGCCTGGATTTCTTCTTCTCTAAGCTTAAATTTGATGTTTTCCCACTTTTGCCAGCAGACTACAACTTAGACCTTCCAAATATTTTGCATGATTTGAACGAAGTTTTGGGACAGAATAGAGACGAAATTAGACAAGCAACCTTTAACAGAAAAAATAAAACACCAACCCGTTTCTTCTTCAACATTTCAAACACAATATGTGATATTATTATTGACAAAGCCATTCAATACGCTTGCGGAAAAATATCAAATAAATAATTAAAAAGTCGCAACCCAAGTTGCGAACTTTTTTTTATCTATTTAATGTTGTGCCCTCTTCTTCAACATTTAGATTACTTACATTAGCATCAACAGTTGAATTAACAGGCTTTACATCTGCATTAGATAATAGTGTTTTGACGCCTGTCTTTCTAGCACTCGCCGCCAATTCATCTCGTTTAGCATTCATTGTTGCAAATATGTCTGCTAGATTAACAGGTTTTGCGGTAACATCATCATTATTTTGATTTGGTTTAACTTCTTGCGCGATTAAACCCTTTCCTTCGGCTTTTGACTCCGGAGTGAAAATATAGCCGGTGCCGCTGACATTGGCGGCGGGTTGTTTTGCATTTGGAGTGATTGTTTTGGGTTTATCCGCCCCTGCTTTTTTACCTGCCTTGTTATCTGCTTTTTTGCCTGCATTTTTGCCTGCATTTTTGTCTGGCTTTTTATCTACTTTTTTATCTGGCTTTTTGTCTTCCTTTTTAATATCGGTTTTTGTGCTAGTTGCTGCATTCTTTTCTTCTGCAACCGCCTTGCCCAGCAGACCTTTTGCGTTTTGTTTGGTTGATGATTTGGTTGTGTTCACAAATTGCATGGTGGAATCGTCAATATTTTCCGTAATATCTTGGTCGGTTTTGTTTTTAATTTCGCCCGCAATTGCCATCATCAAGCCAACCAGTTCGCCCGCCACCTTTGCCTTTTTTATGCCAGTAATTATGTCAATAGCCCGCTTTTGTGCATTTGCATACGCCTTGGTTTGCGCTGATTTAAGCTGCTCATCCAATGCAAAAATTGAAAGTGTGGCTTCTGCATTAAGCGTATCTACCACTGGCTTTGCTATAGGGATTTCTTTACCCAAAACATCGTATGCGTTATTTTTAAGTTCAACCGCTTGTTCTGCCTTAATATTCCTTTCATTTTGAATGTTGTGCCTTTCTGTTAAAAACTCTTGCTGCTCTTTTGGCGACAGCGATTGCAAATTGATTTCAACCGCAAAATCCAGCACTTCGTTTAAAGTTTTTGCAAAGTTAGGTTTGTCAAGCTGCAAAATAGACTTTTTTTCAAGCGCTTGTTTAAGCTGTTCCGCCACCGCCTTTTCAAGCTCGGGATAGCGGGAAATTAATTCCATTAAATTTTTTGTGTAATTGGCTTCGGCAATTTCAAGTTCTTCTTCCTTTTCTGCAAACATGCTGTTTGCGTAAAGCAGATATTTAAAGCGCGAAACAATGCCAAAATACATTTGAAGTTGCTCTTCATCCAAATTGTGAATATCAAGCGAATTGCCACCAAACTGGCTTATATGCCAACGATTGTAAACCGCATTTTTATCAATTGTGCCGCTGGTTTTAACCCTATCCAAAACATACTCGTTTATGTTGCTGTAACTGC
This sequence comes from uncultured Clostridia bacterium, assembly GCA_947630745.1. Classification (GTDB taxonomy): domain Bacteria; phylum Bacillota; class Clostridia; order Christensenellales; family UBA1242; genus Onthoplasma. The sequence continues at coordinate 93,338 of CANRIT010000004.1, forward strand.
CCGAATTAAATTTGAAATTGCCTTCTAAACTAAGTTTTTCAATAATAGAAAGCGTGGCGGTGTCATTTTCAAAGGTGACCAAAAAGGTGATTGGTGAATTTATAACCAGCACGCTGTGGCAAACGTCAATATTTTCCATGCTGTCAACAAAATATTTTGGCATGGCAATAAGCTCTTTAACAATTTCTAGGTCAATAACATATTCCCCACGCTCGTCAAAATCGCCCAACATAAAGCCCAAAGCGGAATGCCTTGCCATGTTGAATTTAAGGTACTGAATTTCTGCGCTATCTTCGGTGTAGGTTTCTTCTATGCCTTGCTTTAAATACTTCGCCATACTTTCTCCTATTTGCCGACCAAATCTTAAATTTTTGGCAAGCAGTTAATTATCTCACTTTTATTATATCACAATACATAAAAAAATCAAAATAATTTTTGCCTTATTTTTAATTTGATTGTTTAAATAATGCCAAATTAAAAACAAAAAACCGCACAACTTTTGTTGCACGGAAAATGTTAATTTTATTGCTTAATTATGTTTTATTTTTTGCGTACAAATTGAAATACAACTCATTTCTTGGCAAAATTAAGGTTTATTAAAAATTTATTTTTCAACCTATTCATCCTGCGCGGCAAGTTTGGCTTGCTGGTCGGCAACGGTTAACGCGTCAATCATTTCGTCCAAATCGCCGTTCATAAATCCGTCAATATTGTACAGACTTAGTCCAATGCGGTGGTCGGTCACTCGCCCTTGCGGGAAGTTGTAGGTGCGGATGCGTTCACTTCTGTCACCCGTGCCAACTTGACTGCGCCTGTTTTGCTTGTATTCCGCCTCTTTTTGCTGTTGATAGTAGTCATACACTTTTGAGCGCAACATAGCAAACGCTTTTTCTTTGTTCTGGGTCTGGCTGCGTTCGTCTTGGCAACTTACCACAATGCCGGTTGGAAAGTGTGTTATGCGGATAGCGGATTCGGTTTTGTTTATGTGCTGGCCGCCCGCGCCACTGCTTCTAAAAAGGTCTATGCGGATGTCTTTTTCATTAATTTCCACATCAGCATCTTCCATTTCAGGCAGAATTGCAACGGTTACGGTTGAAGTATGCACTCGACCTTGCGCCTCGGTTTCTGGCACGCGCTGAACGCGATGCACGCCCGATTCAAATTTAAATCGGCTGTACGCGTTTTTGCCCGTGATAAGCGCTTGCACTTCTTTTACCCCGCCAAGTTCGGTCTCTTCAATATTAAGCACTTCAAGTTTGTAACGATGGCTGTCGCAATACATTTGATACATCCTTAAAAGGCTGTGGGCAAAAAGCGCGCTTTCTTCCCCGCCTGCCCCGCCGCGGATTTCCAAAATAACGTTTTTGCTGTCGTTTTCGTCCTTTGGCAAAAGCAAAATTTTAAGATCTTCTTCGCTTTTTGTAAGCTTTTCTTTAAGGCTTTGTTCTTCTTCTTTAAGCATTTCCTTCATGTCCGCATCTTGTTCGGTCAACAGCGCGCTTGTGGTCTGTTCAAGCTCAGATTTAAGATGTTGATAGTTTGAAAACTCGTCCATAAGCGGAGTTAAATTTGAATGCTCTTTAACCTTTGCTTGCCAAGTTTTTGTGTCGGCAATAATGTCTGGGTTGGCAATTTCGCTTGTAAGCTTATCATACTTTTCCTTTATAAGGTTTAATTTTTCAATCATAAAATCTCCTTTTGCGTTAAATTTTAAAAACCATAACTCGGTCATTCCCGCCCAAATCTTTTACACATTCAATAAAGGTGTAATCGCTAAAAATTTGCTTTACTTGTTGCTGCTGATTAAAGCCAATTTCAAGCAAAACATACCCGTTTTTGTTTAGGTGCGATTTGGCGTTTTGGGCAATAATTTTGTAAAATTTAAGCCCATCTAAGCCACCGTCTAGTGCTTTCATTGGGTCAAAATTTTTTACTTCGTCGTCCAATAGGGCAATATCCTTTGTGGGAATATATGGCGGATTGGACACAATCAAATCAAATTTTTGGTGAATGTTTTTAAACATGTCGCTTAAAACAAAATTTACTTTTGCCATGTTTGTTTGCGCGTTTTGCTTGGCAATTTTAATTGCCCGCGCGCTTACATCGGTGGCCGTGGTTTTTATGTTTGTGCGCTTGTTTATTGCCACCGCCAAGCAGCCCGAGCCAGTGCATAAGTCAAGCATGGTTTTAAGTTGTTTTTTGTTTATTATTTCAGCCGCTTTTCCCACTAAAACTTCACTGTCTTGACGCGGGGACAGCACACTTTTATTAACCTTAAAATTGAGCCCACAAAAGTATGCTTTTTTAAAGATTTTATCAACCGGCATTTTGTTTAGCCGCAACGATACCGCACGCATAATTTTTTTGTGCTGATTTTCGCTTATTTCGTCAACAAAAACCAAGTTTGTGCGGGAAACATTAAGCGATTCTGCAATAATAAAATCCACATCGCAAACGTCCACATTAGACAGTTTAAATTGCTGTTTTAATTGGGTTTTAAGTTGTTGTAATTTCATACCCCACCTTAACAAAATAAAAAAATGTGCCTCTTTTGCGCGTGCGAAAAAAGACACATAAATTTGCTATTTATTAATTTTAAATTTTTTCTTAAACTTGTCTACTCTACCTTCTGTGTCCACCAATTTTTGCTCACCAGTAAAGAAAGGATGACATTTGTTGCAAACTTCAAGTTTGATTATATCGCCCTCTTTAACGCCAGCCTTTGCAGTGCCGCCAGTAAAACTTTCGCCACATGCGCATTGGAAGGTAACTTTAACATATTTTGGTTGAATGTCTTGTTTCACAGTAACTCCTTTTAATTATATCGCTGATACAATTTAAATAATGCTATTTTGTATTTTAGCACATAAAAAACAATTTGTCAACACTTTTTAAATAATTTAATCAATATTTTTGTTGCGTTAAAGTTTGCTTTTAATGGATTTTAATTTGTAAGCCAATTTGTCGACATCGCCCGCACCCACAAAAGCCAGCGCATCATAGTTGTTAAAATGCTTTAAAACAGACTTCAAATTTGTGCAATAATGCAGATTTTTTAGCATGTCTGTTGGCTGAATTGAAGATTTAAGTTGGCAAAAAAGTTGGTATGCACTTAGCCCCGCATCTTTCTTTTCCCGCGCGGGATATTCCTTATAAATAATTAGGTTTGGCACATTTTTTAGCACGCGAACAAAGTCGTTTAAAAAGGTTTTGGTGCGCGAATAGGTGTGCGGCTGAAAAACAATTAGGCTGTTTTGGTGTTCGCTTAAAAAAGTGGAGGCAAACGCGCCAATTTCGGTTGGGTGATGCGCGTAATCGATGTAAACATTTGCGCCCGCGTAGTCGGTTATAAATTGATACCGCCTATTCACCCCAACAAAACTGTTTATCGCCTTTACAATAACAATTGGGCTTATCCCCAAATTTTGGCAGACGCAAAACGCTAAGCAAATATTCTTTTTGTTGTAGTCGCCCAACAATTTTGGTTTTAGATTGGTTAAGTTTAGCGGCTTTGCTTGAATTACCCCGTTAATTTTAAGCAAAAACTGGTTGGATTTGTCATCCCCAACAAAGCGCATTTTCCCCCGCTTTAAAAAAGTGGAAAACGCCGCACGCAGACTAAACATGTTTTTGTAACAATCCATATGCTCAGCTTCCACATTTGTAACCACACAAACATGCGGATTAAGCGACAAAAAACTTTTGTTATATTCGCACGCTTCAACCACCAAAAAATCATCGCCAAAATTAAAGCGCGCATTTTTAACATCCGCGCCTATGTGGCAAGACACTTTTTTGCCAGCAACTTGCAAGATTTGGTAGATTAAACTTGCCGTGGTGCTTTTGCCATGCGTGCCAGCAACTGCAATAACAGTTTTAAATTTTGTTGCAAAATATTGAAGCGCCTGTGCGCGGTCAATACACAAAACATTTTGTTTTTTAAGCGCGCATAAATATCGGTTATTTGGCTTTATTGCGCCCGAATATATGCAAAAATCTACATTTAAAAATGATTTTTCAAATTTTTTGCTGAAAATCATCCCCTTTGTCACACAAAGTTGGGTGTATTTGTTTGGCTTTATATCATACCCGTACACCCTTATTCCGCGTCCAATTAGCGCAAGGGCAAATTGGTGCATGCTTATACCCCCCACCCCTAAAAGCAGCGCGGATTTACAATTTAAAAATTCCATAACAATATTTATGTTTAAACTTGTGTTTTTGTTAGGTTAAAAAATCAAACAAAAAAAATCATAGCAAAACTATGATTTTAAAACCACTTCTGGATTGGTGTGGTCGCCATACTTCTCAATAAACTTGTCCTTAACCGTTGCCCACAGCGCATTGTCAATGCCAGGATAGTCGGCAACGAGTCGGTTTAACTCAGCATCCATGTGGTCAAGGTTAAGTGCGCATTTGTCGTCCATGTTAATATATCCGCCAATTTGATAGCTTTTTCCGCCCACTTCAAGTTGAATGGTTTTTGTTTTGAAATACGAAGTTATTGGCGACATTTTGCAGTCAATTTTGCGCCTTTTAAAAAAGTTGGCAATCTTTAACATAAGCGTTTTTTTGTCCACATAAAAATAGTCATCGTCATGATAATAATCTTGCAGCGAAGGGTACAACATTGCGTACAAATCGTCAATTTCGTCTTGCACCGCGCGGTTTATGTGCTTGCCTTCCGCTTGCTGGTACAACTTGTTTATTCTGTCAGTTATCTTTCTAAATTCATTAAATTTCATATTTTCCACCTTTTAATGGCAATTTTGCCAAAAATTATAATTTAATTATAATTTATATTGCAAATCGCTTTCCAACTCCGCCTTTGAAAAATTTTGTTCAATAATTTCCCACAAAATGTCGTAAACTTGCGGATAGCGTTGCATAAGGCACATCAGCCCGCCAGTTAAATGAGTAAGCGGAATGAAAATTGTGTTGTTTTCGTCGTCATAGCCGTCAATAAAATATGTTGAATTGTCGCCCGCAATAATTATGCTGTTGTTGGATTTTTCAATTCTGCGATCGATGTATTGGCTATCAAAATAATTTTGCAATCTTTCAATCAAATCCGCGCAATCAAACACAAAATAATCACGCAGCGAACGCCTGCTGATTTGTTTTGACAATTCCGCAGTTAAATCGCCCACTTTATCTTCCAGTCCCTTGTCCAAAACGGGTTGCACATCAAGTTGTGCGTTAAGCGAACATATACGTTCAACATAGTCTTTAAAAAGTTTAAATTCCATCTTTGCTCCAACTAATATTATATTTTTCTAAAACAAATTTGTCAACTAATTGTTTAACTAATGGTAAAATTTTTGGCGCGCGGCAAGATAAAATAATTTTGCAAAACTATGTGTTTTTGTTTGATTTTTTAGTTTTTTGTGGTATAATTATTATAACTACTAGGTAGTTTAAAAGGGAAGGAGTACAACACATGTTTGACATTACAGACATCAGGGTTAGATTGGTTTCTAACGAAGGCAATTTAAAAGCTTTTGCATCTTTCACTATTGACGGCGTTTTTGTAGTGCATGATGTAAGGATTATTGAAGGTGCCAACGGCTGTTTCGTATCCATGCCTTCAAAGCGCACCCCTAATGGTGAATTTAGGGATATTGTTCACCCTATTGACACAAAAACTAGGGAACAAATCACAACCGCTTTGGTTGCAGCTTACGAAAAAGAAAAGGCTAATCCACAACAACAGCAATAGGTTAAACTGACCTATTAGATGCACATCAAGTGCATCTTTTTTGTTCACGCGCATAAAAAAATTCACAGGCTAAGCTGTGAATTTTTTGTTATTAGATATTCTTTAAGAAAGTTAACTGAATGCCTGCGTTTGGTACTTCTTGCCAAATAGTATCTGCCGATGCACTTAAATTGAATTGAAGTGTATAGTCATATCCGTTGTTGGATGAAAATGCAGACTTGCTCTTTGTATTGTCTTTAGTTAATTCAACATGGAAGTTGCCCTTGAAATTTTCAGAATTAGCAAAATCGTCATTAGATAAGGTTTGCACAAAATTAATGCCTGTGCTAGTTGCACCATGTCCTGGATTAAAATCCCACGCTGCTCCAATATACATACATTTAGTTATAGCCTTACCAGACTCAGATGCTTTACCAATGTTTATAACTACATTAGTCATTTTACCAACATTGGTGCCCGGATCGCCGAAAATATTGTTGGTTTCCTTATATCCGGTTGATGCTGCAGACCCATCTTCCACTCCGTCATCAGCTGAGAATCTGTATGCAGTTTCGCGATAGATAACACCTTTACAATTTGCATCAATTGAACTATTTACAGTTACACAATCAATAGTGCCATTGCTTTCAAAATCCATAACTAACAATGAAGTTCTGGTGGTATCTGCATAACCTTTCAAATTGCTTACCAATTGCACATTTTTAATTGTGCCAAAGTTTGCGTAAATTGCCATGCCTGCAACATACTTTTTACCAGCAATAGTGTTGTTACCAACATAAACTTGGTCAAATGTAGCGGATGTGTTCATCATTTGATAAACGATACCAGATGCCAAATTACCATAGATGTTTGCTTTTACAGTTACTTGACTGACTGTTGAATTTTCTTGTGCGTATACAACAGAACCAGCAACTATGTGATTATTGTCAACTTGGCTGTTTGCTTCTTCACCCAAGTTACCTTGTTCAAGATAAACTTGTGAAATTTTGCCATAGTTGTTAACTGCCATACCAGCAACATTAATAGTGTGTGTGCTGCTATTTGGGAATTTAACTTCTGCATTCAATTTGATGTTAGAGATTGTGCCGTTGTTGTCTGCTGTGATTGCTGAAATATTGCTGTTTCCGCCAACCGATGCAACATTTAATGTTACTGCAAGGTTGTTATCGTCTGCACCCAAAATTTCTTTTGTGTTAGATGCTGCCACACCACCGATGTTTGCAGCGGCTGTGGTGTTGATTGTTGCAGTTACGCTGTTGCCGTTGATGCTGATTGAAGTGTTTTGGCTGTTTGCAACCAAACCACCAAAGTTTTGGATTGCAGAACTCTTAATGTTAAGCCCTTCAACCGAGCAGTTAGAAATTGTACTATCAGTTGCCTTGCCGACCAAACCACCAAATGTGGTAGTTGATTCGCCAATGGTCAATTCGTTAGAATATTTAACAGTTACATTAGAAATTGAAGTGTTGTCTGCAATTGTGTTTGCAACCGCACCATATGTGTCGCCCTCAGTAGGCGCTTCACTAACTTCTACTATGATGTTAGAGATTGAAGAATTTTTAACATCTTTAAACAAACCATTTTTAACTTTTATAACTGGAAGGTTGCCTTCCGCGTCTGCCTCACCAATTAATGTTCTGTTTGTAAAGTCGTATTGTTCACTTAATTCATAACCAGCTTCGTTGTGTTTTAAAGTTATATTTTGGTCACCTTTATTTGTTGATTTTAATGCTGTATCCAAGTCGCTACCATCAGAGTTAACTTCACGAGGTGTTCTAGCACCAGCAAAGTATGCCATATCTGGACTGATTGTATTGTCTGCAGAAATGCCATTTTCCAATTTTAATGATGGAGTTTCGTTTGTGAAATCCCACAAATTTGCTTGCCAAGGAACGTCATTATACAATTTGTATTGTTTATCTTCTGGCAAGTTATTTACATAGTTAGGTTTTGAAGAACCAGCCGCCTGAGTTAATGCTTGATATAAGTCACTTGCACCGTCAGTATTTTTAATCAAACTTTGGTCTTGACCATTTTTTGCGTAGTTACCAACCAAGTAAGAATATGGTTCGCTGTTGTCTTTTGAAATTTTAACTGTTCCATTATCGGTCAATTTACCAAGGAATGAACCCATGTCATTAGAAGTTACACCAGTTGCGTAGCTCTGTTGAATTGTGCCGTTGTTTTTAAATTCTTCAGTGGTGCTTGAGCCAGATTCGTAGCTCTTTTCAACAATAAATTCGCCAACCAAGCCACCAGCATTGCCGTTGCCAGGAATAACAACGTCTTTTGCGTAACTTGCTTTGATGTCTGCCTTATCGTTAACGCCAACCAAGCCGCCAACTGTTTTGCTATCAACTGCCAAAGTTGAAGTTGCATCGTTAACTTTGATGTTTGCGCTGTCAGTGTAAGAAACTGCAATCAACGCGTCATCCGAAATTGTGCCAGCCAAACCACCAGTTACACCAGTTGCGTTGGTGTTGGTTATGTCTGCTTGTTTAATTTGCACACCAGAAATAACTGCGTTGTTGCTTATTGTGCCAGCAAGCGCACCAGCGTTTGAGAAACTACCATTGATAACTGGTTGATAGATTGTTAAATTAGAAACGGTTGCCTCGCCACCAATTGCTTTGAACAAACCAGCATTTGTGTCGGTGCCAGTGATTTTTAAACCACTGATTGTTTTGCCGTTACCATCAAAGTTGCCCACATATTTTGGCAAACCAGTAAATCCGTCACCCAAAGTGATGTTGTTTAAAAGGACAGCGTCTTTGTTGACATCTTTATTATCATTGGTGTTAAGGTATTTGTTTAACTCGTCTGCTGTGCGGATGAAGTAAGGCGCATCAACGCCGTTGCCGACAGTAAGGTCTACGTTAAATTCTTTATACTTTTTGTTTGTGGTGGTGATTGTAAAGATATATTGCCCACCCTTAACTGCGGTGTATGTATCAGCTTTGGCATCGTACACAATATAATCGCCATCGGTTACATCTGTTTTTTTGCCATTTTCAACTTTATACACCTTGTAACCATATTTGGTTTTGCGATGTTGTTTGGTTACAGTAAGCCCAAGACCAGTATAGTCTTTAGCGCGAAGAGAGAAAGTGCCCCCTTCGTTTATTTGCAAAGATGATTTAGAAAGCGTAATAGTTTCATCATTGCGCAAGAAATAGTAAGTTGTTACGCCAAAGCATACAACAACCACTATTGCAACTAGGAAAATCAAAAACTTTTTCATAATTATCTCCCCTTTATACAATGCTATTATAACCCATTTTGAATTTTTGTCAATAGTGTTTTTTAAATTTTTTTAAAAAATTTGATTATTTTGCCCGAAAATTTTAAAAATTTTGTTAAAAATGATGAAATTTTTGAATTTTTTGCAAAATTTTTGCCAAAATTGACAAAATTTGTAAGTTTTAACAACAATTTAAATTTTTATACACTTATTTTTGCGCGCCAAATTTTGCTTTTAAAAACCACCTTTTGCCGCCCAAATTTGCCATGTACGCGCTTAAACCGCGCCTTTATATATAAGGTATTTTATATAATAAGTATATATTATATATATTAGCGCGCATTTTGCAATTTGTCAATTGTTTGCAAGATTTTTAAATATGTTGTTTGTTAGTTGCAAAAAAAATTTTAATTTTGTATAATTCTTTTATGAAAATTGTGGGCAGTGTTGTTAATACCGTGTTTAGAAATGCAGAAAATGGCTATTCTGTAATTAATTTGTCATATAACAACAAGCGGCTTACCGCGGTTGGCAGCCTGCCCGAAGTGTACGAAGGGCAAACGCTTGAACTTGATGGCGAATTTGTGGTTAACAAGCGATTTGGCGAGCAGTTTAAGGTGGACGAGGCGCGCGTGATTGAGCCAACCACCCTGCCTGCCATTGAAAGGTATTTGTCAAGCGGGCTTATTTATGGCATTGGCCCCGCCACCGCCAAAAAGATTGTTAACGAATTTGGGCTTGACACGCTTTCCGTGCTTGAATTTGCCCCGCTTAAACTTAGCAAAATTCGCGGCATTTCGCGCCAAAAGGCAATGGAAATTTCCAACGCGTATAACGATATGAAAGGCATGCAGTCTGCCATTATGTTTTTGCAATCGCACAACATTTCCACCAACCTTGCCATAAAAATTTACAATATTTATAAGGACAAAACCATAGAAGTGGTTAAAAACAACCCATATCAGTTGGTTGAAGATATTGACGGCGTTGGCTTTTTGACCGCGGACAAAATTGCGCTTAAACTTGGCATTGATGTGTATGGCGAAAACCGCATAAAAGCCGGGCTTGTGTACTGCCTTAAACTTTTTAGCGAGCGTGAGGGGCACACCTATCTGCCGAAAGAAGATTTGGTTAACAGTTGCATGGAAATTTTAAGTTTTGGCGAGCAAGAACGCCACCTTGTTGAGCAGTCAGTGGATTTTTTAAGTGTGGAAGGGCAAATTAAAACCTTCAACTATCGCGGCAAAGACATTTGCGTGCTTACCAAGTTTTATTTCCACGAAAAATATGTGGCGCAAAAGTTGTTTAAACTCACATTCAACCGCTTTAATGACGATTTCAACTTTTTGGAAAATGTCAACTTTTATCAGCGCTTGCATAACATTCAGCTTAATGGCGAGCAGACCGATGCCGTGCTTACCGCTCTAACTAAGGGCGTGTCGATTATAACTGGCGGGCCGGGTACGGGCAAAACCACCATTGTGCGCTGCATTTTGGAGATGTTTAAAACTCAACACAAAAAAGTGTTGTTGTGTGCGCCAACCGGGCGGGCAAGCAAGCGGCTGACCGAAACCAGCGGTATGGAAGCAAAAACCATTCACCGTGCGCTTGAAATGACGGGTGAAGACACCGCCTATTTCCACCGCAATGAAGAAAACCCGCTTGACGCCGATGTTATTATTGTTGACGAAATGAGCATGGTTGACATTTCGCTTTTCTATCACCTGCTTAAAGCAGTGCGTTCCACCACCCGCCTTATTTTGGTGGGCGATAAAGACCAATTGCCAAGTGTGGGCGCGGGCAATGTGCTTAGGGATTTAATTGAAAGTGGCAGGCTGCCAACCACCCAACTTAAAAACATTTATAGGCAGGAAGAAAACAGCCTTATTGTAACCAACGCCCACCTTATAAATTGCGGCAAAATGCCGATATTGGACAACAAAAGTAAGGACTTTTTCTACATTGCGGGCAACGACTTAACTGCCAACAGCGAAACCATAATTGACCTTGTAACCAACCGCTTGCCAAAATATTTTGGGTATAAGCCAGAGGATATTCAGGTGCTTGCGCCTATGAAGGCGGGCCCGTGCGGAATTGATAATTTAAACAAGCGGCTGCAAATGACAATAAATCCGCATTTTTCTGGCATTGAACTAGAAAACGAGTTTACCAAATATCATGTTGGCGACAAGGTGATGCAAATTGTAAACAACTATCAAATGAACTATGTTAAGTACGAAGAAAATGGCGCAACCAACAATGGCGATGGCGTGTTTAATGGCGACATTGGCTACATAACCAAAATTGAACCAGACACTCACGAGGTTACCATACTTTTTGATGACGGAAAAATGTGCAAATATGCCGCATCCGACCTTTATCAAATTACGCTGGCTTACGCCATAACCATACACAAAAGTCAGGGTAGTGAATTTGATTGCGTGGTTATTCCGCTTGTGCCAGGCGCGCCAATAATTATCACCCGCAACCTATTGTACACCGCAATTACCCGCGCAAAAAAGGCGGTTGTGCTGGTGGGCAGCAAACAAATGCTTGCCCGCATGATTCACAACAACTACACCGCCCAACGCTACACCCTACTTAAAAACTTCCTTATCGACGAATACGCCAAATCCGACTAAAAAAATCCCTTGCAAAAACAAGAGATTTTTTGTTATTAATCGTAAATATATGTATATGCATAATAACCCGAATAACTACTTTTCTCAAACCTTTCTCTATCTTCCAAAAAGTCATTAGTCTTTTCGTTGACAAAAGTTTGCGGTATCCTGACAACGTCTCTCTCTCTAAAATAGCAAGTAGTAGACGAAAGCATTAGATAAACTTCTTCGCTGTTTACTGTTAGGGTCATTGAATAATCGCTTGAATCTGTTGAGAAAGTTTCACAGTTGCCCATACTTTTTACGCTCTCCGGTATTGTAATATCTGTACGGCCTCCCCATCGACCCGTAAAAGCGCCGCCCTTTATCCTTGTTGTCCCGTCCTGAAGAGTAATAGTTCCGTGGCTCTCTACCATACCGCATGCAATTAATTCTTCGTGATATCTATAATAGATTACACCGTCTTTTGTTTCTAATTGACCTTTATCACTTTCGTCTTTTAATATAACTGCGGCATAATCATAAAGTCTATTATTTGTAACTTGATTTAAGTCTATTTGTGATTTATTTATTACTTCAATAAGTTTGTCACAAAGACAAAATGCGTTAGCACCTATATCAGTTACATTTTCTGGTATTGTTATTTCAGTTAATCGTCCACAATAATAAAACGCTTGTTCGCCAATTGTTGTCAAACTACTAGCATTACTCATGTCTATATTTGTTAATTGAAAACAACTACTAAATGCCTCTTTGCCAATAGTGGTTAAGTTTTCTGAAAATATAACTGTAGTCAACAAGCTAGAACAGCTTGCAAATGCGCCATTTTTTATACTTGTTGTATTTTGCTGGAAAGTAAGAACTTGCTTTTCTTCATTTGCAAAACCAGTCGCCACAACTTCATCATCATATTTGTAATAATTAATTCCATCAACTTCTTCAAATGTGCCTGCTTTTGATTCATCAGTTATTACCCTTGCGGCTTGCTCAGCGACATGCCCATTCCCACTGTCTCCAATTTGAATATTAGTTATACTTGTTGATTTATTTATAACTTCTACAATCTTGTTACAACCATAAAAAGCATCGCTTGCGATATTCTCTACATTTGTGCCAATTGTTACTGTCAACAAATTCCTACACCAACCAAATGCCATTTCCCCAATTTCTGTTACATTATTACCAATTGTTACGCTTGCGACCTTTTCGCAGTCATAGAACAAACGGTTTGGGATTTTTTGCACTTCATCGCCAATTATTACACTAACCCCTCCAGTTTCTAATTCTAGTCCTACGTCATCGAACGGAGAATAAGAAGTATCAAGACTAGCATTGGTATTGTAATTAATCTTTGCTAATTTTTTACAACCACTAAACGCACCTGAACCAATGCTGGTTATATTTTTTGGTATTGTTAATTCAGTTAATCCGTTGCATCCTTTAAACGAAGCTAGCCCAATTTCGGTTGTATTTTCGCCAAATGTTATGCTTGTTATGTCGTCAATCCCATAAAATGCGTAATCGTTTACTTTTGTAACATCATTTGGTATAACTAAATTACCTTTCACTTGAACATCATTTATATATAAATCAGTTCCAGAAGAATTTCTTACAATACCTAAATCATTCCATTGTTTTAATGTGCCACCGTATCGAATTTCAGTTATTTTATTGCAATAACTAAACGCATGAGATCCAACTTTACTAACATTCTTACCAATTGCTATACTTTTAATATTGTCCGCGTAGTAAAACAAATAATCTGGGATAGTCTCCACTGCGTCCCCAAATATTACGGACACCCCTTCCTCCGCAGAACCAACATTATTAAATACTCTTTCTGAACTATTAAAATCGTAAGCATGTTTTGCATTGTAATTAATTTTTGTAACTGATGTACATCCATCAAATGTATCTGGCCAAATTTTTACAATACTTTCTGGTATGGTTATCTCGGTTATCCCGCTGCAACCATAAAATGCGCCATCTCCAATATTAGTGACATTTTTGCCTATTGTAATGTTGGAAATATTAACTTCCTGATAAAACAAATTGTTTGGTATAGTTTGAACTTCATCACCAAATATTACAGTTACACCTTTTTCTTCTGTGCCTATACCATAGAAAACATACTGGCGAGAATATGGACGTTGTGGTGAAGATAAACTTTGTGCGCTTTTTGCATTATAATAAATCTTTGTAATACCTGTACACTGGTAAAATGAGTACCTGCCAAATTTATTAATATTTTTTCCAATTGTTATGGTTGCTATTGTTTTATTACTATCAAATGCATGTTCTGAAAGTTCAGTTACTGGTAAGTCCATATATGTGTCGGGTATTACAACATTTTCTACTCCACTTATGCCTTCTTTAAATCCAGTTACTGTATAGCCAGTTGAATTTCGTTCATACGCTAAAACTTCTATTATTTCTTCTTCAAAATTAATTGTTAAATCGCCAGTTACTTGAATAGTTATTGCTGTGTCCGGTTCAGTTTCTGAATAATCTTGTTCATTAATTGTAAAAGTAACAAGTTTAGCATTGTTGCTTAAATTATATGAAATTTTTAATTCTTCTCCATAATGGATTGTGGTTAGTTCGGTAATATCATCTTCGCCACGCATTATTGTTACATGGCTTCTATCTTCAGCATCAATTGTAAGTATGTATTCGCGTGGTGATGATGTGAAGTCTGCGCGGACATATAGATTTGCAGTAATTGGAGTTTCGCCAAAATTAAAGTGTTGCTTTTCGCCATTTAATAATATAGGTTGATTATCTTCATCAACTATTAGCCAGCCAGCAAAGGAAAATTGTTCTGAAATGGTAGGGTCTTTATGTGGAGTGTCAACTGTAATGCTATTATTATATTGAATAGATTGAGATGTTTGTTCCACCCCATCAAAATCGAAGAAATGTACAGTAAAGGTTTGGATTTGTTCTTCATAGTGTAAGGTAATGTCTTTATCTTCTGCTGTTTTGTTGTCTGCAACAATTTTGTAGATTGGCAAACCAGCTTCTGTATATTCTTCAGTAAACTCAGCACCAGTTATTGAGAATGTGCTGTCATAGCCAGTTTTTGTGGTTAATTTAACTGCAAATTTGTCGCCATGATGTAAAGGCTGAGTGGTATCTAGTTTTTCACCAGTTAGGTTTTGAATTTCTACATTTTCAAAAACATCGGCATTTGTAAATACATA